>JAWKLZ010000001.1:1802480-2403307 GCA_041392475.1 Chitinophagales bacterium | reverse complement strand
GCTACATGATCAACTCTTAAAAACAATAAAATGTCCTATACAAAAGACACAGAACGAGAAGACCGAATAGACGAGCTTATGGCAGGCTGTATGGATATGGAAGAAGTCTATGTAGCATGGTATTATTACTTTGCCGAAAACTTAGACTTTCCCATATCTGCTGTTGCCCGTTTGAAGAAACGAGCAGGTTCAAAAGAAGATGTCGAAGTGAGATTGGTAGATGTCGTTAATAAACGTGCAAATAATTTATCGAACCTTGTATTCAAATTAAAAAACATATCAGTAATAACACTACCCTTTTGATTATTCAAAATTCATTTAGCAATGCTCCTAAACCTCTCCAATCACCCCTACCCCAATTGGAACAAGCACCAACACCAAACCGCCGTCCAGCAATACGGCGAAATACAAGATATCCCCTTTCCCAACATACCGCCTGAATTTGCCCCCCAACAAGTAGCAGAATTAGCAGATGTTTATTTGCAGAAAATCCAAAAACTACAACTCGACCATCCACAACTGACCGTACACCTCATGGGCGAACTCACCTTCACCTTCACACTTGTCCTACTACTTCAAAAGCAAGGCATTGAAGTAGTAGCCAGCACCAGCGAGCGACTGACGACCACCAACGAAGACGGCACCAAAAACATACGTTTTGAATTTGTGCGCTTCAGAAAATACGCCCATTACTAAAAAAAATGCTATATTGTTAGTCATTTGAAGGGATAAAAAAGCCACCAAAAAATGAAATATACCGAAGAACTTGCAGACCATCTCCAGCGCAAATACAACCTTGCAGGCAGCACCATCCGCACTTGGAAATACCGAGGAGCGATTCCCGAACAATATGCCGACCCCGACTACAAAGAGCCAGAAGCTGCTACGGAAAAAGAATTGAAGGAGTTGGAAAAACTATTGCAACTGCCTTATTTACAAATCAAAAACTATCGGGGTATAGAAGATTACCGCTTGCGAGACTTCAAAAGAGGAGGCGGAAACGCACGCATCCGCAAGGAAGAAATCAAGTCCCTCCGAAAAGAAATCAGTCTATTGCGTAGGCGAATAGAATTGTTGTTGAGGGACAAAACTTATGAACGGTTCAAAAAGATAGAAGAACTTCCTTTTGTCAAAAATTTTACCCTCATTTACGATTACCGCCTATATGACCGCATTCGCAAGCAACAATTTACAAACATGAGCGAAAAAGATTGGGCGTATATAAATCAGCGCTACCAAAAAATATTGAAGGAACTGCCTTTTCAAACTTGATAGATATACACTTTTCCGATAATTGGTTTTCCGCCTCTCAAAGCCAATTTCCAATAGTACAAACCAGAAGGAAACTTGTCTTTGGGAAGCAAATCAATTCGGAAAGAGGTCGTACCAGCAGGCAATCGTTCTTTCACCAACCTTCGCTGATGGTTTTCTAAAGTGAGAATCAATTCGTTGTTGCTGCTTGTTTCCCACTCAAAATCAATGAAATTTTCCATCACCAACTGTTCTTCAATCGGTGTTTTGACCTTCAATGGCACAGCCGCTGCTGCCGAACTGCGAAAAGCAAATTGTTCTTCAATCGCCTTTTCGTAGGTTAGATTGAGCAATGCTTCGGTTTTCAACTGCTCCAAAATACGGTCTATATCATTGATATCGTTGCCGATTGTTTTATTGCTCAAATCGAAAAAAGGATGAGGTTCGCTTTCTGAATATTCTTCATTCTCTATTAAGGTGTATAAATCAATGATTTCTGCACTTGCCCATGGCGATTGCAGCACATGCTCATAGAGATCTGTTGGCAAATCGTCTAATCTATTGAGGCGAATGGCTTCAGCATAGAGCATTCGCCCCAAGGCATTTATCTCTCCGTATTTATTGAAATATAGTTGATTCGTTGTCATTTGTGAGTAGAATTTATAAATTCATAATATATGGTTGCAATTGTGAATTTCAAATTTTTGGTTTGGTCATTTTATACACACCAAGTATATCCAAATTACCGTACCCAAAAGGATTGATAGTTTCATTCGTATCTATTAGACGAAAGGAGTCCCTTTCTTCCGACATAAATTCCCTTTTTTCTAAAAATAAAAGTACAAACTGAAATAGGGGTTTTAGTAAGGAATTATTTATTCTTTAGATCTGCAACAATTGTCTCAGCATGAATACGCGAATTTTCGATAAACCACTTATTCGTTTTGTAACCTCCACATACAACCCCCGCTAAATAAACGTTTTTTACATTCGATTCTTGTGTGTCGGTATTGTAATGAGGAGTTTTGTACTCATCTTCTTGAAATTCAACGCCCAACATTTCTAAAAAAGCAAAATTGGGTTTGTAGCCAGTCATTGCCAACACAAAATCATTTTCGAGTGTAATCGTACCTTCGGGCGTTTTTACTTCAATGTGTCTGGGATAAATCGCTGTTATTTCAGAATTGAAGTGAGCCTTAATTGTGCCTTCCTTGATGCGGTTTTCGATGTCGGGACGCACCCAATATTTCACCGTAGGCAAAATGCCATCTTCCAATATCACCATCGTCACATCTGCACCCTTTCGATAGGTTTCCAAAGCCACATCAACTGCCGAATTTGCAGCCCCAATCACTGCAATTTTCTGCCCAAAATAGGGGTGAGGCTCTGTATAATAATGGCGCACTTTCGGCAAATCTTCACCTTTCACACCAATTAGGTTGGGAATGTCATAAAATCCAGTTGCCACAACTATGGCCTTTGAAGTATAGACACCTCTTGAAGTTTCAATATGAAAAATATCTGATTGTTTCACAATGTTTTCTACCTTTTCATATAAATTTACCTTCAATTTCCAACTCATAGCCACCCTTCTATAATACTCCAATGCTTCGGGTCGGGTCGGTTTGGGTAGGTGTGAAATGAACGGAACGCCACCAATTTCCAAGCGTTCGGAGGTCGAAAAAAAGGTCATGTTACTGGGATAATTGTAAATAGAATTGACCAAAACCCCTTTTTCTACAATCAGATACTCCAGTCCTGCTTTTTGGGCTTCAATGCCACAAGCCAGGCCAATAGGGCCTGCACCTACAATTAATACATCTAACATGGTGTGGAACAAATTAAAATGAAAATAAAAATTACACTTCAAAATCAGCTTTTTATAAAATTAATTTTGAAGCGTTCTTATGATAAAATATTTAAAACTACAAAATTAAAAAGGTAATGGTTTTAAAATTACTTTTGCCGTAGATTTACAAAAAAATAAGGCTCATCGAAGATTTTAGTGGAATGAGACTTTTGTAGTTTATTCTTAAAGATATGGAATGTTTGAAAATCAGTATGTTCTCAAAAGGAAACTACAAAAGTCTTTAACTACTCCACTAAAAATATCTATGAGTCAAAAATAAAATCAACCCAATGACTCCTTCTATTCCATTATTTGATTCTTTAGCACATCCAACTTTAACTGCTAAATGGCTGGACAAAAAGTCAATAGATGCAAGTTTTGAAGCCTTGCAAAAATCTATGACGGATGTCAACTTCAAAGCAGCGTGTGCCATTGGTATGGCGAATATAGAAGGCTATGAACATGGTGCTTTTTTGAAGCAATGCGACAAATATGCCAATTTGATACCTATTGCAGGATTTCAGCCGCCTGCAACACCCTTTATCGCCAAAGAACTTGCCGAAATTGCTGCAATGGGATTCAAAGGTATCAAAATTCATCCGAGGTTTTCAAATCTAAACTTGGTTGGACATGAACCTATTTTGGTCAAAACATTGCAAGAAGCGGCAAAACAAAATTTGGTGGTCTTTTGGTGCACCTATATGCACACGCATTTGAAGAATTACCCAAGCCAAGATCCATTTTACGGTCTGGTGAATATTTTGAAACAAAGTCTTGATACAAAGGTGGTTTTGGTGCATGGAGGGGATATTCAGATATTGAAGTATGCAGAATTAGTACGCTTCAATGGCAACTTGCTGTTGGATCTATCCCTTACCCTCCAAAAATACTCGAATAGTTCAGTAGATGTAGATTTGCAGTTTCTATTCCAACACTTTGACCAACGAATTTGTATAGGTTCCGATTTTCCTGAGTACACTTTGCAGCATACCCGTCAACGCTTTGAACATTTTGCAGCAGGTGTTCCACTTCAAAAACAGGAAAACATCGCATGGAGGAATTTAAGTCAATTTTTGGGAATTGTGTTTGATTAGGATAGCTTCTCCATTAATTTCCCATTGGTATTGCTATGCGTGCCATTTGTATTGGCACCGTTTAGAAGAGAATTAAAACTTTTCATGATTCCTTTGGGTGAGTTGCGGATAAAACTGAGAATGTGTTTTTTTTCTTCGCTATCAAGGTGATCGTTTTCAATTATCTCAAGAGCAGTAGCAATGTTTTGTCGGCGAATAAAAACTTCTCGGTAAATGTCCTGAATGTTCTTAATGCTTGTTTCATTGAATCCACGTCGGATCAAACCCACAGAATTGACTCCAGCATAAGCGAGAGGTTCACGAGCTGCCTTGACATAAGGAGGCACATTTTTGCGAACCAAAGACCCCCCTGCAATGAAACTATGTCGCCCAATGCGAATAAATTGTTGCACCGCAACCGTGCCTTCCAAAATTGCCCAATCTTCTATTTCTACATGTCCCGCCAGGTTCACATCATTGGCTAAAATCACTTGATTTCCTAAGACGCAATCATGTGCTACGTGGACATAAGCCATTAACAAACAGTGGCTTCCGATGACAGTCTTTCCTGAATAAGCTGTGCCTTTATTGATGGTGACATACTCTCGAATAGTGGTGTAGTCCCCAATTTCAGCTGTTGTTTCTTCGCCTTCATACTTCAAATCTTGGGGAATAGCTGCGATGACTGCTCCCGGAAAAATGTGACAGTGTTTGCCAATAGTAGCTCCTTTGTAGATGGTCACATGAGGTTCAATTCGAGTGCCCTCACCTATTTCAACTCCCTCATCAATGTAACAGAAAGGACCAATTGTCACATTTTTACCAATCTTAGCATCAGGATGTACTTCCGATTTATCCGAAATATTCGCCATTATAGAAAATTATTGATAGTAATAATAATTAAGTCAATAGGATGTTATTGAACGTGTTTTCTTACTTGTGCGGTCATAAGGGCTTCTGCTGCAATTTTTTTGCCAACATAGGCCGTTGCTTTCATTTCACACAATCCCCTTCGAATAGGAGCTAAAAGTTCCATTTTAAAGACCAAAGTGTCACCAGGAACAACCATATTTCTAAATCTTGCCTCTGCAATTTTTAGAAAATAGGTAATATAGTTTTCTGGATCAGGTACTTGATTCAAGACCAAAATACCACCCGTTTGGGCCATTGCCTCCAAAATTAATACCCCCGGCATCACAGCTTGATGAGGGAAGTGTCCCCTAAAAAAAGGTTCATTGTATGTAACACACTTTACCCCTATTACGGTTGTCTTAGTAAGCTCAATAATTTTGTCTATCAACAAAAAAGGAGAGCGGTGTGGCAACAAACCTTTTATTTGTTCAATATTGTAAAGTGGCGGTATGTTAGGGTCATAAACAGGCGCATCTATTAAATGTTTGTGTTCCTTAATGTATTTTTTTATTTTTTGAGCAAATGCAATATTGGTTGCATGACCTGGTTTTGTGGCAATCACCCGTCCTTTGATAGGTGTTCCAATGAGTGCCAAGTCGCCCACTACATCCAATAATTTGTGTCGAGCAGGTTCGTTTTTGTGTCGTAGTTCGACATTGCTCAAATACCCTTCCCGTCTTACTCTTACCGAAGGTTTGTTGAATAAGGTAGCCAAACGGTTCAATTCTTCATCTCCTACTTCTCTATCTACTACCACAATGGCATTGCTCAAGTCACCTCCTTTGATAAGATTATTTTTTAGGAGCAACTCCAATTCGTGTAAAAAACAGAAAGTACGTGCCGATGATATTTCGTCTTTAAAGTCCTTCAACTGTTGTAAAGTTGCATGTTGTTTGCCCAATACAGGTGAATTGAAGTCAATCATCACTGTCACTTGGTAATCATCCGCAGGCAATACCATCATTTCAACATCTTTTTCTACATCATTGTAATAAATATTTTCGGTGATGTTGAAAAACAGTTTTTTCGCATCTTGTTTTGTTGGAATAGCATCCAGGAGTGCGGCCACAAAAGGTTGTGAACTGCCGTCCATGATAGGTACTTCTTGGCTATTGAGTTCAATCAACACATTGTCAATTTCAAGCCCCACTAATGCCGCCAAAGCGTGTTCAACTGTGCTAATCTTTACCTTATTGCGCTCTAAGGTAGTGCCTCTTTGTACATCTGTCACAAAGTCGGCATCTGCCTTAATAATGGGTTGATTTTCCAAGTCTATGCGCTGAAATCGAATACCATAATCGGGTGGAGCAGGTTTGAATGTCATTTCTACCTGCTCGCCTGTGTGTAAGCCCACTCCACTAATGCTTACTTCTTTTTGGATAGTATGTTGAAAACTTGTCATTTATTGATGGCTTTTGTCCAGATTAGCTGATAATTCTTTGATTTTTTTTTCAAGTTCATTGAGCTTTTTTGCTAAAGTTGGTAAATTTCGATATACCACATATACACGTCTAGCGTGTCGGTGATCCATGATAGGTGAACCCAATACCGTTGTATTTGGTTCCGTAACAGAATTGCTAACACCACTCTGTGCACCAATGATAGTGTAATCCGCAATGTTGAGATGTCCTACTACACCTACTTGACCAGCCAATACACAGTGTTTGCCAATCTTAGTGCTTCCCGAAACTCCTGATTGTGAGGCAATAGCAGTATGCGCTCCAATCACCACATTGTGGGCAATTTGCACGAGATTATCCAGTTTTGCTCCTTCTTCGATGAGTGTTGCGCCCATTGTCGCTCGGTCAATTGTCGTATTTGCACCAATTTCCACATGGTCTTTGATGATTACCTTTCCCAATTGTGGGATTTTGCGGTAACTACCATCTGCTTGTGGTGCAAATCCAAATCCATCGGCTCCAATCACTGCATTGGCATGAATGATACAATTCTTTCCGATTTCGCAATCTTGGTAAACTTTTACACCTGCATAGAGTACAGAATTGTCATCAATCGTCACATTGTCACCAATATAAGTGTTTGGAAACAATTGAACGTTATTGCCAATCTGGACATTTTTGCCGATATACGCAAATGCTCCAATGTAGGGGTTTTCACCAATTGTGGCAGAGTCATCTACATAGGAAGGTGCTTCAATCCCTGCTTTGCGTTGCATGGTCGATTGATATTTTTCGAGGAGAGTTGTGAAAGCAGTGTAAGCATTGGGAACTTTGATTAAAGTTGCTTCTACTTCTGCTTCCAATATGAGATCATTGTTCACAATCAATATTGAAGCCTCAGTCGTATAAAGGTAAGAGGCATACTTGGGATTAGCTATGAAACTAAGCTGTCCCTTTTTGGCCTCTTCAATTTTGGCTATATCGTGAACTGTTACGTTTGGGTCGCCAACCACTGTTCCGTTAAGCAAAATGCTCAATTGTTGTGCTGTAAATTGCATGGTGCAAAGGTAAAAATTAATTTTTATTGAAGATTGAAGCCCAACCAAAATTAAAATAAATGCGATGGGTTATTTCTATCTTTGACAAAAATTAACGTTTGGAGTCAATTCTTTTTCTTTTTTACACAGGCTTGTTAAGTATTGTTGTCACCAAGTTTTCTTTCTTCAAAAATAGTCAAATTCCTGCAAAATTCTTATTATCAGCTTTTTGGCTAAAAATTGCAGCAGGATGTCTGTATGGGTACTTACACCTCTACTACTACAATGGGGGTGATACCTGGTCTTTTTTGAAGGATAGCCATACCATCTATACGAGCTTATTTGAGAATCCGCTTTATTTTCTCGAATTGGTATTTGGCCCAATCAATCGTCCAATACCCAACTATTTAGCGGGTTATATAGATGCGATTGTTGGTTGGACAGATTGGCGGTACTACAGTGTTTTGAGGATAGATGCACTCATTCAATTGTTTGCAGGAAATTACTACAGCGTTCATGTTGTTTTTTGGGCTTTTTTGTCCTTTATCGGCATCATTGGTTTTTATCGAACTTTTACCGCTTATTTCAGTACCAAAGCTTCACCAATTGCCATATTGTTGTTTTGTACCCCTTCCATCGTTTTTTGGACTTCAGGAATACACAAAGACGGACTCACTTTTTTTTGTATGGGGTTGATGACTTATTATTTTCATCGGTCATTACAAAACGGCTTCAATATCAAAAGAATGTTGATTTTGTTCTTCAATATGGTTTTTTTGGCGATGTTGCGCCCTTATGCCATTGGACTGTTGATTCCTGCAATGATTGCTTGTTACTGGACATTTCGCCGACCCAAATACATATTTGCTAAGTATTTAGGCGTTTATGTAGGGATGTTGTTGATTGCCCAACTGATTAGTTTTTATTCTCCCATCAATATTTTTGCGAAAATTGCAGATACAAGGCAGTATTTTGTGGAAGACAGCATTGGAGACGCAGACATAGATATTGCAATCCTAGAACCTACTGCATTGAGTTTACTTCAACATTCGCCGAAGGCCTTTTACAATACCTTGTGTCGTCCACACTTAGGCGATGTTAACTCGTTTCGACGGGGGGTGTCAGTGCTTGAAACCTGGTCTTTTCTGCTCTTGATAGGAATTGCACTTTTATTCAGGGATAAGTTTCCCAGTGGCAGAGAATTGGCAATTTTTTATTTCGCTTTGTTTTTTAGTGTTTCTTTTTACATATTTGTCGGACTCATTGTAGATAATTTGGGCGCAATTGTGCGTTATAGGACGAATGCCCTGCCATTTTTACTTTTGACGATGTTGGTTTTGATAGATGTGGAGGGCATGAAGAAACGATTTTTCTAATTCTCATTTTTACTTACTTTTTATGACTGTGAAATTGCTTACAACCATCTTGGCTTTGGTGGCGATGAATGCCTGTTTTTTGACGCACAAAAATCCGCCTTCTCCCCCCGTCTCCATTGAAGAAAACGAAACTTCTCCTAGCAGACCGATTGACCGAAATAAGGCGAACGAAAACATTGATATCAATCATTTTGATATTTCATTGATGGAAGATTTGGTGCATGAAGAAATCAACAATTTGAGGGCCAAAAAAAGACGTGTGGATTTACAAAAAGACAATTGCCTTCGCAAAGCAGCTATCCTTCAAAATGAATATGTGATGAAACAAGGTAAACTCACACATGAACAAAGAAACAAAGATATGAAAAGTGTGATGGAACGTACCCGAATCAATAACTGCACACATCGAATGGTGGGTGAAAATCTGCAGTTTATGGGTTTTACTTTGGTGAAACAAAATGGGAAACTAATTGATATAGAAACCCCTACCTACAATGAAGCAGCCAAAGAAATTGCCCAAAATTGGAAAGGTTCACCAGGGCATTACGACAATTTGATGCACGAATCTTTTTTTAGGGTAGGAACGGCTGCAGCCTATGATAGTCGAGAGAAAGGAATATATGTCACTCAAGTTTTTGGAGCAGTGCCACCTGAGTAATGAGGATTCACCAATTTTTATTTATTTTCGCCCCATGACCACAATACTCAAAGATCCACTTTTACACTTCCTTTTATTAGGCGGATTGTTGTTTGCTTTATACGGTTTTCTCAATAGAAATGAAGAACAATCAGGGGATTATCAAATCATAATAGAAGCGAGTGATGTAGATAGATTGGCGAAATCGTATCAACAAAATTGGAATTATCCGCCTGACAGTGTCACACTTCAAAGCCTTATTGAAGCAGAAATCAAGGCCGAAATATTTTATCGAGAAGCCTTGCGAATGAATTTAGACCGCAATGATGAAATCATTCGCCGTCGCCTCAAACAAAAGTATGAATTTTTGGTGAAGGATTTGACTACGCCACAAAGAGCATCAGATGATTTGTTGCTACAATTTTACGAGGCGCATCCCAACAACTATCAAAGCCCTAAGAAAATCAGTTTCCACCAGTTTTACTTCAATCCCGATTTGAGAGAAAAACCGCTTGAAAATGCACAAAATGCCTTGAAAGTGCTTCTAAATCAATCTTTTGAAGGGGGAGGTAAAGCACAGATTGGAGATAAATCACACCTGCAATCTTACTTTGCGGCAAAAGATGCGGACGATGTGCGTCAGATATTGGGGCAGGAATTTACCCAAACTTTGTTTACTGCAAAAGAAGTAGGATGGATGGAACCGATTCAATCGGGGTATGGAATTCACTTGGTGTATATTGCAGCTATTGAAACAACGGATTTGCAGCCTTTTGAAATGGTAAAATCGCAGGTTTTGGAGGATTGGAAAATGGCGGAACAGTTTAAGTATCAAGAGGACTTGTTTCAGAATTTGCGGAAAAAATATCAGGTGACTTACAATTTGGTGAAATGAAAAAGAGGTACTTACAGTATTGCCCATTGGTCTTCCTATTACTGTGTCTGTCTTATCCTTCAATAGCACACGAAATTCGCCCTGCTTACCTCGAAATCAATCAAAATACTGATTCGACAGACCTTTACCAAATTACTTGGAAAGTTCCTCTGATTGGGGACAAAACTCCAAAAATTACCCCACTATTTCCCGATGGTTTTGAACTAATTCAAACGACTGACAACTTTTTGCCTGATGCCTATATTCGACACTATATAGGGAATTATGAACGCTCTTTGAATGGGAAGAACATTTCTATTGAAGGTTTGGAATTGACCTTAGTGGATGTGTTGGTACAAATCAATTTGGCGAATCAGACTTCTTATTCGTTGCTTTTGCAGCCAGATAAGCCGCAGGAAATCATACCGATAGAGCCGAATGTGTGGGAAGTAGTGCAACTGTACACAGGTTTGGGTATTGAGCATATTTTGTTAGGAATTGACCATCTGCTTTTTGTGTTGTGTTTGCTGCTGCTGGTGCAAAGTTTGGGTGCATTGGTCAAAACGATTACCGCTTTCACGGTTGCTCACAGTATCACTTTGGCATTGGCTTCAATGGGTTGGGTGCATGTTCCGCAAGCACCTATTGAGGCGGTGATTGCGCTGAGTATTGTGTTTTTGGCGAGGGAATACTTGTATTTTCGTGAGGGAAAAAACAGTTTGACAGCACAATATCCGTGGTTGGTGGCGTTTGTATTTGGATTATTGCATGGATTTGGTTTTGCAGGGGCATTGTCTGCCATCGGTTTTCCGCAGCAAAATATTCCTCTGGCCTTGTTGACCTTCAATGTCGGGGTGGAAATTGGCCAGTTAATGTTTATTGGAGTCTGTGTAGTGATTTTAGGGATCTGGCTGAAAATGGGTATAGAACTTCCTCGGTGGGCATGGAAAATTGTGCCTTATGGGATTGGAACTATGGCGGCTTTTTGGTTGATAGAAAGAATCTTGGCTTTTTGAAGTCATCACTTCTTTGTAAAAAAAGAGATGGAAAAGAAACGATTTGTTTAAAATGTCTATTTTTACGCTGTTTCCGCTTTTCTACCATTTTCAAAAACATAAGATGAACGAAAACCACAAACCTTATATCAAACCCCAAACGGTTCTACCTGAAATTACCATTAAAGGTGTGATTTTGGGAGTCATTTTGTCGGCAGTGTTGGCGGCTGCTAATACTTATTTGGGCTTGTTTGCAGGACTTACGGTAGCGGCTTCTATTCCTGCTGCGGTGATGTCTATGGCGATTCTGCGTATTTTTAGAAACTCCAATATTTTAGAAAACAATGCAGTACAAACGGCTGCTTCGGCAGGTGAGTCATTGGCTGCGGGGGTAATTTTCACTTTTCCTGCCTTAATTTTGATGGGCTACTGGGCGGATTTTGACTATTTCGAAACGGCTGCGATTGCGCTTTGTGGAGGGGTTTTGGGGGTTTTGTTTACCATTCCTCTGAGAAATGCGCTGATTGTGAAGCAGGGATTGAAGTTCCCTGAAGGGATTGCTACGGCGGAGGTATTGAAGTCGGGTACAGAGGGCGGTAATTTCATCAAGTTTTTATTGGCGGGTGGTTTGATGGGAGCATTGTTGAAGTTGTGTGAACAGGGTTTTCGGTTGTGGGAAGGTATTTTGGAGAAGGCAACTGTGCTTGGAAACAAAGGATATGCTTATTTTGGAATGAATACTTCCCCGGCTTTGGTAGCGGTTGGATATATTGTGGGGATTCGCATTTCGAGTTTGGTATTTTTGGGTGGAGCGATTACTTGGTGGATTGCAGCACCTTTGTATATTGCGATTTTTGGTTATGATGGAACGGTGAATGAGTTGGTTGCAGCAGGTAAATTGGCCTCAGCGGAGGGCGTTTCGGCGGTGGCAGTTGGTGGCTCACTTTGGAGTTATAAGCTGCGGTACTTGGGGGTCGGAGCGATGTTGGTGGGTGGTCTGTGGGCTTTGGTGGGTATTCGCCATGCCTTGATAGATGCGGCGAAGGAGGCGATGAAGGCGTTTCGCAAAAAGGAGGACAACACAATGGTACTGCGAACGGAACGGGATATTCCGATGCATTATGTGTTGATTGGTATTTTGGTGATGATTGTACCGATTTTTTTGATTTACCAAAGAGAAATCAATATAACTTCTGTCACCTTGTTTATGTCGGTGGTGATGGTCATTGCAGGTTTTTTGTTTTCGGCTGTGGCGGGGTATATGGCTGGTTTGGTGGGTAGTTCTAACAATCCTATCTCGGGTGTTACGATTGCAACTGTTTTTACTTCTTCATTACTACTGCTCTTGTTGATGGGAACGGATTCGGCAAAGGGACCTGCGGCAGCAATATTGATTGGAGCAGTGGTGTGTTGTGCGGCTGCTATTGCAGGAGACAATATGCAGGATTTGAAGTCGGGTTATCTTTTGGGGGCAACGCCTTTCAAACAACAGATTATGCAGTTTATTGGTGTGGTGGCGGCGGCTTTGACGATTCCTTTTGTGTTGTCACAATTGAATCAGGCCTATGGTTTTGGACCTAAAACGGTAACTAGACCCGATGCTTTGGCGGCACCTCAAGCGACTTTGATGCAAAGTGTGGCGGATGGTGTTTTTGGAGGTAATTTGCCGTGGGTAATTGTATCGTTGGGGGCTTTGTTGGGGGTGTTGGTGATTGTGGCGGATGTGGTTCAAGAACGTCGTGGTTCGGATTTTCGTTTGCCTGTACTGGCAGTTGCAGTGGGTTTGTATTTGCCTTTTGAGTTGGATAGTGCTATCATGTTGGGTGGTATTATTGCTTGGTTGGTAAGCCGCTATCATGCGAATCGTCAGGCTGCAATGGATTATGAGGAGTTTGAGACTAAGGAGCAAAATAGCAATCAGGCGGGTTTGTTGTTTGCTTCGGGTTTGATTACGGGGGAGGCATTGATTGGTATTGCGATTGCGATTCCTGTGGCACAGTCTGGTGATTCGAGGGTGATGGCTTTGTTGGAACATCCCTTGAATGATTGGATTGGTTTTGGGCTGGTCTTAGGTGTTTCGGCGATTTTGTATGTGGTGACAACGATGGTGTTTCAGGTTTCTTCGAGGGAGTGATGAGATGTGGGACGGCAAACAGGGGAATAGGACGGAAGATTTTGAAGGCAGGGAGGATGGCGGTTAAATTTTCACCTCCTACCTCTAACAATAGTTCGGGTAGTTTTTATTAAACGCAGAAACAGAGATGCGCAGAGGTTTGATTATTAAATAGTTACTCGATTAGAATATGGGACAAGTTTTGTGCTTTGAATTTGAGTTTTCACTGATGACAATTTAAAGGCTTATCCGAAAACCAATTGGGAAGAATGTGGTTATTACATTCAAAAATCGTATCATTGTAAAAAGTAAACCGAAGTTAGCAACTCCAATAATATAAGTTCCTCAATAGCATCAAGACTTTTGTAGTTTTCTGTTGATAGAATGTTGATTTTCTTCCTTCTGATAGATTTTTAAATGAAACTACAAAAGTCTAAATTGGGAAGCTATTCTATTGGCGGTCCTTATCTACTTTTATTTGACGAGAGTTGAAGTTTGGTGCAAAAAAAAGTAAACCCTATATCGCTTTGAGTTTTTTTAGTCTTATACGTAAGAAAAAATTTGCAGATTATATTCGGGAAGGCTTCATTGCTGTCGTCCTGCTGGTGTCGGTATTGGTGCTGGGGACGGTTGGTTTTATGCTGATAGAAGGATATACCTTTATTGAAGCATTTTATATGTCGATAATTACGTTTTCAACAGTCGGTTATACCGAAGTTAGACCGCTATCGGATATAGGAAGGGTGTTTGCGTCTATGTTGATTTTGGTTAATATTGGCGTGTTTGCGTATGTGCTTTCGGTGCTTACGGCTTATGTTATTGAAGGAAATTTTCAGGAAATGTGGCAAGATTACAATATCGAACAAAAGATAAATGCACTTAATAACCACATTATTATATGTGGCTACGGCAAGTATGGGGCAGAGGTGGCGGCTCACTTTATTCACCAAAAAATGCCTTTTGTGGTCGTAGAATTGGAGGAGTCGGTTACGAAAGACATGCGACTGCTCAAGGATTTTTTGTTTGTGGAAGGTGATGCAACAAACGATGATATCATGGAAGAGGTGGGGATTCGAAGGGCGAGTGCTTTGATTACTACTTTGCCTGATGATGCCGAAAATGTGTATGTGGTTTTGTCGGCGCGTCAGTTGAATCCTGGCTTGAAGATCATTAGCCGAGCGAATAGTCCTAAGGCGGAGCGAAAACTGCTGAAGGCGGGGGCAGATCGGGCGATTACCCCCGAGAAAATTGGAGGTTTCTACATGGCTACGCTGGTGGGGAAACCTGATTTGGTGGAGTTTTTTCAGATGGTGTCGAATGAACAGTCGAGTCAGATTAGTTTTGAGGAGATTGACATTTCGGACATGGATACGGGGCGACCGATGAAGACGATTCGGGAACTGATGATTCGGCAAAAAACGGGGGCGAGCATTGTGGGGGTGAAAAAAAAGGATGGGGAATACCTTATCAATCCTTCGCCTGATACGGTGTTGTTGCCTGGTATGCACCTGATTGTGTTGGGAAGTAAAGAGCAGATGGACAATTTTAAGGATTATTGGAGTGATTTTACGGCAGATGATAGAAATCTGGAGAGATAAGTTGGAAATGAAAATGGAAATGAAAAAATAGCTTGCTCGGAGATAATGCGCTTCAAAATCAGTTGTTTAGGAGATTGTTTTTGTGGGGGTATTTTTGAAGTGGTTTGAAAAAAAAAAATATGGGAAATAAATTTGGCATTGTTGTTTTTTATATTTATTTTCGCCTTTGTAAGCTGCAAAGCTTGCATAGCTCTTTGACATCGGTGAAAAAATAGAAATATGTAGTTAATGTCATTATATTATGATTTATTGCATACTTCTCATAAGTCGCTAAGGGTTAATGTTTTAAATATTATATCGCAACAGGGTAATAACCCCATTTCCAGTGTAATTAGGATTGCGACCTCCATGCTGACTTCATCATAAGCGGTCACAAATTCGTAATAACCCCATTTCCAGTGTAATTAGGATTGCGACTAAAATGACTAACATATTAAAAATTAAACATTTTGTAGTAATAACCCCATTTCCAGTGTAATTAGGATTGCGACAAAACTCAAGACTAAAAACAAAAACAGAATTAAATGTAATAACCCCATTTCCAGTGTAATTAGGATTGCGACATGACCTCCTTTTTGTTTGTTTTTTTTCATTTCTTATAGTAATAACCCCATTTCCAGTGTAATTAGGATTGCGACAGTATCATGTGCCTCATGTAGGGTCTTGATATTATATGTAATAACCCCATTTCCAGTGTAATTAGGATTGCGACTTTACAGCGTTGCATGATGCACTTACAGAAATCGGGTAATAACCCCATTTCCAGTGTAATTAGGATTGCGACTCTAATTTCGTTGTTCATACCTGTTACTTTTTTTGGTAATAACCCCATTTCCAGTGTAATTAGGATTGCGACAATTGGAAGTAATATCATAATAATAATAATATTTGTAATGACCCCATTTCCAGTGTAATTAGGATTGCGACTTTTTTAGAAGGGCAAATCCTCTTCCTCCACTACTTCGTGTAATAACCCCATTTCCAGTGTAATTAGGATTGCGACTTTATCACTTAAAACAGTCTTCAAAATGAAAACATTCCAGTAATAACCCCATTTCCAGTGTAATTAGGATTGCGACGAAAATTTGTATTTTGTTACCGTTTGATCTTACTTGGTAATAACCCCATTTCCAGTGTAATTAGGATTGCGACTAATTGTGGAATATCAAAAGACAAGGCAAAACAATGAGTAATAACCCCATTTCCAGTGTAATTAGGATTGCGACTTATTTTGTTTTTAATTTCATCAACTCCACCATAATCGTAATAACCCCATTTCCAGTGTAATTAGGATTGCGACGTATTGTGAATTCGTCCCTTGTGCAAGTGACGAAATAGTAATAACCCCATTTCCAGTGTAATTAGGATTGCGACATAAGTGCTTTCTAAACCACGACAGCATTTATCAAGTAATAACCCCATTTCCAGTGTAATTAGGATTGCGACAATGATACTAATAAGATAAAAAAGATTAAGTATTTCAGTAATAACCCCATTTCCAGTGTAATTAGGATTGCGACTTGTGAAACGAAAGAACCGCCAGATGTTTCTTTCACGAAGTAATAACCCCATTTCCAGTGTAATTAGGATTGCGACTGAAATATTGGCACTATGAACCAGAGCCATAGTTTATTGTAATAACCCCATTTCCAGTGTAATTAGGATTGCGACAGGCTTAACGTACCTTTGTGTTGATGTTATCTCTACGTAATAACCCCATTTCCAGTGTAATTAGGATTGCGACGAAATTACGCTAATGTCTACCAAAATACGTATGTAGGTAATAACCCCATTTCCAGTGTAATTAGGATTGCGACCTATTCTTTGACGGATTCGGAAAGGTTGTCATTGAGTAATAACCCCATTTCCAGTGTAATTAGGATTGCGACGCTTTCGTTTTTACCCTAACCATCCGTTTTTACTAAGTAATAACCCCATTTCCAGTGTAATTAGGATTGCGACTTCATTACTTGAACAAACTCTATCTTGCTTATTTCGTAGTAACCCCATTTCCAGTGTAATTAGGATTGCGACATCTGCCAGCCTTTGTTTGCACCTCCCATCTGTGCAGTAGTAACCCCATTTCCAGTGTAATTAGGATTGCGACATCTGCCAGCCTTTGTTTGCACCTCCCATCTGTGCAGTAGTAACCCCATTTCCAGTGTAATTAGGATTGCGACAAAAGATTACAAAGCCTTTCATTTTCGCAAAAATGGTAGTAACCCCATTTCCAGTGTAATTAGGATTGCGACATAAATAACAACTCCATTCGTTTTTACCATCATTAAAGTAGTAACCCCATTTCCAGTGTAATTAGGATTGCGACTCAACCGAAACCTCTTCATTGAAGAAAACCTAGCTTGTAATAACCCCATTTCCAGTGTAATTAGGATTGCGACATGGTGTGGGGTTTCCGAGTGTGGGATTGGGGTTCGAGTAATAACCCCATTTCCAGTGTAATTAGGATTGCGACTTTTTCGTTGTTCGGTATGCCGAGGAGCATTGCATCGTAATAACCCCATTTCCAGTGTAATTAGGATTGCGACTTACTTGTGTGCATTTTCAGCACGCAACTTGCTTTCTGTAATAACCCCATTTCCAGTGTAATTAGGATTGCGACTTTTTAGGGAGATTTTTGGTTAGTTTTGTTTTGACGTAATAACCCCATTTCCAGTGTAATTAGGATTGCGACTGTCGGTTGTATAGAAATTCAACGGCAGCATCTACTGTAATAACCCCATTTCCAGTGTAATTAGGATTGCGACAAATCATGGCGGTTTGTTTTTATTTTGAATTGGGCGTGTAATAACCCCATTTCCAGTGTAATTAGGATTGCGACAGCAGGTTTTCTGTGGCTGCAACTGTTATTTTTAGTAATAACCCCATTTCCAGTGTAATTAGGATTGCGACAGAATCGAACTCTGAAATTACTTATGATAATATTCCAGTAATAACCCCATTTCCAGTGTAATTAGGATTGCGACCGAATGCTTTGCCCGATCTCATGGGCACTATTGGTGTAATAACCCCATTTCCAGTGTAATTAGGATTGCGACATGTTTTAGGTTTGAGTTGTTCCTTGAGGAGTTTAAAGTAACAACCCCATATCCAGTGTAATTAGGATTGCGACTCTATGTTCCATCCAAGCTAATGTTTGAAAATCTTGTAACAACCCCATATCCAGTGTAATTAGGATTGCGACAAACCTTACAAAAGAGTAGAAGACACCGCACACAATCAACTATTTTTTGTACCGAAGCTACGCCCCTCCAATTGATTCTACAAGATATTTTTCTACAAATAGGGTCAAGGCCATGCCCTTGCAAAGGTCAAAAAAATAGGCTATTCTGAAACCAGTCCAAAATCTTGTGCCATTTTGGTAGAAGTTTCAAAAAAGCCTCTGCGTCTCAGTGCCTCTGTGTTCAAAATAGTTATCCCCCCAAAGATGAAAGCCGCAAAAATTTTCCCTATTTTTGTCACTGCCAATCACCAACCCCAAAGTTTCGGGGCAAGTTATCCAATCACCAATATCCAATATCCAACAATGTACGTCCTTGCCTCCAAATCTCCACGTCGTCAGCAACTGCTTCAAGAAGCGGGTTTGCCCTTTCGCATCATCACCCAATCCACCGATGAAAGTTATGACCCAACGCTTAGTACCCGTGAGATTGTGTCGTACATTGCAGCCCAAAAAGCCAAGGCTGTTTTCTCACAAATCGAAGACCACGAAACCATTATCAGTGCAGACACCATTGTTTGTCTGGGCTCCACCATTTTTGGGAAACCCAAGGATGAAGCAGATGCTTTTCGCATCATTCGGGCATTGAGTGGGAGGGTGCATGAGGTGATGACTGGAATTTGTTTGTTATCGAAGGAAAAAGAACACTGTTTTGTGGAAAGCACCAAAGTGTATTTTGGAGAACTGACCGATGATCAAATTCACTACTACATCCAACACTACCAACCCTTTGACAAAGCAGGTGCCTATGCCATTCAAGAATGGATTGGAATGGTGGGTATCGAAAAAATTGAAGGGGATTACTTCAATGTGGTGGGTTTGCCTGTTTGTCGGCTTTTCAAAGAATTGAAGAAATTTTGAGAAGCCATGAAAAAGAAAAAAATCCTGTTTTTAGGTGCAGCCGCATTTCAGCTTCCTCCCATTCAATACGCACTGAATCAAGGATATAGGGTCATTACTGCCGACAACAATCCTGACAATCCCTGTCATCAATTTGCAGAAACTGCCTACTCTGTCAGCACAACCGATCGAGAAAGCATTTTACAAATCGCTCAAAAGGAAGAAATAGATGGCATCATGACCTTTGCCTCAGATGTGTCTATGCCTACGGTAGCCTATGTTGCAGAAAAATTGAATCTCCCCGCACCCAATTACGAAACTACTTTGGTGCTTACCAACAAAGCACTTTTTCGTCAATTTCTGCAAAACGAAGGGCTGCAAACCCAGTTTTTTCAAAATTTTGAAGCCTACGAAAAACAGGTGGCACTTGCTTACATACGCTTGGCAAAGTTGCCTATAATTATCAAACCTGTGGATCGGTCGGGCAGTCGAGGAGTGGGGATAGTTCAAATATTGGAGGAAGCCGAAAAACGGGTAGAAGAAGCTTTTGAAGTGTCTATCAAAAAGGAAATCATTGTAGAGCAGTACATCGAAAAGCAGGGAAGACAGATCTGTGGGGATGGATACATGGAGGACGGTAAACTGGCTTTTGTTGCTTTTGGTGATGGACATTTCTACACGGATGAACGCTTTATGGCTCCTTATGCCGAAACATTTCCGAGTGAGCATTCGCCTTCATTGCTGAAAATGACAGCGCAAAAATTGGAGCAAATTCTTCAAAGGGTAGGTTACGACCAAGGCCCTTTTAATTTGGATGTATTGATTACAAAAGCGGGTGAAATATTTGTCAATGAAATTGGGCCTCGTTGTGGAGGCAATTATATCCCTATTTTGATTCAACTGAGGTATGGTGTAGATTTGGTGGCAGCAGCAGTTGAAGGTTGTTTGACTGCGAATTACAAATTATCAATTCCTAAATTTTTTTCTCCGAAATATCATTATGCTTCTTATATGATTCACAGTTTGCAGTCAGGAGATTTGAAGGGAATACAGTTAGACAACAGCTTGAAAGACAAGATTCATGCCCATCATCCTTATATTGGTAAGACAGATAAAATTAGTGCTTTTCACCAAGCAGGTGCTGCAATTGGCAATTTGATTTTTCGATTTGACAGCGAGCGTGAAATGCACCAGATGATGGATACTATCAATGATTTGGTGAAGGTCATGGTGGAATAGGAGTAAAATGAAAATGAAAAAAAACACCTCAATATCAGTTTTTTATCAAAGAAAATTGGTGAAGTTATTTTTTCACCATTGCATAGTGATTTTAACAGGTGAAAATCACACAAAATTCAAAAAGCCAAAAAATAGCCATAAGGTAAAGTAAAGCGAAGTCGCTACGGGATTGTCTTTTTGGAAAGGCAGTCGGTAGTACAAACAAAGGAGCATAAAAGAAGCAATAAACCAAGTGCCGTAGTTCCAAAGTGGGATCAGGTTATTTTCCCATTGCCAAAATCCCATTTTCATCGCAACAGGCTCAATGACAGTATCTAATAACAACATTAATACTGCACCTATTCCTGCTTTCACCCACCCATTGAAGGGAAAACGGTTGGCAATCACTCCACAACAATAAATGCACATCAACCAATTTGAGCCAATCACCAAAGGCACGCCCCCAAGTTTCCAGCCCAAAACTGTTCCATAAGCGTATTCTCCAAATAGGTATCCTGTCTGAACGCCAATAACTTCTGCTCCGAAGCCTACACAAAAGGTAGTAACACAAAAAAGAACAAAAGATGGCGACCAATCGTCATGGTTCCACAACAGCAAAACCGTGGAGAGTACTAGGTTGAAGGGGGTAACGAGCAGGAAGAGTGAACGGGTTGTTTCGCAAGCAATGAAAGGTAATCCCGCCGCATGAAACAAAATGATGGTGAAAATAGCAATGTTTCTCTTTGAGACTTCAATGGGGGGGATAGGGAAAGCAGTGGATTTCATTTATTCATATTGGGTTACTTATTCCATTGACTAACACCTTTCTCAGACTATGGTTCAAGCTTTTTTTCTGCCTCCATATTTGAATCAAGATTTTTGAAATTGCCTTTTGATAAATTATTGTTTTTCAGACCAATCGCTGTACTTACACATCTGGATTGTTCAATGCCACAGGAATCACCTGTCCATTGAAAAACCGATGTCCTGTTGTGCTGAAATCCACAATAAACTGTGCCATTTCAGGGCTATTCAGAGGAGCTTTGTAGGTTGGAAATGCTTGTTGCAACATTTCGGTATTGACTGCCCCCAAGCACAAACAATTGCAGGCAATGCGGTAGCCACTTAATTCTCCTGCCAAACATTCCGACAAATTCGCCAAAGCTGCTTTGCTCGCACTATAGGCCGACAAACCTCCAAATTTACTACTTCCCTGAAATCCACCCATGCTGCCAATATTCACAATGTGAGGTGATTGTGCCTTTTGAAGGTAGGGTAGAAGGTGTTTGATCAATTTAACAGGACCCAATACATTTACTTCAAATAAAGTGCGCCAATCTTCTGTACTCAATTCTGCAAAAGGTTTGCTGATAAGCAAGCCCGCATTGTTGATGAGGATGTCTATGTGTCCATATTTGTCTAAATGAATGGTCAGTTCCTTGTAGTTTTCGGAAGTGAGGTCAAAAGCGATTGGCAACAATCTCGCGCTTTCATCCTTAGTAGTCGGTAAATTGGAAAGACTTTCAATGTTTCTCGAAATAGCAATTACATTGCAGTCCGTTTTTTGTAAGAATAATTTTACGATTTCAAAACCAATTCCTTTGCTTGCACCTGTAACGAGGATGTTTTTCATTTTTCTATATTGTTTGCTGCAAAAATAGCGATTACTGCATTACCTTCTTCAAAAAATTCTTCTTCGTCATGGCAGAAGCCGTAATCAATCCCGAAAACAAAGCTGCACCAACCCCTGCCGACACCACATCTTGCCCCGTAAGGTACAAGTTTTTGATGGGCGTATGTGGGCGCAAAAATTTGTTTTTGAAGCGGTCGGGGCTGTGGTCCAAGCCATAGATTTCCCCTTTTTCGTAGTTGATAAAATGCTGTGTGGTAATCGGCGTAGAAAGTTCGTAATAAGCAACTTTTCCCTTCAATTGAGGCTCCAATCGGTAGAGCGTTTCCAAGAGTCGCTGGGAGATTTTTTCCTTCAATGCCTCATAATCTGCCCCTCGTTTTTTCCATCGTGTACCTTCCCATTGTTCAAATATTTCGTAGGGCATCAAAGTGATGATGTCCACCGTACTTTTGTTGGGATAACGGTTGCTCCAATCAGGGTCTTTTGCGGCAGGAAACGACACATATACTACTGGAAATTCGGCGTTGATGTCTTTGGTGTATCGCTCCACACATTCGTCGTGTGTACCTTCGACGGGATAAACCCAGTAGTTGGCTTTCGGCAATTGCAGTTCTTCGGGAGAAGCCTCAAAACCAATATACAAACACGCATGAGCTACCGAATTATTGACCTTCTTCAACTGTTTTTGGAGGGCATGTTTTTGTACTACATCATTGGGTAACAGTTTTTTGTAGGTGGTCATAATTCCTGCCCCACTCACAATATTTTTAGCCAAAAACTCCTTGCCATCCTTCATCCGTACACCAACAGCCTTGTTGTTTTCGATAAGGATTTCATCTACTTCTGCACTGACCAATACTGCTCCGCCTGCTTGGGTAATCACAGGTAAAATCGTTTCAAAAATCCGTGCAGAGCCGCCAATCGGGAAGTTGCCCCCTGCAAAATAATGACGCACCACCGTAGCGTGCATCGCAAAACTACTTTGGCTGGGCGGCAATCCATAATCACCATATTGCCCCGTCAAAACCTTAATGAGTTCTTGATTGTTAGTAATGCTTTCCATCACTTCAAGCGTGGTTTTCCCTGCAAATTTCATGTACGCCGATCGCAACAACCCTCCCGAAACCTTGCTCACCAAAGGCGGCATGGCTTTCTCCAAGTAGAAATTGCGGCTCGCTTTGGTGGCTTCAAACACTAAGTCCACATATTTGCTAATAGCTTCAGCCTCATCAGGAAAATAGTCCAACATCTTCTGCTTGAAGTTGTTCGTACCTTTCACATAGTCGTAAATCTTGTCACCAATCACGATTCGATCATAGACTTCGCCCATATCTGCCCACTCCAATTTGCCATCACTGACATAATCGAATAGCTGTCTGAGGATGCTGTTTTGTCGCTGCATTTCACCGATGTAGTGAATCCCAACATCCCATTCGTAGCCTCTGCGCTTGAAGATATGCGTAAAACCGCCCGCCGTATAGTGTCGCTCTAAAACCAACACTTTTTGCCCCTCTTTCGCCAATAATGCAGCAGCTGACAGACTTCCTAAGCCCGAACCGATGCAGATAACATCAAAGGAATCACTGATTTGGTATTTTTGTTTGTAGGATTGAAGCATGGAGATGAATGAAAATTAAAAGAAGAATGAAAACGCAAATATAGGCACATTTACAGTAGAATTATTTTATTATCTGTCAAGTCAAAAACCATCTGTTGAACAGTGATGTTCATTTTTACCTTTTTATCGTTCAATACTTTGAAGGCTTCAATTTCATTTTGGGGAAGTGATTTTTGCAGTAAGGCTTCCGCTTGATTGTACCTTCCACAAGAAGATGTCTGCAATATATCACCTGTTTGCTTTTCACCTTTCATTTGTTTGTAATCATTGGTCACAATCAGATAATTATCTTTCGCTTGTCTAATTTCAAATTGCGTAGGAGTTCTTTCTATAACATTCATTTCTCCTTTATTTTTGCCCACAATCATCAACAAACAGTCTGACGCAATGGGAGTTGTACATAGTTGCTGAACAGCACGTTGGTAATTAGGTTCATTCTCCAATACATCCCTCAATAAAAAAGTAACAGGTTGTGCAAAATTTGGACTTTCTTCACTCAAAACAGCATTCAACGTAACAGAATAGCCATCATGCCGCATACCCGATAATACCCCAATGAAGCCGCACCAACTAATGGATGTAAACACAGTTTTCCCGTTTTTGCTGAAGTGAAATACCTTCGTGTGTTTGTTTAGGACATCATTCTTAGTCCACCAATCCAAATTCCTAGCGTGAATCATTCTGTCGTCATTTTGCACTGCAAAAGATGTACAGCCAAAGACAAACTTTAAGGCATCATAGTATAAGTTCGTCAGTAAGATTTGATTTTCAGAATATTGCGAAAACTGAGCAATGCTTCTTATCTCTTTTTGGTAAGAAATGGGTACAAAACCTTGTTTGTATTCTTCAATTAAATCTTCAAAAAAACTAATGTCACTCAAGTCGTCCAAATAATAACCTATCATTTCATCAATTTCGACTTTGTATTTCTCCAAAAACAACCATCTTTTTTCAGGTGGCAGGTCTAAATTGATTGTTATTTCCTCTTTCATTTCTGCTGTTATTTTCAAAACATCTCTAGAAACCTCGGTGTAAATCCTCCTTGAACACAACCTGCAACAGGCAATAATTGATCACCTGTTTGATCTACGCCCAAGGCTACAATCTTGTTGTAGAATGATTTTTTGTGGGCAGGTTCTACTTCAGAAAGTCGAACCAATAGGTGATATCCTCCTCTCGTTTCCAATATCTTCAAACAAGAAACATTCACCACCTCCTTCAATTTCTCAAAGTCAAAATCTTTGGTGTCCACATCAAAATCCAAGAAAATTTGTCGTCCCAAACTGCGCTGAATACAATTCAGGAGTTCGGCATGAGGATTAAAATTTCTACGGTTGTTTTTCAACAGTTGGGTAAGCTGAATGATTCCATCGTAAGTTGCTTTTGTCAAATCTCTTGGATTTGGATTGATATACAGTGCCAAAGATTCTTGCGGCGCATCTATGTTCTTCAATTTGTAGGCTCCGATTTCGACCTCCAATTGTTTGATTTTCTCAAATAGTCTTGACTTATCCGACACAAAACGTTTGAGCTGAGTCTTGTCGCTCGATTTCATTTGCCCTTCACAATACTTTTTTCGAGCAAACAGACAGCAGTAATATTTTTCGTTTGCTTCCAATTCGGGCAGCCATTCGATAAATTCGTGGAGTTTTTTGGGGTTGGTGATGATTTGGTAGTTCATAGCATTTTAGATTTGATTGTTAAGGACTTGCTTCTCTAAATGATGTACTCCAATCCCGAAAAATGCCTTCGTTTTCTCAATTTTCTTCAAAATCGCCTCTTTATCTACGTTTGAATGTGGCTTTTTCACCCCAACGACCAACACATTTTTAGGCGTATGTGCATCCGAAATAAACTCAAAAACTTTGGTCGAATACCCAAAATATTCCAAAATCAATGCACGAATTCCGTCTGTCACCATCTCCGCCTGTCGTTCCAAAAAAATGCCATATTGGGTCAAAAAATCCAGTTCATTTTTGACTTTGTATTGCTCCATTTCTCGCCGAATCTGCTTGTGACAGCAGGGCGCAACGACAATCAAATCGGCATCTCCACGAATACCTTTCGCAATCGCATCATCCGTAGCCGTATCACAGGCATGAAGTGCAATCAAAACATCAATCGAAGGGTTTTCATAGTTTTCAATCGTTCCTTCTTCAAATTGCAGTTGGTCAAAGCCCGACTTTTTCGCAATGTCATTGCACAAATCCACCAAATCTTTGCGGAACTCAACACCCGTCACCTTCGCTTTTTTCTTCAAAACGTTGTTTAGGTAATCGTACAGGGCAAAGGTCAAATATCCTTTCCCAGCTCCCATATCGACTACATTTATCTGTTCACTTTGAGGAAGTTCCTTCAATAGGCTGCTCAGAATTTCGATATAGTGATTGATTTGACGGTATTTATTTTGGGCAGCCTTATAGACCTTTCCAGAAGCATCTGTGATTCTAAGAGCTTGAAGGTAAGGTTGATTTGAGGCTTCGATTTTGCGGTTTTTTGGGCGGTCGTGTGCCAAAGAGGGTAGGGTAGTAGTGGTGGGTTTTTGTTTTTGCAGTCGCCATTTTCCCTTTTTATCCACCATCAATTGCAGGTCAAAATCGGTGGTGCATAATAACAAATGTCGAAAACCGTCCATTTTTACTTGTTCTTCCATCAGTTGAATACCTCCTTCAAAATCATAGTTTTTCACCACATCCCTTGTTTTGAAGCGGTATGTAAAACTTAGTTTGTCTTTTCGTTTGATGAGTGTACGCTTCACTCGGATGTTTTTTAGTTCCGCATCACTGCCTTTGTAATTGCCCAAAGAGAGCTTTACAAAAGTATTGTTATTGAGACTTTCTTGGAGAAGGGATTTAATTTTTTGTAAGTCAGAGGGCATACAATAGAGTATTTTTATTCACTAGACTTGTACGGATTTGATTATGATAGAGTTATGTGAAAAGTGATTTGTTGTGTGCAATTATTTTCCTCTTGAAAAACATTTGTTATAATCAAAATATAGGACTCTTTTTCAAAACATTTGTTTATGAGTGTTTTAAGCATAAAATAATAAATCATTAAATATTTTCAATAATTTATTATTCACTGATTATCGAGCCGAACAAGTCTACTTAATTTAGGTGGATGTTCATTAATTGTGAGCAGTAGTTTTCTTAAATTAACCAATCCAACTCTATTCATTTTCAAAGTAGAAACAGTTACTCTTCCAACTGCGGTAAGACCAATTATTTGTACTTTATCCTCACTCCATTCAAAATGATCTTTCCATTTTTGTTTTCGTGGATTAAAGAGAGGAACACTTTCACCTATTTCTATATCCTCAACTTCTGTTTGTTCATGTTTATGCCCATTGCAGCCTCCACAGGCATAGGCAAGGTTTATTAATTCAGTAACACCTCCTTTACTAACAGGATTGATATGCTCATTAACAAATGCTTGCATAGAATAGGTATCAGGAATAAGACAATACTCACATCTAAAACTCGCACGTTGTGCGATGGTTGCTTTCTCCTGTTTACGAATATAACGTCTAGTCATGAGTAGGTTTTTGTAGCCCTAGTTGCTGCATAACTTCAGAAACAGTAGTTTGTCGAATATTGGCGAGTTCTATTAGCAATTCAAGTCTTACTACACTAAAATTTTCCATTTTTTCATTCAACTGCATAAATTCCTCGTGCTCACTCTCGCTTAGTTGGTCTATTCCAAGTTGATGTGAGAGTTGTTCATATCTAGTTTTAATGTTTTGTGGAACAAGGGTATAAATTTGATAAATTATTGTCCATTCTTTAGCTTGCTTGCTATCAGATGTTCTATTTACAAGTAACTGAACTACTTCGTTTGTGAATATTCGCAGATTATCGGTGTCTAATAAGGCAATGCCCTGTAATACACTATTGAGATCAATTTGTATAGCAGTATTTACTTCCATCTTTACAAACACATTTTATATTGCAACTCAGTAGTTGCATTTACTTATAGTATGAGGGTTTTAGTTTGATAAAAATAAACAGATAAAAACAATAATAAGTTCTCATTTCCATTTCGGTGTGACTGGCTATTTTTAGCTCAATCGCTCGATTTTGTGAATCCCCTCAACTTGTTCCAATTTTTTGATGAGCAGCTTCAATTCTTGGTTGTCGTTCATATATACTTCAATGTTTCCTTCAAACAATCCATCTTTTGCATCCAAAGAAATAGCACGCATATTTATCTTCAAATCGTTGGAAATGATGCTAGTTAGCTTGTTTACCAAACCAATGTCGTCGATTCCACTGATGCGAATGTGGGTGAGGAACAGTACATTTTTGGAAGCTTTTGACCATTTTATTTTGACAATTCGGTAAGGATAGCGTGTGCACAAATCCTCTGCATTTGGACAATTTTTTCGGTGAATGTGAATGCCTTTGCCGACAGTAATAAAGCCAAAAACTTCATCACCAGCCACAGGTCGACAGCAGTTAGCAATGTTGTAGTCTATTTGATCCGCGAAACCTTCAAAGATGTTGATATCCACATCATCGAGTTGGTGTTTGCTCGGAATATTTAGGTCTTCAACATTGATGGTATTGGGTTTGTGTTCCTTATTGACAATGATTTTATCACCTATAATGTTGAGTTGTTTCAACACCGAAAGGTCAAATTTTTTCTGTGAAATTTGGTAGAGAAACTCCAAGCGGTCGTCAAATTTGTAGTAATGGGCCAATTCGTCAATGAGGTTATTGCTAATTGATGCCTTCAATCCACGAAGTTTGCGTTCGAGCATTTCTTTACCGAGATCTGCTATTTTCCGCTTTTCATTTTTCAGTACCTGCCTGATTTTGGTTCTTGCCTTGCTCGTCACAGCGGTGTTGAGCCAATCTTCGGAGGGTTTTTGTTTTTTGGAGGTGATGATTTCTATTTGGTCGCCACTTTTGAGGCGGTAAGAAATAGGGTATAATTTTCCATCAATTTTTGCCCCAATGCACATACATCCCAAATCGGTGTGAATATCGAAGGCAAAATCCAAAATAGTTGCATTGCTGGGAAGTGTGCGTACATCCCCTTTTGGAGTAAAGACGTAGATATTATTGACGTAGAGATTGTGTCGAAAATCATGCAGCAAATCCACAGCAGTACCTTGTGGGTTTTGAAGGTATTCCCGTACCTTTTGCAGCCAATCGTCAAACTGTCCATCTGCTCGACCACCTTTGTATTTCCAGTGAGCGGCTACCCCTTTTTCTGCAATTTCATTCATAATCACCGTTCGAATTTGCACTTCAACCCATTTTCCTCCAGGCCCCATCACTGTCGTATGCAGTGATTCGTAACCATTTGATTTGGGGTTAGAAATCCAATCTCGGAGTCTGCCAGGGTTTGGGCGGTAAAGGTCGGTGACAATCGAATAAGCTTTCCAGCAAAGGGCTTTACCTTCTTTGTCATCTGCATCAATGATGATTCGTATGGCAAACAAATCATAAATCTCTTCAAAAGGAACACCCTTGTTCCTCATTTTGCTGAGAATAGAAAAAATGTGTTTAGGACGACCATATATTTGGAATTCACCAATGTCTCCTTCCTGCAATTTTTCTTTGACAGGCTCAATGAATTCGTGAATAAATTTTTCCCTACTTCTTTTTGTTTCACTGAGTTTTCCTGCAATTTCTTTGTAAATCTCTCGCTGTGTGTACTTAATAGAAAGGTCTTCTAGTTCTGATTTGATGCGATACAATCCCAGTCGATGTGCAATTGGTGTATATAAAAACAGTGTTTCGGAAGCAATCAATTCCTGCTTATGGTGGGGCATGGCATCCATTGTTCGCATATTGTGAAGGCGGTCTGCCAGTTTTATCAAAATAACTCGCACATCTTTTCCCAATGCAAACAATATCTTTTTGAAATTTTCTGCTTTTTGAACCACCCAACTTTTATTGTAGAGTTTTATTTTGGTAAGTCCGTCCACAATGTCTGCGACCTTTGCACCAAAATCTCGCTGCAGATCTTCCAATGTCATGTCCGTATCTTCTACTACATCGTGTAGAAGCGCACAGATAACAGATGTAGCTCCCAGTCCAACTTCACTTGCCACGATTTGAGCCACTTCAATAGGATGCAAAATATATGGACCACCTGCTTTACGCATCATTCCCTTATGAGCATCATAAGCTACTCCAATGGCTCTTTCGATGCGGTCTCTATCGGCATCGCTCAGTGGCTCACAGGCTTGAAGTAAATCTTTGCAGGCTGTAATCACCTCTGGTTCTTCAATTTTTTCAAAAACGTGTGTCGAAATCATGCTCATTTTTTGCTGGTTATCATTGAAGGTAAAAACAAAATCAAAATAAAAATAACAAATTTTTGTGGTTAATTATCAATTTTACAAAAAAAGGCTAAATTTGCACTCTCAAAATGAAAAATGCGGGTGTGATGGAATTGGTAGACGTGCTAGACTTAGGATCTAGTGCCTTCGGGCGTGGGGGTTCGAGTCCCTTCACCCGCACTTTCAACCAAAAAGCGAGTAGTATTGATTCAATACTGCTCGCTTTTTTTATGCAGTGAATTTAAAAGTTAACTACGTAAGCAATGTGAAATTTGTTTGTTGAGAGTTTATACGTACTTTTGCAGTTAATTTAATTAAAAGAAATTTACTAACAAAATTTGTGTAGATAGATGCAAGTTAACAAGGAAATACTTGAAAATGGTCTTGGTTTGATAAAATTGACGATTGAACCTGGCGATTATCAAGAGGCGGTCAATAATGAACTGAAAAACCTGAGAAAGAAGGCGCAAATTAAGGGTTTTAGAGCGGGCATGGTGCCTATGGGTGTGGTTAAGAAGATGTTTGGAAAATCTGTTTTTGCAGAACAATTGAATAAGGTGCTGGAAGAGCAGTTAAACAATTTTCTGAAAGAAACGGAATGGGAAATATTGGCGAATCCTGTGATGATGGACAACGATATGGATAAGATGGATGTGGATGGTGATAAAAACTACACGTTTGATTTTGAAGTAGCCTTGAAGCCGTCTATAGAAATTCCATTGTTGAACGATAGTGATACGGTTTTTGATAATTATCAGATTGAAGTGGCTGACGATTTATTGGACGAGGAAATAAGTCGTTTGCAAAAGCAATATGGCACTAGTGAAGAGGTCGAAAATGATATAGATGAATCGGATTCCTTGGAGGTGTCATTTGTAGAATTGGATGCAGAGGGAAATGTGAAAGAAGAAGGTGTGGAGAATACAACTTGGATAGCGGTTGATATGCTAAAAGAAGAAGGTCCACGAGAAAGTGTATTGGCATTGAAAAAGGGAGATTCTATTGATATAGACATATTTGAAGCTTTTGACAGAGAAGATAATCAAATCTCATCTGTTTTGTTAGACTTGGATGTAGATGACGATGGCGATTTTATCGAAACTTCTGGTAAGTTTAGAATGACCATCAAGACGGTGAAAAGACTGAAAAAGGCTGCTATTGACAAGGAATTGTTTATGAAGGTCTTTGGATTGGAAGATGATACGGTATTGGAAAGTGAGGATGAGGAAACTGCGGTAGTGAACTCTGAAAGTCTTGTTCCAGAAATTGTAACACCTGAATTTTTTCGTGAAAAAATCAAGGAATCATTGGCTCGTCAATATGATGATCAAACAAGTTCAAGATTGTGGCTTAGGCTCCGAGAGCACATTGTCGCAACTACTCAAGTAGATTTGGCAGAAAAATCCATACGTAGCATGTGGTTTTTTAATAATAAGGATGAAAAGATTGAAGATAAAGAATCTGCCTTTGCCGATTATTTTAACGATTTGAAATGGCGAGTTATACTTGAGGATTTGGCGAAACATTTTGAAATTGAGATAGACAACAATTTAATTATTTCAGAAACGATTAAGGAAGTCAGTTCTATGTTTCGGATGTATATGGGAGGACAAGGAATACCTGATGATTTTCTCAAGCAGTTGGTAGAGTCACGTTTGCAGGATGAAGAATATGTGAGAAATATGAGCGCAAAGGTAATAGAGAAACAAGTGGCGCTTAAGCTAAGGGAAACGGTTTCTTTGAATACGATAGGGTTAAGTGTGGATGAATACAATGACTTACTTAAAAAAGACAATGAAGTAGAATCAGTGGATGAAAATTCTTCTATTGAAGAAGCAGTTGTTGAGAACAAAGAAACGGAAGATACTGTTGTTGTGGCAGAAGAAGAATCTTAGTGTATGTAACCTTTTTGGGTGAAAGCACCACTATTGTATGCGGGTAACTTCCTTGCATTTTTTTATTTACAATTAAACAAGTAAAAATTTATAAACTATGGATTTTGGAAACGAATTCAGAAAATATGCTGTCCAACATAAAGGATTGAATAGCTTGACGGTAGACCAATTTGTAAACCATACCAATACGAATGCAAGCAATGTGTCGCCTAAGGGTATGACTCCTTATATCATTGAAGAACGTCCGATGAATGTAGCTCAATTAGACGTGTTTTCTCGATTGATGATGGATCGTATTATTTTTATGGGTGTTCCTGTGACCGATCAGGCTGCAAATATCATTCAAGCGCAGTTGTTGTTCATGGAATCGGTTGATCCCAATCGTGATATTTCTATTTATATCAACAGTCCAGGTGGTTCTGTGATTGCAGGATTGGGTATTTATGATACCATGCAATACATTATGCCTGATGTGAATACTATCTGTACGGGTATGGCAGCTTCAATGGGAGCCGTACTTTTGGCTGCAGGTGCTAAGGGTAAGCGTACTTGCTTGCAGCATAGTCGAGTGATGATTCACCAACCGATGGGCGGAATGCAAGGTCAAGTTAGTGATATGGAGATTTCTTATAAGTTGATTATGCAAATGAGAGAAGAACTCTACAATATTTTGAGCCATCACACAGGACAAGATTTTGAGAAAATCTCAAAAGATAGTGACCGTGATTATTGGATGCGTGCTTTGGAAGCTAAAGAGTATGGTATTGTGGATGAGGTTCTTACAAGAAGCAAAGGCAAAGACGATAAGTAGTGTAAACACTATCCTTAGATAAATGTTTCCTAACAATTGAATCTATTGGTAGGAAGTCTTTCTCGAAGATTGAATTGTTTAAAACAACCTTTTTGATATTATTTCTTATCTTTGCTGGCTCAATAAAACAATAATTAATTATTTTTAATATACGTGCTATTGAACAGCAATATTTATAATCTAAACCCTCAAAAGTAAATCCAGATTTACTTTTGAGGGTTACTTTTTGTTAATAGTAGAGCAACATGGCAAGACGAAAAAAAGATGATTTTGAATGTACTTTTTGTGGTAAAACCAAGGATGAAACACTGATTCTCATTGCAGGATTAAATGGGCATATCTGTGAAACTTGTATCGCACAAGCTCAGCAAATTTTGGAGGAGGAACTGTATCAAACCAAACGCAAATTTCAGTTTTCACTCCCTAACTTGTTGAATCCCAAAAAAATAAAAGAATATTTGGATTTGTATGTGATTGGACAAGAAGATGCTAAAAAGGTCTTGTCTGTTGCGGTGTATAATCACTACAAACGCTTGAATCAACCTGATGATGATGAAGTTGAGATTGAGAAATCGAACATCATGATGGTTGGGCGCACAGGAACAGGAAAAACATTGTTGGCCAAAACCATTGCCCGATTTTTGAATGTGCCTTTTGCCATTGTGGACGCTACTGTTTTTACAGAAGCAGGTTATGTTGGAGAGGACGTAGAAAGCATTTTGAGCCGTTTGTTGCAAGTTTGCAATTACGATGTTCAAGCTGCCGAAAAAGGAATTATCTACATTGATGAGATTGACAAAATTACCCGCAAAAGCGACAACCCTTCTATCACCCGTGATGTTTCGGGCGAAGGTGTTCAGCAGTCCATGTTGAAACTTTTGGAAGGTTCAGAAGTATTGGTTCCGCCACAGGGAGGACGCAAGCACCCTGAACAAAAAATGGTGAAAATCAATACTCAAAACATCTTGTTTATCTGTGGAGGTGCTTTTGACGGCTTGGAAAGAATGATTGCGAACCGTATTCAAAAATCGGTTATCGGCTTCAAATCTGATAACCTAATTGGTCGCACACATGAAGACAGTTTGTTGCGCTATGTTAGCCCTAGAGATATCAAAAGTTTTGGATTGATACCTGAGTTGATTGGTCGCATACCTGTGCTGACCTACCTCGAACCACTTGATGCAAAAACACTTCGATTGATTCTTACCGAACCTAAAAATGCCCTTATCAAACAGTACAAAAAACTGTTTGAAATGGAAAAAATAGATCTTTCCTTCACCGAATCTGCATTGGATTTTATTGTAGAAAAAGCAATTGAATTCAAACTCGGAGCAAGAGGGTTGCGTTCTATTTGTGAGGCAATAATGACCGATGCCATGTTTGAATTGCCTTCAAAAAGTCATGTTAATGAGTTTATTGTGACTTTGGACTACGCTCAAGATAAGATTGCGGGGGAGAAAGTGAATACATTGAAGATTGCATCTTAGGAATGTGAATTAAATAACATACTTCTTTTGTACAAAGACTTTTGAAGTTTCTCTTTATAAAGTATTGTTTTTCTTTGTAAAAACAAATTTTTGAAATGAAACTTCAAAAGTCTAAATCATAATATTAGCTTATATCTTGCATCTCACTTCCTGCTTCTTTTATCCAAAGTTCAATATTCTTATTTTATCAAGGTCAGATATCCCTTCAATATTTTTGTTTCTCCATCTTCAAAACGAACCCAACCGTAGTAGGCATAAATACCCACAGGAACTTCTTTCCCCTTAATAGTTCCATCCCAACCATAAGTATTTGTTTCATTTACCTTACAAATAGACTCTCCCAAGCGGTTAATAATTTGGAGTTCATAAGCCAATAAATTTTGACCCTTAACTTCAAAATAATCATTGGATTGGTCGCTATTTGGAGAAAACGCATTGGGAATCAATACAGAGTTTGGTTTGTGAGAAGCAAGGTCGGATGAAGTGTAAAGATTGTGTTCTGCAAGTGTTGTATTTGGTATTTGGGTAGCTTTTTCTATATAGGGCAGATTGCTTAAAGTTTGGAGGAAAGAAGTGGTTAGGTTTGACTTTTTGAAGTAAAAAAAATAGGCATTTTTGGCTTTATCTGTCGTCAATTTTTCGATTTTGGTCACTTGATACTGCAATATCCACCGCTTCAATCCATGATTTTTTGGTTTGTCGAGCGCTTCATCATATTCCCAATTCATGCTTTGGTAGCGTGCTTTTACTTCTACATACAATTTTCCTTCTACATATTTATTCTGATAGAGAGGTGCTTGATTTTTTGCAAAAATGGAGGGAGAAGTCACACAGATTGCAGAGAATATCCAAATCAAAAAGGACAGCCAAATAATTTTAGAGAAGTAATGTGAGGTCATACAGGATTATTTTTTGAGCAAACATAATAACCAATAAGGTAGTTGTTTATGTAACCTCTTTTCCTGTTTTTTATTGCCCTACTTCAATGTCCAATCAATCGGTGTTTGGTCTTGCTGCTGCAAATAAGTATTGGCTTTTGAAAAGTGTTTGTTGCCAAAAAACGCGCCGCCTGCCATTGGAGAAGGGTGCGCTGCTGTCAATACCAAGTGTTTGTTTTGGTCAATCAAATCGGCTTTGGTCTTCGCAAAATTACCCCACAACATAAATACAACTCCAGAACGTCCGTCCGAGAGTTTTTTGATGACCGCATCCGTAAATCGTTGCCAGCCAATAGTGCTGTGAGAATTGGACTTCTTTTGCTCCAAGGTCAAGGTAGCATTTAGTAGAAGTACTCCTTGTTCAGCCCAATCGGTCAAGTCGCCATGCTTTGGCGCAACAAAACCTGCAATATCAGACTCCAATTCTTTGTAAACATTTCGCAGAGAAGGCGGTACTCGGACACCTTTTGGAACGGAGAAAGACAAACCCATTGCTTCACCGGGGTTTTTGTAAGGATCCTGCCCCAAAATCACCACTTTCACTTTGTCGAAAGGTACTTTGTTGAAAGCATTGAAGATTAGACTTGTTCGGCTCGATAATCAGTGAATAATAAATTATTGAAAATATTTAATGATTTATTATTTTATGCTTAAAACACTCATAAACAAATGTTTTGAAAAAGAGTCCTATATTTTGATTATAACAAATGTTTTTCAAGAGGAAAATAATTGCACACAACAAATCACTTTTCACATAACTCTATCATAATCAAATCCGTACAAGTCTATTAGTGAACCTGGAGGATAAATGATTTTACCCGCTTGTTTCTCTTTGACCAAAAACTGTTTAATTGCTGCAAAGTAAGGCTCTTGAAATTCCTTTTCCAAGGCAATTAGCCAACTTTCTTCAATTTTGGGGTTTACGTTTGACATAGAATCAATTAAAATATGGAATAACAAAGGGATGCAGACTTCGGAAGTTTAGCTCTTAAAAAATCGAGGAACTATTTCACTGAGAGTTGTTCGATTTAAAATGAAACTTCCGAAGTCTTTATATGTCTTGAATCAGATAGGTCAATCCTTCAAAATTGTCCTTGAAATCACCACCCTTTGAATCTCAGAAGTTCCTTCATATATTTGGGTGATTTTGGCATCTCGCATCAATCTTTCCACATGGTATTCTTTTACAAAGCCATAACCGCCATGTACTTGCACCGCCTCTGTTGTGGTTTTCATGGCCACTTCTGAGGCAAACACTTTTGCCATAGAGGAAGCTAGGTCGTAGTTTTGGTGTGTATCTTTGAGGTAAGCCGCTTTGAGGCATAACAAGCGGGCAGCTTCAATTTCGGTAGCCATGTCCGCCAATTTGAAGGCAATCGCTTGATGGTGACTAATTGGTTTGCCAAAAGCCTTTCTTTCTTTGGAGTAAGCCAAAGCCAATTCATAAGCACCAGAAGCAATTCCCAAAGCTTGAGCAGCAATGCCAATACGTCCACCAGAAAGGGTTTTCATCGCAAATTTGAAGCCGAAACCATCCTCTCCAATTCGGTTTTCTTTGGGTACTTTCACATCCTGAAACATCACCGAATGTGTATCAGAAGCCCTGATTCCCAATTTGTCTTCTTTTGCTCCATGACTCACCCCTTCCCAATCTTTTTCGATAATCAGCGCATTGATTCCTCGGTGTCCTTTGTCCACGTCAGTTTGTGCGATTACCATGTAAATGCCTGCTGTTCCGCCGTTTGTAATCCAGTTTTTAGTCCCATTCACCAAGTAGTGATCGCCCATGTCTATCGCTGTTGTGCGTTGTTGTGTGGCATCCGAGCCTGCTTCAGGTTCGGATAGACAGAATGCTCCTACCATTTCACCTTTTGCCAATCGAGGTAAGTATTTTTCTTTTTGTTCCTCATTGCCAAATGTTTCCAATCCCCAGCATACGAGAGAATTGTTCACCGACATGATTACCGAACACGATGCATCTACCTTAGAGATTTCTTCCATTGCCAACACATACGAAATCGTATCGAGTCCACTTCCACCATATTTGGGGTCCACCATCATCCCTAAAAACCCCAACTCTCCCATACGGCGCACTTGTTCAGCAGGATAGGTTTTGTGGGTATCTCGGTCGATTACACCTGGCTTACATTCATTTTGAGCGAAATCTCTTGCCGCATCTCTGATCATCAAATGCTCTTCGGTGAGTTTAAAATTCATTGTTTTTGGGGGTTATGTTTTAGTTAATTAGAAGGAGAAAATGGAACACAAAGGTACGTTTTTTGTTCTTCCTTCAAGAATATTGAAGGGAATAAAACGGTAGAAATGAATGAATGTAGAATGTAAATAATTGAAATTTAACAAATTGAAGAATTTGGGGACTATACCATATTTCTACTTTATATCGAGTGAAAATTTGCCAACACCTTTAGGTTTTGTGAGATTTGAATGGTGAAAGATACATCAAGCGTTGCCAAAGTTTTCACTCGCATAAAAAAACTCTCCGTCTCAGCGTCTCTCCGTTCAAAAATCCAAAGTGGTACAAGCAAGCAAAATCTCCGTGACTCTGTGTTCAATCAATACCTCACTTCCTCCACCCCAATCACCGAAGGATGCCCCTGATACAAATTGTAGTCCTGCACCCCAACAGCTCTATCCAAATTACAATCCCCATCCACATAAGCGTTCAACATCGATTTTTGCTCCGAATAATAATTGAAGTCAAAAACAGAAATCACTCCATCCGCATTAAAATCCCCTGCAATAGCCGCATAACTGCCATTCTCCAATTGCGTCAATTGTGCTGCACCACCCATCACATACGAAGGGTCGGCGGTAAAATGGTAGTGATTCGAATTAGGAAACGGAATAGGGACAGAACTCATGATTGCCAAATGGTTGCGGTGTCGGACGATGGTGTAATAACTGTTGTTTTCGGTTGCATTTTGAAACAGAACGCCATCATTGCCCTCGTCCACGATGTTGCCATTGGAGAGGAGGATAGCCGCTTTTCGTTCCACGATTGTTTCTGAGTTGTTGGCATCTCGAAGCTCGACTAAGACCCAATCTACTGCATTGACAGGCATTTCGGTGATGCACTCCGTACCATTATAGTTCCAGGGCGCACGGTTGTAAGGTTGGTCGAAAGGAATGAGGTTGGCGGCTTTTAAGTGGTTGTTCATTTGATTGCTGCTCGAATACGCACCTTCCAAAAACACCTTCAATCGGGCTTTGACAGGCGCATTTTCGTAGTCGCTTACCCGCACACACACATCGCCATAAGTATAGCCAAAAGGATTTTGAGCCGAAGCCACTTGAAGGAAATAGTCGGCATCGCCCTCCAATTCAAACACCACACCTTCATCGCATTTTGAAGGATTGTAGGCGCAGCCCATTTCCTCCAAATTGCTACAAGGGCCACCAAAAACGGACAAGACATTCACAAAATCTGCACCCGTATTGACCAAAACCCTGCCCGAAGAAGGGGCGGTGAATCGGAACCATATTGAAGCCGTTGGGGCGACATCGCAGCTTGGGCGAGGGCCATTGAATGTAGCGTAGGTATTGTTGCCGATGGTGCAGCTTTCACCCAATTGCAGGTTGATGGCACCGTTACACAAATCGTTTTCAGGGGCAGCTTCCGCCGAACTCACTTTCATGCAGACCGTTCCTTCGACTGTCGAGAAGAAACCTGCGCTTTGAATCAAATAGGTTGAACCCACTTCCAAGTCTGTGAGGTGCAAACTATGCCCAAAATCGCTGCTTCTGATTTCGGTCAAATTGCCGCAAGTACCTGAAAAAACGGTCAACACATCTGCAAAGTCGGCATTGCTTTCGATGATGACCTCGCCATCCTCAGGGGCTTCAAAACTGTACCATATCGAGGATTTTGATTTGAGGTTGAGGCTCGGTTCGGGGCCAAAGAAAGTAGCATCTTTGTTCGTTCCCAGTGTGCAATCACTATTGATAGTCAGGACAATGGCATCTGAACAGAGGTCATTTGCAGGAGGTGTTTTTGTAGCTGCACCTTCTGCAATGGACAGGCACACATTGCCCTCCGTTTTGCCGAATTTATCGACTGCACCACTGACCCTTACAAAATAGGTTTGATTTGGAGTCAAGTCCATGACAGGTAAAATTTCGCCTACAAAACCAAATTCATCGTAATTAGTGCAGTTGATTTGCTGCAAATTACCACACGTTCCCGAAAAGACGGTCAAAACATCGTTGAAGTCGGTTTTGGCTCGAATAGTCACTGCACCCGAAGTTGGAGCGACAAAAGAGTACCAAATTCCATGCAGACTTTCCACACATTCCGAAGCACTGCCTTCAAAAAGTGCGTTGATATTTGTGCCTTCCACACACATTCCGCCCAAAGTCACGCTTTTGGCTTTGTCGCAAATATCGAAACTTTCGCCCTCGCCATATACCCGCACATTGTCAAATCCTGACCACCAACCCCACATATTGTTGTCGTCGTATTCAAATATAAGGTGCATGTTTTCAGCGCGATAAGCCGAAATGTCAATGCGGTCGTGAATGGCAGAATTGAAAAATTCTCCTGCAATGTTTTCACCTGTATAACTTTTGGCTCGGTGGTATTCGCTTCCGTCAAAAACATACACATTGAAAGATTCTAATTGATAATCTCGGTGATGTACATCCATTTCCAAGAATATTTGAGCAAAATCTCGTCCATTGAAGGAAGGAGAAATTAGTTGCACTTTGGAAGGAATCGTATCCCCAATGGCATCATCGTCAAAAAACACAAAACAACTTCCGTCAATGCTTCTAATTGGCTCGTCACTATCGAATTGTGTGCCGAATTGCCAATCCCATGAGCCTTTTTCAACATTGGTTTCCCAACCTTCTGGCATTTCACACGCATTGAAGTTTTCCAATAACAAATCTCCATCTTTGCCCCAACCTTTCACTTCAAAGTTATCAATTGAAGCCCACCAAGTCCAATCATTTCCATCGTCATACACAAATCGGACGGTCATTTTGTCGTTTTTGTGGGGAGTCAAGTCGACAAAAACATGGCGGTAATCGGGAAAACCCCATCCACTGTCTTCTTCGCCTTGAAAGCGTTCTACTTCAATGTATTCGCTGCCATTGAAGGCTTCAATCACCAAAGATGCGCTGCCGTTCCAATTCCGAAAATGCACATCAACTTCAAGAGTGATTTGGGCATTGACCGTTGCATCAAAGGTGGGTGACTCCAATTCGAGACTCCAAGCAGGGGTGTTTTCGCCCGCCGCATCGTCGTCAAAATAGACCATGCAAGTACCATCCATACTGTTGTTTTCAGCCGCATTTTCATTTTCGGAAATGCCCACGCCCCAAACTGCTGCTTCACCTGCCACCTTTGTCCGCCAATCGCTTGGGAGTTCACATTCATTGAAGTCTTCAAATAAATAGAGGTCTTGGGCTTGCAATTGAAGGGAAAAAGTTGCAGCAAGCAAGAATAAGATGATGAATTGGAGGTACTTGTAATTGTGTTTCATTGTATATGGGGTTTGGATTTTTTGTTTCTATTGATTTATCATTTAGGATAACTGAGTATTCAGCCTTAAACAAGAATCGAATACTGAAAAGAATTTTCTTTACTTGACTTTGTTTCATCCGTGCTGTACAAGATTCCTATTCATGTTCAAGGCGTGTAAAATGAAACCGCAAACTAATTTTTGAATCTCAATAATCCCAAGCTATTTTTTGCTTTTACTATCGTATTAATACGAAAAACGTAACCGAAAACTAGGTTAATGGAAATACGCTCTATTTCTATAAACGCTTAGATTTAAGCATTCGAAAATTTCTTTACTTCTTTATCTTCAAATATTTAATGACAATTTTACCGATTTTCTTCAAATCTTCCTCAAACAATTCCCCAGCTTTATTGCTCAACCTATTTTTACTAACTACTCGCTATTGAGTATTCGGTTTGCCGTATCATTACTCAAAATAACAGCAGGGCGGTCTTTACATAATTCTCCACCAACAGGAGGACTGAAATTCACCCACCAGATTTCGCCTCTCTTCATAATTCTGCTTCGATTTTGGTGGAATAATTGGTTTCTTCTAACCAAGATTCTGCTTCTTTTTCTCGTTCTTCATCAGCAGCCATTTCTTCATAAGTAGATTTTTCTTTTCTATCTTCTTCTGCTTCAAAAAACGCTATTTTATCATTGATTAATTTGTGAATTTGAAGTAAATAGTCATCTTCTAAATCATCGATTTTTCTAAAAAGGTCTAATTTTATTTCTGCAATACTAATGGTGTTTTTATTTGAATGTTAAACAATAAAGTTTCCTTCAATAAACAAAACACCTTCCATATAGGTTTTCGTTCCTTCAAATCATAGTTTCCAATAAAAACGTCCTATAAAGGTTACAATTTTCTTCAATAGCAGATAATACTAAACATCAAATTGCTGTCAAATTTTGACATTATTTAAACAATCAAATAGAAAAACAGTTGAAAATTAGTAAATTTAGCTGAAAATCTCACAAACGAAACCAACATTGTTTCGTAAAAAATCAATAAACCCAAAGCATAAGAAACAAATACATTATCAATATGAGTTGTGCAACTTCCAGCCTCGAAACCTATATTCCCTCCAGCGATACCCCGTGGAATGTCCGAAGAGTAGCGCATTTATACCGTCGAATGGCGTTTGGGGCTACTGCCGAACAAATCAATCAAGCCCTCAATATGAGTCCTGCGGCTTTGGTTGACCAATTGGTTAACCAAGCCCTCAACCTGCCGCTTTCACCTCCGCCAACTTGGGCCGAATGGGCGCGGCAACCTGTGGACGATTACACCGATTTTGACGAAGAAGTAGGGCAACACTATGAGGAAATGTCGGTTCAGTGGGTAAAAGATATGCTCAATAATGGTTTTCGGGACAAATTGGTGCTGTTTTGGAGCAATCATTTTGTGACCGAATGGTACAGTTATTACTGCTCGGCTTATCTGTATAGTTACCACAAAACCTTGCAGCAAAATGCCTTGGGGAATTTTAGGACTTTTGTTGAAGCGATTGGCAAAACTCCTGCAATGCTCATTTACCTCAATGGCAACCTCAATACGGCCAATGAAATCAACGAAAATTATGGTCGGGAATTAATGGAGTTGTTCACGCTTGGTCAAAACAATGGCTATACAGAAGATGATGTATATGAAATATCTCGTGCTTTGACGGGATGGATAGGGGCAAATGGTGAAACTTGCGAATTTTACGAAAACGACAATCAACGCTTTGACCCTGATTTTCACGACAATTCACCAAAAGAAATTTTTGGTCAAACTGGAAATTGGGGGTACAATGATGTGCATCAACTTATTTTTACCCTTCGTGCCAATCAAGTTGCTACTTATATTTGCAGCAAAATTTACCGCTATTTTGTGAATGAAGACATTGACGAAGAAGTCGTTGCAGGTTTGGCACAAACATTCCGCAACAACAATTTTGAACTCGCTCCCGTTTTTCGCCAACTTTTTAAAAGCGAGCATTTTTTCCATGAGGATGTCGTGGGTACTCGCATCAAAAGCCCTATGGAATATCTGATTGGCTTCTTACATACATCTGGCTTACCCTACAATGACGACAACCTGAGGGATTTGGTATATGCTTCAGATGGTTTGGGGCAGCAATTGTTTGTACCTGTAGATGTGGCAGGTTGGCCAGGACATCATGCTTGGATCAACGAAAATACCTTGACCCGCCGTTGGGATATGGTGGGCGAATTTATTGAAAATTTGGAGGAGGATGCTTATATACCTATGATAAATTTGGCACTTTATCTGACCAACAATTCCAATGATGTTGCCTTGATTGCTCGTTCTATGGTCGATTATTTTCTGCCAAACGGTTTGCCGAATCCGAATGAATATGAGGTAGCTACGGATGTATTGAAGGGTGATATTCCCGAAAATTATTTTCAGGATGGGAGTTGGAGTTTGGATTGGGCGGAAGCACGAGGTCAAATGCGGTTGTTGATGGGGCATTTGTTGCGGTTGCCTGAGTTTCAACTTACCTAATTGTTTTATGGCTCAATTGTTATATTGTTTTATTGCTAAATTACTCGAAAGTAAATCAAAATGAATACACATAAACACCCTTCTTCTACTTCAAAATCAACGCAAAACCGCAAGGGCAAAACCCTGCAAAACGAAAAGGCGCACAATTGCGACCACAAGAATTGGAGTCGGCGAGATTTTTTGACAACGAGCGGATTGTTTGCAGCAGGAGCATCTTTTATGCTCTGCAACAGTAGTTTGAAAGCATTTGCACCGAATTCGATGTTGAAGGCTTTGGGAGCTTTGGAGAGTGATAGGACTTTGGTAATCGTGCGATTGAAGGGAGGGAACGACGGTTTGAATACGATTATTCCGAGAGGCAATGATTTTTACTACAACATCCGCCCCAACATTGCGGTTCCAGAAAACGAATTGACTCCTTTGAGCGATGGTTATGGCATCAATGCTGCCATGAATTCACTCATGCCTTTGTGGAATGACGGCAACATGGCGGTGCTTCAAAGTGTGGGGTATCCCGACCAAGATTATTCACATTTTCGCTCGTCCGATATTTGGGCTTCGGCAAGTGACACCGAACAATATTTGACCACAGGTTGGATAGGTCGACACTTAGACCAAGAATATCCTGCTTACAGCATTGCACCACCTGATGCACCTGCGGGTCTGCAAATTGGGGTACGTACCAACTTCATGTTCAAAGGAGCGGACACGAGTATGGCCTTGGCAATCAGCAATCCCACAGAATTTTACCGCATTGCCCAAACGGGACAACTCTACGATACTTCGCTGTTGCCGAATAATTGCTACGGTAAAGAGGCGACCTTTATGCGTAGTGTTGCCAATAGTTCTTTCCGCTATTCGGAGGCTATCAAGACAGCTTTTGATGCTTCAACAACGGAGGTGGACTATCCGCAAGAGGGGCAATTGGGAGAGCAATTGCAGATTGTGGCGAGGTTAATAAAAGGGCGTTTGGGAACAAAAGTGTATTTGGTGGATATTGATGGCTTTGATACTCATGCCGAACAGCGAGGCTACCATGAATATTTGATGACCGACATTGCAGATTCGGTAAGTGCGTTTATTCAGGATTTGAAGGGTGAAACGGATGCTTGGGAGAATACTTTGATTATGACGATTTCGGAATTTGGACGCACAGTACATGAGAATGGTTCTTTGGGTACGGATCACGGAACATCTGCTCCCCAATTCATTTTTGGAGCAAATATCAATGGGGGCATCAAGGGCGAACACGCAAGTCTCGACAACATTCCCCAATATGGTGATATGCAGCATACGACGGATTTTCGGGCGATGTATTATTCTGTTTTGAAAGATTGGTTCTGTATGGAAAGCCAATTGGCGGATGCAATTATGGGTCGCAATTTTCCGATTATTTCCGATTTGTTGCCGAATTGTGAACCTGCAAAAGGTTCAAATGATACGGCGGTTCTGTTTGGACACAACCCAAATCCTTCAAAACCGCAACAACGATTGATTAAGTATGCTATCTTGAAACGGGGTTTTGTGCGGCTGCAATTGTTGGATTTGGCGGGTAAACCCAAGGCTACTTTGGTGAATACTACACAAACGGAGGGTAGTTATACTTTTCCTTTTTATCCACAGGAATTTCACTTGAAGCCTGGGCAGTATATCTATCGTTTGGATACGGGTGGAAAGACGTATAGTAGGCGGATTAGTTTGTTGTTTTGATTGAACATAGAGAAACAGAGATTTTTAGCTCACTTGGTTTGGGAATCTATAGCTCTATTCCACTTGTTGGTGCTTCGAGAAGGATTAAGACGAACTGTATTAAAAAGCAAGCAAAAATCGGATTATTTTTTAAATTGGTTATTTTATTCAATATGTTCTTTGAATTTATTGTGATAATCATCTTGAAATTTGACACCTGATTTAACGACGGCAAAAGTTTGCCTAAGCAGCTTGTTGATAACAGCAACTTTAGCTACCTTGTATGGCTTTCCTTTTGATCGGAGTCTATTGAAAAGTTCTTTACATTCTTTATTGAATCGTATAGCTGCTCTTGTAGCATTGAAAAGAACTGTCCTAATTTGAGCTGGACCAGCTTTTGAAATGCGTCCTTTTCGATACACAGAAGAACCCGATTGATGAGTCAAAGGCACGGTGCCTACAAACTTAACCAATTGTTTAGAATTTGTAAATAATTCAAAGCCATTAGTATATGTGTATAGTAATTGGGCTGATTTTTCGCCAATACCCTTAACAGAACAGGCAAGTTCTTTGAATTTATCGAAACCAATGTCAGTCAAGGCATCCAATTCTTGTTTGATTTTTCGAATATTGTCTTGTATCGTATTCAATACGTCTTGAAAAGCTTCTAAGACAACATCTGGTGTGTAAAGACACTGCATAAGGCTATGAATTTGATTTTTAGTCTGTCGTTCCTGCTTTTCAAAGGCATTAAGAGCCATTTGCATTTTTTTTCTCTTTTGAATATCCTCATTAGGCATTTGAAAATCAGGCAAATCAAGTGTCTTTCCAGCTATTGCTAAAGCTCTTGCTGCTTGCTTATCATCTTTTGCAGTAATGCCTAAGACTTTCATAAAAGCACTGCTTTTTTGTGGATTAATCAATTTAATAGAGCAGTTGGATTTGTCTAAAGAATGAAGCAACTTATCACTGTAAGTGCCAGTAGGTTCTAAAACAAAAGTAATATGTTGTTCATCAAAACCTTGTAAGAATACCTCTATGGATTTCATTGTATTTTCGATTTGATAATCAACCCAGTGGTTATCTTCTTGATAAGCAATGTCTAAAGTCTTGTTACTTACATCTATACCGATAATTAGAGAATTCATAAAGTAATAAATTGAATGTTAAACTAATAATGATGAAATATATCCTATGAAATCTGCGTCGTGACTCAGGCTTTATGCCTACTGAACTGTCCGATTTTTATGGGATATAAAGAACGAGGGGCTAACGTCTAATACGGTCTCTAAGGACTACTTTTGAATCAGTTTACCCTCGTTCTTAATTTTAATCAATATATTATTTTTTATTACAACTTTTGTACTTTTTCCTCTTGGGCCAATGTACGACTTTTGAAGTTTTTTTAATAAAATGCTGATTGTCATAAGCTCAGTATTTTTTAGCGCAAACTTCAAAAGTCTCCTACCTCCAAAATCTTCGATGAAGCAAACCTACCTACCTAATCAAGGTCAAATTCCCTTTCCAAACCAATTCTTCCTCCAAAAATGTCAATGCACGAATATAATAAACATAAGTACCAATACCCATAGGACGAAAATCAACTTCACCATCCCAGCCTTTAGAGATATCATTGGTAGAAAAAACTTCTTGTCCCCAACGGGTGAATATTTTAAATTCTACAATTTCCTTGATACCCCTTGTTGGACCGATTCCAAATTCATCATTGACACCATCCCGATTAGGAGAAAAAGCATTGGGCATAATGACATCAAACACATTGTCGACAAATATTCGCACGGAATCCATGGATTGACAGCCGTTGTCATCAGTGGTAACAACATAATACGTGGAGCTAACAAGAGGCGTTAGTTCGGGATTGGCAATCAATGTTTCGGCAAAATCACTATTGGGAAGCCATTGAAAATCCCAAACGCCACTGGCATCCAGTCGAATACTTTCACCAATATTGATGGTCACATCTTCTCCTGCATCTACCTCAGGTTCAGGAATAACCGTGATGACAACCGTATCTCTTGCATTGCTAAAGCAGCTATTGACACCCGAAACAATATAGGTTTCTGTGCTGGATGGCGTTGCAACAGGATTTTGGCTATTGGCATCACTGAGCGAGTTGGCGGGAGTCCAACTGTAACTATCTGCACCCGCCGAAAATGCGTTCAATTGAACAGATTCACCATAACACAAAATGGTATCGGGAGAAGCTGTAAGTTCAATAGAAGGAACAACGATAATGGTCACTTCTTCACTGTTTTGGCAACCTTTGTCGTCTATTGCAGTAAGGGTATAAACAGTATTTCCTTGCGGCGAAATGATTGGAGTCAATTCTGTATTGTTTACCATCACTCCATCTTGAAGCCATTCAAAACTGACTACATTGTTGCTCACAAGCCCCTCCAATGGCACTTGATCACCAAAACATATCGTAAAGTCTTCGGGCACACTTACCACAGGCAAAGGCAAACCGAAAGCTTCCATTTGGTCGGAATCCACACAACCATTGGGATCTGTCACAACGACTGAATAATTGCGAGGTCCTTCATAATCCATATTTAGGTTGGGGTTTTGTAGGGTTGGATTGTCTAAGGACGCCGCAGGACTCCAAGCGTAAGTATATGGAGTGGTCGATACATTTGAAGTGACGGACAAAGGAACATTGTCACCAAAACAGATTTCTCTATCTACACCTGCCTCTACCAAAAATTCGGGATAAATGGTGAAACTAAGAGAGGCTGTATCTCGGCAACCTTCGGGCGATTCGGTGTAAAAGTTGACTGTATAATCTCCTGCTGAGTTGTAAATATGACTTCCATTCTCTGCATTGCTGCTATTGGCAGGGCCAGAAGCAGGATCGCCAAAATCCCATTCCCATGCAACGGTATTTAATTGGGTTTCATTCACAAAATCAATCGGAACGCCAGGGCACTTCAATGAGGTCGAAAATTCAGCAGCTTCTGGCACTACATATACTTGCTGTTGGTAACTCACATAGCAGCCCAGATTGGTGACAGCATTCAGCGTAACATTGTAAGTACCCCCTTCTGCATAGTGGTGTTTCGGTTCAATGGCAGTGCTGGTTGTACCATCACCAAAATCCCATGAGAATGTTTGGAAATTACCGTATGAAGAAGTTGAAAGGTTGGTAAACTCCACAGGGTCATAAAAGCAAGTGGTTTGAGCTTCAAAACTTGCATCTACCAATGGATACATATACACAATAATATCTGCCGTATCACTACAAATGAAAGAACCTCCATCGTAAATAGCAATCAATTGCCCAACATATTTACCCGTATCAGGATATTGATACATGGGGTTTTCTTCTGTCGAAATGTCCGTATCGGTATTGGGATCGCCAAAATCCCAAAAATATTTGTTTGCCTTGATGCTGGTATTGACAAAATTGATGGTAAAATCATTGCAGTTGTTGAAGATGTATTCCCCTGCTGCTGTAATGTTGTCCGACTCCAATTGGGCTACAGAAGCTTCACAATCTATCACATTGAACTGAAAATCACGCCGTATAGTGTTGATAAGTTGCCCATTACGGTATTCATGCACGCATATTCCCACCACATATTGTCCTGCTGTTGGAGGAGTGCCATACAACCGTCCTGTCACAGGGTCTAAAGTCATAGCATCCTCTCCAAGTGGATCAACCGCATCAAATCCATTTCTCCAACTCACTGTTTCATAAGGAGGCGGGGGAATCACCCTACAATCCACCCCATTTTGGCCATCTTCGCCAGGTGTAGGACATAGATCACTTCCTCCAATCAATGGGTCACAAAGCTCATAGACCAAAGAATCGCCATCCAAATCGGTAGTAGATTGGTCTAATGAAAAAGGCACATTTGTGCAAATCATCGTTGGAGGAAATTCATTGAAGGTAGGAGAACTGTTGCAGATAGCCAAACCAGGGTCGGGAATATGGGTCATGTAAGTAGAACCTGTTTGAGCAGGAAAATTGATATTATCCAAAGTGATGTTTCTACTATAGCGTTGATAGATAATGTCGTAACCGCCTGCTTTGGGAGGTAGAGTTAAGACGGTTTCGTATTCTCCTTTTTCCACACAAATACTGGTGAGGATACTTGCATCTTCGATACAAAGATTGGTAGGAGGATCCACAAAAGTTTTTGGAGGGCGATTGACATCATAGATATCAAAATTGCCATTTGCTTCAAAAACAAAAATATGTGCGGGATCGTCCAAATCTCCGCATTGATCGCAATTACAATCTCTATAAACCGTCAAGGAAATGCGGTATTGATTGTTTCCCAAACATTCATAGGTCATTTCTCCGCCCACAATGTGAAAAGCGTTGACATCATTGACACCGATAAAAAGCATAAATATGCTCATACAAATAGCTGTAAAAATTCGTTTCATAGCGCAAAATAATTGATAAAAAAATGTCTAATAAGTCCATGTTTGCCAACCGACCTCAATATACTAAGAATGTTCTAAAAACATTGTTCTTTAAATAGTCATGTGCCATACTTTTTTTTATTTCATTAATTAATTAGCTGCAAAAGTTTGAATTGGGAATTGTAAAGTGAATTTTCGTTAAGTCACGTTTCTTTCTTCAAAAAATTCTATTTTTGCAAAACTGTTTTGATTTTAGGGGAAAGACACACACTATAGAAACAAAAAGACCAGTTTTTTGTCTTCTGATTTCAAATTTTCACTAATTTTTCCTTCAAAAATAGATAAAATCATACATTAATTAAATATGATGAAAAAAATACAAACCACCCTGCTGATAGCCTTACTACTTTGTAGTGCGGTCATATCAGCCCAGACCACTTTTCCCGTCAATGGGGTATACGACCACCGAGAAGGCATATATGCTTTTACTAACGCAATGCTTCACACACAGTACAATAAGGTCATAGAGAATGCCACTTTATTGATAAAAGATGGAAAAGTAGAGGCAGTCGGAACGAGTGTGGCCGTTCCTAAAAATGCCGTAGTAGTAGATGTAAAAGGCAAACATATCTACCCATCTTTCATAGACTTATACGCCAATTACGGTGTGCCAGAAGTGAAGGGAAACTCTTGGAATTGGGGCGATTCTCCCAAATTTATCTCCACAAAAGAAGGTGCTTATGCGTGGAATGAAGCCATTAAAGCAGAATTTAATGCTGTTGAGAACTTCAAAGTAGATAAAAAAGCGGCAGAAGAATATGTGAACCTTGGCTTTGGCTCCGTATTGACCCATCAACATGATGGAATCGTCAGAGGCACAGGCGTTTTGGTCTTACTGAATGAAGAGAACGAACATGAAGTCATTTTGAAGGAAAAAGCATCAGCTCATTATTCTTTTCAAAAAGGATCTTCCTCACAAGTTTATCCCACTTCCTTGATGGGTTCTATCTCCCTACTTCGACAAACTTATTTGGATGCAAAATGGTATGCTAATGCAGGTAACAAAGAAGAAAAAAATCTCACTCTTCAAAGTTTCAATGAACTGCAAAATTTACCTCAAATTTTTGAAGTACGGGATTGGCTTTCCGCTTTGAGAGCCGACAAAGTGGGAGATGAATTTGGAGTGCAGTACATTATCAAAGGAGATGGTGATGAATATCAACGCATTGAAGAACTGAAATCTGCCAATGCTCGCTTTATTATACCGCTCAATTTTCCCGATGCCTATGATGTAGAAGATCCATTTGATGCGTCCAATGTGTCATTGAAGGATATGAAACACTGGGAATTGGCAGCGTCTAATCCTGCAATGCTTTCTAAAGCCAATATTGATTTTGCGTTTACACTGGACAACCTCAAAAACAAAAAAGACTTTATGAAGAATCTTCGCAAGGTCATCAAAAGAGGTCTAAGTGAAGAAAATGCTCTGAAAGCCTTGACATATACTCCTGCAACTATCTTGGGTGTAAACGACCAACTTGGCAGTCTTGAAAAAGGTAAAGTGGCGAATTTCTTGATTGTATCGGGCAATATTTTTGACAAGAAGGCGGAAATTTTTGAAAACTGGGTCGGAGGCAAACCTTTTCATCTCAAAAAAATGCAAGTTCTGGATTTGAAGGGAGAATATGCTTTCAATGTAGGGTCAGTGAATTATGAACTGCAAATTAGCGGTGAGCCTGACGCTCCCAAAATGGAGATTGTATTCAATGATTCTACAAAAATACCTGTAAAACATAGCATTAGCAACGAAACGATTTCTCTAAGTTTCGACACAGATAAAGATAGTCTGAATCAATCAAAACTGGGTGAAGGCAAGGTTCGTCTGAGTGGTTGGATCAACAAAGACGGTGAACAGTGGGTCGGACGTGGGCAGGACGCAGATGGACAATGGGTCAATTGGCAAGTACTATATGCCAATGAATTGCCTCAAAAAGAGGACGATAAAGACAAAAAAGAAGGTGAAGATAAAGGTAAAGAAGGTGAGGAGGAAGAGGACAATGAAGAAATCGGGAACATTATCTATCCTTTTGAAGCCTATGGTGCCCCTACGCTTCCAAAACAAGAAATTGTCTTGTTCAAAAATGCAACTGTTTGGACGAATGAAGCCGATGGAATTTTGAAGGAGAACGATGTATTGATTGAAAATGGCAAAATTGCAGCGATTGGAAAGGGTTTACCTACCCCTTCTTCTGCAAAAGTGATTGATGCAACAGGCAAACATTTGACCAGCGGTGTGATTGACGAACATTCACACATTGCGATTAGCAAAGGTGTGAACGAAGGTGGTCAAGCAAGTAGTGCAGAGGTGCGTGTCGGGGATGTAGTCAATTCAGAAGATATCAATATTTACCGCCAATTGGCAGGAGGTGTTACGACTTCCCAACTGCTACATGGTTCGGCAAACCCCATTGGAGGTCAGTCCGCTATCATCAAGCTTCGTTGGGGATATATGCCAGAAGATATGAAAATGAAGGGTGCTCCTGAATTTATCAAATTTGCTTTGGGCGAAAATGTCAAACAATCTGGTTGGTCTGAAAATGCCGCCATTCGTTTTCCACAAACCCGAATGGGAGTTGAACAGGTTTTTGTAGATGGATTCACCCGTGCCAAAGAATATGGACAACAGAAAAGGAGCATTAGCCTCCTGCCAAAGAACAAAAAAGGAACTGCTCCTACAATCGGCACATCAAAAATAAAACCTGACTTAGAATTGGATGCCTTAATGGAGATTCTTGAAGGCAAACGATTCATTACCTGCCACTCTTACGTACAATCAGAAATTACGATGCTCATGCGTGTTGCTGAGCAGTTTGGCTTCAAAGTCAATACTTTCACACATATTTTGGAAGGCTACAAAGTGGCAGACAAAATGAAAAAACACGGTGTCAATGCTTCTACTTTCTCTGATTGGTGGGCCTACAAATATGAGGTAATCGATGCCATTCCTTACAATGGGGCCATCATGCAAAAAATGGGTGTGAATGTCGGCTTCAATTCAGATGATGCCGAAATGGCGCGCCGATTGAATCAAGAGGCAGCCAAAGCGGTGAAATATGGTGGATTGAGCGAAGAAGAAGCTTGGAAATTTGTGACCCTCAATCCTGCAAAAATGCTACATATTGACAACCGAGTGGGAAGTATCAAAGTTGGGAAAGATGCAGATGTAGTGCTTTGGTCAGACAATCCTCTTTCGATTTATGCCAAAGCCGAAAAGACCTTTGTTGATGGTATTTGCTTTTTTGACCGCCAAGAATACGACCAACGAGAAGAATATGTTCGCAGAGAGCGCAATCGTTTGGTTCAGAAAATGTTGAACGTCAAGAAAAAAGGTGGTAAAACACAGGAAGCCCAACCTAAAAAGAAACGCCTATACCACTGCGATGATATGGGAGAAGCGGAATCAACTGATTTGTATGAAGAACATCATAAAGGACATTAATCAACTCCAATACTATATAAGTTACTTGTATGTTATAAAGACTTTTGTAGTTTTCTGTTTGATGGAAAGGCGATTTTCTTCCTTCTTATACATTGTTAAATGAAACTACAAAAGTCTAAATTAGGATTTTATTGGCAATTCTAAGCAAATGAAAATCAAAATACAAATTAAAATAAATACAAAAATGATTCATCTATATAAATTTTTCACTTTACTTCTCTTCTTCACTGCAACGTGCTTGGTGGCTCAAGACAATTCTGTGCCGACACCTGCAAAAGCACAATCGCAGACTATTGTTTTGACAGGAGGAACAGCCCATGTTGGTGACGAAAATGTCATCAATAATAGCATCATTATTTTTGAAAACGGAAAAATCACGATGGTGGCAGATATGACCATGGTGAAAATAGACCTAACCGATAAAACGGTGATAGACATCAGTGGTAAGCATGTCTATCCAGGTTTTGTAGCAGCAAGTACTGCAATGGGCTTGATGGAAATTGCCGCAGTTCGTGCTACCAATGACGATGAAGAAATTGGCACACTCAATCCCAATGTTCGGTCTATCATTTCCTACAATACCGATTCAAGAGTCATACCCACCGTTCGCTCCAATGGTGTATTGATTGCACAGGTTCGCCCAAAAGGAGGACGCATTTCGGGAACGTCTTCGATTGTGCAATTGGATGCATGGAACTGGGAAGATGCGGCCTACAAACTAGATGATGGTATTCACCTAAGTTGGCCTCACCTATACACCTTCAAAGGTTGGTGGGCAGAGCCAGGAGGTATCGAAAAAAACGAAAAATACGGTGAACAGATAACCGACATCGAAGACTTATTTGACCAAGCCAAAGCCTATTGTCAAAGCGAAGATCATGACGAAAAGAACTTGAAATTGACCGCAATGTGTGGGTTGTTTGATGGCTCAAAGAAACTTTTTGTGCATGTAAACATGATCAAAGAAATCATTGAAGCGGTGAATTTCTCCAAGAAATATGGTGTAAAAATGGTGATTGTAGGAGGTGAAGATGCTTGGATGGCAACCGATGTATTGAAAAACAACAATATTCCTGTAGTACTCAAACGTACCCAATCATTGCCAAATCGTGCGGATGAAGACATTGATCTTCCCTTCAAATTACCCAAATTGTTGCAAGATGCGGGAGTGTTGTATTGCATCACAATTGGTGACGGTTCAGATGCGTTTTGGGACCAACGAAACCTTCCTTTCCACGCAGGGCAAGCGGTTGCAAATGGTTTGACCCAAGAACAGGCCCTTGCTGCCATCACCTCCAATCCTGCCAAAATTCTCAACATTGCAGATAAAACGGGTACTTTGGAAACGGGTAAGGATGCCAATATCATCGTGTCTTCAGGGGATGTATTGGATATGCGAACAAGTAATATCGAACATGCCTTTATTCAAGGCCGTGCGATAGATTTGGACAACAAACAGAAGGCTTTGTATCGTAAGTATATGGAGAAATATGGGCTGGAAGAATAAAGAAGAAAAGATATTTTAATACAAAAAGATATGAGCGAACAAAAAGAAGAACAGCATATTCCCCTTGGTTGTTGGGTATTGGGGAGTATTTTGATGGTCGTAGTAGGGCTTTTGGTGATTGTATTATTGGTCAATTTTTTAGGCTTGTTTGGAATGGTATTTTCTGAGCATTGAATTCTGTTGGTATGTGGAAAATGGTTTGGATATTGAATATATTTTTTGTCGTGGGATGTTCGTCCGATACAGGATTTTCTACGCCTTTTCCAGTTCACACACTGAAGCAATCAAACGGATACATCAAGTTTGAAGACCATCAGATTTATTATGAAACGAAAGGGGAGGGGCTGCCTATTATTTTTTTACATGGTGGATATTTACACTGTGGAATGTGGGAGCAGCAAATGGATTTTTTTGCTGCAAAAGGTTTCAGAGCCATCAGTTATGACGATTTAGGGCATGGTAAAACAAGAGATGGGACGGTAAAAGTATTTGGGCATGAAGTTTTGCTGCAAATTCTGGACAGCCTGAACATACAGAAAGCTCATTTGGTAGGATTATCTTGGGGAGCAATGATTGCCGTAGATTTTTGCTTACAACATCCTGAAAAGGTCGAAAAAATGGTATTGATTTCTTCTGGATTGAATGGTTGGGAATATTTTCAAGATTCGCTAGCTGCAATGAACAATCAACTTCGTCAAAAAGCTAAAGAGCAAGCAGATACTACCAATTTTGTTGAACTATTCATGAGAAATTGGACGGATGGCCCTTCTCAAAAAACGGATAGATTGGACTCCTCTCTTCGCAATTCTATCCGACAAATCATGACCAAAACAGTTACTGCACATTGGGGAAAAAACTGGTCTTCTTTGGTTCAAAATCCACCTGCTCGTCTTCAATTAGAACAAATAAAACAACCTGTTTTGTTGGTGAAAGGTAGCTTAGATGCTCTTGACATCCACCAAATTACCGATATTTACCAAAAAAAACTTGACAATGCCTACCGATTCGATATACCAAATGTGGCACATACACTGACTATGGAAAAACCTGATTTGTTGAATGAGGTGTTGTTAGATTTTCTGCAATTTTGATAAAGGCGCATCTTAAAAACATACTATGCCCTCATTAAGTATATTTTATGTACTATAAGGGAAAAAATAAATCAATGAAGTCAGTTTTTACGATACTTTGGAATCTTGTCCATACATTGCAGCAATTGGGAGAAGAATTTGCAGATGATTTGTATAACAACAAACTTTGCAAGTCCAATGATTTTGATACAAGCTTTGTTTTTGACGTTCTTCTACTTCATCCCTTGAAATGCTACAATTTCATTTTTTTTTGTTTGTGGGATTTCTATATCTTCTTTATTTTGGTTAGCAAATATGTGTCCTCCTAATCTCACCTCTTATTGCAAATTTGATTCTTTGTTAATTTTTGAAGTCTCCTTTTACAGCTTTTGACAAAGAACCATTATTTTTCATCACCAATCCTTAATTGATTACAAATGAGAGCGTTATTGTTTATTGTATGTTTATTTGTTCTGTCTTCATTCGCTTATGCTCAAACCGATAAACCTGGTAGTGAAGATCATCCTCTTTTGACTCGTTATCCTGATTCCTACATTGCTTACTATGAAACGGTCAAATTTAGAGAATATGTATTGTCAACAGGGCCAGTAACAGGTTATCGCTATATTGGTAAACGGGACACACTTGAAGGTCAATTAACTCGAATAACCTACTTGATTGACAAGCCGACAGAAAGTTTGTCGATTGGAGAGGTCTATAGAGATTATGACTTGGCACTTCAAAAAGCAGGTATTTCTATTATTGCTAAAGGTTCGTTTGCTCAAAGTAATGTAAAAGGCGATGTTGGAGGGGGACAGTGGATTGGGTTGGCGCTGGGAGCCAATCCTCTTGGTCAAGGTGCAGCAGCCAATTATCTTTTTGCGGGTACGAGTAGTGCAGGAGGAACATTTGCTATCATGGGAAAAGTGGGGCGAGCAGATGGTTCGACCTATGTAGCGATTTATGGCGAAAGACACAGTAGTAAAATAGTGGTTGTGCATGTGGATGTGATTGAATTGAAGGCTGCCGAAACGGGTCATGTTTTTGCGGACGCCAATTACATCAGTAAGGAAATCACCGACCGAGGAAGTGTGGCAATCTATGGTATTACCTTCGACTTCAATAGCAGTACTATCAAACCTGAATCCAAAGCGTCTTTAGATGAAATCGCCTCCTACCTCAAAACGAACGCCAATATTTCTCTCTATGTGGTGGGGCATACCGATATGAAAGGTACTTTGTCCTACAATCTCAAACTCTCGAAAGACCGAGCTAAAGCGGTTGTGGATGCGCTCACAAAAGACTATGGAATTGCTTCGGAGCGATTGATTTCGGATGGTGTGGCGTTTTTGGCTCCTCGTGCTACAAACGAAAGTGATTTGGGGCGTTCGATGAATCGAAGGACTGAATTGGTGAGGCAGATAGAGTAACAACAAATCAATAAATTTTAATTTTAACTCAAAAACATTATTTTATGCAGTATTTTAATTTTAAACATTTTTTAATTTTCAGTTTGGCTATACTATTTTCATTTTCTTCCTGCAAAAACGATGATGATGGTATTCCGAATCAAGATGCAGGAAAAGGTGAAGTGACGGCTAATGTTAGTGGTAGTGCTTGGGAAAGTTCTCCAGATGGACCTCATTCTCCTGTTGGAGCAGTAGGTATAAAAAATACCTCTTTGAATATCATCATACAAGCATACGCAGAAGATGGTTCATATATATCTCTCAATATTATTTCCCAAAATGCCCTTTCTGAGAGCACTTATACATCGGCCAATGGAGAGTTTCAAGCACAATACAAAAGTGATTTTATGGATCAGATAACCTATACCTCTCTATTGGGGCAAGGAACAGTGACTCTGACAAACATCAGTGACAGCAAAGTTTCGGGTACATTTAACTTCACAGGGTTGAGCGGTACTGGAGATTCTCGTACAGTATCAAACGGCAAATTCGATATAGATTTATAGTTGTTGGCGAACTCAACAGATAGTAAAAAGCTGCAATTGGATTTAGGGATTCTATTGTGGCTTTTTGTTATTATTTTTAGCAAATAAAATCCTAGGATAGGACAGAGTTGTTAGTCCAAAGTCAAAAATATTGTTATTTTGTTTGTATAAATTTTTTTCAACTAAAAATTGTCCGTAGATTTGTCCGTGTCCGCAAAATAATACTATGGCAACAATTAATTTTTATTTAGACAAGACAGATAAAAAAGGATTCGCCCCTATTCATTTGAGAATCAATTGTAATGGGAAGCAAATAAAAATTGCTACTGGCGAAAAAGTGAAGATAGAATACTTTGACAAAGAATTGCAGAGCGTTAAATACGCTTCCAAAAAACAAAACGAAATCAATCATTACTTGGCCTTTTTGAAGGAAAGAGCAGACGAATTGTTAAACCGTTCTTACAAGAAAAAATATACTAACAAGGAGATAAAAGAGGCTTTAAATGGTTTTGTGAAAAACTACAAAGAACACCATCAAGTAAGTATTGTAAAAGAACAACTACCGCTTTATGGTCAGGTGTTTACGTTTATAGATTTGTTTGCAGGTGCAGGCGGGTTTAGTGAAGGTTTCTTGCAAGCAGAATACGAAAGCAAATATTTTGATTTTTTGTTGGGGAGTGATATCAATGAAAATTGTGAATTGACTCATGTAGTTAGGTACAATCATCAATTGGGTTTAGATGCTGCATTTTTGTGTCAAGACATTACTGAACCCGATTTTTTGGACAATCTATTGGCAAATATTGGTGATAAAAAAGTAGATGTAGTTTGTGGCGGGCCTCCTTGTCAGAGTTTTAGTTTGGCAGGGAAACGCAAAAAATTCGATAAAAAAGACGATTTGTTTTCACATTATCTACAAGTAATCAAGGTGCTGCAGCCCAAGTATTTTGTGATGGAAAATGTACGGGGCATATTGACCAAGGAAAAAGGCAAAATCAAAGAATTGGTATTGAAAGAGATTAATGCAATTATAGACATCAAAGAAATTCCCAAATTAAACACTTTCCTTAAGCAACTAAAAACGACCAACAAACAAGATGAATTTTTGATTGATTGCTTAATTAAAAGAATTGAATTAGAACAATTTAGTGAGAAAAAGGCTGAAGAAGCAAAAGAAATTTTCATCAATATGGTAGAGTCCAAATTTCGCCAATTGACCCCAAAAATAGTTGACTATAAAACCAGCAAAACGGATGAGCGGGTGAGTACGATTAGACATGGCTTTAATTTGCTGCAAAGAAATAAGCAATGGGAAAAACTCAAACGCAACGTCATACGTGAAAAAGATTTTTGCAATATAGACAATGACTATTTTGTGAATACCTTCAATGATTTTCTTTCGGAATTGGATGCAAACGAAATCATCAAAAAGATAAAAAAAGCTTTTGATGCTTTGGCGATTCCGAAAGCCTATCAAAAAGATTGTCAAGATATTCTACAGGCTCTGCAAATCTATACCCTTGGTTTTGATGATACCCTGCAATTTATTAGACGGTTTTGTAATGAAGAACAAAGAGAAGAATTGGCTCAAATTATTGAGAAAATAAGGCTCTATAAAATTGAATCTCCTTTTGTAGCAAATGCATCTAATTATGGTGTTCCTCAAAATAGAGAAAGGGTGTTGTTTATTGGCTGCCGCAAAGACCAAAAATTTATTGCAGAAATTCCACCAACTGTTAGTTCCGAAGAAAAAGTATCTGTTTTTGAAGCTTTATACGATTTGGATTTTGTCGGAAATGATGAGGAGGCGCATCACTATGAATCGGTTAATATTGCAACACAATACAATGGGGAAGCGAAAAAGATGAAAGCATTACTAAAGCAACGTTTGATTGATGGAAAACCAATCGAAACACAAGGAAAAACTTTTGCAGATTGGAGCAAAAAAGGTAGATTGAGCGGTCGCTTCAAAAATGGAACAAAGCCTTTTTATGTCAAAAATGCGGAAGCATTGGAGAAAGGCGAAAAGGTATATGATGTGCTACACAATCACAAAACAAGCAAGCAAAATGAGGGGGTCATTAAGCGTTTGGGCTTAATATTAGAAGCGGGAGATTACAAAAAAGCAAAGACAATGCTGGAAAAACATGGTGTATCTTCTAAAAAAAGAAACTACACGGTGTTGAAGCCCGAAAGCCAGAGTCCAACGGTCATGACTATACCCGATGATTATATTCACTACAATTCTCCAAGGGCATTGACGGTTAGAGAAATGGCAAGACTTCAATCTTTTGATGATGATTTTGTGTTTCAAGGAAAACGTTCGACTGGTGGAAATAAACGCAAAAGTGAAGTTCCGCAATGTACGCTTGTGGGAAATGCAGTGCCACCTCTTTTGGCGAGGGCGGTCGCTATGGAGATTTTAAAGCATATCAAATGAGAGAATTAACAAAAACAGAAGAGCAAAAAATAGGTGTTCTAACTGCGTATTCTATTTCTTTGACTTTGATTGAACCTACTCCTACTGGACTCAAAAAATCTATTATGGATGCAACAGGTTCTGTTAGAAATTACTTAAAATCCAACAACTTGCATGATTATGATTTACAATTGCAAGGACCGAGTTACAAGGTTCTTATTGAAGGTTTGATTTATGGAGTAAATTCTGTCACTAAATCACGCATCTCATTATACCGACCTAAAACCAAAAAGGGAGACCCAAGAATTTGGTTTTCTGGTTTGACAAAATTTGTTGCACCCAATGATATACTCGCCTTGATTTGTTTTGATAGAAAAATCCATGTTATCAATATAAGCCGATTGCCGATTGAAGCATTGTTACAATCGGATCAATCAAATCCATTGAAGGAATTGGTGGAAGAAATCAATGGAATAGAAAATGCTATTGCAAATGAATTGCTACTTATGCTTAGAAGTATTGCCCAACTTGGTCCAATTCCTTCTATGTTGAATGCAGACACTTCCGTTGGTCGAACATTGGAGACGGTTTTAGGGATAAATATCAATTCATCAAAAAAGCCTGATTACAAAGGGATTGAATTAAAGTCATTTAGAACAAAGAGAGGTACTAGGAAAAGCTTATTCGCTCAAGTTCCTGATTGGAAATTGAGTAAGTTTAAGAGTTCGGCTGAAATACTCCACGCCTTTGGTTATTCGAGAGAGGATGTTTTTAGGCTGTATTGTACTGTATCTGCAAATACCGTTAACTCACAAGGCCTATCCTTAAAAGTGGATTCAAATATCAATCAATTAATAGAATATTCAGATAACAAAAATATAGGCGATTTTGTGGTTTGGACTTTAGAGAAATTACATAAAAGACTATTAGAGAAGCATAAAGAAACTTTTTGGGTAGCTGCTGATAGCATCTTTATTGAAGGAAAAGAACATTTTGAATATAAAGTTGTGGAACATACCAAGAAACCCATGGTCGCTCAATTTGATATTTTATTAGAACAGGGTATCATCACATTAGACCACCTAATCAAAAGAAATTCACAAGGTAGAGTAGTTGAGAAGGGGCCATTTTTCAAAATCAAATCCAATGGATTGGCTTTGCTGTTTCCTCCAAGTACCATCTATTCATTGAAGTAAATAGTTTTCTATCAAAAAAAATGTAGAAGAAGTAAAGCCGTATCAGTTTTTTACGGCTTTTGAGATGTCGAAACCGTATCTTCAAAAATAATTTCCCCTATATTCGTTCTTTGCCTACAAAAAATTACCAAAATGAACAAACCACAAATCGTCAGCATCTTCCTCCTAATCACTTTTGTTACTTTCTCCTGCAAAAACACCAAAAAATCACAAACCAACAACAACCGCTACAATCCCGAATTGGCGGAGTTGGTCGAAAGAATGACAGGCTCCTTCAACAGCTATCGGCAATCCATAGACGACCCTTCCTACTACAACATCACCCTCGAAATGCACCGAATTTGGGAAGACCGAAACGATGGATATTGGCTGTACGTCGAGCAGGCAGTGGCGAGTATGAAGCACAAACCGTATCGGCAAAGGGTGTACCATGTGACAGCGTTAAATCCACGAACCTTTTCGAGTGAAGTCTATACACTGCCCGACGAAAAGCGATTCATTGGAGCATTCAAACAAAAAAATGCTTTTTTGACGTTCACGCCTGATTCTTTGGAGGTTCGAGAAGGTTGTGCCATCATTTTGCGGAAAGAAATAGATGCTTTTGTGGGACAAACCAAAGACAAAGAATGTGGCAGCACCTTGCGGGGAGCGACTTATGCTACTTCAAAAGTAAACATTTACAAAGACCGCCTCGAAAGCTGGGACCAAGGCTTCAATGACCAAGATTCGCAGGTTTGGGGGGCAGTCAAAGGCCCTTATATTTTTGACAAAATGGAAAAAATCGAACTCAAGTACCCCAAAGCCAAACGGGAAGATGTGGTGGACAACTATCACGGCGAAAAAATCAAAGACCCGTATCGTTGGCTCGAAGACGAGAACAGCGAGGAAACGAAGGAATGGGTGAAAGCCCAAAACGAATTGACCCGAAAATACATGAACAATGTGCCGTTTCGCCAACGCATTGAAGGCAGGTTGAAGGAGTTGTGGCAGTTTCCAAAATATTCGACATTGGAGGAAAAGGGCAAGTATTTTTATTTCTTCAAAAACGATGGACTGCAAAACCATGCAGTAATGTATGAGCAAAAAGGTCTAAACGCCCAACCCAAAGTATTCCTTGACCCCAATGACTTTTCAGACGATGGTTTGTTGTCGCTTGCGAATCACTCCTTTTCTAAAGATGGCAAATACATGGTGTATGGTGTTTCAAAAGGTGGTTCGGATTGGAGAGAATTTTATGTGTTGAAAAATGGAAAGAAACAAAAAGACCATTTGAAACACATCAAATTTGCGGGAGCAGCTTGGTACAAAGATGGTTTTTTTTACAGCCGTTATGAGCAGCCTGAAGAGGGCAAAGAACTGTCTGCCCAAAACCAATTGCAGCGCATTTATTACCACGAACTGGGTGAATCACAAGAACAAGACCAACTCGTTTTTGAAGAAACCCGTTATCCCAAACGGAGTCACAGTGCATCTACTACTTCTGACGAAAGCTATTTGATTATTACTGCATCAGAAGGTACAGACTACAATGCACTTTACTATACTAAAGCCAAAAAATGGGATAAAGGTTTTGAACCGATTGTTGAAGATTTTACTAGCAATAATTATGTAATTGACAACATTGGTGATGACCTTTTGGTGCATACCGACCGAGATGCGCCCAACTGGAAATTGGTCTTAATTAACCCAAATCGCCCCAAAGAGAAAAAATGGGAGACGGTGATTGCAGAAGACAGGAATGTATTGAAGGATGTTTGGTTGGCGGGCGACAAAATTGTGGCGCATTACTTAGAGGATGTCAAAAGCAAATTGGTGGTGTATAGTTTGAAAGGCGAAAGATTGGGTGAAATTCCATTGCCGAGTGCGGGGATGGTGAAAGACTTTTCGAGCAACCGAGATTCTAATGTGGTTTTCTACAAATTTGAGTCTTTTCTTTCTCATCCAACGGTTTATCAATACAACTTAGAGTCCGCTACAGTAGCAAAGGCAATCTACAAGTCTGATATTGATTTCCTTTTTGAAGACTACGAAACCAAGCAGGTTTTCTATACTTCAAAAGATGGAACCAAAATTCCGATGTTTATCACCCACCACAAAGACACCGAATTGGACGGTCACAATCCTACCTTATTGTACGCTTATGGAGGCTTCAATGTGGTACGTGAACCCGAATTCAAAATCGAAAACCTGCCTTTTTACGAAGCTGGAGGAGTCTATGCGGTGGCAAATATCAGAGGGGGAGCAGAGTATGGTGAGGATTGGCACAAGGCGGGAATGTTGGATAAAAAACAAAATGTATTCGATGACTTCATTGCAGCAGCCGAATACTTGATTGACGAAGGTTATACCAATTCTGAAAAACTGGCGGTGACGGGTCGCTCGAATGGCGGTTTGTTGATTGGAGCGGTGATGAACCAACGCCCCGAACTCTTCAAAGTGGCAATGCCCGTAGTCGGAGTGATGGACATGCTTCGCTATCAAAAGTTTACGATTGGCTGGGCATGGGTTGGAGAATATGGCAGTAGCGACGACAAACGACAATTTGATTTCCTTAGAGCCTATTCACCCTACCACAACATCCGCTACAATGCCAACTATCCTTCAACGTTGGTGCTGACTGCTGAAAGAGATGACCGTGTTGTTCCTGCCCATTCTTACAAGTTTACGGCAGAACTACAACACGCTTACAAAGGTACAAACCCAATTCTCACACGCATTGATGCCGCTTCAGGACATGGTGCGGGTGGTAGCGGCAAAACGGTACAGAATTACATTGAAGAATATGCCGATAGATGGGCGTTTTTGTTTTGGGAGTTGGGGATGTTTCCTAAGTAATTGTTTGGGAATCTGGGTAAAATAGCTTAAATTGCCTATACACAGGATTTAGACCAAGCGATTCAAACAGTTTTGTATGAAGCTGATGAAGCCGACGAAGCTGACTACAAAGCAGTGATTCCTCTTTATCTTCAAAAAGGAGATATAGCGAATGCCCAACAGTATTTGAACCTCATTTCTGCCCACAATGCAGAAAATACCCAATACATCGCCCTGCAAAACCTACACATCAATCTGCAATCAACAGGCAGAAGTTGGTATGATATCAATGCACAAGAAGAAGCGACAATTCGTAGCATTGCTACAAGCCCAACAAGGGTAGCCGTTCACGCCCAAGCAATTTTGCATTGGGTATTTGGAGAACAATTTGAAACGCATATTCCTGATATTGATGGTAGCGGAAGCCATAAAAGAACGATATTACCCCCTTTTAGCAATCGGATAAGCAAGCAAGAACTACAAATTTTGCCGAATCCAAGTAAGGGAATAGCCAATGTCTATTGGACACCACAAGAAGTAGAGCAACCTGCCCAAATACAAATCTTCGATTTAACAGGAAGGGAAGTTGCTTCTTATGCGGTAGATGCTGCTACAGGGCAGACACAACTGTTTGTCGAAGGGCTGAAAAATGGTATTTATATCTGTGTCTTGAAGATTGGTGAAGAAATTACTTACCAAACCAAGTGGGTGGTTGTGAAATAAAATTTCACACAAAAAGGCAGTTGTGTTTTTTAAACACAACTGCCTTTCCTATAAAACATACAAATAATATGAAATATCTTATCTACATACTCTGCTTATTATCTACTTTGCCAACAATGGCTCAACACACCTTTTCTACCACTATAGGTCAGCAACATCGACAAGTCTTAGAAAATGGTTGTAATGTTTTTTCTCTGTCTGATACCACTTATATCATTGCCAATAATTATCTAGATAGCTTGGGAATCAATAAGCTTAATCTGATAAAAATAGATGGACAAGGACACATCCTTTGGGAGAAAAATCACAGAGTTACATCAGGAGCAGTTATTTTTACTTGCATTGGAGAATTGATACATACTAAGGATGGAGGATTTGCTTTTGGTAGTTTTAAATACCAAAATGCAAGTTATGGAGAAGAAGCGTTCCTAATGAAGTTCAACAGCACAGGAGGATTGTTGTGGCAGAAAAGGTATGGCAATAAAGAGCAGCATGAAAGAACACTTGCCCTACAACAGTTTGAAGATGGAGGTTATGTTCTATCAGGGTTTTCCTTTCCCTCTGATTTTGATTCTACTACCATTTACATTGTGCGAACCGATGTATCAGGCAAAAAACTTTGGGAAAAATACATTTCTGCTCCCAAAGAAAAAGACAAAGATTATATGCGTTCTTTGAGCGTAGATGTCAACTTGGATGGGGAAATCGTGATAGGAGGTTTGATGGCAGAAGTAAATTTTAATGATAGTGACGGAACACATCTTGAAGATGGGATTGTTCTGAAATTGGACAGTTTGGGCAATGAAATTTGGCGGAAATATTATGAAACCCGTGATGAATTGAACGATTGTGATACGTATATTAAAACTCTGCCAACGGGAGGAGGTTACATTGTTTGGGGGTGTGAACGATACGCCATTTCTCCTTCTTCAGAATTCGTTGTAGATTCTTATTTTATTCAACAACTAACGGAAGAAGGAGATACCGTTTGGACAACATTTTTAGACGATGGCAGTAGAGAAAATGGAGGGACAAAAGAGATAGAAAATATCCATTTTCTGGAAGATGGACACTTATTGATTATAGGTACAAACACAGTTCAACCAAATGCAGCACCTAGATTTGGTTATTTGGCTAAGTGTACCTCTAATGGAGATTTAATATGGGAAAGAACGTTTGATTTTTATGGAGAAAGCCTTCCTGTATCTAATGATAATTTTTTCTATGATGTAGCACTGACACCCGATGGTGGTTTTATGGTCAGTGGAAGAATTACTTTTTATGGAGAACCTGCACTTTCAGGTACTCGAACTCAGGTGTGGCTGCTTCGCTTGGATAGTATGGGCTGTTTGTATCCCGATTGTACGGATAAACCTATTGTGGTGGACATTGAAGAAGTGTTGGTGGAGGAATTGGAGGGAGGATTGAAGATTGTTCCCAATCCAAGCAAAGGAATGGCAAATGTCTATTGGACACCACAAGAAACAGAAATTCCTGCCCAAATACAAATCTTCGATTTAACAGGAAGACAAGTGTTTAATGCTGTCGTAAATGCCAATAGTGGTCAAGCAAATTTGCCTACTACTATTGCTAAAAATGGTATTTACGTCTGTGTCTTGAAGATTGACAACCACATTAGCTACCAAACCAAATGGGTAGTAGTACAGTAATTCTTTCCTTCAACCAACCTCCATTCTATGTGCTTAGAATGGAGGTTTTCTTTTAAAATATACTATTCGATGAAATTCATATTATTTATATTTTGTTCAGTAGCTTCTTCTTATTTAGTGCTTGAACGATAAGGCACAAATATTTGATATTGATTAAAATAAAGAGCTTTTTTTGCTTGAATTTTATAGTAGAAATTATTATCTTAGCAATTGCAATATTTGTATAATGTTAATTACGAATCAAATGATGATTTGTCTGTCTATGAGATTCGTGTAAAAAAGTATTACTATCTGATGCGTAAAGAATTTGAAGCACAATTACAATTGGATTCGATTCCTATTGGAGAGGTAGAAATAGATATGCGAAGCCGTCATGAGCTACCTCAACTATTAGCAGGATTACAGCATATTTTCACGAATGAAGCACTTCGAACAGCCGTTCTGAAAGTTTTATCTGAGGCTATTTTGTCAGAAAAAAAGCGACGGGTCGTTTGGGAATGAGTTTATGGGAATTATTTGTTTTGGGTTGTTGCCGTCTAAATTTAAATATAGATTATGATAATCTACATGATTTATCGAATAATCACCATTCACTTCGAGGGATATTAGGTGTAGCAACGAGAGGTTATCTACCGAATGTAAAACATTATTGTTTGCAAACAATTAAAGATAATGTTGGTTTACTTACTGAAGATAACCTTAATGAAATCAATAAAATAATAGTTAATGAAGGTCATCAATTAAAAAAAAGGAAGGTAAAATTTTAGAGTTGAATCTCAAAGCAGATTCGTTTGTAGTAGAACGTCATATTCATTTTCCAACCGATATCCGTTTATTGTGGGATTGTGTACATAAATGTATTGGTTTTATAAAGCTGTTAAAAAGCGTAGTAGACATATCAGGATTACGTAATTATAAATCAATACGTAAAAAAATAAAAAGATTATATACGCTTACAGCAAGAATACATAAACGAAAAGGTAATAATTATATAAAACGCCTTCAAGATTCGACAGAGGAGTATTTGGCAGCAACCTATCCTTTATTAAAGAAAGTGAATGATTTAGTAGAAGCTTTGAGTGAAATAATTGATTCAAAACCTCACTTAGCAACAAAGTTAGAAAGCTTGAAATATTATCGAGATATGTTAAAAAAACATATCGATTTGGTGGATAGACGTATTCTACAAGGCGAACAAATTCCTCATTCGGAAAAGGTATTTTCCATTTTTGAACCTGAAACGGAGTGGTTGAAGAAGGGCAAGGTGCGCACCAAATGTAGAATTGGGGCATAATGTGTTGATTGTAACTGACCAATTTCACTTTATTGTTTATCACAAAGTAGCTGTAAAAGAACAAGATAAGGATTTAGTGATTCCATTAGGGAAGGAATTACAGGAACGCTTCAAAGAAAAGTGCAAATTGTATAGTATTAGTTTTGATAAAGGTTTCTGGCTGAAATCAAATAAGGAAGCGATGGAAAAAATATTCGATATAGTTGTGATGCCTAAAAAAGGAAAACCAACTATTGCTGAGAAAGAGGCGTACCAGGCAGATAACTACAAAACTTATAAGCGTAAACATAGTGCAGTAGAATCAAATATTAATGAATTGGAACAGGGTGGTTTGGATAAAGTAGCGGATAAGGGCTTGGATGGCTTCAAGAAATATGTGGCATGGGGAGTATTGGCTTACAATTTAAAGCGATTGGGCAGATTGTGCATGGAGCAGCAAAAAGCGAAAGCCAAGAAACTGCAAAAAGCGAAAAAACGAAAGCTCAAAAAAGCCTCTTGAGTTTCAAAATAGGCTTTTCTTTATAAATTGTTGATAAATAAGATTTTAACGTATTTCATAGGGGATTGTCTGCTCCGAAATGAGCGCAATGCAATGTATATCAGTAATTTAGAAAGAAATTGCCTCAAAACTCAAAAAAACATTCTCATAGATGTTTTTTTTTAATCTGTTTTTAATAAAAAAGCCTGTTTTCGTTCAGGCACTATTTATTTGCACAAACTACTTTTTCTACAACTTTGGGAGAATACAATCCACGAATGTATGAAAATGGTTGTAATATCTTTGCTTTAGAGGATAGCACTTATATCATTGCTCACGAAAAAGAGGTAGTAGTTCATCAAACTCCGAAGGATATAAAGTTGTTAAGCTAAGAAAGCGACAGGGGGTTTTGATATATTTCTTTAAAATTCATATTCTTGAATATAACAACAAAAAATGACTTTTCCAAAAATATTCTCTCGTGTACGCACGCAGGCGCGCACGGTCTGAAAAAAATCATAATTACCTTTAGTATTTATTTTTTAAAGGCACAGGTCGAATGAATTCAACAATACAGATGCAACATTTATGAAGCTACCACTTTCTTGCTTTTTACACAAAGAGATGACAGTTAATCGTTTTAAAAACCAATAAATAGCTGTTAATCAATTAGATATACTTTGCGGGAAAATTATTTTTTACCTAACCCAACTTGTAGCATGAAAGCATATATTGTTAATAATCAGTAATTTGAATGAAAAATGTTGGTTTTCTGAAACTACCAATATTGGTTTCCGCATTGATTGTTTATATTACTTAAACCCACCCCTTACCCCTCCCAAGAGGGGAATTTCCCACTTGATACAAGTATTCCCCTCCTTGGAGGGGCAGGGGTGGGTTGCGATTTATTCCTTTTTAATGTGAAGGCCTATATTTTTTGGTAAACCACGCTAAAAATGAATTTTATGAATTTTGATATTTTTAACTACCTGAACAAACTCACCTTCTCATTCCAAACAGGATGATTCTCCTTCCAAATACTGACCAAGTACACCCCATTGGCCAACTGCGGCAATGAGAAATAAGAAACAGTTTGCCCTTGTTCCAAAGGCTTCTGTAAGAGTAATTGCCCATCCAAACGGTACAAATGCGCCATTAAATTTTGCGTTTGGATATGTTCGTCCACCGAAATCTTTAGTACTTGATGGTTGTCCTGAAAAACTGCTTTGAAGTCAGATGGAAAAAAGACAGGTTCAATTCCTACAACTCCGTCTTCCATCCATTCGATGCCACCATTGGCGATTAAGTTGTTGTCAAAATCAAAAAATGTGGCGTTTTCGTAGTGAGAACCCAAAGCCCATTGAGTAGAACAATTGGAAGAAACCCAAGCTGGCTCCCAGTAAATGACTCCGATTCCACCATTTTCTGCAACAGATTTGGAGAGGTCTATTATCCATTTTTTCTGATTTTCGGGACTTGCAGGATAGCCACTTTGAGTCGTACCTAAGATGTTGCTTGCATTGTCGTTACCATTTGAAGTCCAAGGATAGCCTGTTTCAAAAATCATGGACTTTTTAGTCGGGTACAGTTGTTTGAGTTCGGTAATAAGCGCACCCACACCTACAATGTTTGTCGGTTGGTGCCATTGCCAATAATAAGAAAAACCAATTATATCAAAATCAGTGACTCCATTTGCAGTAAATTGTTCTAAAAGCCATTTTACATTGTCTGGTCCTGCAATGTGCAATGCTATTTTTATATCTCTGTTTAGCGTTGTTTCCACATCTCTGACGGCTTGAATAGCAGTGTTGAACAATTGGCTATTTCTTTCCCAATCCAGAGTCCATATTGCATTGTCTATGGGAGATAACAAAATGCCTTTGTTTGTTTCATTACCTATTTGCACCATATCAGGGAGTACATTCTCGGCAGCCAACCCTATAAGAGTGGAGGAAATATGATTGTAAAGCGAGTCTTTTAGGGTAGGTAAATCAAAAACCAATTGCAGCCAAGCAGAAGGGATAAGTTGTTTGGAAGGATCTGCCCAATTGTCGGAGAGGTGAAAGTCGAGCAACACATCCATCCCTGCCGTTTTTGCTCGTTTGCTGCTTTTGAGTATATCTTGATAATCGGAATAGCGGTGTCCAATGTTCAAATTGTCGTACCAAGAAGGTGTATGCCACATTCTTAGGCGTACCAAATTGCAATTGTGGTCGGCAAAAATTTGGTAGGGATCTTTGGCAAGGTTGTTTTCTTTATATACCACACCACAATCTTCCATTTCATTGACGTAAGAAAGGTCTGCTCCAAAATAAAATTCCTGAGCTTGTAGATGATTTATAATCAAAAAGATAAAAATTGAAGTAAAAATAATTTTTAGACTTGTCCATTTATGTTTGACTGAACTCATGTTGTGGTATTTTGGTATGACCATTTTTGCTTTGTAAAACCTAAATATAGCAAAAAAAATGTCAATAAATTCGGAGCAATAACTTTACCACGCCATCTTTGACGGAATTGACAAAAATTTCGAAATACCTATCAGAATAACCTGCCCTCTGATAATATACATTTCCTGCTTGCCAACTATATTCGGTAGTTTCGAGATTCGGTGGTGTAATTCTGATGGTACAATCAAAATTTACATTAGTTGAATCACCATAATTTAGGTTAATTGCTGCAACGTAGAATCGAGTTTGAGTCAGTGATTCGGTATAAAACTTGTCAAACTCTTTGAGGGTAATATTTTTTTCAACAATTTTGTATTTGGGCTGTTTTTTTCGCTTGTAGATTTCCGCTTCAGGTGCTAAAATCTGCTTTTCCTCTAATAAACTTATCTGATTCTTCAATAGTTGGAGAGTATCGTTATACTCTTTAGAAAGTGCTGCCTGTTTTTCATCTATAACCTGTTTTTTTGTTTCCATAAATTCATTTTGTTGAATAACATATACGCTATCCAATATGGAATCATAATGTTGTTCAATATTTTTTATGGCCAATTGATGTCGCTGAATATTTGGTTGGTATAAAATATATATTGTTACTATGCCTACTGTGAGCATCAATATGATAGCAATGATGGTAGTTGTTTTCCACATGAAAGGTTAGTAAATTTTTAGGATAAAATTTATTTGGTCTTGTGTTATAGTTTCTACAAAAACTTCCATATAAAAATTAGTGTCATCAAAATGATAGTAATAGACTTTTCCAATTAACCAAGTTTCTTCAAATTGTCTTTCATTTGGGAAAGTAAGTTTTACGGTACAACTATGATTTGGATAGATGACTTGACCAAAAAATAACACCTTTGTGAGCGGTTCTTCATATATACCTTCAAAACTCTTCAAATGTAATTTTCGCTCAATCATTTTCTTGCTTTCTCTGCGTTTTTCTCTTATTTCTATCTCTTTTGGAATTCTGGTATATAAATCAATGTTGCGTTGAAGTTGGCTAATCTGGGTATTGTAGGTATTGATAGAATCTGTGTATGGTTTTGTTAATGTCTTATTAAATCTGTTGAGAGAGTCTGAAAATAAATGTATAACACTATCTTTATAGGCAATTAATACACTGTCAAATTTAATTTCATAAAAGTTTTCTACCTCTTTTTCTTTCAATGAGTATTTTGTCAGTTGCCCATTGAAGTAAAAAAAGGTGCTGACCAGGATTATTATTGCAATGACACCAAAAAGTAGGATAGTTGTTGTTTTCCACATGGGTAGGAAGAATGGTTTTTTGCAAAAATATAAAATATATAGTTATTTGAAGGTGGTTTTTATTGAAAATAATTACATCTGATTTTTTGTTAATGTTTTGATTCTAAGATGATTATATTAATAAAAGAGTAATTTGAATAAATAAGTATAATTTTTGGAAAGACCCCTACGTAAGCAAGCTATAAAAAGATTCATAAAAAGGCAGGTTTTTTGAAACATATTTGTCAGAAAATATTTACCTTTATTTATCAGAAAGCTAATGTCAATGGATTAAGTTGTAATAACTTGCATATCTAAAAAGAAGCCCAACATGATTTAAAAATTAAAATAAAGAATTTTAGACATATAGACATACTCTTTCACCAGTACATAACGAGACTTAATAAATTATTGTGTTATGAAACGAACTATTACCGCCTTCCTGCTGCTATTTTTTTCTGCTCTGTGTTTTGGTCAACCATCGGGTGATGGTGACCTCGTTAAAGTGAATGATACACCAAATTTTAGCATAGACCAAAGGGTTTTATGGTATCAAAAAGCACAGACTAAAGTAAAAGAAGCAAATTATGAGGTTGCACGTGCCTATTTTACCGTAGCAATTGAGTTGGACCCCAATTATGCACAAGCATACCACGGGCGAGGCTTAGCAAAAGCGGCACTTGGAGATTATTTGGATGCCATCAAAGACTACGACAAAGCCATTGAAATAGATCCCAACTTTGTCGATGCACATATTGCTCGCAGCGAAAGCAATGCTGCTCGAAACAATTTTGATGCAGCCATGAAAGACCTGAGCGAAGCAATTGCAGAAAATCCCAATTCAAAAGAAGCCTTGCAAACAAAGGGTAAACTGCAATTGAAGTTGGGAGATTACCAAGGTGCTTTGACCTCTTTTGATGGAGCATTGGCATTAGATGATCAGTATGCAGCAGCATTCAATGAACGTGCAAAAGCCAAAGCTGCAGTAGGTAAATACGATGAGGCAGTGAAAGACTTTAAAAAGGCAATGATTATTGATCCTTCTTACAAGGATATATACTATGCTAGTAATCCAGCAAAGGCAATGGATGAGGAGAATACACCTGCATTGAAGATGCAAACTGCTTATGTAATTGGTTTGTTGAAGGCTTCATACAATGACCATGAAAGTGCCATTGAAACCTACTCCCAAATTTTGAATCAGAATCCTAACAATAAAGATGCTTATTTCAAAAGAGGGGTTGCTAGTCACGAACTATATCAATACGATATGGCTATCAAAGATTTTGATAGAGCGATTAAAATAGATAGCAAGTTTACAAATGCTTTTGCGTCAAGAGCCAAAACAAAGGCTGCAAAGGGTGATTACAAAGGAGCGATTTTGGACTACAACAAAGTGTTAAGTATGGAACCCAACAATCGCCAAGCTTTCATCGAAAGAGGAGAGGTGAAAATAGCAGGAGGCAATTACAAAGATGCCATTTCTGATTTTGATCAATTGTTGACCATAGATTCTCAAGATATGGCAGCTTATGGTAATCGGGCAGATGCCAAGGCTGCTATGGGTGATTACAAATCGGCATTGATTGATTACCATATTGCCATCGGTATTGATGGAACAAACAAAGATGTCTATTTGAAGCGAGGAAAAACCAAAATGGCAGTTTTGGACTATCAGGGTGCTGTTGAAGATTTTGACAAGGTAATCGCACTCGAAGAGGAAGGAGATAAGGATGCCTACAACATGCGTGGAAATGCCAAAGCCGCTGTTGGTGAATATTTGGAGGCTATTAGTGACTTCGAAAAAGCCATTGAACTAAGCCCCTCTTTTCAAGCAGCCTATTACAGTAGAGCTAATCTGAAAGCAGCAAGGGGTGATTATATTGGTGCAATTACAGATTACGACAAAGCTTTGGAACTATATGCACAACACACCATGAGCTTTTACAATAGAGCAAATGCCAAAGCTGCCGTTGGTGATTATAAAGGTGCTTTGAAAGATTTCAATGCAGCATTAGAAATTGATCCCAACCTAAAACTGGCCTATTACAACCGTGCGAATGTGTACAAAAACTTGAAACAAAACAAAAGCGCATTGGCGGATTATGATAAGGTGATATCCATTGACCCTAATTTTGCAGATGCATATTACTACAAAAGCGAAATCAAGATGATAGAGAATAAGTACGATGAAGTCATTGAAGACATCAATCATGCTATCTCTTTGAATCCTCAAGATCAAGTATCTTACAATATTCGTGGAAATGCAAAATTGGCATTGGAAGATTATGCAGGAGCAATTGCAGACTTCAATAAGGTCATTGAACTAAACAATGAATCAGCCGATGCATACAACAATAGAGGACAAGCAAAACTCAAACTGCGTCAATTCAAAGAAGCTCTTGCAGATTTCAATCAGGCATTACAAATCAAACCTACCTTTAGCGATGCCTACTACTATCGAGGTACTGCAAATTCTTCGATAGGAGAGCATGAAGCCGCTATGGCAGATTTTGATCAGGCCATTGAATTGAATCCTAAATATGGAGTAAATTATTACCAAGAAGGAACAGAATTAGCAAGTACAGATGATTTGGCAGGCATTGAAGTAGAAGAATCTATAGATCCAAAGTACAAACTATCTTACTTCAGTAGAGCGAGTTACAAAATGTCGGAAGGAAACTACAAAGAGGCAATGGCAGATTTTGAAAAAGTAGTTGAAATAGATCCTGAATACAAGCAAGCCTACTTAGGAAAAGGTGTAGCCAAAAGTGCTATGGGAGATTACAAAGGAGCTATTTTGGATTTGAGTCAAGCCGTCAAATTGGATAACAAATATTCAGAAGCCTACTTCAATCGTGGATTGGCACGCATGAATATGGGTGAATATGAAACTGCTTTTGAAGATTTTGACCAGACTACTCGTTTGACTGATAACAGAGCAGATGCTTACTATTACAAAGGGGTTTTGAGAGCGAAACAAGCAGATTACAAAGAGGCATTGAAAGAGTTTGAAAATGCAATCAAAGTAGATCCTAAATTTACACAAGCCTACAACGATAGAGGTATGGCACACTATGAATTGGGCAATTATCAAGCTGCAAAAGTAGATTTCCATGTAGCAACAGCTATTGATCCTAATTTTTCAGAGGCTTACAACAACCGTGGATTGGCAAAACTTCGTGAGGGTGATTTTGTAGGAGCAATTTTAGACTTTGATGAAGTCGTGAAATTAGATGCAAACTTTAAATCCGCCTATGTGAACAGAGGTAGTGTGAAATCGAAAATGAGTGATGACAAAGGAGCTATTGCCGACTTCAATATGGCCATAAAAATAGATCCAAGTTATGTGGATGGCTACAACGCAAGAGGAATGGCCTATGTATCTCTTGGTGACAATACCAATGCATTAAAAGACTTCAACAAAGCGATTCAGTTGGATGCACGTTTTGGAGATGCCTATAGCAATCGAGGAGATGTATATGCCAAAATGGGTAGCCATCAAATGGCGATTGAAAACTACGACAATGCCATAGATTTGAATACCAAAGATGGTCATGCTTTTGCTCACCGAGGTATTTCTAAAGCAGAAATCAGTGACTATAGCGGAGCATTGGCAGATCTCAATCGTGCTATTTCGATTAACCCTGAAGACAAAAATGCTTACCTTGAAAGAGGAAAAGTACGCTTTCAATTGAAAGATATTATGGCTGCAATTGGTGACTTTAGCAAAGTAATAGATATAGATCCTAAAAATGCTCCTGCTTACCTTGAAAGAGGCAATGCTTACTTTAAGCTTACCAAAACTGAAAATAGCTGTAACGATTGGAGAAAAGCAGAGCAATTGGGAAATGGTTCAGCTTATGACAATATTCAGCAATACTGTGGTGAAAACTAACTTTTAGTATAGTCGTAATTGCTGAGGTGATAACATGAAAAAAGGTCGAAGTTGATAACAATTTCGACCTTTTTTTAGGTTATAACATCGGTTGATTTAATAAGTATTATGCCTGTTTCTTAAACGTTTGTTTCAATGTTTCCATTCTATCTATAAGATTAACAATCTGATCACGTTGTCCATTTACAACTTCCTTCGTACTATCAGGTAATGTAGTTTCATAAAGTGCTTCGTTATATTCCTTCAAAGCAGCCTTTTCACCATTGATACATTCCTGCAAAACAGCTACATCATCATTATCTGTAAATAAGGTTTTGAAGTCAATCCATGCACGGTGAACCGCACTCGTGATACTGCTGCCTTTATCTGGTTCTCCACCTATCTTAGCAATTTCTGCTTTGATGGCATGTCCAAAATCATATCGCTGTTGCGAACATTCTTGAAATAGGTTTTTGAGAATAGTGCTTTCTGTCTCTTCCGCAGCTTCTTGATATCCTTTTTCGCCGTCATAGTTCTTTTCGAGTAGATCATTCAACTCTGAAACAATCTTATCATTATATGTGTCTGTAAACATGGTTAAAATTTTTTAGGTTATAAGATGTAAAAATCACCATTAAAACGATAAAACCTTCTTAATGTTCACTAAAAGAAAAAAATAAGAAATATTTTATTTTGAATAAATAAAAATATGTTCATATAATTAAAAATGTTAATCACTTCCAATTGCCTGATTTTCTGGAACAACTTCCTGCTGAACAACCCGAATCGCATACTTATTAGGCATGATGGGATCTCCATACCGTTTTGCCCAAACAAAGGTAAATTCAGCCCCTAAGAATAAAATCTGTGAACTGTAATAAGTCCATATCAACAACACCGCAATCGAACCTGCCGCACCATAAGTAGTTGTAATGCTGCTCTGTCCAATATACAAACCAATCAAATGTTTGCCAATTGCAAACAAAACAGCGGTGAAAAAAGCTCCCGCCCAAACATCACGCCATCGAATTTTGGCATCAGGCAACACCTTAAACATAAGCCCGAAAAGAAAAGTAGTAATGCCCAAAGAAACCAGTGTTGTGACAGCAATTAGAAAGAAATCGCTTATACCAGGAATAATTTGAACAAATTTTTCGCCAAACGCAACCATTGCAGCATTCAAAATCAAAGATACCAGCAACAAAAACCCCAATGTTACAATCATTCCAAAAGACAGCAAACGAGTAGAGAGAAACCAAAGAATGTTGCTTTTAGGTTTGGCCCTGATTTCCCATATCGAGTTCAATGAATCCTGCAATTCTCCAAAAATGGCAGTTGCTCCAAAAATCAACCCTATCACACCAACAGTCGCTACCCATATACTGGAATTCTCTACATAAGAATTTTCAATCAACTCTTGAACCTGCAAAGCTGCATAATCTCCCAACAAACCATTCAATTCTAAATATACCTCCCCCCTAATTGCCTCTTCTCCAAAGAAAAAACCTGCAATGCTAATCATGATAATGATTACTGGAGCAAATGAAAAAACAGTATAATAAGCCAATGCCGCCCCCAATTTGAGAGAATTGTCTTTGCTGTAGTTTTCCCACAACTCAACCAAAAATGATTTGATTTCTGCAAAAAAAGATGACATAATAGGTCTTACTTTTGGATTGGGGTAAGTTTAGGAATTAAACCTATAAATAGAGGTTTTGTTGATGAAAACGAAAATATTGGCTATTCTTTGGGATAAAAATACTAAATTTGAAATAGATAACCAATTCATTCACCAAGCCATCAATCACCATGAACGAAGCTTTCCTATCCTATTTATGGAAATTTCGCCTCTACAAAAACGAACACCTACAAAGCACCGAAGGCGAACCCATTGAAGTGCTGCAAACAGGTGAACAAAACCACCAAGCAGGCCCCGACTTCTTCAATGCCAAAATAAAAATAGGAGACACAATATGGGCAGGAAACGTGGAAATTCACACCCATGCATCCGATTGGCTCAAACACCAACACCAAAGAGATGATGCCTACGACAATGTGATTCTACACCTTGTTTATGAACCCGATATGGACATCAAACGAAAAGACGGAACACCCATTCCCACTTTATCCCTTTTCAAGCGGATTCCTCCCATACTTTACCAAAATTTTCTGTACCTCGATTCGAGCAAACAGTGGATTCCTTGTCAAGAACAAATCGCTCAGATTGACGGATTTACCCTCTCCAATTGGCTCGACCGCCTTTTGATTGAGCGGTTAGAACAAAAAATAACTCCAATCCTTCAATCTCTTCAACAAAACCAAAACAGTTGGGAAACCACATTTTATTACTTTTTAGCGAGAACTTTTGGAGGCAAAGTAAACTCAGCGCCATTTGAACTGTTGGCAAAATCACTGCCTCTGGAGGTATTGGCAAAACACAAAAACCAGTTATTTCAAGTAGAAGCACTCTTGTTTGGTCAAGCAGGATTGTTGGACAAAGAATTTGAAGAAGACTATCCCAATGCTCTTCGAAAAGAATACCATTTTTTACAGAAAAAATTCACTCTCAATTCATTGCAGGGACACAGTTGGAAATTTGCGAGAATGCGTCCACCCAATTTGCCGACCATACGTATAGCCCAATTTGCAAATCTCATTCATCAATCGAGCAGCCTGTTTTCCAAGGTACTGAGTACTCAAAAATTGGAGGATTACTACCAGCTATTTGAAGTCCAGCTATCAGATTACTGGCTCACGCATTATGTTTTCGACAAAAGCTCCAAAAAAAGAAGTAAAAGTTTAGGAATCACTACAATCAACAGCCTTCTAATCAATACAGTTGTACCAATGATGTTTGTATATGGCAAAAAACGTGGAGAAAATGATTTATCGGACAAAGCATTGAAGTTATTAGAAACATTACCTCCTGAAAAAAATAGCATCATCGAAAAATGGACAACTTTGCAGGTTAAACCACAAAATGCATTTGAAACACAGGCTTTACTGCAATTGAAGAACCGCTATTGTGATAGCAAAAGGTGTTTGGAATGTGCGATTGGGAATAAGTTGCTAAGGAGTATGAAGTAGAAAGATTGAGCTGAAAAATAAAAAAGGTAGGATGGTAAATCTAATAATTACCATCCTACCTTTCAATTCAATTTAGACTTTGGACGAGGGAGCAGAGATGCGAGAAGTGAGATATTAATCAATTGATAATGAATAATTTACGATTAAATGGTAAAAATAAGCAAATAATTGATTATCAAACATTTACAACTTGTTTCCCGCTTCTCACTTCTTTCGTCCAAAGTCCAAAATTCAATAGTTCGTAGTGTTTTTCTAATAAATTGATAATCAAATTATTAGAAAATAAATTAATTTTTTGCAACTATCTGATAATCAAATTTTTTTGTCTCTCTGTCTCTGCGTTTAGTAAAAACTACCCGAACCATTGTCAATTAGTAACCGTAGTTATTTATTAAGCTTCAAAACTGACATTCAGACTGATAGGGACAGCACTCAAAGCTTTGGAAATAGGACAACCTGTTTTTGCGCCATTCGCCAGTTCAATAAACTGCTCTTCGTCCATTCCGCTTACCTTTCCCTTCAAATCCAAGACGATACCCGTAATCGCAAATCCACCTTCAACAGCTTCCATGCTTACCGTTGCAGTAGTGTCTAAATTATCGGCTGTAAACCCAGCTCCTGCAATCGCAAAGCTCAATGCCATCGCAAAACATCCAGCATGAGCTGCTGCAATTAGTTCTTCTGGATTTGTACCTGCTGTGCCGTCTTCATTCTTGAATCGTGCCTTAAAACTGTAAGGTGTTTCCTTCAATACACCACTTGGAGAAGTGAGTGTACCCGAACCTTCTGCACCTGTTCCTTGCCAAACGGCAGTTGATTTTCGTTTCATGAGATAAATTTTGGTTGAAAATGATTGTTTAATATGGGAATGTAACACCAATCCTATGCAAAAGTTTGGAGGGAAGGATGAAGAAATTTGGAAAAAAACCTATTTTTGCTATCCAATAAATAATGTAAGCACTATGAAAATCAAAGACATTACACAATACCTTGAAACCATTGCACCATTGGCATACCAAGAAAGCTACGACAATGCAGGCTTGATTGTAGGCAATCCTGATGCAGATTGTGAGAAAGCTCTTTTGTGCTTAGATTCCATCGAATCGGTTGTAGATGAAGCCATTGAATTGGGCTGCAATTTGATTATTGCCCATCACCCGATTGTTTTTGGAGGCCTGAAAAAAATAACAGGCAAGAACTACGTAGAAAGAACAATCATCAAGGTGATTAAGAATGACATTGCGATTTATGCCGCCCACACCAACCTTGACAATGTGCGACAAGGTGTAAATGCCAAAATTGCAGAAAAATTGGGTTTGATGAACTGCGAAATTCTCGCTCCCAAAAAGAATATGTTGAAACAAATCAGCGTATTGTGCCCCTTGGCTCAGGCAGATGGTTTTCGTCAGGCCTTGTTCAATGCAGGAGCAGGGTATGTGGGAGATTATAACAGTACGAGTTTTAATAGTTTGGGCGTCAGTACGTTTGAAAACCCAGAATTGTCACAACAAACACAGCAAGGCGAAATCAAAATTGAAGCTATTTATGCATCACCCATTGAAGGAAGGATATTGCAGGCGATTCATCAATCACACCCACAAGTCAAACCGACTTATACAATTGTTGCCTTGGACAATCGTTATCAACAAGTTGGGTCGGGAATGATAGGAGAATTATCAGAAGCGATTAACGAGAAGGAATTTTTAAAATTGCTCAAAAACAATATGCAAACGCCCTGTGTTAGACATACCTCTTTGAGGCGAAAAAAGGTAAAAAAAGTTGCTGTTTGTGGTGGTGCAGGAAGTTTCTTGTTGTCAACTGCAATGGCAAGAGGAGCAGATGTTTTTGTGACAGCGGATTACAAATACCACGAGTTTTTTGATGCCGAAGGAAAAATAGTAATTGCCGATATTGGGCATTATGAAAGCGAACAATTTACGATGGAATTGTTTCAAGAGTTTTTACAGAAAAAATTTAGTAACTTTGCAGCTATTTTATCGAATACCAATACCAATCCTGTCAAATATTTTATTTAAAGAGCTAAAAATATAAATTAAAAATATGACAAACATCATTAGTGAAGAAAATCCCATAAAAGATAAATTAATTGGACTTTATACACTTCAATTGATTGATTCTAAGACGGATGAAATTAGAGTTTTGAGAGGAGAGTTGCCTATTGAAGTAGAGGACTTGGAAGACGAAATTGCTGGTTTGGAAAAACGAGTTAGTAAAATCCAAAAAGAAATTTCTGACATCAATGATTTTATTGGCCAAAATCAAGCTGGTGTAAAAGAAAGTGAACAATTGATTGCGAAGTATGATAAACAGTTGTTGGATGTGAAGAACAACCGTGAATACGATGCTTTGAACAAGGAGTTAGAGATGCAACGCCTTTCTATTCAATTGGCTAACAAAAAGATGCGTGATGCTCAAAAACAAGTTGAAAGCCATGAGCAGTATTTACATGAGTCGGAAGACAAACGTGATGCGAAACTCAAAGAATTGGCTATCAAAAAGAAAGAATTGGAGGTCATCACCGCAGAGACAGAAAAGGAAGAGCAAGCCTTGGTAAAAAAGTCGAAAATTGCAGAGAAAAATGTAGAAGAACGATTGTTAAATGCCTACAAACGCACCCGTGGAGCCTATCGAAATGGTTTGGGAGTAGTGTTGGTTGAGCGGGATGCTTGTGGAGGATGTTTTGGCAAAATTCCACCTCAGCGTCAATTGGAAGTACAACACCACAAAAAAATCATTCTTTGCGAACATTGTAGCCGTATTCTGATTGATGAAGAAATTCAGATGCAAGTAGAGGAGAATGTGGCTAAAATGCTGAAGTAAGAACACAGATTTTATTGATGGCACAGATAGTATTTTTCAAAATTTGATTCTTTGATAAAATTTGTAACTTGAGACTTTTGAAGTTTACTGTGTTCAGAAATCGTTGGTTATTTTATTGATAACTAATTTTTTGTGACATCAAACTTCAAAAGTCTTTGTCGCTTTTACAAAAAATGTCAGCGAACTATTCTTTAGACAAGATGAAGGAATTTTATGCAAAAGTTAGGTTGTGTTTTTTTGTTTATAGTCATCCCTCTGCTGCAAAGTACAGCCCAAACTTTTGAATACAATTCGCAATGTCAGCAGGCTTACGAAGCCATTTTTAGCCTTCGATTGGAGCAAGCAAAAAAGCTATTGCAGCAAGAAAAACAGGCGCATCCCAACAACCTCATTCCTATATTACTCGAAAATTACATAGATTTTTTCACCGTTTTTATCACCGAAGAAGAAACCGAATTAGATACCCGAATCGGAAAAAAAGACGAACGGTTGGAATTGTTGAAAGCAGGAGACGAAAACTCACCTTATTACCTGTTCAGTCAAGCAGAAGTCAACCTTCAATGGGCATTCGCCCGCATCAAATTTGCCCAATACTTCAAAGCCGTATGGGAAATCCGAAGGGCTTACAAACTCCTTGAAGCCAACGAAAAAAAGTTTCCCAACTTTGCCCCCAACAAAAAATCACTCGGCATTTTACACGCTATGGTAGGCACTGTTCCCGACAACTATCAATGGGGTATGAAAATTTTGGGAATGGAAGGAACAATAGCACAAGGAATGGGCGAAATACAATCCTACCTTCAATATGCCTCCAAAAACGACCGCTTGTTTTACGACGAAACCAAGCTACTTTATTCATTCTTTCTGATATACATAGACACCAAAACCGAGCAAGCATGGCAAATTGCTCAAACACTTCCTACCAAAAACCACCTGCTCAATACCTTAGTTGCAGCACAATTGTCATTCCGCACAGGACACAATGACTATGCTATTCAATTGCTTACGAATCGTCCGAAAGGGGAGGAATACATGGATTTTTATTTATTGGATTTTCTGTTGGGAACGATGAAACTGAACCGTTTGGATGCGGATGCAGATGTGTATTTGAAGCGGTTTGTCCAAAACTTCAATGGCAAACATTTCATCAAAGAAGCCTACCAAAAACTGGCATGGCACGCTTTGGTCATCAACAACAATCAGGATGCCTATCAAAAGAATATGGAACGCTGCAAATCGAAAGGTAGCAAATGGGCTGACCCCGACAAACAAGCCTACAAAGAAGCTGTTGAAGGGAGTATGCCAAATCGAACCTTGTTGAAGGGCCGACTTCTTTTTGATGGAGGATATTTTCAAAAAGCACTGACCGTTCTTCAATCTGCCAACTACAAAACACCTGCCGAAATATTGGAATGTCACTACCGATTTGGTAGAATTTATGAGGGCTTGGGGGACAACAAACAGGCGATTGAGTACTACAAAAAAACCATTGAAGAAAACGAAAGTGTAGGAGAAGGGCATTTTTTCGCTCCAAAAGCCTCTCTGCAATTGGCAAAACTCTATGAACGACAAAACGAAAAGGAAACTGCCATGCTCTACTTCAAAAAATGCCTTCGCTTCAAAAACCATGAATACAAAGATAGCATTGATCAACAGGCAAAAGCGGGGATGAATCGGTTGAAGGGGTGATGAGAGGGGAATTGAAATTCAAAAAATAACTTCAAGGACTTCAAAGGGGATGGGGATATTTTGGGCTGGTAAAGTAACAAAAAACTAAAAAACTTGTATGTATCAAAAAAATGGCTTAATTTTAAAGCGTTCTATTTTAGTTTTTACTTTACCTTAAAAAATTGTATCATAATGGAAAAATTTAACAAGCCCAATTTGCACACACACACACACTTTTATGTGTGCAGAAAAGTATTTTTTGGTTCTTATGTTTGTTTTTGATGGGGAGTTCGGGGGTATTGAAGGGGCAGCAACAAGGCTGCTATACAGAATCCAGTCCTAATTTTTTGTCCTCTATTCCCTCCAATGAATTCAAACTAACAGGTGAACACTACATCTTTCGAGTTTATGTTCACATTATTCGTGATGATGAAGGAGAATATGGTAGAACACCCGAAGAGGCAGAAATTTTGATAGATGTTTTAAACAATGCCTTTAACCAATTGGATGTTGACCCTACTCCTGAGATTGAATTTAGTTTAGAGTCAATTGATTATATTGACTGTGAGAGGTATTTTACTCCTGAAAATGGGTTGATTGACGAGGCACTTGTAAATGACTTAATCACAGAACGAGAACATCTTGATGGAATAGATATTTATTTGTTGGATAAAAATACGGTTGATGGTATGGAAGAACCTGTATGGGGAGGATTTGCCTACGCCATTCCTTCTACTGCAATGGTTATTGGTGGAAATATTCCCGCTGATGTTTTCTTTGATGGAAGTTCTGGTTTTGACGGGGGACTCAGTAATATTGTTGCTCACGAAATGGGTCATTGTTTGGGATTGTACCATCTTTTTGAGGGAGATTTTTGCTATCCTCAAATAGGCAGCCCAAGTTGTCAAGAATCTCAAACAAACGGAAAATATTGTGGTGATTTTGTAGAAGATACAGGGCCTATTTGGAATAGGGTATTTAGGGTAGAATCCTCTACAAATGGATGCACTGTTGACCCATCTGCACCAGAATGCATTAATACTGCTGTTTCATATGACGAAAGTGGCTATGATTTAATAAACTATATGCAATATACACATCCCGAATGTATGGCTTTGTTTACATCAGGACAACAGGAGAGAATGTTTGATTGTATTGCGAATACCTCCTTTCTGCAGAAATGCCTAACTAACGAATTGAACACTTATGAAGATGTAAACGACCTTGTCATTGAATATACTCCTCCAACTTATCTGCAACAAAGCACTACTTTAAACACAGGAACAACCGTTTGGAGCGATAGTGAAGGTTATGAAATCACAGGCATGATTACAGTTCCAAATGGTGCAGAACTGATTATTCAAAATACACGAGTAGCTTTTTTAACAGAAACATCGGGTATTACTGTGCAGAAAGGAGGTGTTTTGAGAATTGTTAATGCACAATTGACCACAAATAAATGTACGGAAAATGTGTATAGATGGAAGGGGATTGTGGTATATGGGCAAGGGAAAAATCCTTCTAACCTGCCTCCTCCTTATGGTATAGGAAAGCATGCTTTCCTTTCTATTACCAATAACAGTAAAATAGAACGAGCAGATATTGGGATTTTGGTAAAAGGTTTGGCAGGAGAACTTCCTGTTTCAACTGTTTGGGCATCACCTGGTGCACCATTAGAAACCATGAACAATGGAGTTTTGAATGTAGAAAACACCATTTTTAGAGACAATCAAACATCCATCAAAATGCAATACTTATTTGATGAATCAGCAAAAAACAACAAAATACGCAATAGTAGTTTCTCCGTAAGAGCATCTTTAGCTACCGAATCCATTACTCACATAGATTTGAACAAAGCAGGCTTAATAGACATTCAGAGCAATGAGTTCAGTGCGCCTGCCCTTTCATTCGTTTTTACGGCTATAAAAGCTCACAATACCTCTATTAAAATCGGTGTAATCCATCCTGAAGATGGCAACCGCTTTTCTGATTTCTTTACTGCAATAGATGTGTATAGTTCTTTGAACACCACACTAACAGAAATTGAGAACAACAATTTCCAAAATAACAAGCATGGAATTACACTACAAAATACGGCAATGTCAACCATAAGAGGAAATGTATTTTTGATTCCTCATGGGTTACCAGTTACACATTTTCCTGTTTCAGCTAGTTCTTATGGCGTTTTTACGCACAATGCGATTGCTTTTGATATTAGTCGCAATCATTTCCAACTTGTAGAACCCCCAACTCCTGCTAGAGATTTTTCTGGCCACGCCCTTGTAATGGTCAATAGTCACGATGACCACGGATTCACTACTTCCATAGCAGAAGAAAATACCTTCTGTGGCACCTTCACCGCAGCCACTCAATTCGAGCGAAGTAATACCGACCTGCAAATGCACTGCAATCACTATCAAGACTGCGTCCGTGATTGGTTTTTAGCCCAAACCCTCGACGACCCCAACAATGACATTACAGACGAACTGGAGAAGCAGGGAAATTGTGGAGGAGGAATTCCTTCTGCCTTTACTCCTCTCGGCAATGAATGGCATGTTTTTGAAGCCGATACTTGGCACATTCTCAATCAATCGGATGCACAATTGGTAATGGATTGGGGGGCAGATTCACAGCCCGACTTTAGTTTGGTAGAAGGACCTTTCGCACAAGGAGCATCATGTGGAAATGAAGAAGCACTTTGTGCTGAAAATGCTTTAGATGCCTGTGGTCTCAATGAGGTACATCGGGTAGAGGAAACAAGTAGTGGAAAGGGCGATTATTATACGGCACTTCAAAACAATGATTCTAATGGAATGATTGCTTTGTTGGAAAATGAACAAGCAGAATGGAGCGATAAATGGTTGGTGGGAATTTATACAGGCAAAGAGGAATTTACACAAGCCAGTCAAACCTTGAATCGCATTCCACAAAATACGCCCTCCAATATTATCTTCCACCAACTTTTCGCTACCGTAATACAAGCAAAAGGCAATTTTTCTCCAAGCCAAGAACAACTGATTCGCAGTCATACCTCCAACAAAGACACCCAAATTTCCACTTTGGCAGAAATGTTTTTGGCAGAATATTTTGACGAAACCATTGAGAGACATCCCATGCCTGTAGTAACTTCCAGTTCTAAAAGAAGTCCTCAAATAGATATACCTCTTTTTAAGATTTATCCCAATCCTGCTAGAGGTGAAGTAAAGGTTCATTTTTCGGAAGAATTGCAAAGTTTAGGTAATTCAACCATTCATATACTGGACTTTACGGGTAAAGTTATCCAATCCATTTCTGTTGATTCTTTGAATAGCATTGATATTGGTAATTTATCTAATGGAGTTTATATGGTTTCCTTACAGACATCAGAAAAAACTCTTTTCACTGAAAAGTTGGTCATTGTCAAATAATGAATCAATAAAAGTCAAGCTCCAATGATTGATACAATTATTGGAGCTTGATTGATTTTAAAGCCTCATAAAAATACATTCGAATGCAAAAAATACAGCTACTTATATTATTATTATTTTCTCAGATTTCTTACAGTCAACATTATTTTTTCAAAACGGTGGGTAATGATAGTATCAATACTTTTCTGAGAGCAGGTATTTCGGTGGAGGACGGATTCTTAGCTGTAGGAACTTACAATTCCGTTTCCCACAAAGCCCTTTATGTACATAAAATTGACTTAGAAGGAAAAGCCCTTTGGACACAGATTCTGCGTACCTTTGACTTAGAGCAGCATTTGTCTATGAATACGGGAGACCTTCTTATTGATTTTAATGATAATTTTTTGTTGGCTTATAATCAACACGAAGAAGATAATAGTAGAAATATAGGCGTAATAAAATTTGATAGTAGAGGGCAGGTTTTATGGGAAAAACAATATGGTGATATTAGAAATCAAAATCCACATATACTCTTGAGAACGAAAGATGGTGGATTTATTGTTGGTGGGCTTGAAGCTTATGTACCCGATGTAACGCCTTTTCAATACTGGACGATGTATGTAGTCAAGGCAGATAGTTTGGGCAATCAGCAATGGGAACAACGCTACACCTTAGATGAGGGGAATAGCAGTTTGACTGTGGACATCATCGAAACCTTAGATGGAGGTTATTTGTTGGGGGGCTACGGACATTTGGAAGAAGACTTTGCGGGAGCCTATCAGCGAGAGGCTTATGTGGTCAAAATAGACAGTTTGGGCAATGCTCAATGGGAAAGAAATTATGGTACGTTGGATTGGGATGATAGTGGTGTTGGTGTTTATCAATATCCCGATAGTACCTATTTGCTTTATGGTCAAGAAGGGGGAGCGGAAAGTATATTTAGTTATTTGATGTTCCGTCACATTGACCAGAATGGTAATACATTGGAAGAAAATACCTATGAAGAGCGGTACACTTATGCCTGGAAGATGTATCCTTTGGAGGATGGTGGTTTTCTGGGAGTAACCTTTGAACGGATTAGAGAAAACGACCGTTTACGCCCTCGCTTGATGCGGTTTACGCCTTATTGCCGAGATACGTTGTGGACGAAAGTCATTGATTACCTACCAGAAGAAGAAAATTTAGGCATTCGAGATGTCGACCAAACGAAAGATGGGGGTTTTATCATCACGGGTTTTCGCACTTCTCCCTTCCCACAATTCGGTTGGGTTCTCAAAGTCGACAGCCTCGGCAATGGCTGCTTTGAATTTGGCTGTGACAGCAGCACAATTACCCACATTGAAGAAATTCCCAAGTCCGAGCGAAAGCGATTTTCGCTTTATCCCAATCCGACACAAGGAGAAGTGACGGTTCAGTTTTATTCCCCCTTTGAAGGGGGCGAGGGGGATGTTCGAGAGACATTGAAGGAATCGGAATTGGTGGTTCGGGATGTTTCGGGAAAGGTTTTGAAGAAAATGGATTTGGTGGAAATAGAAAACGGAAGTTTTCAAAACTTCCGTTTTCTTAGTGTCGATGATTTAGAGGCAGGTATTTATTTTGTGGATTGGCAATTGGAGGGGAAAAGTTTGGGCGTGGAGAAGTTGGTGGTGTATTGAAGGCAGCGTTTTTAATAGGAACTTTGTCTTAATATGAAAATGTATGCTTATGAATTTCGCTACCGTAATACAAGCAAAAGGCAACTTCTCTCCAAGTCAAGAACAACTGATTCGCAGTCATACCTCCAACAAAGACACCCAAATTTCCACTTTGGCAGAAATGTTTTTGGCAGAATATTTCGATGAAACTTTTGAACGCATACCTACTCCAGTTATTTCAAATGCTTCAAAAAAAGCAACAACTACTCTCCAAGAGTCCTATGAACTCTATCCCAATCCTGCAAATGACCATATCGTCATCAAACTAACAGATAAGTTATTTGATAAAGAGGAAATCCACTTGGAGATACTGAATACGCATGGAGAAATTGTACTTTCAACTCCAGTAAATCACTTACAAGTAATCCCTATTCAAGATTTACCTTCAGGAATTTATTTTACCCACCTTCATCAAAATGGAGAGATAAATGAACTGAATAAGTTTATCATCATTAGATAGAATTGATAGAAAACAGGCTATAACTTTCCAAGAGAAATTATAGCCTGTTACTTATTTACTCATCTTCGATTTAAAAAATACTATGAAACAAATAGCAATATTGTTTATTTTTCTTTTATGTACTAAAACCCCTCTTTTTTGTCAAGGTTTCGATTATTTTTTCAAAACTATCGGAGCAGACACCATCAATACTTTTTTGAGGGCTGGCATATCTGTAGAAGATGGATTCTTAGCGGTAGGAACTTACACTTCCGTTTCTCACAAAGCTCTTTATTTACATAAAATTGATTTAGAAGGTAGGTCGATTGGAACACAAATTTTGCGTGCATTTGATTTAGAGCAGCATTTGTCTATGAGTACAGGAGACCTATTAATTCGTTTAAATAATGATTTTTTAATAGCTTATAACAAATCAACAGAAGAAAAGAGTATAGATATAGGCATCATTAAATTTGATAAAGAAGGGGAGATTCTATGGGAGAGGGAATTTGGAGATGAACGAGACCAAACACCTTTTGTTCTTTTGGAAACAAAAGATGGTGGATTTATTGTAGGTGGATTAGAAGCTTATGTCCCTAATGTCACTCCTTTTCAATATTGGACGATGTATGTGGTCAAAGCAGATAGTTTGGGCAATCAGCAGTGGGAACAACGTTATACCTTAGATGAGGGAAACAACAGTTTCATATTTGATATAATCGAAACTTTGGACGGAGGATACTTATTGGGGGGCTATGGGCATGTGGAAGAGGACTTCGCTGGTGCTTATCAACAAGAAGCTTATGTGGTCAAAATAGACAGTTTGGGTAATGCCCAATGGGAAAAAAGCTACGGGACCCTGGACTGGGACGATAGTGCTGTTGGTGTTTATCAATGCCCCGATAGTACCTATCTTTTGTATGGCTCGGAGGGTGGAAGAGAGAGTATGTTTAACTACTTGATGTTTCGGCATATTGACCAAGGCGGGAATACTTTGGAGGAAAATACTTACGAAGAATGGTACACCACTGGAACATGGAGATTGTTTCCTTTAGAAGATGGTGGTTTTTTGGGTTTTGCCAATCATAGATTGAAAAAAAATGCTCCCGTTCGTCCTCGAATGATGCGTCTTACGCCTTACGGTCGAGATACTTTGTGGACGAAAGTGATTGATTACCTACCAGGAATGGAAAATTTAGGGATTCGAGATGTCGACCAAACAAATGATGGCGGATACATCATCACGGGTTTTCGCACTTCTCCTTTTCCTCAGTTTGGGTGGGTACTAAAAGTCGACAGCCTCGGCAATGGCTGTTTTGAATTTGGCTGTGACAGCAGCACAATTACCCACATTGAAGAATTTCCAAAATCCGAACAAAAACGGTTTTCGCTTTATCCCAATCCAACACAAGGAGAAGTGACGGTTCAGTTTTATTCCCCCTTTGAAGGGGGCGAGGGGGATGTTGGAGAGACATTGAAGGAATCGGAATTGGTGGTTCGGGATGTTTCGGGAAAGGTTTTGAAGAAAATGGATTTGGTGGAAATAGAAAACGGAAGTTTTGAAAACTTCCGTTTTCTTAGTGTCGATGATTTAGAGGCAGGTATTTATTTTGTGGATTGGCAGTTGAATGGAAAAAGTTTGGGCGTGGAGAAGTTGGTGGTGTATTGAGCATCTCAGAATTCCATAAATGCTCTTTCCTTTTTGTAATGATAGGTGGAAGAGTCAAAACAAAAAAAGGGAGAAAGGATATCTAAAATATCTTTTCTCCCTTTCCAATAAGGAGCAAGTTATTCAACATCAACCAAATAACTTGCAGCTTGTTTTTTGTGCAAAAGACTGACAGTTAATAGTTTTGGAAACTAATTGCCAGTCACTAATAGACCAATCACTCTTTTACTTCGCAATCAATAATTTCTTAGTCACTTGAGCATTCCCATTCACCATTTGCACCCAATACATACCCTCTGGCAAATCAGCAATATCCAAAGTCACCCGATCATTGTTGCGAATTGCTTTTTGTTGGCTGATAAGCAACTGACCCGCAAGGTCGTATAGGTGGATTTGAGTCATTGTTTCTTGGGGTTGATACCCTTTGAAGTCCAAGTAAACGAGGCTGTTAGCAGGGTTGGGCGATAGAGTCATCAATGCAAAAGTATTGGCTACATCTTCAATGCCCGTCACTACAGGATCGGCAATAACAAAGGTGCGTTTCGTAGATTTTAGCTGAACTTTAGAACCATCGGCTCTGGTGACAACCACATTTTTCAAGGTTAAATTGATAGGTACTTCACGCTGTCCAGCCGATTTAAGGCTTCCTATCACCATCACACAACCCAAATTGCAGAGTGCGCCATAACTTGTTCTATTTTCGTGGTTGGTTCGTGTCAGTGCCACATCCCATAGCAATGTATTGTTCATGATAGTATCTAGGGTAAGCATATCTTGCCCTTTCACACCCAACCAAGAATTGCCGTAGGTAGCCATTGGAGCGTTGAGTTGTATGGTGTCGTCTTCGCCAAGTTCTGCAAGGGTAAATTCTGCGGTGAAAGCAATTCCGTAAATCCCTTCGGCAGGCTTATTCTCAGTTCCCAAATTCACCGAAAAAACGTGTTCGTAGCCAGGAATGATTGTGTCCACTGCTTCCACATATAAGGCTGCATCATAGGTTTCAAAAGTGGAGGCTGTCTTGTCCACAGTTTGGTGATAATTGGCTTTGATAGCAGTAACATCATCGCTGTTGATGATTCCATTACCATTGCAGTCTGAGTGCTTGGCGTTCAAAGCATCCGCTACTATTTCCGTATCCCAATCAAAAGCCAATTGGCCATCCCAGTTGTAGATATCGCTATCTTCTCTTAGCTCTCCTTCAAAATTATAGCCTAAACCAATAGACAATAAATCGTACATATTGGCAGTTCCGTCGTAATTGGCATCGCCGGGATAGACCAAATCGTTTGGATATACTTTGAAGGTTTTTTCGACATTGCAGCCCAAATCATCGGTGATATTGACGGTATAAATACCTTGTTCGGTTACTTCAATGGCATTTTCAGTGCTGCCATTCGACCATTCAAAAGTATAGTTTTCACCAATAGATGCCATACTCAAGTTGGAAACATCTTGGTCGTCCATTACTACAATATTATCAACTGCTGCAACGGTTTCTGACATTTCACAATTGCCTTCTATTTGAAGGGTTTTTTTGCTAAAATTGTTGTCCTCACAGCTTTCACTGATTTTGTCTTTTTGGTCAATCGAAACGCTGATTTCGTTGATTCCATCACCTTCAAAAATATCGTTGGCGACATTGACGTAGTAGGCTTGTTGGTAAGGGGGAGCCAATACTTTTTTGCTTGCCAAATTGATTTGCGTTCCGTCCGTCAGTGTCCTCACTACCTCCAACTCGATGGAGTCATTAGAGGCTTTACCCAAATTAGATACCGTGACTTTCACAGTAAACTCCGACATGAAAGGAGTTACTTTGTCTATAATATTTCCATTGTTTGGGTTAATGATTTGTATATCTTCCTCTTCAACCACATAGTCGGCCTTATCTCCTGCAAACAAACAGATTGTTGGATCTCCTACATAAGTGAGGTGTTCTGCAATGAGTTTGATGTAGGGTTCATTTTCGGGTGTTGCACTGGCAATAGATTCTTCAAACCACTGATGTAGAGAAGCACCTACGGAGTGTCCATAGTTTTGGTTGGAGAGTAAATCGTAGAAGCGGATATGAAAATCTTTTGTTTGTTCAAAATCTTCATAATAAGAAACACCTGCCAAATAGCCGATGGCACCAGCCCGTCTTTCCAAGATATATTCTTCTGCTTGCGATTTTTCGTTACTGCCTGTCATTCGTTTGTGAATCTGTCCTGCATGGTCGCATATTGGTGCGAAGAAGGCAAATCTACCCGTGCTATCGTATTCTGAAGCTTTCCAAATATCAAATTGCCAGCGCCAATTACCGTCCAAGTGTCCCCAGTAAGTCACTAAGGCAGCACCTTTCTCTACCATCTGATTGTACTGTTTGGTCACATTACTAGCATCATTTGTGCCGATTTGAGCAAAACGTTGAGAATGTGCGCCATAGGTGCTATTTTCGATTTTTTGCTTCAAAGGATTCATTACATTGTTGACTACATACAAACCCTCATCATTATTAGATGCTTGGAAAGGATGCAAGACTCGTTTCATCCATAATCTTTCCTCTTTCGTACATGCAGGATTTCTTTGCTGCTCTTCGTGTACTGTCACCTTGTTCATATAATTGAAGGTTTCTGCAATGGTTTGAGCAGGAATTCTGCCTATTTTTAACTGTGGCAAATAGGTGCTTGCATCTCTGGCTGTGAGCATATTATCAGATGGAGGAGAACCATAAGAAGGTATCAAACACTTGTGGTAATTGTTGAGCGGATCCAACGCAATGTCTCTGTAATCAATGGATTTTCCTACCAATAGCATATATTCAGGTTTGATTGTCCATTTATCAACTGCATAGTTTACAAAATTGCGGATACTCAATGGGTGTGTTTTGATGCCAGACGCAAATTGGTCATACAATTCTTCAATAGATACAGTGACAACTTTGTGAGAACCACCATCTTCTGATCTTCTATACTTAGCATAACCTTCAAATTGGTCAAAATCAGCCGAAGAATAAACCAATTGTGGGTTATAGACGAGAATAAAATCTCCTTGATTGTTTATTTTTTTGAAGTCTGTAAATCTTACTCTTTCAATATCATTCATTATTTTGATGATATCATCTCGACCACTTAAATCATTGAAAACCTCTTCAGTAGCACTAATGACCAACTTTCGGCTATCTGCAACGTTTGTTCCTGCGGGTAGGGCGATTCTATATTTGCCATTTTTGATATTGGGAATCAATCGTAAATGATTCGTCAAATCATAGACAACTGGATTACTACCACCGCTAAAACCTTCGATTTCGATATAAGAAATATTGTTGTGGGTTAGTTCAAAAACAAATTGGTTGGAGTTGATAAAATCATTGTCTATGTAGGGTTTGAAGTCAAAAGTTCGGGGATAACGAAGCTTCAAATAAGCAACTGATTGCCAATCATCTTCGGGTGCTTTTAGCAAATCTCCAACGGATTCTACAACTATCTGAGTGATTTTGTTATCGATATCACTTGCTGCTATTGGGAATGTATAATCTGGTGTTTCATAGCCATCAAACGACTTATCCAAATAAGGTATGTTTTTGACATTTACCCGAATATGGTGATCCGGGTTTACCATCGTATCGTCATTTCTTCCTACAACTTTGACCTCCAGTTCTGCCATTGGCGCATTGCTTCCTTTGAATAGGGCAGGAGTTGGCATACCATACTTTCGGAAACTATTGTCAATGATAGAGTCCACAAGACCCTCACCTCTTTCAAAGTCTGCGTAGTTGTAAGGCGATAAAATATCTGCTTCATTTGTAGTAGATCTTGCACTTCTAAAAGCCAACATAGTTGGTTTTCCTCTACTAAAACGGCTTACTGATTGGTTCTTTTTATCGGGCATCAACAAAACCTCGTGCATAAAGAAGGTTTCCTTCTCTGCAATGCCAAAAGCCGACACATCGTTTTCAGTGTCTTGAACTCTAAGATTTTGTGCTGTGTTGTTCCATGTTAGGTAATAGGTTGATGTATCGTTGAACAAACTCTTATACGGATTCAGTTGTCCATTTTCTTCTTGGTAAAGACGGCTATCAAAACGACCATCATTTTTTCGTCCATAAAATTCTATATAATCTTCTCCCGTCAAGTTCTCACTGCTGCTAACATAAAGTGGCACTTGCTCACCATTATGGAACAATTGAAAGCCGTCAGCCGATAATGGAAGGTCTGTTTTTTGAAGTGCATCGAAAGAAATACGATACAAAGCATCATCACCTACTTTAACTTTATAGTAGGATTGGTTATAATTTATCCATTCATTTGCATAATAACTGCTGGATGATTGTGCAATAGCAGTAAGTGGTAAGAGGCATATAAGTAGAAAATGTATGTAGGGTAGTTTAAAAATTTGCATAACGATGTTTTTTACAGGGCATTTAGGATAAACAAACAATTCTTCATTCATTTATTCGAAATATAAAGTTAATAAGTTTCTCTTACTTTCTTCTATTTTTTCAACAAAATAATAATTTGCTAACAACATAAACCAACAAAGTCCGCTATCTTTCGACAATCGGACATCTTTCTTCTTCAAAAAAAAGGAGCAAAAAGGTTATTTTTTAAAGTTATTTGACTCCACATCTATTACTTTCCTGCCTTTTTGCTCCCTCGAATGGTTTTCTACAATTTTACAAGGATTTTTTTACATACACTTGATTTTGTTTTTTGCAATATTGCTACAATTACTTTCCGTTTAATTACATCACAAATATACTCCGACATGCTGGTGTCTGAAAGTACAAGAATTGCCAATCATAACATTTTTTTGAAGGGAAAAATGGAAATAAAAATGAAAATGAAATGATATTAAGTAGCTGATTTAATTGCTGTTAGGAAGTGTTTACTGATACTAAAAAGATACAGTTTTTATACTAAAAAATAGCTTCAAAAAAAGCCTAAAAAAAGCCTAATTTTGTGTGAATTTTAGGAAGATGCAACTTTTTATCAAATTTTCGCATTAACACATTCTATCACTTATCCACGTTGTATGCAGAAAACAAAACTTGTAGAGATTATTCAAGCACTAGATGACAGCGAAATCAAGCGTTTTGATGATTATGTAAATTCGCCCTTCTTCAATAAGAATGATAAGGTAATTGCATTGCTGAAATTTATTCGCAAATATTACCCTGATTTTGAAAATACCCGTTTCACCAAAGAAAATGCGTACAAGACGGTTTTTGGGAGTAAGCAAAAATTTAATGTCCAAAAACTGCGGAATATCATGTCACAATTGGCAAAATTGTTGGAGGCCTTCCTTGTTCAAATTGATAGAGAATCGTCTGATATTCAGTTTGATGAATTGCTTTTGACAGCATTTGATAGAAGGTATATTGACAAACATTTTGCTCAAAAATACCAGGAATTAAAAAAACAAACGGCAAAAACCAAAGAGAAATCAGCGACTCATTACTACTATGTTCATCGCATTGAAGATGTGGCTTTTGATCACAGTATCAGGAGAAATAATAGGTTGATAGATACCAATGTTGAAGAAGCGGTGAACAACTTAGATTATTTTTATTTAGCCCTAAAATTGCGGTATTGCTGTGCAATGCTTAATAGTCAAAGTGTGATTACGGTAGATCACAACATGCAAATGTTTGATCAGATATTGAATTATTTGGAGACCAATTCTTTTGAACATATACCAGCTATTCATCTGTATTATCGCCTCTTGTTGTTGTTGAAAGAGGAAAAAGATACATATTATGAAGAGTTGAAAATTTTGTTGGGAAAACATCGAGATGCTTTGTCTATAATGGAAATTAGGCAGATATATATTGCGACATTTAACTACCTTAATAAAAAATTGAAAGGAGGTGAAAGTAAATACCTCAAAGACATTTATGAGCTATACAAACTCATGTTTGAACGAGATATATTGATTGACAATGGATTTATCAACAACCACATTAATTTCAGAAATGCGCTCATTGCAGGACTTCGATTGGGTGAATTGGAGTGGGCAGAAATGTTTATTGAAAAATACAGTCCTTTGCTTGTACCTTTGAACCGAGAAAACTGGGTAAATTACAGCCTTTCGGAACTAAATTTCCATAAAAAAAATTACACAGAAACCCTAAGTTTCTTACTTAGTTTTGAGTTTGAAGATGCTTATAACTATGCTGAACACAAAACCTTGCTTGCTAAAACCTATTATGAATTGGAAGAAGATGAGGCTTTGTTTGCGCTTATACATGCTTTTCGCATTTATTTGCACCGTGACACCAACATTGCAGAGCATTTCCAAAAGACCTATCACAATTTTATTCGTTTACTAAACAAACTCGCCAAAGCACGTTTTGACCCTGATGCAAATGTGAAAGATATCCGTAAGGAACTTGAAGAATTGCAGTATATTACAAACCGAGAATGGCTGCTGGAAAAAATTGAAGAATTGAAAGATAAGTAAGGAATAAGAATTAAAAAATCACTTCTCAATCAGATAGTTGAAAATTTCAAATGCTGGACTTAATTTTTGGTTCATCGAAGATTTTAGTGAAATGAGACTTTTGTAATTTATTTTTAAAGATATGGAATGTTTGAAAATCAGTATGCTCTCAAAAGGAAACTACAAAAGTCTTTAACTGCTCCACTAAAAATATCCATGAGTCTAATTTTTTGAGTGTTAGTAAGGAATGAATAAAAAAAAATGTGTCAGACAATCCTTCGATGTAGTTAAAAAACCAATCACGGGTCATTAATCTACTAATCATTATGGAACAATATATGCTAATATTGGGTACGCTTATTTTGGTGGCATTGATATGGTTGATTTATTTTCAGGTGACGAACCGACAGCCTAGAGAGAGTGCTTCCATGCAGTTGATGCTGACCCTGCTGCAAGACCTCAAAAAGGAAATGAGTGAAACAGGAACACAAGGAAGACAGGAAATGCAGCACCGTTTGGATAAGGTGATACAACAAATTAGCAGTCACCAACAACACAATACCCAACACCTTCAACAGCAACACAGTGCTTCTTCAAAACTCATACAGGAAATCACCAGCAAAATTGGAGAATTGGAAAGCACAAACAAACAAGTATTGTCTTTTGCAGAGCAGATAAAAAGCTTGGAACGCATATTGCAGCATCCCAAACAGCGAGGTGTTTTGGGGGAATACTTTTTGGAGACCTTGTTGGCAAATACTCTCTCGCCACAGCAATATAAAATGCAATATCGCTTCAACAATGGTGAAATTGTAGATGCTGCAATTTTTTTTAGAGATACCATTATTCCCATTGATGCAAAGTTTTCGTTGGCTCGCTACAACCGCATGATTCAAACGGATGATAAAACATTGAAAGTGAAATTGGAACGCCTTTTTAGAAACGATGTGAAACAGCGCATTGACGAAACTTCCAAATATGTGAGGGTAGGAGAGGATACGACTGCTTTTGCGTTTATGTTCATTCCAGCCGAAGGAGTTTACCAACATTTGTTGGCCTACAATGCGGCTGATAGTCGAGATATGGTAGAGTATGCGTTTCGGAAACGGGTTGTTTTGGTATCGCCTACTTCATTTTATGCCTATCTCGAAACCCTCTTACTTGGCTTGAAAGGCCTGGAAATTGAAAATTCGGTGAAGGAAGTTATCAAAAAAGTGAGTGAGTTGGGAAAACATCTTTCGGCTTACGAAAGTTATTTAGAGAAAGTCGGCAAGCACTTGGGAACGGCTGTGAATATGTACAATCAAGCTGCAAGTGAATTCCAAAAAATAGACAAGAATATTTATCAAATTACAGATACAGAGCAAGGTGGGAGCTATCAACCTACCTTATTCGATAGACCTGAATGATTATTAATCTTAATAAAATTATGCCTGAAACAGACATCCCTATTCCTGTTCGGTTCGATGATACCGAAGTCGCATTTGCTTACAAATCAACTAATAAGTTGCACAAAGCAAAAATCCTTTTTAAGACCATCAACCATGAAAAACTGGTAGATTGGGGAACAAAATTTGTAGAAATAGCCCTTCAATACCACATTCCATTTGTGAAAACAGCTTTTAAATCAACAATTTATGAGCAGTTTTGTGGTGGCGAAACGTTGGAGGAAACCCAAAAGGTGATTGACAAGTTGGGAACATTTGGCGTGAAAGTCTTACTGGATTATGGCGTTGAAGCGAAAGAAACAGAATATGATTTTGACGAAGCTGCAAAACAAATTGCCAAAGCAATCAAACATGCTCGGGAAGACGACCAAGTTCATGCGGTAAGCAGTAAAATTTCAGGCTTGGCACGTTTTGACCTACTCCAAAAAATCAGTGAAGATAAGCCATTGAAGAAGAAAGAGTTGGATGAGTTGGAGAATGTCAAAAAAAGATTGCAGAAAATCTGCAAAGCAGCCGATAAATACAAAGTAGCCATTTATTTTGATGCAGAAGAAACATGGGTACAGCCTGCAATTGATGCGTTTGTGTTGGAAATGATGGAACAATACAATGTAGAACAATCCATTATCTTCAATACCTATCAACTGTATCGGCACGATCGCTTAGAATTTTTGAAGGAAAATCATGCTGCCTCAAAAAAGAAAGGCTACATTTTGGCGGCAAAGCTTGTGCGAGGTGCATACATGGAAAAAGAGCGAGAACGGGCTGCAAAAATGGGCTATCCTTCTCCTATTCAGCCAGATAAAGAAGCGACAGATCGTGACTACAATCTGGCATTGGCCTATTGTGTAGAGCATTTAGATACCATGACCGTTTGTTGTGCTTCTCACAATGAAAAGAGCAATGCTTTTCTTTGTCAACTCATTGAAGAAAAACAGTTGGATAGAAACTACTCACATATTTATTTTTCGCAATTATATGGAATGAGTGACAATATTTCCTTCAATTTGGCAAATGCAGGCTACAATATTTTTAAGTATTTACCTTATGGCCCTGTCAAAGAGGTAATCCCGTACTTGATTCGGCGAGCAGATGAAAATACCGCTGTTTCGGGGCAAATGGGGAGAGAATTGAGTCTGATAGTGAATGAATTGGACAGACGAAAGAGATTAAAATAATAAATTGGAGATTAATATATGACGCATATATTAATCTCCAATATTAAAAACTCAACCTACATCAAACCCTGTAATTGCATCGCAACCATCATATCTCCTTCAATGGCAATATCACCATTCATCACCGCAGCCATAGGATTCAAGTCACCGCTCTGAAGTGCCATAAAGGTTTCAGAAGTAGTAGATATAGTACAGTCTGCTTCAGCATCTTCATTAGACACCTGATTGGCATCTCCCTTGCCATCAATAAAAATAACCTTATCATCTAAGACTATTTTTAAGGTTGCACCTAAAGGAGCAACTTGTGCTGCCCGTTTTTGAAATTCACTTGTGATAGCATCTAAGCTCATTGTCGTAAAAATTTGTTAAAAATGGTAAATAGTGCTAACATTTACATACTGTGTTAGCTCTGATAAAAAACGGCTGCAAGATAAGGTAATTACTTCAATCCATATTCAATCCTTCCAATTGAGGTTATAAAAATTCCGATTAATTATAGACTTTTGTGGCAAAACAAAATAAATGGCAGTTATTGCTCCTAAAAACACCTTAACACACGAAATACGAACCCAAAGTATTTGGAAATTGATGATACGTCTTTCTGCGCCTGCTATCATCGGTATGTCCGTCAATGGCATCAATGCATTTGTAGATGCAATCTTTGTAGGGCAATTCATCGGGAAAGAAGCGGTAGCAGCTATTTCTCTCGCTTTCCCTTTGACCATGATTACCAATGGTTTTTCTGCAATGATAGGAGTGGGGGCATCTTCCTTATTGAGCATAGCGATTGGGTCGGATGATGAAACTACGCAAAAAAAGATTTTTGGCACATTGACTGCGCTCTCCGTTATTGTATCGACAGTATTGAGCCTGTTGGGTATTTATTTTGCTCGTGATTTAATTGCTTTTTTGGGTGGAAAAGGCGAAATTCTGGAGATGGGAACGCTTTATTACCGTATTACGATGATAGGAGCTTTTTTCAGGATTTATGCGGTGGCCATCAATATGTTGATTCGGGCAGAAGGCAAAATCAAAGAAGCAATGGCTTTGAGTATAGTTAGTACGCTACTCAACATGGTTTTAGATCCTTTGTTCATCATTGTATTTGCTTGGGGTATTGCAGGAGCGGCGTGGGCAACGGTCGCTGCCATGGGCGTTTTCACCATTTTAGGGGTCTTATATTTTGTGAGGGGCCATGCTTCATATCCTATTTCATTGACTACTTTTAGCTTAGAAAAAAAACTGCTGCGTCCTATTTTGAGTATTGGCACTTCTGCAATGATGTTGCAAGTCATGTTTTTTGTACAGCAAGCGGTGGTATTCAAATCTTTAGCCTATTATGGAACCGATTGGGACCTGGCATTTATGGGCAGTTGTTATCGGATATTTCTGTTGGTTATTTTACCAACTATGGGTTTTGCACAAGCCATGCAGCCGATTTTAGGGATAAATTTTGGTGCAAAAGATTTTCAAAGAGTGAAGCAGACTTTTAATGTTTTTGCAGGTAGCGGAACTGTGTTTGTTTTGTTTTTGTGGGCTTTTATACTCTTGTTTCCTGAAATGATATTGGGTTGGATGTTGCCAGATGCGACACTTACTCCAAACGATGTATTCAATTTTCGGATCATGCTCAGTACCCTTCCTGTTCTGCCCATTTTCTTGATAGGTACTACTTTTTTTCAATCCATTGGAAATGCCAAGAGTGCGGGAATTGTCTTGATTTCGAGAGAAGTACTTTTGTATATACCTTTTACCTTAGCCTTGCCACTGTGGTTTGGAGTAGATGGCATTTATTATGCGGGAGTTCCTGTCAATTTGATTGTTATTGGGGTGGTGGTATGGATGATTTGGCGGGAGTTTGGGAAGTGGGCTAGGGTAGAAGCATTGAAGACGGAGTAGTTTTTGGTTAAAAAGAATAGTTTTTTTATAATATCCTTCAATTTTTGCAAAAAATATTGTCTTTTGCAGTAAATTTCCTGTATTTTTGATGGTGTAAAATCAATAAAATGGCATCTGTAAATGGTGATTGGCTGCATTCGAGGGTAAGCTCACATTTGAGCGAATTGATTATTACTCGTCAATTGGTTTTGGTGAGTAGGGAATTGAAATATAGTGGGTTCAAATGGTCAGGAGGGAGAGAAGGTAATAAAAAAATGTATAAATTTGCCAATAGTGTTGAAATTACCCCTTCTCAGATGCAAACGAAAATTCGGGCAATGATTCGCTATGGTTTTATCAAAGAAGGATCAACTTGTCCTTTGGAATGGACTACAATGGGAGATTTATGGAATGAATTATATAGTGTTGGTAATGATGTTGCTGCGAGAAAAATCTACCAATTAGTTTTACTACATTCCTTATCAATCTATACTTTTCGAAAGACCAACCCTCAGTATAGTTGTAATCCTACTCAAGGAGAATTGCCTTTGAAGACCTTATTTAATACACTGGATAATAATGGTGCAATATCCACCGCTGCTTTCAAAATCTTAGTAGATGGAAGGAAAACAGGAAGCGCTAAAAATGCTTCTTATTGGGGTACAGACCTAATCAATACTGGGATGTTTACATTGTTTAAAAACACGCATTTAGTATATAATCAACAATATAGAACCTTATTTGAAGCCATTAAGAATTTTCAACCGAATTTAGAATTAAGCGATACAGATTGGGAAGCCATAAGAGAAAATCCTCTTTTGCCTATTGCTCCTTTTCAAGAATTGGTGAAAGAGATTTTTCTTGATATTGGAGAACAGAAAGATGAGTTTGGAGGTTTATTTGAAGAATATTTGGTGGAACCTATTTTCTCTGCTATTGCAGCAGAAGAAGAAAAGCTGATTCCTGAAATGGATATTTTAAGCACAGGAACAAAATTTGTGCAGACTAAAAAACGTATCAGAAATGCTACTTGGTCTTTGAGAATAAAAAAGCAGTACAGCTATCAATGTGCTGTTCCTGAATGTGATGTGGAAGGGGGCATTTTTATTGAAGCTGCTCACATCAAGCCTGATAGGATAAGAGAAAGTGAAATTCCACATCGTACACACGTTTTAAATGGTTTATGCTTGTGCCGTCATTGTCATGTTGCTTTTGATAGCGGCTATTTTACATTGACAAATGATAGCAAAATAATTGTTGCAGAAGAATTTAAGCGAAAAATCACCTTACAGCATATCAAAAAGATAATACTTGCGAGTGAAAATAGACCTATCAAAAACCGAAAAGATAAGAGGCTGCCTTTGGCATCTTTTATAGAATATCACAGAAACCATAAATTCAAATATTGATTAAAATCCTCTTTTAGATGAATGTGACTTCCAATACAAGGCAATATATTGCAGACTTTGAAATAACGAATTATGTCAAAGAACAAATGGTTATACCTGGATTGTATGAAGTTGCAATTAAAAGAGAAAATAGCCAAATTGAGGAACAAAGACGCTTAATCAAAGATTTAGAATCAAAGTTTTCGCTGCAAAATGGCAGTAGCTTTAGCAATCAAGTTCATTTTCAAAATGCACCGAAAACACCTATTCAGCGGTGGTTTCCTTACCGAGAAGGGTATTCTATCAAATTAGTAGAAGCGTTTTTGAATGAGTTAGATATTCAAGAAAGTGTTTTTGACCCTTTTTGTGGAAGTGGTACAACACTTTTGGCTTCAAGGTGGAACAATGTGGCATCTTATGGAATAGATGTCAATCCAATTTCGGTATTGGTAGCGGAAGTTGAGAATAGTTTTTATACTTCTAAAGACCTTGATTTTTTGCAGAAAGTTATTGATGATTTATCCCATCTTCAAGTTTCCTGCAAAATCTATAAAACCAGTTTCACACTTTCTGATAAAGTATTCAATGAAACAATTCTTCATGCCTTGTTGCAATTGAAGGAATACATTGAAGCCATTGACTACTATGGCGTTCAAAAGATACTAACTATTGCATGGTTGTCTATTGTCGAAACGGTATCGAATGTAAAGAAAGAAGGAAATGGCATCAAATACAAAAACCGAAAGCGCACTAAAAATGGATACATTAACATTGAGCAGTCTGTGTGGGAAGATGCCAATTTCCCCAAAGATAAATTTCGTTTTGTTGTCAATATTTTGGTGGAAAAACTGCAAATGATGCTCCATGATTTAAAGCATCACTATGGAAAGGTTGAAAAAATACCTGTCATTTTTCAAGGAGATTGCCTACAGTTTGACAAATGTTTCAATGACGAAATCCATTTTACCTTTTTCTCACCTCCCTACTGCAATTGTTTCGATTATTTTGAGATTCATAAAGTCGAATTATGGTTGAGTGAATTGGTGCAAAATAGAAAGGAATTGAAGGAATTGAGGACAACAGGGTTTCGTTCCAATACCAATGCAGGCATTGACAAACCCATTGTGTATCATCATCCAACCTTAGAAAAATTGTTGCAATTATTTGATTATCAAAAATTATGGCATAAAAAAATACCGAGAGTGGTAATGGGATATTTTGATGATATGTTCATGCTTTTGAAGAAATTGTATCAACAAACTGCAAAAGGTGGTCATGTTGGAATTGTTGTGGGAAATTCTGCTTATACGGGAGTCATTATTCCAACAGATATTCTCATTGCAGATATGGCGCAGCAACTGGGCTTTGAAGTAAAAAATATTTTGATAACAAGACATTTAACCACCAGTTCACAACAAAAACAGCAGTTAGAATCACTCAAATCTTATTTGAGAGAAAGCATAATTCTTTTGAAAAAATGACAGCAATAAGTAATAAAAAAGTAGAGGAATATGTGACGGTAAAAGAAAAAATACCTTTACAAATCCCCAAAAACACCGTTTTTAACATTAACACCCAAAAAGTCACGACCTTAACGCATGGTTTTCACAAATACCCTGCTAAGTACATTCCTCAAATTCCCCGTTGGGCCATACAAAAATATGCTGGCGAGTCTATTCCCAAATTGATTTTAGACCCTTTTTGTGGCTCAGGAACTACATTGGTAGAGAGTTTGGTGAATGGTCAAAATAGTATAGGTATTGACATTGACCCTCTTTCTGTTTTGATTTCAAAAGTGAAAACAACAAAGGTGAACCCAACATTGCTTCACAAAATAGCGGATTGGGTAATACTTGAAATTCAACACCGTAAGAAGGGAAATTTTAGCCCTGATTGTGAAACCATTGAACACTGGTTTACCAAAGAGGCTATTCATATTTTATCCATTATTAGGACGGTTATTGACGAAGTACCTGTAAAGTTTGGAGAAGAAAAAGAGGTGAAGGACATACAGGATTTACTGTTGATATGTTTTTCTTCTATTATCCGCAAAGTTTCGAATGCAGATAATGAATCACAAAAAACCTATGTTTCACATACCAAAATAAAAACGCCAGAAGAACCTACTGCTCTATTTTTGAAGAAACTGCAATTATTTCAAGAAAGAATCGTGGCTTTTTCTAAGCGAATAAATGACCAGCAGAAAAGTACAATTATTCATACAAACAGTTCTAAGCCGCTTACCAATCACATTGCATCGAATAGCATAGATTTAGCGATTACATCACCGCCTTACATCAAAGCGATTGATTACATTTACAATCAAATGGCAGAGCTTTTCTGGATAGGAGACCTCTTCGATATGCAAACGCAAAGCCAACAAAACCAAAAGAAAAAAAAATACATTGGCACAAAGCACATACATAAACCCGAATATGCTTCTTATTCTCCTCTCGAAACATTGACGGATAGTGCTATGCTCAACCAAATTCTTCACGACATTTATACTTTTGACCCCAAAAATGGACACAAACATGCTTATTTGACCTATCGTTATTTTTCAGAAATGCGCCAACATTTTCAGCAGATGAATAGTGTATTGAAGAATGAAAGTCATTATGTTATGGTTGTAGGAAACAGCAATGTTAGCAGTGTTTTTATTGATACCGCTAACATTTTGATAGAAATTGCAGAAAAAGAGGGCTTCCAGTTGGTCAATCTATGGGGCTATAAAATCAAAAACCGCTATATGCGTTTTGACAGAAAAGGACGAGGAGGCATTATCAAGATGGATTGGGTAATGGATTTTGTGAAAGGCTAACCTGTTGTTTGTTTTTCACAAGAATCCCCTGATTGATCAACATTGCTATATTCATAAAAAACAGAGGCCCAATCTTGTCTGCTTCAAGTAAATCCGACACAAACAAATTGAGCACCAAAAAAGCAATGGACATCATAATGACCATGATAAAAGTCCTTTGATGGGGGTCTGTTGCAGCATGGTATATATTTTCACCCGTCACAAAAAGAGCAAGAATAAAAACAATGAAAATAAAGAGCCCAATGATGCCTTGTTCTACCAAAGTCATTAAAAAATAGTTGTGTACACCTGATTTTTCGGGATTATCACTCACATAGGTTTCAAAATCGCCAATCGTATAGTTTTTGTAATATTGGTAAAAATTACCAGGTCCAAAGCCTGCCCAAAAATTATCTTGACTCATATTGATAGCTGCAATCCATCGGTGAACACGTTCCATAAAAGAAACATCTTTTCCTTCAAATGTAGCCGATAAATGCGAACCGAGTTTGTGGTGGTAAATAGTGGATTCAAAATCAGGAGCAAAATCGAGAAAGCGATAGTCTTGGGAGTAGTATAAAATGGATAATGTAATGACAATTGTACCAATAATTCCCAAAAATGCCGATAGTCGGAATTTGAAAATGTAGTAAATTGCAGGAATTAACAGAATGCTTGCATAAGCAGCACGGGTATAGGCAAACCAGATACCTGTCAATATGACTACTAAACCAAGATGCAAAAACAAACTTACCAAACTTCCTTTTTTGACCCATCGGCGGGCAAGCCAAATATAAGGCAAGAAAATGACCAGGAAAACAGCATAGTTTACGTGGTTTCGGAAGAAAGGAACCATTGTTTTGTTCACCATCCTAAAGCCAAAATCGTAGGTCCAATGGAGATAAATCGCCCTTGCAGTGATAAAAACAAGCGGTACAAAAATCAACCAAAACACAGGCTTGAAGTCTTTTTCTTCTTTGATAAACAAGCCTGCTAAAAATACAAAAACGGTGATGTACCACAGTTTGACGAGGAAAAATTTGAAGGATACCAAGAAAACTAAGGAATAAACAACTGTAATACCTATCCATACAAGATGCAGCAAAATCAACAAGACAACTGGATGTCGGGTGAATTGTTTGGATAAAGCATTAGGGTGCATCCGAAAATATAGAAAAGCAGCAAACATCAACAAAACCATCAAAGGTTCGGTCGGAAAGTCCGTAGCTACTGCCCCCAAATCCACTTCAATAGAAAATGGCATGAGGAATATTAGTAGCAAGAAAATTTTCTTCAAATCAATCAACAAAAACAGCAACAGAAGTATAGCACAGGGTAGCGCATACAAAACTGACTGCTCCAACACAATTGCTCCAAAAACGGACAAAAGTGTTACAACAGCAAATCCTGAAAACAAATAAATCGGAGAAATTTGCTGAATGTCAGAAGGATGTAGAGAAGACTTCAAGAATCGTTGCGTTTTAATTTTTTTCAAACTTTATCTCCCTAAACTTCTCGACAAAAACCGACACGAATACCATCACGCCTAAACTGATAAGCACTGCACTCAAAATAATCAACAATCGTTCAGGTTTTGATTTTCGGTCAGCAGGTATCGCAGGCTCTATGATATAGAGGGTAGAATATTTTTGTTGAAGCACCTTGGCTTGCTGTTCATAAATCGTGTTGGAGAGATTGTATTGACCGAGAGCCGATTCCATTAGTTTTTCCAATACATTTTGAGTCACCGTATCCTTTGGGTTGTTTTGAATCACATGATTCAAACTGTCTTTGAAAAACATCATCTTTTCTTTGCGAATATCTTTATCCTCTTCAAAATAAGCCAATTTATCTTTCGCTTTTTCTGTCACTATCCGTCTATTCATTTTGTCCAAATAATCAACAATATCATTGGAGATAGTTGCAGCTAGTACAGGGTCTTTGTCCAAAACCTCCGTTTGCATCATGCCATTGGGTGTTTGATACGTTTTGATATATTCCCTAAATTGTTCTCTGATTTTATAATCCGAAAATTTTTCTTCCTTTTCTATTTCCCAATACTCGTGCAAGTTGTATTTTTCGATAACATAGTCCTGCAATTCTCTAGAATCCGCAAGAGTTTGTAAACGATACACGTCACTTGGACCTCCAAAAAGATACACAGGTTGGCTTCCTGCTTCAGTCAAATAAAGACTACTGGGTTCCATATAGTGAGGATTGGAAGGTTGGTAAATAACACTAGATGAATAATAATTGGGAAGCAGGAGTGATACAAGAGCACTTCCTACTGCTGCAATGGCGCACACTACTCCGATAGGTTTCAACCATTTGAGCAGTATCCGAATCAGTTCCTCCATAAAACAAGCTTGTTTTTTTTGTTAATTAGTGGGAGCAAAGGTAGCAAAAGTTTAGGAACGCCTGCTAAATAATTCAGAGATAGACTTCCGAAATTGATTCTTGAAATGTGGCGGGTTATGCTTGCTGTATAGTTCTTTTCAAAAGAAAAATTTCGGAAGCCTTTGCAAACTATCATGGATTGCTGTTCTCCTAAAATCCTATCACATATTCTGATAATAATACTGCAATTTTTCGTGGGTTTCCTGTGTTTTGATTGCAGAAATTAGGTTCTTCAATTGTTCAATTCTCTCGTCTAAATGGTGAACCTGTTGGTTAATAGTTTCACTTTCTTTACCTGATAAAGACGACAACATATTTCTTTTTGAACGATAAACTTCTAAGATAGAACTGATAGATTGTGTAGCGTTAAGTCGAATCCACCAGTTTTTGTCACTGATTGCAATTTGTTCTAAAGTAGGCAATCCTTTGTCCAATGCTGAATCACCCATTCTGCCCAAAAAATCGCCGTAAAACTCTACCAAAGTATAGCGGTCATTCCCCGTACTGTTTTGCAAACGATCTTCAAAGTAATCTTGCTTATCTATGTTGCCTTTTTCAGCATAAATCTTTGATACAATGGTCACAATTTTTGGGTTCTTGTCCGATTCCAATTGAAGGGCAAATTGGAGCGCATCATTTGGAGCCATATCATTCAAATATCTCAGTGCGGTTGCCATCACCAAATAAGAAGAATCTTTTATAGCCCTTTGAAAGACAGGGATATAGGTGGTATCTTGTTGCTCTCCCAATTTCTCCAAAGCGGCTGCTCTCACCAGTGATTTCGGATCATTTACAGCTATGTTCTTCAGTTTGTCTAAAATAGTTGTTTTCGTAGCTTCGATAGTTGTTTCGATGCGTTCCAAGGCCAATTTTCTAACCGACCAAGACTTAGAATCCAATGCCTTGATAATGGCTTGATGCACAAAATCTTGATCTACTTGAAACCGAGCCATTTTCAAAATTGCCTCGTATTGATCTAAAAACAAAGGCGCATGTTCAAGCTGATAAGCAAACATTTCCAATGGTTTATTATCCGTTTTGTCTGCCAATAATGCTTTATTAGCATCTACATTCACCAATTTTGGGGCTTCTGCTACTTCAAAAGTAAAAGTCTGAGAAGCTTCTGTTACTTCAATGTTTTTGCGCTCTACACTTCCGTCAGCAAGGTAAATATCGACCGACATAGGCAAGCGAAAAACGAAACCTTCCTGTGTTTGAAGTACAGTGATTTCTTGCAGTTTTTGGTCTGCAATATATCGTTGATTGATTTCTAAAACAGGATGTCCTTTGGTCAAAAACCATTGGTCAAAGAACCAGTTGAGGTCTTCTCCTGTCACTTCTTCAAAAGCCAATCGAAGGTTATGTATTTCAACAGATTGAAAGGCATTGGTTTTGACGTATTTGCGAACTGCTGCAAAAAAAGCATCATCGCCTACATAGTTACGCAGCAAGTGCATTACCCGACCGCCTTTTTGGTAGCTGTGTCTATCAAACATGTGTTCCCTATCTGCATAGTGAAAGCGAAAAATAGGTACTTGTTTTATTTCTGCTTCAGATAGATATGCATTTAAGTCTTGCATGAGGTGATAGTCTGCTTCTACTCTACCATACTTGTGTTCAAACCACAAATATTCGCCGTAAGTAGCAAATGCTTCATTGAGTGGAAGATTGGACCAAGACTCGGCTGTCAACAAATCTCCAAACCAATGATGTACCAGTTCGTGGGCAACAATATCTTCATTGTTGGCATCTATTAATTCTCTATCAGTGCGTTGTACACCATCATAAAAAATTACTGCTCCCGTATTTTCCATTGCCCCCGCTATGTAATCATGCACAGGGATTTGGGCGTATTGTTCCCACGGATAATCATATTGCAGCAATTCCGAAAAGAAATCCATCATTTCGATTGTATTACCGAAAATGTTTTTGGCGAAAGGTTCATATTCGTTTTCGACATAGTAGTTCACTTCAATGTCGCGCCATTTATCTTTCACCACTGCAAATTCGCCTACCACCAATGCCACCAAGTAAGGAGCATGATCCAATGTTTGCTTCCAATAATCAGTACGTGTGCCATCCAGATTTTGCTTACTACTGATGAGTTTGCCATTGCTAAAAGTCACATATTTCGACTGAACGGTAATATATAATTCTTGTGTAAATCGCTCATTTGGACTGTCAATGGTCGGAAACCAACAAGAATTTGCTTCCGTTTCACCTTGTGTCCATATCTGTTGAGGCTTTGTCGGATGACTTTTGTCTGCATTGATGAAGTATAAGCCTTTGTTATCATAAGTGATACCAGCGTTTTGCTCCAACAATCTGTCGGGCAATGCCGTATAGTCTATGAATACAGTGTAAGTTTCGTCTTTTGTATAGGTTTCCGGGAGTTGAATCTGCAATTGAAGGCTATCATAAGCAAAAGTAAGTGGCTTTTTTTGAGTGCCTTCGATCAATGCAATTTCATGTATGTCAAATCCTTTTGCATCCAAAGTGAGCAAAGAAGTGGGATAAAAATAAGGCTTAATTTGAAGTGTGGCTTGCCCAATAACCGAAGCTTTTTCCCAATCAAACCGAACTGACAAGCTTGTGTGTACAATATCGTTTACTCGCTTTTTAGTGGCTCTATAAGGGAAAACAATGGTATCCTTTTTTTCTTCAGTGTTTTTTACCTGCGTATTGGTATCAATAACAGTATTTTCTGGAGTTTGAAGAGCTTTTGGAGTCGCACAGGAAGACCACACAATGACAGTCAAAAAAAGGTTTAATAAGACGTACTTATTCATGGCTAGTAGATTTGGATGTCGAATAAAAGATGGTTTTTAATTGGGTTGCATGTGAAATGAACACAACTAAATATCATAAATATAGGTTAATCAAAGGTCTAAATGAAGTTGGGGTAGTAACAATAAAGGGAGTGTAGAATAGGGTAACAAAAATAATACAGTTGGGTTTTCAGTATCTTTTTGCAGCATCTTCATAATACTGTCTGTAATTACCAGACTCTATAGGATTCAAATTTTGGGTCGTACGTTTGTAAACATATACCATTGCTTCAACCGTATGACCATCGTCTGTGGTTACTTCCATCAATACACGTTCATACAATTCTGGGCAACCTTCGTATTCGTCCAATAATTCAACCAGAGGCACTTCGCATGGAGGGATCCTAAAAAGCTCGCCATGCACCTTAGAACCAGGACGACCCGCAGAAATTGCAGCAGGAAACTCACCTACATCGTAGAGGCTACCTTCGATGTAGCCCTTTCCTGTATAGGAAAAGGAACGTTCAACTAAATTTGACATTTCATTGTCGAATCCTCTTTGCAAACTACCGTAGGCAAAAATATAAGAAGAGGGGAGATCGTTTGGAGCAACTTTCATGATATTATAGAATAAATGGGCAAAACTAAAATACAGTAAAATTTAAGCTGTTTTTAGGGATTTTCCAAATTTAATATTGCGTACAAAAGATTTTGTTGATTCCGCAATGTTATTTGACCCCTCCAATGTCTTAATGTATGCACTGCCAATGATGGCACCTTCTGCGAATTGACAAGCCCTCGAAAAACTCTCATGGTCTTTGATTCCAAAACCAATCACCAAAGGATTTTTAAGGTTTTTGTTTGCAATTCGCTGAAAATATGCTTCTTGTATATCGGAAACCTGTTTCACTTTACCTGTAGTGCTGTTATCAGATACGACATAAATGAAACCTTCAGTGTGTTCGTCAATCAGTTCGATACGTTTGTCAGCAGTTTGAGGCGTAATCAACAAGATATTGGATAAATTATGGGCTTCAAACAAAGACTTATAGGATGTTACATATTCTTCAATCGGCAAATCTGGTAAAATCACCCCATCAATACTCACTTCTGTCGCTTTTTTACAAAATGATTCCATACCATATTGCATCACAGGATTGAGATAACCCATCAGCAACAAAGGAATAGAAACTCGTTCTCGAATGTTCTGCAACTGTTCAAAAAGAAGAGCCAAACTCATCCCATTTTGAAGTGCAACCTCCGAACTGTGCTGTATCGTTGGCCCATCTGCAATTGGGTCAGAAAATGGAATTCCTATTTCAACCATATCCGCACCAGCATCTTGAAGTGCTTCAAGAATGACTGCTGTATCCTGCAATTGAGGATAACCCGCCGTAAAAAAAATGGATAATACTTTGGGATTGTCCTTTCTTTGAAACAATGTGGTGATTCGGTTTTGCATCTCGTCTTTTACTTTTTTAGACGTAAGACTAATGACATAAGGAGTAATCAAAGACCTCTGAAGGTTTGAAGTTTTCTTTCGTCTTACATCTCACGTCTTTTTTTTTAAACAAACAACTGCTTCGCCTCCTGATGTACCAATTCCAAAGCATCTTCTGTCGGACTGCTTTCAGCTTCAATGACATACTGAAACACTGCACGAATCAAATCTCGTCCAGACGCATCACTTGGTAAAGAGCCTGCTACACGATTGATGATGGTAATCGTTTCTTCGGTTGCAGCTTTCACCACTGCCCATACCTTGCGAGAAACATACAATTGTTGGGTGATGTTGTGTTCATACTCCATCCTTACACTGCTTATCAGTACAATGTGCTGTTCGGGAGCAGTCGCAAAATCGCCTTGGTTTCGGGTCAAAAGATGCTGAGGACTAATGCGTTCCAAATAAAGAGCCAAACGCTCATAAGCCTGCAATCGGATAGGCAAAGAGTCATTGCGTTGTTCCATTCTTCTCTCCAACTCCATTCGCTTCAAGCCATCTTCCAGCATTTTGGACAACACAAAGTAGGCGGTCAAAAATACCACCAAAGAAGGAATCAAATATTTGAGAATTTCTATAGCAAATTCAGGCATAGGTATATAAAAAATATTGGTGATTCGATAAAAATGCAAAGATATACTAAATTGCGGGTAAAATTATATTATCCCCAAAACAATCCCTTGTGCAACAGCCAAACTCTGCCAAACCAGTTATCCTGTATGTTATTCCTTCTTTGGCTTTTGGAGGGGCTGAGATTCAAGCTCTTCAACAATTGAACTACTTACATCGACAAGGTTTTGAAGTCTATTTGATAGTATTGAGCGAAATCAGCGATTTCCCGATTCCCATTCAATTTCCTGAAAAACAAATTGAAGTTTTGGGTTTTTTATACAGTTCTTTGATATTCAATGCTGTACAAAAATCGTTTGCACTTGTATTGCCCCTTCTTCAATTCATTCAAAAACGCCAAATCACCCATGTTATTGCACATTTGCCCCTCAGTCATTGGGTGATGCGCCTCGTCAAAATGCGCCAAAAAATAAGCGGACAAGCTACTATTCAACTCATTCAATACCATCATGCTATTCAATACGAAGAAAATCCACTTGATACCTTCTCCAAAAAAGCCTTCAATGCCTTCAACAGTCAATTGGCAAAACAAGTAGATGATAGCAACATCTTTGTATCAAAAGCAGCATTTGACAACATTTCTAAATACCTCCATATCCAAAACCCCAAAATCATCCACAATGCAGTCATCGAAAATAGGGTAGGGAAGGAGCTTGCGCTTCATTACCTGCAAAAAGAGGGCATCAAACAGGCTGATTTTTGCATGGTTTTACCAGGTCGAGTGCTTGCCGAAGTGAAAGGACACGGTTTGTTGATTGCCGCTTTTCAGACTTTGCAGCAGCGTTTTGGATGGGAAGTAGGGGAGGTAAAGGTCATTTTTGCAGGAGGAGGTCGATCTATTCCTGCATTGAAGGAAAAAATAGCCACCGTAAAACTCATCGATTTTTTCCATTTCACCGATTTCATTGAAAATACCTTGCTGCTTTCTTTTCTGCAATTGGCGGATGTGGTGGTCATTCCCTCGATTGCAGAAGGGTTTGGAAACGTGGCAGTTGAGGGCTTGATGCAGCAAAGTACAGTGCTTTGCTCCAATGCGGGCGGATTGAAGGAAATTATCACCGATGGCTTCAATGGATGGGTATTTGAAGCGGGAAATGTGGAGCAACTGACGGATAAATTAGCTTATTTGTATCAACACCGACACGAAAAACTGTTGGACAAAAACGCACTATTGGAAGATTTTCGCCAACGTTTTACAATTGAAGGGCAAAAAAAACAACTTTTGGATTTTTTGAAATTGTAAGGTTATTTGGATTTTGGACGGAAGAAGTAGGAAGCAAGATTTGGAATATAAGTAATTGATAATTAATTTTTTTAGAAACAAATTACTATCAGTACATCTATGTTCAATTCCCAGACCATTTGAACCAGCCGAAGCTCACCACTAAAATCCCTGCAAAAACCAATGCCAACTCAAAATTATACACCGTAATCGCTACCAAAGAAACGCTTGCGATTACCAAAGCCACAATTGGAGCAATCGGATAGAAAGGCACTTTGAAGGGACGCTCCAAATTGGGTTCTTTTTGGCGCAGCACCAAAAGTGAGACCATCGAAATAATGTAGAGCGTCAAAGCTCCAAAACAAGCAATGGTGATGATTTCACCCGTTTTGCCCGTCAATAAAGCCACCACGCCAATCAGCATGTTGAAAACCAAGGCATTGGCAGGAGTGCGAAAACGAGCATCTACTTTCCCCAAAATGCGGGGCGCAAAACCTACTCTTCCAAACTCAAAAGTTGCCCGTCCAGCCGCCAAAATGATGCCGTGAAACGAAGCTACCAATCCAAACAAACCAATCGAAGTGACCAGATGGTACAAAATATGGGATTCACCCACCGCATGGGCCATTGCCAAAGGAAGTGGGGAGTCGGAAGCCGCAGCACCAGCTGAAGGAAACACAATCGTTTCCCAGCCATTGATGCCGACTGCCGAACTGAAGGTCAAAATGCACAACACTACCAAGGTCAAAATCGCTGAACCAAAGCCAATCAAGACATTGCGCTGAGGATTCACCGTTTCTTCTGCTACATTCGCCACCCCTTCAATGGCCAAGAAAAACCAAATGGCAAAGGGAATTGCTGCAAATGCTCCCGACCATCCATTTGGTAAAGCGTTGTGAGTCAAATTTTTCCACTCAAAATGAGGCATTGCCGCCCCTGCAAAAATCAACAATTCCAATACGGCAATTACTGTAATGACCAATTCAAAAGAGGCTGCTGCTCGCACACCATAGATGTTCAAAGCAGTGAAAACCAGATAGGCAATGACCGCAATGAGTAAAATAGAAACGGAGGGCATAAAGATGTTGAGATACGCTCCAATGGCAAAGGCGATGGCTGGTGGCGCAAAGATAAATTCGATATTTTGTGCCATGCCTCCCAAAAAGCCCCAATTTTTGCCCAAGGCTCGAAGGGCATAGTCAAATGCGCCTCCCGCTTTAGGAATCGCACAAGCGAGTTCGGTATAGCTGAAAGTGAAGCACAAATACATAATGATAATGAAAAAAGTCGCTACTGCCAGCCCAAGTGTTCCGCCTTTTTCGAGGCCCAAGTTCCACCCAAAATACATACCTGATATCACATATCCAACGCCCAATCCCCAAAGCATGAGTGGTCCGAGGGTACGTTTGAGTTGAGGTGAGTTGCTTTTTTGTGTCATTTTTTTTGTGTTGAGGTTTTAGTGTTTTGAAGTATTGGGGTTTTAAATTTGCCTAACCTCTATTGGTATTAAAAACATAAAATTTCCCCATTATCGGCTTCATGCCTTTTACTGCCGCTTTCCAATAATACAAACCTGTTTTGAAGGGAGATGATTTTCCAAGGTTAATAACGTAGGTTCTTTCATTGGCAGCCAATTCGATAGGTGGGATAACTTTGCGGCGATTTTGGTTTTCGATTTGCAGCAATATAGGAGCATTGGCAGTCGCTTCAAATTGAAATTCAATGGCATTTAAAAACAATTCTTCGGGTTTTGGGCGCAAAACCTTTAATTGAAGGGCAGCCGAAGCAGTAGAACGAAAAGTGAGGCTTTCCGTTATCATTTTTTCATAGCGAGGTACGGGCGTTACCGATGCCTTTATTTCTTCCAAAAGTCTGTCCAAATCCATCGGATTGTCGGACAAGGACAAATGACTTTGTTGAAGGTCAAAAAAAGGATGTGCTTCTAACTTGCTGTAATCCTTGTCTTTGATAAACATTGCCAAAGTTGTCACGTCCTCGTCACATTCCTCACATTCACTCAGATGTTCATAGAGTATTTTGGGCAGTTCATCGACTTTGTCCAACTGAATGGCTTCGGCATACAACATCCTTGCCTCATCGCTAAGGTGTTCGTTTTCAAAAAAATGATGGTTGGTTATTGTGTTCATTGTTTCCATTTTTTGTACTGTAAAAAAGAATTTCTATAACCATAGACGATAAAGAAACCCTTTTTTGGAAAAAGAAATTTACGCTCCTCGATAATACCCATGCACAAAATCCTCCAAACTAAACTGACGTGCCTGTTGAAGACCAATGTGCTGAAAAATGGCGACCAACAATTGCTTTTCTGCCGAAGCATAGCGTTTTCGTAGGGTATCTGGCTTCAATTCTTTTGTATGTTTCCAAGTGATGATTTCTGCCAAATGTTCAAAAAGATTTCCTTTGGTAAAGTGTTGGTAATCTATGCCAAAATAGCTTAAAATTTCTACTACCACATTATCAGGGCAGTTTTGCCAATACTCAAAAACGTCTTTTGAAATCAATACTAACCATTGATTGACCTTCAAACACAATACAAAATCCAGCCTTGCTTCAATTGGGTGTTTGCGGAGGCAAACCTCGAAAATGTTTTTTTGGAGTTCAATGGCTTCTTCGGTACTCACCATATCCTCAGCGGTTTGATGGGCATGCCAATTCAGTTCATTCGACGAGTCCAAGTTGCTGATGTCGTCGTAATCCACTGCGGATTGTTGTTTCTCATGCACTTTTGTCAGCCGCTTATAGGTTTCGTGTAGAAGATTGCGGAGAACTGTCTTGAAATAGGTACGGAAGAGTGATTTTCCTTCAAACTGTACCAACTTTGGCAAAATTCGTCGGAGCAATACTTCATTGAGTTCTTGCACTACCTCACTTGTTTCGAGTTGTTTGAAACTGCCACGACTTTGGTAAATCATGGTTTCTTTGAAGATTAGTTTTTGGTATTTGGTGATGATGCGGTTTGGTTGGTCGGAGTAGAGCAATTGCAGGTCTTGTTTATTGCAGAGTTGATTGCAGATGCTGCGTATTTTTCGCACCAAAAAACCATAAACCGTGGTTTGAAGTGTACCTGTATGGTTTTGAAGTTCTTGTAATAATATTGCTGTTATTTTTTGTTGAACTTCAAGTGGGTTTTTTATCTCCAAAAAACCATTATTGACGTATTCTGTCAGCCATTTTTGAATGATTTTAGCGTGTTTTTCTATCAGTATTTCGGGTGAATGTTGCAGCAAATAAAGGTCGTCTTTTAGGTTCATAGCTTTTGGGATAAAGTGTAACGAAGCAAGATGCGAAAGGTCGAATATACTTATTATTTAGAGAATTTTTTGTTGGTGAGAACGAATAAATACCTTCAAACTCCCCAATACTTCAATGGCTTTTTCCCTGCAATCGCCGATTTTGCGCCAACCAAATCAATATCAAGCCTCCAATTACCAAAGGAATACTCAACAACTGCGTATAACTTGCTTCTACTTTGAAAAACTCCAACAATGCACGCAAACCAAAGGTCAGGACAAAAAATACGCCCAACAAAAATCCATCGGGTAAATCTTTCTTTTTGTGGAACAAATACATCATAAACGCAAAAACGCCTGTGAGCATCAACGTTTCATACAATTGAGAAGGATGTCGGGGATAATCATCTACTTTGGTGAACACAAAAGCCCAGGGAACATCCGTCACTTTCCCATACAACTCCGAATTGAACAAATTGCCGATGCGAATAAACGCTCCCAACAAGGGAATCACAATGGCCGATAAATCCAATACCTTTATCAACGGCACTTCCTTGCGAGAACGGCTATATAAGTATATGGCAATCAATACTCCAATCACCCCGCCATGACTCGCCAATCCTCCATGCCAAACCTTCAAAATTTCGATGGGATCTCGCATATAGAAATCCAAGTTGTAGAACAATACATCTCCCAAACGTGCGCCAATCACTCCTCCAAAAAATACATATTGCACCAAATCAATCACCGTTTCTTGGTCAAATCCACTTTTGCGGTACAAATAGCGCATCAATGCATAACCAACAATAATTGAAGTAGCCCACATGGTGCTGTACCACAGTAGTTTGAAGTTGCCAATTTGCAGAATGGCAGGTTCTACATTCCAAGTAATGTAAGTGAGTAGGTTATAATTCATGCTGTGTTATCTAATGTCCAATATCAAATCGTGGATTATCCAACTTTGCTGCAAATAGGACATTCATTTGCATCGTGTCCTCTTGCAGGGCAGTATTCCCGACCGAAAAAAATGATTTGTAAATGTAACTTATTCCACGATTTTTTCGGAAAAATTCGCTTCAAATCTCGCTCTGTTTGCACCACATTTTTACCACTCGTTAATCCCCAGCGAGTTGCTAAGCGGTGAATGTGCGTATCGACAGGAAAAGCAGGTTCACCAAAAGCCTGTGACATGACCACCGAAGCAGTTTTGTGTCCCACCCCTGGCAATGCCTCCAAATCCTCATAATTTTGCGGGACTTTTCCATTGTGTTTGTGCAAAAGTATCTCTGATAAATCATAAATCGCCTTCGATTTGCGGGGCGACAGGCCACAAGGTCGAATGATGGCCTTGATGTCTTCTACTTCACATTGCACCATTTTTTGAGGTGTATCTGCCATCGCAAATAGGTGAGGAGTCACTGTGTTTACCCTCTTATCAGTACACTGGGCAGACAACAATACGGCAATCAAAAGTGTGTAAGGGTCTTCATGTTGAAGTGGCACATCTACGGTAGGGTAGAGTTCTTCTAACTTTTGAAGGATAAAAGTGGTTTTTTCTTTTTTGGTCATTTGGAGGGTTATCTTTAGACGAAAGATATAAATGTTTTGAGTAAAATCAGCATCATCTACAAAATCTGCGATCATGATCACTTCATCACAAACTTCAAGATATTCGCCTTTCCATCTCTTGCTTCATTGCCAATGTATAAATCCCCGTTTGCCATAAAACAGATACTTTCGGGTTGTTTAAAAACATCAGGGTCAAGCGGTTCGATGTGGACAATGTTTTTTCCTGCTGCGTCCATTACTACCAATAATTTGCCTACTGTAGCTATCAAATAAATTTCTTTGGTAAGCGGGTGTACATCAATGCCCGAAGGTTGAAAAGACAAATCACCGCTTGCAGGATTCAAAAACTTGGCAACTTTATTAACGATATCTGCGCTTTTGTCATTGGCTAAATGACGGGCCAAGCTGTCCAAAGATATGGCAAACAAAGGTTCTGGATTCATTTCTTTTTTAGCTAAATTGAAGGAGTACACCGCTTTGTAGTTGTTCCATTTGGGGTCATCGTGTGCTTTTCCTTTGCAGGCAATCAATAGGTTTTGTTTTGAAGCATCCAAACACAAACCTTCTGTATCGTTTGAAGAACTCAATGAGGTTTCGTACTTTTCTGTTTCTTGATCGTCTGAATTGAAGTTGGTAATTTGGTACAAATCACCATCGCTTCGAAGCACCCAAATTTCCTTTCCTACTACTTCAACATCTTCAAAATCACCATTTTTGCCAAAATCTACATCACTCGTAATTTCATCGGTTTCAAAGTTGTAAATATACACATTTGCTTTCTCGTCTTGAATGCAAGCAAACAAAGTGCCTCCCAAAAAATCCAAACCTGAAAGTTCGTCAAGTTCATTGGGAAGTTTTTGTTTTTGAGTGGGTTCTGCAAAATTGTAAGGAAAAACATATTTTTCGTCAGGTGCTATTTTTACGCTTGCATCTTTAATGGCTGCATCTGTTTTTGCAGTGGTAGCTTTACTTTTGGGTTTGCAGTGGGCAAAGAACAACAAACAACTGAGGTAGATTAGTATTCTGTACATATTTTTTTTGTTTTGGTGTTTTGGTGTTTTTTGGACTTTGGACGAAAGAAGTGAGAAGCGGGAAGCAAGATGTAAAGATTTGGTAATCAATGATTTGCTTGTTTTCGTTGTTTGGTCGTAAGTTGTTCATTATCAATTTATTAATGTCCCACTTCTCGCATCTCTGCTCCCTCGTCCAAAGTCTAAGTGTTTTGAAGTGTTGATGTTTTCAATTTGAGTTTGAATTTTGAGTTTTGAATTTTGATTCAGCATCCTGCCAAGACAATCACAATTTCCCCTTTCACATTTTTGGATTTGAAGTGTTGTACCAATTCCGCAACTGTTCCCTGCACATTTTCTTCGTGCAATTTGGTCAATTCTCTCGAAACTGCCACTTGTCTATCTGCTCCAAAAAACGTTACAAACTGCTCCAATGTTTTGACCAATCGGAAAGGCGATTCATAAAAGACCATCGTGCGGGTTTCGGTTTGCAGGGCTTCAAGGCGAGTATTGCGCCCTTTTTTTTGAGGTAGAAAACCTTCAAAGCAAAACTTATCGCAGGGAATTCCCGAATTGACCAAAGCAGGCACAAAAGCCGTTGCTCCGGGCAATGACTGTACTTCAATGCCCGCTTTTCGACATTCTCGAACCAACAAAAAACCTGGATCAGAAATGCCAGGCGTACCCGCATCTGTCACCAAAGCCATTTTTACGCCAGCTTGCAGTTGCTCCACTATTCGCTGCAAAGTCTTGTGTTCATTGTGGGCGTGATACGATTGAAGAGGCTTGGAGATGTCGTAGTGTTTCAACAGAAAGCCACTTTTTCGGGTGTCTTCTGCCAACACTACATCTGCTTCCTTCAATATGCGAAGCGCACGTAAGGTGATGTCTTCTAAGTTGCCGATGGGCGTGGGAACGAGATACAACATGAATTGGAAATGAAAATTAGAATGAAAATCAAAATTGAAATGTCAATATTAACCAGCGAAATCTACGATTATTTTTCGATTTACCACAAATCTTGATTCCTCCGTTTGTGAAGTATCGTGGGTCAAATGTCGCCATCGGTATCTTTTGGAGAAAGGATGCGTTTTTCCTTCCACCATATCCGCCGCCATTTCGCCCAAAATAGGGCCCATTTTCATACCGTGACCACTGCCGCCCGTACTTACCGAAAGCCCCTTGATATCGGGGTGATGGTCTATCCAAAAATGCCCATCTAAGGTATCGGTGTAAAGGCATCGGCGGGTATAAACCAAAGGTGCGGTGGCCAATTCGGGGATAGCCATCTGCAAAAAAGACCGCATATCTGCTACTTCTTCGTCTTTGATTTGACGGTCGTCTTTATCGGGGTGAAGCAACAATCCGTTGGTGTGTTTCCCAATTTTCACCACGCCATATTTGGGTGAAACAGGGAAACCATACCATCCAGAATTGGAAATATCGGCAGTGAAAACGCTCATATAAGGAGGCGTAAAATATTTGGGATCATGGGGTTTTAGCCAAAAAATGGGGTGACCAGTGGTTTTGATATAGGGCTGCAATTCGGGAAGCAGATGAGGGGTATGTGCGCCTGCTGCAATGAGCGCATGACCACACCAAAAGGTTTTGCCTTCTTTGGTTTTCACCGCCTTCAGTTGTCCACTTTCAATCACGAAACTATCTGCGGTTTGTCCTTCGTGAATGTCGACACCCAAAGAACGAGCATAATTAGCCAACTTTTCGATTGCCAAACCAGATTCTACATATCCTCCTTTAGGATTGAAGTTGGCATCTACAAATACTTCATTATTGAAGGCAGGAAATCGTTTTTTTAATCCCTCCGCATCCAAACGACCAGAAGCATAGCCATTTGTAAGGAGGTTTTCGTAACTTGATTTCTCAAAAGTAAATTGTTTCTGCTCCATATTGCCTTTGCAGAGCATCAAAAAACCGACTTCATGGTACAGTTTTTCTGCTAAAAGGTCGTTCCATTCTTTCCATCTGTCTATACATATTTCTGCCATTCGGAAATATTCTTGATCTGAGCCATATTCCATGCGAACTACCTTTGTGATGTCGGTAGAGGCAGCCAAATGATGGGGGATTCTGTCAGGATTGATGAGCCCAACTTTGTGTTTGCACTTCGCCAATTCGACGGCTGCAGTGATGCCGAATACGCCGCCGCCTACAATTAGAATGTCGTATTTGTTCATGTTCTCAAAGTCCATAACATCAAAAAGCGCAATATCGAAAGGTGTTGTGTTTTACACTCATTTGATATTGCGCCTGTTAAAAATTTTACAAAAGTAAAAAATCACAGATTACACTTGTTCTCTTGCGTCCAAGATTTCTCTCGACCTTCAAGTTTGGATTGAAATATTGCTGTGGTAATCTTTCGATTGACGACAAATATAGTTGTTTTCCTAACATTTTACAAAAAAAAACACCCTAACCAAAAGATTCATTTTGGTTAGGGTGTTTCCAATTACAGAAGAATAAAAAAGCCACAGATTACACTTGCGTTCTGTTCAAGAGATAAAAATTGCTGTGGTAATCTTTCGGCTTGTTTCAAATATACTTATTTTTTTCGGTTACTGCAAACTTATTTTTTTCAAAACATCCTGATTCAATGCCTTTAACATGGCTTCAATAGGTGTTTGGTTAACAGCCGTTTTCGCTTGACCTTTTTCCACTTGTTCTTGTTCGCCTCCAATGAGTAGAGAAAGAATCGAACCATCAAATCCGCCAATCATTATGACTCCTTTGTCATCCAATTTGTTTGGAAAATCACCACCTCTGCCCGTCACCCACCACCAAACGATTCTCATTCGTGGCAATCGCACTTGAGCGAGTTTTTGCATTGCTGCCTCATAATTCGTTTGGGTATTGCCGTTCACAGGGTTGAACTGCATATCAGAAACGACTATCAAAGTTGTCGGAAAATCTGCGACAGGTATTTTTGGGTTTTGTTGTCTGACCCTAACGATTTCATCAATGACCGACTGAAAATTGGTTGTTCCCCAAGCCGTGTTTGCTGAGGTGATTTGCAGCACTTTATCCGTGAAGGTGCCGCTCAATTGTTTGACCTTCGATTCACTGTCGAACATGATTACATGGTCTTTGAAAGCACCTTCATTTAGCGTTGCAAAATAAACGCCTAAGCTAATGCAAATATTGAAGGCCGTTGTATCGGCTACCTTTGCAGCCATAGAACCAGAAGTATCCAATGCACACCAAACATTTTCTTGAATACCTTGATTGTCTGCTTTTGCCAGTTCAATCAAACCATCAAACTGTTTGTCCAAAGTGATTTTTTGGGCTAAGGAAAGTTTCTGTGTGACTTGATTCATCAGTTCATAGACATATCCTGTAAATTTTGCAGTAGGCTGTTGTTTAATCCATTCTACATAAGCTTCTTCAATGTCGTGTCTTTCAAAGGAAGTTTGTCCATCCTTGCCTTTTTTGTTCACCAAACTGAACAAGGCTTTGCCTGGAATCTTCAAAAAATTTATTTCGTTCCATTTATTGTCACACATTTTTCTTTGAAACTCATGTGCTTTTCCTTCCGCTTTGAATTTTCGATAATCAGTCGGAGTCCAGTTCATGTATTTGAGGAAACCATAAGCAAATTTATTCAGTGCCTTGTGTCGGTCATTGAAGGTATTGGATTTAGAGCGAATACGAGGCAAATATTTGGCTATCAAATCTTTGTTGTATTCGTCTTCAATACCCTTTTTGAGTAAAGCATATACTTGTTTGTGGTCGAGTTCGCCAATGAGCTCACGATGCCACAAATCTTTCCAACTGCCTACAACTGGTATTAGCCATAAATTGGGGTACAAATGTTGTTTGTGGTATCGGGCGAGCCAAGTGATGCCTTTTCTGAACTCACTTCTATTTCCTTGCCCTTTCTGTACTTTTTCGCTTTCTACAAAACCTTTTACTTTGCGAGAAATCAAGCGGTTGTAGAAAATAATTTGCAGGGCAATTTTAGGAGATTCTGCCCATATTTTACCCATATCTGCAAATACCTCCTTCAATTTTCTATCCCTGAAAGTACCGCTTTTTGAAAAATAGTTGAGCAGTTCGCTTCCTGTTGTAGAATGTGAAACGGCTCCATTTTCGGTGTAGGTATCGTATTGGTAAACGGCGGTTAAGAATTGATTTTTCATAATTGATTGATTAGGTTTTGTTTAATTGAAATTACAAATCAAATTGATTTAGAGTTGATTAAAATTTATTTTATAATGTTTAGGGTGATTTAATTATATAGTAGGAATCAACTGCTTCTTGACCTGTATAGTTTGGACCTGCTTTGTCATTTGCTCCAAGGTATTGAACGCCAAATTCTATGATTTTCGTTCCAATACATTCTATCATTTTCGTTTTGGAGTTATAGGAAATGTGATTTTCTTCAAAAATCGGTTGTAGAAATTTTGAAGTGTTATGGTTTTCGATGTGGATACTTTTTAAGTCAAGGTTTGCAGTAAAATGACCGTTTGGAGAAAGCATCGCTAAGTATTTTTTCAATGTACTAAGCTTATCTCCAACATAATGCAGACCGTGAATACAGGTGATGAGGTCGTATTTTTCTATTTTAGTCCAATTCAGCAAAGAACTCACTTCGAAATGGACGCAGTAGATGTGTTTGGGTGTTGAAGTAAAGTAATTTACCAAATCAATTCCTGTCAAAGATGCTTTATTTTGGAGTTTTTGGTTCTCTAAGTAGCGAGCCGATTGAAGCAGTGCATTTCCTTGACCACAACACAAATCCAACCATTTCACCCTTCCGTATTCTTCAATGAAGTTTTTTAGGAATTGTTCTGGCTCAAATCTTATTTCTTGTGCATAACTATTGACACCACTGGCATTGCGTTTTCGATTCATATTGGAGTTGGCAACAATGGGTGACCAGATAAGCTCCTTTTCGGGTAATAATTTCACGCTCTGTTCCAATGTAAATTCATTTTAAAGTTCTGCCTTCAATCCTTCTACTGAAATGGCACTGTGAGAAGTATGAAAGGTGAGATCACCGTTTTTGATGAGTAAAATCTGTGGTGATTCGTGTCGAACTTCAAAAGCTTCTGCAATTTTGTTGGAAACCGAACGGAACCGAATTAAATCGAGGTAATAGATGGTCAGTGCGTCTTCTGCAATGTCCCAACTGCGCTCCAAACGGCGTTTTGCCATAGCACTGATGGAACAACTAATGCTGTGTTTGAAAATGGCGACAGGTTTAGTGAAAGATTCGTTGGCAATGTCCTTCAATTGTTCTTCATTTTGAAGTATTTGCCAGTTAATACCTATTGCAGTAGTTTCGTCTTTGTTATTTCCTTTTCCCAAAATTTTGTCTAAAATCCCCATGCTATATTGATTTATTGTTAATAACTTGTAGCTCGATTTGTAACAGTATTACAATGACAAAAGTTCAATAGGGTAACGAAAGGATTTTTTTATTTTTTATGGGATTGATTAATAGCCTAATACGATGGATTATACCTCAACAGGAGGTAGATGATACGGAAAAATACCGTATTTCGAGATTTACTGCAATTATAATGATGGCAGCTATTTTATTGGGAGTCATATATTTTTTTATATATGTAATTATTAGGTATTGGGTTGGGATTTATTCGATGTTGATTTTTACATTCCTAGCTTTTTTCGTTTTGCTTGGCTATCGCAAATATGGAAATGTGATTTGGGTAAGTAATGCCTTTTCATTTTTTATTTTGTTGATGCTCTTCATATTGATTTTTACTTCGGGCGGTTTGTACTCGCCTGTAATGGCGTGGTTGTTTGTTGCTTCGATTAGTTTTTTCTGGTATATCAATAAAAATTCAGGGATTTTTTGGACTGTGATTTGTTTTTTAATTCTTTTTTTATTGTTCGCATTGAATATTTATGGTTATGAATTTACGTTAAGATATGACGAACAATATCAGCCCTTGTTTACCTTATTTTCCCTTACAGGATTGTTTATGTATTTACTTACTATATTTTCGCTGTATGAGAAAGAACATACAACGGAAAAACATCAGTTGAATATAACGAATAAGATTATCCTCGAAAAAAATCAGGAATTGGAGGTGCAACGTGCAGTAACAGAGGAGAAATCAATTTTGTTGGAGCAAGCCTATCAACGTTTAGAAGAACAAAAAGACCATTATTATCAAAAATTGATTGAAAATGGAAGTGAGGTATTGGCCATTGTAGATAATAATGGGATATTTAAATTTGTGTCTTCAACGATTGAAAGTGAATTTGGTTACAAGCCCTGTGAAATCCTCAATGAAAGCGGTTTTTTGCACATTCACCCTGATGATCTGGAAGAATTGAAAGAGGGGTTCCGAAATGTATTGGAGATTCCAGGCAAGCGGTTGAGAAGTGTCTATCGGTATCAACACAAAGATGGGGCTTGGTATTATGTGGAAAATTTTGCTCAGAATTTTTTGAATGACAAAGATATTGAAGGGGTAGTTATCAACTTCAGAAATATCAATGATTATATTGAAAACCAACGAAAAATTTCTGAAAAAGAGCGTTACTATCGTTCACTTATAGAAAATTCATCAGATATTATTAGTATTATAGATGCAGAGGGGAGATATCAGTATTTATCTCCTTCTTTTGAGAAGCAGTTCGGACACTATGCCATTAATTTTATTGGAGAAGATGCCTTTCAGTATATACATTCTGATGATAGAGAAGAGGTCAGGGTGTTGTTTGAGAATGTGAAAAAAGCGTATGGTTGGCAGATGGTTATAAAGAAATTGTATCGTACACCCGATAGCACAGGAAAATTAAGGTACCTCGAATCTGCTGCACACAACTTAATAAATGATCCTATTATTAAGGGGGTTGTAGTGAATACCCGTATTGTTGATGAAAAAGTGATGACTCAACAACGACTGGAAAGTCGTGAAAAGTATTACCGTTCTCTCATCGAAAACTCAATGGATATGATTACAGTAAGAGATGAGAGTGCCGTTATTACTTATTGTTCTCCTTCAACTAAATTTATTTTGGGCTATAAGGAAGAAGAACTGATTGGTAAGACGGGCTTTCATTTGGTTCATCCTGATGATATAAAAGCTGCTGAGAAAGATTGGATTTATCTGATGATGAATCCCAATGAAGTGATTCGTATAGAACAAAGAGTACAGCATAAGGATGGAAAATGGGTGTTTATTGAAGCAAGAATCACCAATTTGCTAAATGTAGAAGGGGTAGGAGGTGTTGTATCCAATTTTTCGGATATCACTAAAAAGAAAGAAGCAGAGCAAATTCAGAAAGAATATGAGCAAAATCTCGAAAAGGAAGTGGCACTCAAAACACAACTATTGAAAGAACAGAATGATGCGGTAGAAGGGGCTTTGAATAGCTTGAAAAACACACAAGTACAATTGGTAAATGCTGAAAAAATGGCTTCACTTGGACAGCTAACCGCAGGTATCGCTCACGAAATTAACAATCCCATCAATTTTGTATCGGCAAATATTCACCCTTTGAAAACTGATTTCCAAGATTTGAAAAAAATCTTGGAACAATACAAGACAGCAGCGAGTGCCAAGGATAAATTGACCGCCTACAAAGCCGCTGAAAAATTTGCAGAAGAAGCAGGGATTGGTTATTTATTTGAAGAAATGCAGGCACTAATAGAAGGTATTGAAGAAGGTGCGAATAGGACGAGAGATATTGTATTAGGACTGCGAAATTTTTCTCGATTAGATGAAGATGGTATCAAGTATGCCGACATACATTCAGGCATAAATGCCACTTTGGTTTTGTTGAAGAATGAAACCAAAAAGAACATCAAAATTGTGCGGAAGTATGATACTTCTTTGAAGGAAATCGAATGTTACCCCGGTAAACTAAATCAAGTATTCATGAATCTGCTCACCAATGCTATTCAAGCTGTTGAAGGGAAAGGAACTATTACGATTACTACACAAAACGATGGTAATTACGTAAAAATAAAGGTGAAAGATACTGGAGTAGGAATGACCGAAGAAGTAAAAGAAAAAATATTTGAGCCGTTTTTTACCACCAAAGACATTGGTAAAGGTACTGGACTTGGACTGTCAATTACCTATGGAATTGTAGAACAGCACAAGGGTAAAATCATTGTAAACACCGAATTGGGTAAAGGCAGCGAGTTTGTTGTTATCTTGCCTAAGCTGTTGCATGAATAAACAGATATCTAAAATTCTGGAGGTCAGATTCTTTGACAAAACCTGTGATTTGAAGCTTAGGAAAATTGCAGGAATATCGAGATAAAATCACTTCAATGAAAAAATAATCGCCTGATAAGGTTGAAGCGTAACCTTTCCATTCGCCATTTCCACCGATTCATAGTTGTTGATAACCGCCTCTTTAACTTTGTCAACTTCTGTCAGTTCAATGCTGGAATCGTGATTGGTAAAGTTCAGCAATACCAACATTTTGGCATCATCAGAGGTTCTTGTATAAGCGTATATGTCAGGATGTTCTGATTGAAGGAGTGTATAATCTCCATAAACCAAAACGGGATTGTTGGTTCTCAATTTGGTCATTTTTCGGAAATGATTCAAAATAGAATTGGGGTTTTTATCCTCTGCCGCAACATTGATGGTAGCATGGTTGTCGTGAACAGGTAACCAGGGAGTACCAGTTGTGAAATTTGCATTTTTAGAGTCGTCCCATTGCATCGGTGTTCTGCCATTGTCTCTCGAACCAAATCGAAGGGCTTTCATATAGGCTTCGACATCACCTCCTGTATTGACGACTTTTTTGTAGCCATTGATGGCAGAAATATCTTGGTATTCTTCAATGGTTTCAAATCCAATATTGGTCATGCCCAATTCGTCGCCATAATAGCAGTAGGGAGTACCCCGCATACTCAAAATAAAGGTATTCAACATTTTAGTCGAAGGTTCTCTAAATTCGGAACTGTCATTGCCATATCTACTGACCAATCTGGCTTGGTCGTGATTCGATAGGAAAATGGACAACCAACCTTTTTCGGCAAAAGCACTGTCCCAACGGCTAAATACTTCTTTGAAGACGGCAAGGCTGTAACCCTCTGGCTTGGCAATGTCCACGCCTTCAAAAGCATAGGCCATATTCAACTCTTTGCGGTCTTCATCCACCAAATCATGGGCATCTTGAAAGTTTCTCCCTGCCCCTTCTGCGACACTCATGACATCGTATTTGCTAAAAACAGCTTCGTGCATTTCTTGCAGATACCCATGTAAGTTGCCTTGCATGGCATAGTATTGAATGAAATCTTTTTCCCAACCCTCGGGAAAAGCAGGAAAAGTGGTGTCTTTGGCTGCAAACTGAAAAGCATCGAGTCTAAAACCATCTACTCCTTTTTCCGCCCAAAACTTCATGATGTCATACACTTCTTGCCTAACTTTTGGATTTTCCCAGTTCAAATCGGGTTGTTTTTGGGAGAAATAATGCAAATAATAGGAATCAGTAGTAGCATCATATTTCCACGCATCGCCTTTTTCGTCAAACAAACTGTATCTAAAATTGGGTTCTCCTTTTTCTTTAGGCCACCAATGGTAATAATCTCGGTAGGGATTGTCTCTCGAACTCCTTGATTGTTTGAACCATTCGTGCTCATCGCTGCTGTGATTCACCACTACATCCATAATCAACTTTATGCCTCTTTCGTGCATTCCCTTCAATAGCAGGTCGAAGTCTTCCATAGTGCCAAAATCACTCATGATGTTTCGATAATCACTCACGTCATAGCCATTGTCGTCATTGGGTGAACTATAAATAGGATTGAGCCAAACCGCATTTACGCCCAAACTTTTGATGTAGTCCAATTTTTCGATAATCCCTTTCAGATCACCGATTCCGTCGCCATCTGTATCTTTGAAACTACGGGGATAAATCTGGTAAATGATGGATTCTTTCCACCATTTTTTGGAGGTTTGAGGTGCTTCCTTTTTTTGTTCAACTGGTTGTTGTTCAGATTGATTGGTGCAGCTATTGATTAGAAGAATACTTAAAGCAATAAGTAATATTTTGTTCATGAGTTTTTTTGATTTCTAGTAATAAAAGGCATGATTGAAGAATTCTCCAAATATACAAAAGTTTTCAAAAAAGGCATATCTCTAAAGCCATTGTACATTTTCCCTCAATATCATTGAGGCATCTTCTTTGGGTTAATATAGCACCTACATTGGATAATTTAGGCATAGACACGCCCCTTAAATTGCCGTATCTTTGCAGTTCAATATTGTTATCGAAGACTGTGTAAACTTGTACAACAAAAATCAAATAAGTTGTGCATTTGAAATTTCCAACAATCTGATTTAGAAGTGATTTTTTCATTTTAATGCTTATTCGTTACTAAAGTATTTTTGATTGATATGAGATTATTTACAGTGATAATATAGTCACCTGATTGAAGAAGCAGACATCTTTATTGAAGAATTGAAGCAAAGAAATTTGCCTTTTCTCGTTCTAAAAAAAACAATAAATTAAACATGATAAAAAATAGAATTGCAGTAAACATCCTTTTTGGGATGAATGGATTTTTGTACGCCAATTATACCGCTCGATTGCCGCAGATTCAATCACTTTATGGATTGGACAATGGTGATCTTGGCATTAGCTTGTTGATTATGGCCATTGGAGCATTGATTGCCATGCCATTTACAGGTTGGTTGATTGTCAAAAACAGTAGCCGAAGGATTGCCACTTTTGCAGGTTTGGCATTTTGTTCGATGGTTCCGCTTATTGGAATGATGCCGAATATAGTGCTATTCGATATGCTCTTTTTTTCTATGGGGCTTGGAACAGGAATGATGGATGTGGGCATGAACGCCCAAGCGATTGCAGTAGAAAAATCTTATCGCCGCCCAATTATGTCCTCTTTTCACGCCATTTTTAGTGCGGGGATGATGTTTGGAGCAGGAAGTGGAGCTTTGTTTATGTATTTGGGTTTTAACTTGTTGCCCCATTTGGTTGTGGTTTCGAGTTTGGCATTGATTTCACTTTTGTGGGCAGTTTCCAATTTGATAGATGATGGGAATGGAAGCACCGCTACTACCACAAAGCACACCCCATTTAGTTTGCCGAAAGCTTCGTTAGTAGGAGTCGGGTTAATTGCTTTTTGTTGTATGCTTGGAGAAGGCGCAATGGCGAATTGGAGTACGAACTATATGTTGCACATTGCCAATGCTAATGCATCTTTCGCACCTTTGGGTTTGGTAGCGTTTTCGTCTGCTATGATGTTGGCACGCTTCTTTGGCGACCATGTACGGCACCAAGTAGGCGACCGTAAGTTGCTGATTGGCAATAGTATTTTAGCTGGAGTTGGATTGGGTCTGTTGTTGATAGTACCGCATCCAGTAGTGGTTTTGATAGGATTCTTTTTGGTCGGTTTGGGGCTTTCGGTCATCGTACCGATTGCGTATTCAACGGCTGGAAATACGCCAGATTTGCCGCCGAGTGTAGGAATTGGAATGGTCACAACGATTGGATATTCAGGACTTTTGCTTGGCCCACCTATCATCGGATTTCTTGCCGAGTGGCAAAATATGCAAGTAGCTTTGTCTTTTACTTTGCTACTATTTGTACTCATGATTGGATTGAGTTTCCGATTTCAGTCGGTTAGAAGTGCTTAGATTAGAAGAATAATGTAAGTGCAAAAGACACTGATTTACAATTCTCTGGATTTTGAATCAGTGTCTTATAACAAAAAAGTAGAACGACCATTAGTTTTGTTCAGCTCACTTTTTTGGATTGTATGAATAATTTTTGATTACTTCAAAAACCAAATTCAACGTTTCTCCACTTACTTCATATTGTTCTTCAAAATTGAACAATAGGCCGCTATCTACATCTTTTTTTAGGTCTTCTACATATTCAATTCCTTCAAATTTAATACCTTGCTCAATGTTGTCAAGGATATTTGTTTTTGTGAACGCTTTTTCGTTGATGTGCATCATCGCAATGAAATGGTCAATTGTATCTCCAATTTCAGTAGTGCAAACGGTTGTTTCTGCACTATTTAAGTCAAATTTTTGTGGCGGCGAACAATTCTTGGCTATACTCAAAATGTTATTCACCAAAGCTTTAGACTTCGAAAATGAGCTGGTATAATAAGCATTTTGTTCAGCCGAAAAACCTAAGTCAATTTTCTCTTGTGTATTTTCCAGTACGCATTTGGCGACCAAGGTTGTTTCGAGAATTTTTTTGTTGTGAAATGAGGTGAAAAATACCACTGTCCTTTCGACAATTCCCTCTATATCTGGGGAAAATATGATGCTCAAAAAAAACAAATCCTTCGCATCTCGGTGTATTTCTACTTCAATTGAAGTTCGATGTTCTGAATCCCACCAATTTATTTCAAGAGGAGCAAACTCATAAATGATGTCATCAAATTGGTCAATGCTAAATTTGTGTAGAATTTCTTTCATGTTTTACTTATATTAAAATTTAGTTGTTACTTTACTTCAATTAATCTTTGCTACCTTCAATAACCTTCATGGCAGTCTTCACTTTGTTTTCCAATTCCTCAAGTATTTCTGCATCTTCAATGTATTCTTCATCTTTTTTAATGAAGTCTATTGCACATTCAAGACATTCCAAATCCCATATATAAAATCCTACTTTACGCTTGCCTTTTAACCTTTCAATTCTATGATCTAAGCCAAAGGATTCTGCCATGTAGTGAGTATTAGCTTGTAGAATCTCAAGTTCGTCTTCAGTAAATTGAATATATGCTTTGATATCTCTGGTTCCTGGTTTCATTTGACAATCAATTAATTTTAAAATTAGTTCACCACAATCGTTTTCGTATTCACAAACTCCCTAATTCCGTAGCTTGACAATTCCCGCCCATAACCCGACTGCTTGATGCCACCAAAAGGCAAACGAGGGTCAGAATGAACGATTGTATTGATAAATACGCCACCCGCTTGAATTTGACGGGCCAATCGAGTAGCTTTGTCTCTGTCTAAAGTCCAAATAGAAGATCCTAAACCATATTTAGTCTTATTTGCCAGACTGATAGCATGTTGTACATCTCGTGCAGCAATTACTGCTGCCACTGGTCCAAAAATTTCCTCTTCAAAAACGGGCATTCCTTCTTTCACATTCACCAACAAAGTAGGATTGAAAAATGCACCTTTTTTGTCAGCGGGGCGATTACCTCCAATCACTGCCTCTGCCCCCAACCGCATAGACTCCTTCACTTGCTTCGCCACTGTTTCCGCCAAATCCTCACGAGCAAGTGGCCCGACATCTGTATCTTCATTCATCGGATCACCCACCTTCAACTGACGAATATGTTCGGTGAGGAGTTCCACAAAACTATTCAGCACAGGTTCTACCACAATCAAACGTTTGGCTGCAATACAACTTTGCCCAGCATTGCTCATTCGAGACTGAATAGCTGCCTCTGCTGCCAACTTCAAATTGGCATCGTCCAACACAATAAAGGGATCGCTTCCCCCCAGTTCGAGCACCGTTTTTTTGATATTTTTGCCCGCCAATTCCGCCACGGTTGAACCAGCCAAATTACTGCCTGTCAAAGAAATTCCCCTTACCATCGGATCTTCAATAATGCGCTTCACCATGCCATGATCCACAAAAATACTCTGAAACAAACCCTCCGAAAACTGAGCCGTCCGAAACAATTGTTCAATCGCAATGGCGCATTGAGGAACATTGGCAGCATGTTTGAGAATCACCGAATTGCCCGCCATCAATGCAGGAGCAGCAAATCTGAATACTTGCCAAAACGGAAAATTCCACGGCATAATCGCCAGCAAAACACCCAAAGGAGCATGGGTAATAACACTTGCCGAATTCTCTGTATTGATGATTTCATCCTTCAAAAAATGTTTGGCATTGTTGGCATAATATTCACAGACCCAAGCACATTTCTTGATTTCAGCTTTAGCTTCTTCAATGGGTTTTCCCATTTCCATAGTAATCAGTTTTGCCAAAGGAATTTGATTTTCCATCAGCAATCCTGCCAGTGTATTCATACGTTTTGAACGAGTCTTTAGAGAACTTGTGCGGTTGATGGCAAAACCAAATTCTGCCTTTTTCAATACATCGGTGAGTTGACTATTGGAAAGCGTATTGAAGCGTTTGAGGAGTTGATTCGTAGTAGGGTTTATAGAAAGAAATTTCATGGTTTCGTGCTTGAAGTAGAATAAAATGAACCTTAAATATACACAGCTTTTTTGGATTTTTCATTTTAATGAAAACTTGTAAAAACCAAAATTCGGTAATTTTTGTTTGTTTTTTTAGATTGGTCTAAAAATAAAATTTGATTAGACTATAAAAGATTTTATCTTTGTTTCAATACACCTCTATTGAACGAGCTTTTCTTCAACAAGGAAAAAATAAGTTACTGCAATATGAAAAAAATAATTTGGATAAATATTTGGTCAATGATTGCTTGCCTTTTATTTGTAGGCTGCAATTCGCAAGACTCTACTTCAACAATTGAAGGGCAAAACAAAAAGTGGCGCATCGTGACGACTACGGGTATGATAAAGGATGCAGTTACCGAAATTGTAGGAGATAAGGCAGACGTGGAAGGGCTTATGGGAGCGGGAGTAGATCCTCACTTGTACAAAGCTACCCAAGGTGACCTTAAAAAATTGGTCAATGCAGACATTGTTTTTTACAATGGCTTACATTTGGAGGGCAAAATGCAGGATATTTTTGAGAAAATGGCCAAACAAAAGGAAGTCATTGCGATTGGAGATGTGTTGGACAAAAGCGAACTTATCACCAGTTTTGATAGTGGTGGTGCAGAAAGTAGAAAGACCTATGACCCACATATTTGGTTCAGTGTTCCGCTTTGGACACAAGCAGTCCAACATATTGGAGAAAAAATGCAGCAGATAGACCAAGCCAATGCTGCTTACTACCAAGCCAATCTGCAAGGTTATCTAACTAAACTAGGCGAACTGAACAAGATAGTGGCGGCTAATATTCAAACCATTCCCAAAGATCAACGTTTGTTGATTACTTCTCACGATGCTTTTGGCTACTTTGGTAAAACCTACGATATGGAGGTGAAAGGTTTGCAGGGAATATCGACGGTGGCGGAATTTGGTTTGAAGGATGTGACGGAAATGGTAAATTTGATTGTCACTCGAAAATTAAAAGCTATTTTTATTGAAAGTTCGGTGGCTGCAAAACCTTTGGAGGCAGTAGTGGCAGGCTGCAAAGAGCATGGTCATGCGGTGAAAATTGGTGGGACTTTGTTTTCGGATGCGATGGGAGCAGATGGCACTAAAGAAGGTACTTACATTGGTATGGTGGAATACAATACAAAGACGATTGTAGAGGCATTGAAGTAATGGATATTGGAAAATTATAGAAGAAATAACACTTGATTACAAAATCACCTTAATACACTTTCACGAAAGTTATTTAACATTCAAAAGGGCTTTAGCCTTGACACTATTTGTAGAAAAATGCTGAAAATTAATCTAATAGGAGCGTAGCTTCGGCACGTAATAAACAACGTTTTTTTATGGTGTCGAGGCTACGCCCCTTGAAAATAAGGTTACTTTTAGTTCTACAAATAGGGTCGCAGCGATGCTGCTGAAATTTAAGGAGCATTGTTTCACAATCTAAACCCCCAAAATCCCAACACAAAAAAACAACACAAAAAAACATGATTACGCAAGTAGAAAATCCTATATTAGAGGTTCACAATCTGACGGTTGCGTACAATAAAAAACCTGCTTTGTGGAATGTAGATTTTACGATTCCCAAAGGGAATTTGGTGGGCATTATTGGCCCGAATGGTGCGGGTAAATCCACCTTGATTAAAGCGATTATGGGTTTGATTCCGTTGAGTAGTGGCTATGCAAAGTTGTTTGGGCAGGATTTGGATAGAGTAAGAAACAAGGTAAGTTATGTGCCGCAAAGGGAGTCGGTGGATTGGGATTTTCCTGCAAGTGCATTGGATGTGGTGTTAATGGGTTGTTATGGAAAACGGGGTTTGTTTCGATGGCTCACCAAATCTGACAAAGACTTAGCATTGGCGTGTTTGGAGAAGGTCAGAATGGAGGGTTTTGCCAATCGTCAAATTGCACAATTGTCTGGAGGGCAGCAGCAAAGGGTTTTTTTGGCGAGGTCTTTGGCGCAGCAAGCGGACTTGTATTTTATGGATGAACCTTTTGCAGGGATTGATGCGACTACTGAAAGTGCGATTTTGGAACTCTTGTCGGATATGCGGGATGAGGGAAAAACTATTTTGGTGGTACACCATGATCTTCAATCTGCTTATGAATATTTTGACTGGATCATTTTGTTGAATACCCGATTGGTGGCTTCTGGGCCTAAATTGGAGGTTTTCAACCCCAAATTGTTGCAGCAAACCTATGGTGGTAAGCTGAGTGTACTTTCACAAATGGGAGATTTGTTGCAGGAGAAGGAGTTTCCTGTGAGGGAGTAAAAACAAAAAAAAATGTTAGATTTTTTCTCATTGTCAGACCCCAATGTGCGATACGTCGTATTGGGGATGGTATTGTTGGGGGCAAGTACAGGCGTAGTAGGCTGTTTTACCTTTTTGCGGAAACGTGCGCTTTTAGGTGATGCTGTCTCTCATTCGGTTTTGCCTGGAGTGTGTTTGGCGTTTATGCTTACAGGAATGAAACATCCTCTGGTGCTTTTGGTGGGAGCAGTGGTGACGGGTTGGCTATCTTTGGTGGTTATTGACGGAATCACGAAACATTCCCGCATCAAATCAGATGCAGCAATTGGTTTGACCCTTTCGGTTTTCTTTGGAATAGGGATTTTGTTATTGACCATGATTCAGCAATCGGGTAATGCTTCGCAGTCGGGATTGGATAAGTTTTTGTTTGGCAAGGCGGCGGCAATGGTTGGGGCAGATTTATGGGTGTTTGGAGGTTTGAGTGTGGTATTGATTGGAGTAGTGATGCTGTTCTTCAAAGAGTTTATGCTTGTTGCCTTTGATCTGCATTTTGCGGAATCTATTGGATTGCCTGTTCGGATGATTGAAATTGCGCTTTCGTCCATTACGGTTTTGGGGGTGGCAGTAGGGATTCAGGCAGTTGGAGTGGTGTTGATGGCCGCAATGTTGATAACGCCTGCTGCTGCTGCTCGGTATTGGACAGATAAATTGCCGAAAATGGTGTTTTTAGCGGCTGTTTTTGGGGCGTTGGCAGGCATTTTTGGGGCGTTTATTTCTTATCAAGGTACGTCTATGCCTACGGGACCTTGGATTGTGGTGGTCTTGTCGGTCATTGCTATCTTTTCGATGTTGGTCGCTCCAAAGAGGGGAGTATTGTCACGTTATTGGTCGATGAAAAAGAACAACGCAAAGATTTTGGAGGAGAATATATTGAAGATTTTTTACCACTTAGGTGAAGGGGACAATGCTTTTTTTGAAGCTCGAAAAATAAAAGATTTGAAGGAAAGGAGGAGCATGTTAGACCATCGTTTGAGGAGTGGTATTCAACGTTTGATCAATAAGGGTTTACTTCAAAAAGTGGACTCAGGAGGAAAGTGGCAATTGACGGAAAAAGGCAAAGTATTGGCGCAACGAGTGGTGAGATTGCACCGTTTGTGGGAGTTGTATTTAACTCGTTATCTGAACCTTGCTGATGACCATGTTCACCATGATGCCGAAGCGATTGAACACATTATCACTCCTGAAATTGAAGCACAATTGGAGCTTGAATTGGGTTTTCCTGAGAAAGATCCACATGATAGTGTGATTCCTGAGGCGGTTTGATTTCACAATTTTATCTGCTTGCCATCACCCGCTCATCATTAAATGTGTTTTTTTCGGCATTTTGCAGTATTTCCTCATTGTTAAAAGGAATCGTAAAATAAAAAGTGCTGCCTTTATTACTCTCCGATTCTACCCATATTTTCCCGTTGTGTTGTTCCACGATTTTTTTGCAGGTAGCTAGACCAATGCCCGTGCCTTCGTATTCTTGTCGGGTATGTAAGCGGCTGAACATTTCAAAGATGCGTTCTTGGTGTTCTTTGGCAATGCCGATTCCGTTGTCTTTGACAGAAAAGATATAGGCTTTGCCATTTTTCTGTACATCTATCCATATTTTGGGATGATTGCTATCTGAAAATTTGAGGGCATTGCTGATGAGGTTTTGTAAGAGTTGTCCCATTTGTGTACGACTGACTTTCACTTCTGGTAAACTTACTACATGTATGACAGCTTGTTTTTGCTTGATGTTCAACTGCAAATTTGCCATGGCGACTTCTACTATTTCCCCCATTTTTACGGAGTCTTTTTTGAGTTCTTGTGTGCCGACTTTGGAATAGGTCAGTAAGTCGTCGAGTAGGTTGTTCATGCGAGAGGTTGCTTCGGTAATGAATCCCATAAATTCTTGCGCTCCTTCGTCTAGCTTGTTGGAATACCTGCGACGAAGCAAGGATGTGTAGGAGCCAATCATGCGTAAGGGTTCTTTGAGGTCGTGTGAAGCTATGTAGGCAAATTGTCTGAGCTCTTTGTTGGAGTTGGCGAGTTTTTGGTTTTGCAGTTCTATTTGTTCGTTTTTGGTTTTGAGGGTTGCATTGAAGCCTGATTGAAGGTCGTTTACTTCTTCGAGTTGCTGATTTTGTTGCTGAATTTGAAGATTTTTATCCGCCAATAAACCGTTGTAGCGTTTTTGGTTTTTGTAGTAGTAAAAGAACAAAAAGGAGGTAAAGAGTAGAAATGCGACCAAAACGGCTAAGAAATAGTTTTTCCAAGAAGTGATTTCTTTGTTTTTTCCGAGTAGTTCGTTTTCTTTTTTGAGTAGCACAATTTCCTTTTCTTTTTTGGCGACTTCATAGCGTGTTTTGGATTGCGCCATTTCTTTGAGCGTATTTTCGTTCAAGATAGAGTCTTTGAGAAGGGTATGGGCTTTCATGTAGTGAAAGGCTTCTTGGTAGTGCTTGTTTTTTTCGTATGTAGCGGATAGGAGTTGGTAAATTTCTACTTTTCTGGATTTTGCGTCAATGGTTTCTGATACTTTTAGTGCTTCATCTAGATAACTTAATGCTTTTTCGATTTTGCTCATATCCAAATAAATAAGACCTATGGACTGCAATGTGGGTATTTCGTCAAACTTGTCGCCGATGTCTTTTTTGTAGGATAGAGATTTTTGGTAATAGTCTAATGCGGTTTCACAGTATCCTAAATCATAGTAGTCTGCTCCAACATTGTGCAAGGCGTAGGCAATGCCTTCGGCATAGTCCATTTGTTCAGCCAGTTCTAGTGCCTGAAGGTTAATTGCCAGCGACTTTTCGGTGTTTCCGAGGCGGTTGTGAACACTACCGATGGCTCCCAAACACGAATAAATGCCTATGCTGTCTTCGAGGTGTTTGACCAGTTTTTTGGATTTGGTGTAGTTTTGAAGTGCCAATTCAAAACTGTTTTGAAAGAAGAAAATATTGCCAATTTCATAGAGTGCTTTTGCTATACCCAATGAATCGGATAGTTCTTCATATGTTTCTAAGGATTGAAGTTGATATTTGTAGGCTAATTCAAAATTGCCGACTTCTTGGTAAATGCTTGATAGTTTGCGGGTTATTTTTACTTGTAGTTCGGAAAGATCAAGTTGTTCGACTTTATCCAAACTTTGAAGAAAAACGGTCAAGGCTGATTCTATATGATTGGCTGCATGATGTTTTTTACCAAGTTCGTATAAACGTACAACTTCACTTTTTTCTTTTTCAAGTGTTTCTACACTTTCTTGTGTGTAGGAATCGGAATGTGTGTTGACTATAACTTCCGCTGATATGTTGATAGACCATGGTAGGTAACACAAGCATAGAATGGTGAAATACCGAAATAGGTAAGGCTTATACATTTTCGATGTAGGTAATTGTTATTCAATATATTAAGTGGGATTTTGATTTGAAGTAATAGGGAGGATTGGGATGTGGAATGGTGTCTTTATTCATCTTTCCATCGGGGAGGACTCGATTGGCTGGTATCTATTTTAGAACTGTATGTTAGTCGATTTCTACCACCTTTTATGATAACTTGACTGTCCTCAGTGATTGGTTTCACAGAATTGTCTTCTTGAATTTTTTGAATAACTTCCATGTTATTTGGGTTTAAAAGTCTACTAAAATATTAATGAAGGTGGATGTTAAACGAATGCAGTAATATTTACTGATTTTAGTCTAAGTAAGCCAAAGATTATACCAAAAGTAGCTTGAGGAGATAGAGGAATAATAGAAGATAGGAAATGAGAAGATTTGGTTTGGGAAAATAATATTCAAATAATGGATGTTGAATAATTTATGAATGAAACGGTCTTAAATAGCTTTCTCCAAACTTGACGAAGACTCAACATGATTCGTCATTTTATTGTCATACGGAAGTGTGAAATAGAAAGTACATCCTTTGTGTTTTTCTGATTCTACCCAGATAATTCCTCCATGCCGTTCTACAATTTTTTTGCAGGTAGCCAATCCAATGCCAGTGCCTTCATATTCTTGACGGGTATGTAGTCGGCTGAACATTTCAAAGATTTTTTGTTGGTATTCTGGATCGATACCGATGCCATTGTCTTTGACCGAAAAGACATGCATTTTGCCATTTGTTTGCGCACTGATTTCTATTTCAGGATGTTCGCTGTCCGAAAATTTGAGGGCATTGCTGACAAGATTTTGGAACAACTGGCTCATTTGTGAGCGATTTGCACTTATTTTAGGTAGTTCGTGTATGCGTATTTGGGCATTTTTTTGTTGGATGTCCAGGTGTAAGTTTGCCAATACGCCTTCAATGACCTCATGTATATTTATAGACTCTTTCTGTTGATTGTGTGTATTGATTCTCGAATAGGACAGCAAATCTTCCAATAGGTTGTTCATTCGATTGGTAGCATCTGTGATGTAACCCATAAATTCTTGTGCGCCTTCATCCAGATGTTTGGTGTATCTGCGCTTTATTAGGGAGGTATAAGAACCAATCATGCGTAGCGGCTCTTTGAGATCGTGGGAAGCTACATATGCAAATTGCTTGAGTTCTTCATTGGTATTTTCGAGTTGCTTATTTTGGAGTTCTATTTGTTGATTTTTTGCAGCCAGCACATGGTTGAATGTTTTTTGAGATTGATTGACATCTTCCAGTTGTTTGTTCATTTTTTCCAACTGGCTATTTTGGATAGCAATATGGGCTGTTTTTTCTTCGAGTAGTTTGTTATAGCGTTTTTGACTGCCATAGTAAAAGGCTGCAATGAGTAGCAGCAGCACCAGACCCAATACCAATCCTACCAAAGCCATCATTCGCAAAGAAGTGATTTCTCGATTTTTCCCCAATACCTCATTTTCTTTTTTCAAAAAGGTGATTTCCCGCTCTCGTTTATCTACTTCATAGCGGGTTTTTGCCTGTGCCATTGCCTCCAGTGTATTTTGATTCATGACCGAATCTTTCAGTGCCATGTAAGCCTTCATGTAGGTACACGCTTCAGTAGGTTTGCCGCTCTGCTCATAGGCCAATGCCAATCGTTGATAGACATCAATTCGGCGGGTATCCGAATCTATTTCCTCGGCTATTTTGAGAGCTTCTTTTAAGTATTGAAGTGCCAAAGAGTTATATCCCATGTCCAAATATACCGAACTGATTGCTCTCAAAGTACCTACTTCTCCAAACTTGTTTTCATGTTTTTGTTTGTAAGACAAAGATTTTTTATAAAAGTCTAATGCCTTATTACATTCCCCCAAGCTGTGGTAATTTGAAGCAACATTGTGCAGGGCATCTGCTTGTTGACTTTCTAAATTGTTTTCTTCTGCAATTTTTAGAGCAAGTAAATTGTACTCCAAAGATTTTTCGGTTTGCTCCAATCTATCGTAAGCACTGCCAATAGAGCCTATACTCGCCATCTCTAAACCCACAATATGAACTTGTAAAGCAAGTTCCCAACTTTGTTTATAGTATTGAATAGCTGTTTTGTACTGATTTTGGTAAAAGAAGATATTGCCCAGTTCAAATTTCGAGGCTGCAATATTGGAGGAATCTTGCAATTCTTCAAATATCTGCAAGGCCTTCAATCGGTATTGATAAGCAAGTTCGAGATTGCCAATTTCTTTATAAGTTTTGGATAGATAGTTTGCAATCTTTCCGATTTTAGTTAAATCGGGTGTAGGTTCAGAAATGGCCAATTCATAAGCTTCTGATAGCACTTCAATGGCATCGGTGCTATTTTGTAATAAAATGGACATTCGCCCTATTTTATACAGATTGTCGATAGTAAATGTTGATTGGTCCAACTTTCGAGCAAATTCTAAAGAAAGATTGTAAGAATCAATGGCTTTTTGGTAGGCTTTTTCGCCATAGTAATAGTCCCCCATCTCATGGTGAATGGTCATTAATTTGTCTTTGACTTGATCTTGTTCATATTCAATAATCAAGGATTGAAGACTATCTATATTGGTAGCATTCACTTTGTCAATTGTTGATAAAAGTAATAATGACAAAGTGATGTTAAAGATAATATATAGGGCTTTGCATTGCATTGAAAAAAATTAGTGAACAGTATTTGACAATAAGGTATTAATAACCATACTACAAAAAAAATGCCACCTTGACAATAAGATGACATTTTTATTAAGCATTTGATTGCTAATTTATTTTATTATATGTATGGTAGCTAAAGTTTTGCTTCTTTTCTTTTCATTTTTTCCATGAATTTAAGCGGATCAATGGGTTCATAGCCAATTGGACAACCATTTTTACCATTTGCGATACCACCACCTTTTAGAGTGCTGGACTTTGAAGTTTCTAAAGCATGTACTTCCTTCAATGTGGTGATTTTTTTTAAAGTGCTCATAAGCCTTACGTGTTTTAAATGTAAAAAAATGATGAGGATAATTTTTAATCCTATTGTACTAAATTAGCAAAAAAAATACCACAAATCTTATAAACCCTAAACTTAACCAAACCCATTACTATTGTTTAGTATTAAATCTATGTATGGGAAATTGACGTTTAGTATTTTTGGAATTGAAGTAGCGGCAATAATTTCTATTTTTTTGGAAAAACTATCTTTTAAAGAAAAAGGGATTGCGTGTTGAGCAATCCCTTTTTACATCCAAGTCTTACGTCTTGAATTTCATATCTTTTGTCTTTACTAAAACCACCCCAAAAACGGATCTTCCAAGATATTCTTCAATTCAACCAAGAAACGAATGGCATCCGCACCATTGATGACCCGATGATCAAAACCAATGTGCATTGGCATCATCAATCGAGGCAAAAACTCAGTGCCATTCCAACGAGGTTCCATCAAAGAAGCCGTAATACCCAAAATCGCCACCTCTGGAGAATTGACAATTGGCTTCAAATCTGTACCACCGATTCCTCCAATATTGGAGATAGAAAAGTTGCCACTGCCACGTTCCATGTCGGTCAAGTTGTTTTTGCCATCACGAGTACGCTTCGACATTTCCGACAATTCGATAGAAATCTCGGTCAAACCCTTGCGGTCCACATCTCGAATCACAGGCACCAACAAACCTCTATCAGTGTCCACAGCCACACCAATGTTGATGTAATCTTTGAAGACCAATTCTTTGGTTTCCATATCAATACTGGCATTGAATTGCGGCATTTTGCGAAGAACCACTGCAATGGCTTTTACCAAAATAGCTGTAATCGTGAGGCTTCCACCTGCTGCCTTCACCCGATCTTTGTATTGTTGGCGAAGTGCTTCGAGGTTGGTAATGTCCGCCTTTTCCGAAATCCAAGCATGAGGAATCACCGAAAAGCTGTAGTGCATATTCTCGGCGGTCACTGCATTGATACGGCTCATAGCCTTGCGCTGCACCTTGCCGAATTTCTCAAAATTGGGTAAAGGTTGAATCGCCATACCACCACCGCCACCACTTGCAGGAGCTTTTGCAGCTTTTTCCAGTTTTTCTTGTTTCGTTTTTGCAGCTTGCAGCACATCGTCTGCTTTGATGCGGTTGCCGTCAGAAGGCTTCAAAGTAGCTGCATCCACACCCAATTCCCTCGCTATTTTTCGAGCCAAAGGTGACATACGGAAGTTGGCATCTCCTCCAGTTTGTTGTGGTGAAGTAGCAGGTTTTTGTTCTTCTTTTGGCGTTTCTTTTTGAGGTGTTTCTGCTTTTGCTTCTACTTTTGCAGGAGCTGACTCAGCGGGTTTTTCTTCTTGTTTGGGTGTTTCCTGTGCTTTGTTTGTGTCCGCAGTGCTTTCGCCACCAGTATTGATACGTACCAACAAGTCACCTTCATTTACTTCATCACCCACACTTACCAATATAGCTTCCACCGTACCCGCCACATCGCTTGGCATTTCGGCATCTACTTTGTCGGTACTGACAATCATCAGTGTATCTTCCTCTTCAATCTGATCTCCCACTTTCACCAATATTTCCGTCACCTGACCCGTAACGCCATCGCCGAGAGAAGGAAGTTTATATTCGTAACTCATTGTATTTTATTTTTTGTGTTAATGTTCTTTTTGTGTTGAGGTGTTAATGTTTTTGTGTTTTCATTCTCTCAAAAGCCCTAGGTGTCTCCTTACCCTCTAGCATTCAAATTCTCGTCCGCTGTTTATCGTCCACCGCCAGCCGTTCTTAAACACTCATAGGATCAATTTTATCACTCTCAATCCCATGTTGTTCCATGAAAGCCAACAAATCTTTTTTCGTCACCTTTTTCTTTTTCTGCAAAGTTCGCAAAGCAGCATAAGCAATGTATTTACCACTCACTTCAAAATAATCTCGCAAGTTCTCACGGCTATCACTCAATCCAAAACCATCCGTTCCCAAAGCCACAAAACCGTCAGGCATCCAGGGGTACAAAGCACCAGAGGTCAGCTTCATCCAGTCGCTATTGCTCACAAACACACCCTCTTCACCTTTCATTACCTGTTGAATATAAGGTGTTTTTTCCTCCTTTGCATCAGGGTGTAGCATGTTCCATCGGTCACAAGCGGTTGCCTCTTTGTACAATTCGTTCCAACTCGTGACACTCCAAATATCCGTAGAAATACCCATTTCTTCCAATATTTCCGCTGCTTGAAGCGTCTGTACAATACCCGAGCCTGAACCCAACAAATGCACTTTTTTACCTTTGCTGACCTTCGTTTCAGAAGCCTTGTATTTGTAAATACCTTTCAGAATACCTTCTTCCACACCTTCTGGCATGGTCGGCATAAAGTAGTTTTCGTTGTAAACCGTAATGTAGTAAAAAATCTTCTCATTCTCAACATACATTCGGCGAATACCATCCTGCACAATAATCGCCAATTCATACGCAAAAGCAGGGTCGTAAGACAAAATCGAAGGTACGGTCAAAGCCATCAAATGAGAATGACCGTCTTGATGCTGCAAACCTTCCCCATTCAAGGTCGTGCGTCCAGCCGTTCCGCCCAACAAAAATCCTTTGGCAAGCATATCTGCACCCGCCCAAATCAAATCCTGAACCCTTTGGAAACCAAACATCGAGTAGTAGATGTAAAACGGAATCGTAGGAATGCCATGCGTAGAGTAGGCCGTACCTGCTGCAATGAAAGAAGCCGTTGCACCCGCCTCATTGATGCCCTCCTGCAATACCTGACCTGTTTTGCTTTCCTTGTATTTAATCACCGAAATCCCAATCTCCAAAGGTTCGTATAGCTGTCCTTTGGCATTGTAAATCTTGGCAGAATTGAAGATAGATTCCATTCCAAAAGTCTGTGCTTCATCGGGAACGATAGGCACAATATACTGTTTGATGGAAGATTTGCGGAGCAATTGGGTCAACAAACGAACAACCGCAGCGGTTGTAGAAAAATCTTTGCCACCAGAGCTTTCACTACCTTCAAATAAAGGTTGAAGTGTTTCATTGTCAGGAGCTTCAATTGCAGGGTAATCGTCCAAGCGTTCAGGAATATAACCTCCCAAAGCCTTGCGTTTTTCGTGTAAGTATTGCATCACCTTGCTGTCTGCATCGGGGAAGTAAAACTTTGCAGCCAAAGCATCCTCATCACTGATAGGTATATTGTAGCCATTTTTGGTGGTGATGCGGTCGTCCTCTTGTAGGTTTTTGACCTGATGGGCTGTATTCAAACCTTCGGCAGATTTGCCCATACCATAACCCTTGATTGTTTTGACCAAAATAACCGTAGGTTTGTCCGCATGTAGCGCATTTTGGAAAGCCGCATAGAGTTTTTCACGGTCATGTCCGCCACGTCGCAGGTTTTTGATTTGTTCATCGCTGTAATCCGCCAACAATGCTTCAATTTTTTTATCCCCGTTGGCCAATTTTTTGCGAATATCCGCCCCGTTTTGAAGGGTGTTCAATTCTTGGAAATTTCCATCTACCATTTCCTCCAATCGCTTCAACAATACACCTTCGCTGTCTTTGGCAAAAAGCTCATCCCACTCACTGCCCCAAATCAACTTCAATGTATTCCAGCCGCTACCCAAGAAAGAACGCTCCAATTCTTGAATAATTTTGCCATTTCCACGAACAGGGCCATCCAAACGTTGCAGATTGCAGTTGATAATAAACACGAGATTATCCAAGTCTTGACCGGAAGCCACATTGATAGAACCCAAGATTTCAGGTTCGTCTATTTCGCCATCTCCGATGATGTGCCAAATTTTTCCGCCATTTTTAGGCTTCAATCCTCTGTGTTCTAAGTATTTTTGGAACCGAGCTTGGTAAATCGCCATCAAAGGCCCAAGTCCCATGCTGACCGTAGGCACTCGCCAAAAATCGGGCATACGGCGAGGGTGCGGATAGGAGGAAACACCACCGATGGTTTCTTGTCGAAAATTGGCAATTTCATATTCACTCAACCGTCCTTCCATTGCAGCCCGTGCATACAAGCCAGGAGAAGCATGACCTTGAATCATAAAGGTATCACCACCATAGTCTGCTGATTTTTTGCGGAGAAAATGGTTCATCAATACTTCAATAAATGTAGCCGCACCTGCATAGGTCGCAATGTGTCCACCAAGCGCTGTACCTTTGTCATACGCCTGCAAAACGATGGCCTGTGCATTCCATTTGAGAATATTTTCGAGTTCTTGTTCTATTTCTAAGTCACCAGGATAGTCAGGTTGGTCGTCTACAGAAAGAGTATTGAGGTAAGGAGTGTTGATGGCGGAACCACTGTTGGCAATTCCTTTTCGAGCTAACCAATGACGGAGTGATTGAAACAGTTCTGCCGATTTTTCCTTCCCATGTGCTTCCACTATTTCTTCCAATGCTTCGAGCCATTCTTGTTGCTCCAACTGCCAATCATTCAAAATAGGTGCGTCCTGCATAGTTGTTTTGTGTTTTGAATCTGTTTTAGGCGACAAATATACTACAAAACCTTATTAATGGAATAGGACAAAACTAACTTTTGGTAGGGAAATTCCTATCTAAAAAGCTCAATGGACTATTTCAAGAATAAAACACAAAATGTAAAATTTTAATTTATTGATTTATAGATTATTTACAAACAATAAATTATTTTCATTAAATATTGACAAGCGGTTTTGATTTTTCTACTTTAATTGGATTAAATATAAGACAAAATCAATTAATGAAATAGAGTCATTGTTTTATCTTTTTACTTCTGTTATCCAAATGGCTTTACTCCCTCATCAATGCAATGTTAAAATTGTGAAATTCGGCATTCATCAGTCCATTTTTTACCGCAGGATCACCGTACATAATCTCCTGTGCTGCCTCTCTTGTAGGGGCTTCAAAAACCACAATTCCAAAGCCAATGTCGGGATCTGGTGAACGTCCTACGAAGATGACAGTTCCTTGTTCGGTTAGTGTTTTCAAGTAGTTGAAGTGAACACTGACAATATCGGATTGCTCTTTGGTCCATGCCTCTGGATTGCGGGCCAATTCAGGGTCTATAAGCGTAAGTTTGTAGGCAAATTGCTGCATATCGGTTTGTTTAGCTGTGTTTTGTAGTGATGATGTTAGATTCTCGGTGGTTTTTTTGGCAGGGGTAGCAACTTTAGCAGGTTTTTCAGTAGTCGGTGGTGCAACTCCGTCAATATCATCCGTTGAAGGATTGAACGAATATTTTGAAGTAGAAGATTGAGTTGTAGTTGTTGAAGAATGGATGGTTTCCTCCTGCTCCATTTCCTCATTTTCTTCATCTTCAATGGCTACTGTGGGCAAACTGTTGTCGCTTTCTCCAGAAGTTTTTGCTTGGGGAAGATTGCTCTGCATATCGGTTAAAGCCAACAACCAAGTTTGCTGAAAATAGTTGTAAGCCTCATCCCATTCCCCATCTTTTCCCCAACCCAAGTGTGTCAGTTTTACATCAGTTTGGTTCGGTTTTAGAGCAATAAACTCCACCACAATCCAGGTTTTTTGGTTGCGAATAGTTGGAAATCTATCGGGCATCGCAAATTCAAATGAAAACATCTGAAAAGGAATGAATGAAAGAATGCGGTTGTCAGTATTGGGGTAATTGGCTTTGGTGTATAGAGAAATTTTGTAGTTGCCATCTACTCGAAAATCAATCTCCGAGTCTGCTGCCAAAAAACTCTGAACTCCCTTATCCGTTGTCCACGCCCACCACGCTTTGTCCAAAGGCACATTGACGGTTGCTTGACTGATCAATATTTTGCTATTATTTGCTTGACTGTGAACAGAGTTGGGTAAAAGCAATAAGCTGCCAAAAAAGAAACAAATTAGGGTTCGAAAGATATTTATCATGGCTAAATTTTTAGGTGATAAGGAATACGAGGAGAGGTTGTCTTATCTTAGAGGAAGGTAAGACTTTTTTGTTTAACACACAAAAAAAAAGGAGTAGCCACCGTTGTTCTGAAACAAAACGGTCGACTACTCCTTGATTTTATGTCCTTATGTCCTTATGTCCTTATGACCTCACCCCTCCACCTTCAAAAACCGCACCTTATCCACCACACGACCATCTTCCTTCCATACACACCAATAAGACCCAACTTCCAAATCCGTCAAATCCAACGCCTGCCGCTCTTGAAATGCCCTCAACGAATACTCTGAGTGCCAAAAATGATTGTATAGCAGGTGCATATTGCAAAGTCCATAGCTTCAATGGTACGAGGATGGAGAATGTATGTTTGCTACGTTGGCTAACCAAATAAGTACAAGCGATACCGAAGGCGTATGAAAGAAGCACGCAGAAGATTGAAGGAAATCGCCAAAGATTTTCCGAACTTGTTTGTGCATTGGCAGTATGGCTATACTCCCTGATAGGTTTCTAATCCTGAAGAACCGTATGAATCGAGAGGTTCACATACGGTTCTGTGAGAGGGTAGGGAACTGTTTTAGTCAGTTCCCCGCTCTACTCGACTTCCTTTCTATTGTTAATTAATTTGTTTTGTATCCGTTTATTTCTGATTAGGATTCTAAAATAAGGACATTTCCCATCTATTGATAGGTCTTTTCCATCATTACCCTTTCTGAATTTAATTATTTCAAATTGGTCGGGATTGAACTTATGAAGAAATGTTATTGGTACTCCCATAGCACCGTCATAATCCAAGGGAATATCCTTTGTTTTATCAACATTGATTCCATCGTAATTGTCATATTTGGAGTATTCATCTTCGTTTCCAACATATTTTTTTGTAAGTTCTATGTCTTCGTGACGCTTAAAATTATCTAAGTTGGTCAACCATAAACAATTATTCGGAGAAACTATTCTATTTCCAAAGTCATCTATCCGTGCTTCTGTTCCGTAAAGTTCATAGTGTTCAGGTACAATAAAACCAGAAACACCTCTACCAAGATTTATTCCTAACCAAGCCTTATTTTGTTTAATTAGCTTAAAAATTTCTTTGTATGTTATTGCATTAACATTCCCAATGATTAAATACTTTTTATCGTATTTAACTAATTGAGCAACATACTCTCGAAACAATGAAAAAGGGGGATTAGTAACAATAATATCAGATTGCTTTAATAATTCAATGCTTTCAACTGACCTAAAATCCCCATCACCTTTAAAGCGAATAACATCATCAGCATTTGGTTTAATAGCTTCTTCTGAACCTGTAAATTCGTAGTAAAAACCACTCTCAACTTTTTCGGTATTAAATAAATCTATTTTTTGTTCTCGATAACAAGAGGCTATTAGTTTTTTTAATCCTAATTCCTTGAAGTTTACAGCAAAATAATTGAAGAAATTGCTAATTGTTGGGTCATCACAATTACAATAAACCACTTTATTTTTAAAATGACTTTTATAGTGTTGCAATTCACTTTCTATATCTGAAAGTTGAGTGTAAAATTCATCACTTTTAGATTTTTTAGCCTTTTGTAGTAATTTATTAGTTGCGTTCCGTGCCATTATTATTCTTTATTTGCTTCTGGTTATTTGGTGAAATATATCGCTACCCAAAACTTTAAGCGAGGTTTTAGAAATTTCAATCATAATTTCTAACATTTCCTTAGCGTCCCATTTTTCTCCATTCCCTTGTGAATAAATAGAAGTTGCCTGAAGCATGATTGTTTTTTCCTTATGCTTGACAAATTTATTTTCGCACAAATTGGTGTTAATTGGCATTCCATAATTTGCAGCAGTCAGTCTATCTAATCTGTTTAACATTCCTGAATTGTATTCAAGAACTACAACTCGCCCGTTAGGTCTTTTAATCGAAATGGTTTCCGTTAAAAAGTTTGAGCCTTCCAAAAATAGAACATACGGAAAATGAGATTCAGACAGCATAAAGTTAGCGATTTCTGATATATTTTTATGCGACCGTTCTATCGCATTTCCAGCAGCCATCAAGTCTTGGTTGTTGTCTTTGCCAACTAATTTTCCTTTTTTGATATTTTCAATGTCCTTCCCTTGGTGTTTGGCTTCTGATACCAGAATCACTCTCCAATTCCACGTTGTCATCTTTCACTTCAACTATTCCGCCATCTGGTTTAATGCTTGAATTTTGCACAAAAAGGGTCTGTCCCAAATTGGGGTCAATCTTCTTTAATGCTTCGTTTATTTCTTCTTTTCGTATGCTCGTTCTGTACTTAAAAGTCAATTGCGGAAACTCTTTTTCAAGTTCTTGAATAACAAGATTTGATATTTCACCAACAGTTAAATCGTGCAATTTTGCGTTGTCACCAAATATGCCGACTACACCTTGTGATTTTTTATGTTGAGTTGTCAATCTTTTTGATTGATTTTTCTTAGCCATATTATAATTTATTTTTTATCATATCACAAAGTTAGTGAATAATTGGTTCTTCTTTGCTTGCAGGCAACGGCAGTCCGTGAAATAACTCACTTCCCTACCTTCAAATATAAGCAATTCACCAACACCATGCGCCCCAACGCATCACAGAATAGTAAAATTTGTAGTGAATGTGAGGCTTTGTGGATGCTCTGAGTGCCAAAAATGATTGTAGCAGGTGCATATTGCAAAGTCCATAGCTCCAATGGTACGAGGATGGAGAATGTACGTTTGCTACGTTGGCTAACCAAATAAGTACAAGCGATACCGAAGGCGTATGAAAGAAGCACGCAGAAGATTGAAGGAAATCGCCAAAGATTTTCCGAACTTGTTTGTGCATTGGCAGTACGGGGCTATACTCCCTGATAGGTTTCTAATCCTGAAGAACCGTATGAATCGAGAGATTCACGTACGGTTCTGTGAGAGGGTAGGGAACTGTTTTAGTCAGTTCCCCGCTCTACTCGACTTCCTTTCTATTGTTAATTAATTTGTTTTGTATCCGTTTATTTCTGATTAGGATTCTAAAATAAGGACATTTCCCACCTATTGATAGGTCTTTTCCATCCTTTCCTTTTCTGAATTTAATTATCTCGAACTGGTCAGGGTTGAACTTATGAAGAAATGTTATTGGTACGCCCATAGCACCGTCATAATCCAAGGGAATATCCTTTGTTTTATCAACATTGATTCCATCGTAATTGTCATATTTAGGGTATTCATCTTCGTTTCCAACATATTTTTTTGTAAGTTCTATGTCTTCGTGACGCTTAAAATTATCTAAGTTGGTCAACCATAAACAATTATTCGGAGAAACTATTCTATTTCCAAAGTCATCTATCCGTGCTTCTGTTCCGTAAAGTTCATAGTGTTCAGGTACAATAAAACCAGAAACACCTCTACCAAGATTTATTCCTAACCAAGCCTTATTTTGTTTAATTAGCTTGAAAATTTCTTTGTATGTTATTGCATTAACATTCCCAATGGTTAAATACTTTTTATAATATTTAAATAATTGAGCAACATACTCTCGAAACAATGAAAAGGGGGGATTAGTAACAATAATATCAGATTGCTTTAATAATTCAATGCTTTCACCGAAAAGGATTTACTCCCAAAGCATGGGCGGGGTATGTGTTGATTGGAGGTTGAACAGCTATTGCTCAAAACCATACACTCTAAAATCTTTCCCAAAGCCGAATATTCTCCAAATGGTCTTTGATGGCGTGTTGATATTGGGTGGAGGAAGTGAAGGTACTTAATCGGTGCGTTCTTGTCATAGACTTTTGTTGGAATTTGCTACCTGTACAAAATCTCCCTCTCCTTCCCCTTTCTCATGCAAGATAAATGACACCATAAACGCCATACAATTATACCTCAAATACCCTTTTTTTGTACCTTCGTAGCGGTTTGTAAAACAAGCCTTAAACACAAAAAGCAACGATTCTACTTCCATATTTCGTTCTTTTTCACACGACCATACCAATAAAATGATAAGAACTAATTTTATCAATTGAAAATCAAGTAAAACAAATGCAACAAGTTGAAAACACAACAACCAACATGAGAAACATTTACGCACTCTTTTTTCTTATCTGTTTATCCTTCATCTTTCACCCCAAGATACAGGCCGAAAATCCCCCTTATGCCAAAGTGCTCAATACTCCTGTTGTCATAGGAAGCAACATTGAAGTAACCGTTACTTCCAACAGCAATGAGCTGCCCGATTGTGGCATCTTCTTCTTCAATTGCGGCACCAACAATGCAGGAATCAACAATTTGGACATATATTGGGCGGTGTATGAAATAAGCGACTGTGCGGGCTGCAATCTAAGCGGTACAGCAGTAGCATCAGGCATCATAGACCACGGATTTTGGGGAACCAATTGTCTGGCCAATAGTACTGCTGAAGGCGTAGATTGTGCCAATCCAGGAGGTTGTGACAGAACGTTTCAAATTCCTACGAGTCTGCTGTGTCCAGGAGCTACGTATGAAATCGTCACCTATGCCTTCAATGCAGACTACAGCAAAGGTATTGGCACCAACTCCAGTATTGGCCCAGGCCCTTGGCGTTGTTGCAATGGCAATCCTGCTTTCGGAGATCTCGCCAGCATGGAAGCCTGTACACTCCCTGCCAACGGTGGTACAGGTGGTGGATGGCTCAATCCTTCTTATCCCCAGACATACACTTTCGTAGCCGCAGGAGATCCGCCCATGCCAACCCTTTCCAAAACCAGCAACATTGCAGATGGCGGAACAGTTGTTTGTGGAGAAGATTTCAACACCTCCATTACCATCACTCCCAATAGCGTCTGTCCACCTACCAAAGTCTCTTACTCAATTCTATTGAATGGTGACGAAATAGGAACAGGCACAAGTGATTGTGTTGATGCAGCACAAAACTTCAATTTCACGGCCACCATCATTGGCTGTCCTTTCGACCCCAATTGTGCCGCCGAAGGAAATGGTTTGGTCAATGCACTCTGTTCCCAATTCGGAACCAATACACTCCGATGGGAAGCACGCCAAGATTGCGACAATGCCTTGGTAGCATTTGAAGAAATTACCTTCAATCTCAACTGCCCTGTTCCCGACAATTTGACTATTTCAAACGATGACAAATTTTTATGCTCAGGCGAATCAGGAACCGTGAATGTGTTTAATCCCGCCAATGTGAACATTCCTTACGCTGGCGGTACCTATGAACTACATTGGAACAATCCCAATCCCTACACCAACCCAACTTTACACTACCTCAATTCAGGTCAAACAGCCACACTCACCAACGATGGCACCTATCCCTTCAATACTCCAATCATTATTTCGGGTACCATCTGGGAAAACTTCAATACCATTGCACCTATTGGCTGCGAAGCATTTGCAGGAACAGCTCAGTTTGTGATGTTGTCAGATATAATTCTAAGCAACAATGCTGTTGCTTGTAATTTGGGTCAAATCAATGTGAGCGCAAGCGGCGGTTTACCAGCCTTCAATTCTATGACCAATTATACCTTTGATGCTACCAGCGCAGGAGCAGGCACCAACAACACAGGTATTTTTACCACTTTAGAAGGAAGTTCCAACCCCATACCAGAAGGCACTTATACGATTGTAGTGACGGACGGTGAAGGTTGTAGTGCTTCCATAGATGTCGAAGTGTACAATCCCATTAGCATCACTCCAACTGCACCAATTTGTAGCGACTTCAATACTTTTACTATCAACGTTGGAGGAGGACAGCCAGATCATCCAAACACCAATGATTTAAGTCTTTACACTGTTTTTTCGGATATTGATGGTTTCTTGGGAAACCCAGATGCCAATGGCAATTTTACAGCAACAGGAGTTAGTGCAGGTAACCATACCATCACCTTAGAATATGAATACGTAAACAATGGCACACCTTCAGGTTCATTTTGCTCCAATACGGTTGATATTGAAGTCTATGATACCTTCAACATCACTTTGGGCAGTGCTTGTGAATTGGTCAATGGCGTTACCATCACGTCTGTCACAGGAGGACGAGACCCCAACAATACCGTAGGTGGAAGTTTTGTAGGAGCAAGCTACACCGTTTTCTTGTCCACAACCGCAGCACCCTTTGCGACCAATGATGTGAGTTCCAATGAGGGTAGCTTATCGGGAGCAGGTTCTTTTACAGGTGTTACCGAAGAAGATTATTTTGTAGTAGTGCAAGACGACAGAGGTTGTCAATTTTCCACACCTGTCACGAGTATAGATTTGAATGATTTCACGCTTACCAATGTCACTCTGCCATGTGCCAACAACACCATTTCGCTGCAAAGTACAGGTGGAAATCCCAATTGGACTTATTGGCTCTATGCGCTAAATGTTCCCTTCAATGGGGGGGTATCCGCATTAGCCCCTCCCATCACCTCCACTACTCAAAGCCTTGGCGTTTATACAGGAACATTCAACAATATTTTTGTGAATCAATACACCGTTTATGGGCAAGATGGAGACGGATGTGTTACCCTTTCCTTAAATGTGAATGTCTTTAACGAAGTCGAACTCAACGAAACGACAGCTAACTGCAATAGCTTCAATACAGTCAGTGCAACAGCATCAGGTGGTTATGCAGGTGCTTTTTATGTTCCAAACGTTGATTTTACCTACTCTTTGTTAGATGCAACAGGTACAACTGTTTTAGCAACGAACAATACAGGTACTTTTTCAGGCTTCAATGCGGGTTTATACACCATTGAAGCAAACGACAACAATCCTTCTGTTACCCCTTGTGTAGAAAGCATTCCCGTAGAAATATACAATCCGTGGAATGTGACATTTTCTACAGATCCTTGTGTAGGCGCAAATTCCATTGAAGTCACCAGCGTAACAGGTGGACGTGATCCCGCCATTACAGGTTTCACCGGCGCACAATACACCATTGTATTGTCCACAACAGCAGGGTCATTGACACCCGCTTTGGATCAAAACAATGTGCCACTGAGTTTTACCACCTCCAATCCCACCGCCAATATTCCCTTCATTTTTGACAACATTGTAGCCACCAATACCTACTATATCGTGGTAACAGACGGCATAAGTGACGGTAATGGTGCCTGTACATTCACTGTTGGCCCTATTGACTTGAGCGACCCAATCAATTTGCAGGTCACGCCCAATGCTTGCGATACCTTCAATACCGCAACAGCCGAAATAGTAGGTGGTGCCGTAGCCAATGATTTTTACCTTTATCCACTAGGTTCACCACTATTGGGTGCGCCGAATCCCCCAAATACGGCCTACAATCCTACGGCAGCAGCAAATGGGGCAGCTGATGACAGCAATGGCAACAATATGGCGATAACTGGTGTAGCAGTTGCCGACTTCACGAATGTCCCTGCAGGTAGATATACCTTGTATGCAGTGGACGGAAATGGTTGCCAAGTTTCTTCTACCAACATTGAAGTATATGATCCATTTGATATTGAATTCAATGGAGACCCTTGTTCTTTCTTCAATTCTATCCCTGTTTCGGCAGTAATGGGCGGACGTGATCCCGCCGAAGGTTTTGCAGGAGCAACTTATTCGGTTTTCTTATCTACAACTTCTGCACCCAATGCCACCAACGATGTTCCCAACAACCAAGGAGTTTTATCGGGACCTGGCACTTTCACAGGCATTGCTTCGGGGAGTTATTTTGTGGTGTTGGAAGACGATAGAGGATGTCAATATTCAGAGAATGTATCCATAGGGGAAGCAACTACTTTGGTTGCTACTCCAACAACTTGTAGCACTCCATCAGGCACAGCCCAAGCCACTATTTTGGGAGGAGATGTTTCTGACTGGACTTTTTATTTATACAATGAGTCTGGAACGCTCAATGCTGCTGATCCCGAAAACACTGCAAATGGTTGGGTAGCGACAGATGGAGGCACAACTGCGGGGAGCAATGTGATAGGCAACTTTAGTGGTATTGCAGCAGGAAGTTACACGATTTACGCACTCGACCAAAATGGCTGTTCTACTGAATCCTCAGTAGATGTGGAGATTTACGCTTCTTTTGTTCTGGACATTAAGGCAGATGCCTGTGGTTCGGGTGAAGTAGTGGTCAATGCGGTCAGTGGAGGCAAAGACCCCGCTGTTTTTGCAGGAGCAAGTTATGAGATTTATCTTTCCACCGAACCTGCTCCAAATGGATTACTCAATGTCTTTTCCAATGAATTGACACTTACAGGTGCAGGTACTTTTACAGGTGTTCCAGATGGCACGTACTACGTGATTGTGGAGGATGAAAACGGATGTCAATTTGGCGCACTGTTTACGATGGATGACCTAATTACAATTTCGCAACAAGGCGGTAGTTGTGTAGAAGGTCAAATAAACGTTACTACTACAAATGGCTCACCTGATTGGAATTTTTACCTCTATACACAAGGTGGCACCTTCAATGCCAACGACCCTACAAATGTAACCAATGGGTGGTTGGCAAGTGACTTGGGTGATGGATCTGGTAGCGACAATTTGGGAACATTCACAGGATTGGCAGAAGGAGCTTATATTGTCTATGCTGTTGATCAAAATGGTTGCCAACGCTCCTTAAACGTGGCAACATACGATTCACTAACCCTCACCGACATTACAGAAACCTGTGATTACGGCAATATTGCAGTAATGGCAAGCGGTGGTAATCCTTTGGTGTATAACTTCGGTTTGATCAATTCACTGCAACAATTAGAGGAAGTGAATGGCACTGGGGTATTTACCAACGTTGATTTTGGCACATATTCAGTTATCGTGAGCGATGCAAATGGTTGTACTACAACGCTTGGTGGTTTTGTTATCAATACCACCCCGATTGTATTGACAGCAAGTTCGGACTGTACGAATGGCTTCACTGCAACGGGGGGAGCAGGCAACTTCACTTATGCGCTTTATGCCATTCCCGCAGATACTTTGGTAGCTGAAAATAGCACAGGCGTTTTTACAGATGTCGCACAGGCCAACTATACCTTGATTGTAACGGACGACAATGACTGTACTTTTTCAAAAGTCGTGAATTGTGCGGGCGATCCATGCGATTTGGCGGCAACAGCAGCTACCGAATGTGTGGATTCAGAAACCTTCAATGTCAATGTGACGCTTTCTGGAACAAGTACCTATACGATTGACGATGGCGTAAACACTGCATTGACAGGTCAAACAGCAGGTACAATTGCAGTAGGGCCTCTGCCAAATGGGAATTACAGTATTACCCTTTCGGATGAAGTGAATGACTGTGATGAGATTGTATTGACAGGTTCGGCAGATTGCTTCAATTGCAATTTGCAGGTGACAACATCGGCGGATTGTGAGGACAACAATGGCTACAATTTGAGCGTCACTATTGCAGGAAATGGTAGTTACAATGTGAGCGACAATACCCAAACTTTGCTCAGCAATCAAACGGCTGCAACGGTAGTTTTAGACACGCTTATTGCGCCTGATGCTGATTATACTTTCTATGTAATCAGTACAATAGATGCTACTTGTGGCGATACAATTACGGTGAACAATCCTTGTGAAGTGTGTGATTTGGCGATTGAGTCCTTCAATACAAGTTGTACTGACACCGAAAATTTTGATGCGATTTTGGTTATTTCAGGAACAAGCACTTACACAATAAGCGATGGCGTACATCCTACTTTGACGGGGCAAGTTGCTGGTTCAATTGACTTAGGTAGTTTTCCGCACGATGTAGATTACACCTTGACGATTACAGACGAAAATGTAGCCAATTGCAGCCTGACCCAAACCTTTACACAAGATTGCTTTAGCTGCAATTTGAGCGTGACGGCTACTGAAGACTGTATTGATTTGAGTACCTATGAGGTGATGGTAACGGTGACAGGTAGTGGCACGTATTCGATTACGGACGGTGTTTCGACCAATCTCACCAACCAACCTGCTGGAACATATATAGTTGGCCCTCTATCCAATGGTGCATATAGTATTTCAGTAACGAGTGATACAGATTCCAATTGTAACCAAACGATAACAGGAGAGTTTGTTTGTTTCGATTGCGACATAGCTGGCAGTGTGGTGACAGAATGTTTGGATATTGATACATACGAAGTGAGTTTAACTTTTACAGGTGAAGGCACTTACACGATTGAAGATGGACTCAATGAACCTTTGACCAATCAAGTAGCTGGAACTTATACTTTTGGTGCGTTTCCGAATGGAATTTACAGCATTGAAGTAACGAGCGAAGTAGATGAAACTTGTACGCAAGTATTTACAGGTAGCAAAAACTGTTTTGAATGTGGCTTGGCGACTTCCAACATCGAAACCAATTGTATTGATTTGAGCAGTTATGAAGTTACCTTCAATTTGAGTGGAAACGGCACGTATGCCATTCAGTTCAATGGTCAAACGCTGACAGGTCAAACTGCAGGTACAATTACAGTGGGCCCTTTTGCAGAAGGAGCTTACAATATACTCATTTCGAGCGAAGAAGATTTGACTTGTACCCAATCATTGACAGGAGAACATACCTGTTTTGAATGTGATTTGGTAGTGAGCAATGTCGGTACAGATTGCTCGGACAGCAATACTTTTGAAGTGACCTATACTGTAGAGAGTTCGGGTACATTCACCATTTCGGATGGCATCAACCCTCCTTTGACAGGTCAAGTAGCAGGCACTTTTGTTTCGCCTACTTACCCAGAAGGTGCTTACAACATCACTATTACGAGCGAAACAGATGAAACTTGCACACAAACCATTGCAGGCACAAGAGATTGTTTTGTCTGCAATATCACTGTTTTTTCTGCAATACCAGATTGTATAGATGCCAATACCTTCAATGTGCTGCTGACATTTACAGGTGAAGGACTTTACACGATTACCAACAATACGAATATTACACTCGTCAATCAGAGTGCTGGTACGTTCAATTTAGGCCCTTTTAGCAACGGAATTTATGGACTCAACATTATCAGTGAAGAAGATCCTGCTTGTCAACAATCTGTGGCGGGCAACAATGAATGTTTTGAATGTGTCTTGCCCAGTTTTGCAACACCCAATTGTATAGATGACAATAGTTATGAGGTCATTTTCACGCTTACAGGGGATGACAGCTATACCGTTGCGTATGGCAATACTGTTTTGACAGGACAAACGGCTGGAAATTTGAGTGTTGGACCTTTCTTGAATGGAGGGTATGCAATTTCTGTAACGAGTGAAACGGACGACAATTGTACGCAAAATTATGTGGGAACGCTGAATTGTACGCCTGATGTGATTTGCGACCCTTCGGTGGTAGCTGTTCCAGAATGTGTGAACGAAAATAGTTACAATTTGAAGCTCAATTTGGGTGGAACAGGTACGTTTACCATCGAATACGGCAACAATGTATTGACAGGACAAACGGCTGGTGAAATTACAATTGGGCCATTCAATAATGCTACCTATACGGTAGTAATCACGAATGAAGCTGATCCAACATGCCAAGTATCCCTCATGGGTAGTCATAATTGTACGGAGTCACTGCCTTGTGATGTAGCGGTTACCTCTTCAACGACTTGTGCAGGAAATACAGGCTACAATGTGGAAATACAGCTCACAGGAACAGGCCTTTTTACGATAGATGATGGCATTAATCCTGCACTAACCAACCAAACTGCAGGACTGATTATTGTAGGCCCTATTCCTAATATTCCTTATACCATTTCCATTGTCAGTGAGGCAGACGAAACCTGTGCCATTGAAGTAAGTGGCTCGGACAATTGTACTTTTAATTGTGAATTGCAGGTAGAATCGTTTGTATCATGTATTGAAGGCTCCAATAACTTTGAAGTTTTGTTGAGCATTGCAGGGAATAGCACTTACACTGTTTCGGATGGTGTGAATCCTCCGCTTACAGGTGTAACGCAGGGAACTGTATTGGTTGGCCCATTTTCGGGTACAGATGGCGAATATGAAATCACCGTTTCCAACGAAGCCAATTCTTTCTGTTTCCAAACCATTTCGGGAATAAAATTCTGTGAAACGCCCTGTGATTTGAATGTTACACTCGACAACATAAGCTGCAATGACGATGGTACAACGACAGTAGAAATCACCATTGAAGGAAGCAGCACTTATACCATTAACTACGGATTTTTTGGGGAATCCATTTTTGGAGCAACTGCGGGAAGCTACGTTTTAGAGAATATTTTTATAGAATTTGAAGACTTTTTCAATCTATTTGTACAAGACGAAGTAGATTTTACATGTAGTGAAAGCATATCAGGAGCGGGAGCTTGTGCTGCCGATTGCAATTTGACGGGTGATGTGTCCATTGATTGTTTGGAGGAAGGCGGTTTTGATTTGACCGTCACTTTTCAAGGAGACGAAGCATCTGTTTACGACATTTTCATCAATTTGGGTTTTGGTGGTTTGGATACACTAGCATTAGGGGTATCTCCTGGTAACTATGTATTCGAGGACTTATCTGCCAATTTCTACAACGTGTCCATTGTCCAAAACGACCTCATTTTTGAAGATTGTTTTCTCAACTTCAATGGCTCGGTAGATTGTGTTTTGGTGACAGAATGTGATTTGGATGCCAACATTACTACCAATTGTCTTGATGATGAGAATCTTGAGATTGTAGTGACCATTGAAGGTACTTCTTCTTATTCGATTTCCATTGATGGTGATGTCATTGTCGCAATTAATGAAAACGGCTTGACAGCAGGGACATATACTTACGGTCCTTTTCAGGACAACAATGGCGGATTTTTTGGGTATTCGGTCTTCATTCAAGATGAGGTCAATGTGAACTTTGAATGTTTTGAAACTACTTTTATCAGTCGAAACTGCAATTCAGACTGTGATTTTGTGGTGGATTACGATGTCATTTGCAACAACGATTTTACCTTCAATGTAGAAATAACCCTTGAAGGTTCTTCTACCTATGACATATTTGGCGACTTCAATCCCGATCCCTTGTTCAATGTTCCCGAAGGAACCTATTTTTTGGGACCTTATCCACAAGATTTCTTCTTTTTCTTCAGTGTGAGTGACAACCAAAACCCCGAATGTTTCCAAGACATTTTCGGTACATCTAATTGTGACAACAATGTAGATTGTGACCTCAATGTCAATATTGCCCCAACTTGTGTAGAAGGAGAAGGTTCATTTACTGTTGAATTAAGTATCACAGGTTCAGATACCTATACGATTAGTAATGCAGGAGACGAAGTATTGACAGGTGTTGAAGCAGGGGCTTTTACCATTGGTCCTTTTGATAGTGGAACATATTCTATTGCCATTGTAAACGAAAACAATCCTTTGTGTTCTCAAAGTTTTGCAGGTGGATTTTTCTGTGAACCACCGCCACCATGCGATTTAGATGTCGACTTTGCAACCGTATGCAACAACGCCAATACAGGATATGCAATTGAACTACAAATCGTAGGCAGCAGCACCTACCAAATCATCAGCAATGGCGAAACAGTGGCTTCGGGATTCCCTGCCAACCCGATTACCATTGAAGGTTTTGCCAACAATGCTGCTTACGAAATAACCATTGTAGATGAAAACAATCCACTTTGTAAGCAAACTTTCTCAGGTGTTTATGCGTGTAGTGCAGCACCGAGTTGCGATTTGGGAGCAAACGTCAATGTGGTTTGTTTGGATGATAATTCGGGGGGCTACAATCTAGAAATTGAACTTATAGGTTCAGGTTCTTACTTCATCGAAACTTTTGTTGTACCTCCGCTTGAAGGTCAAACGGCGGGAACTATCACCATCGGCCCATTCTTCGACGAATTTTACAATGTATTGATTTTTAAAGAAAACAATGATATTTGTAACCTCTCCTTATTTGGGATTGCCGACTGCCAACCTGATTTCCCTCCCTGCAATGTCACCGTACAATTGGATATCAATTGTATCAACGGTGATGAATACGAAGTTACGATGCTTATTGACGGCAATAGCACCTACGATATTTACGAAGGGCTGTATGTCGATTTGCCTGACAACGAATTGATTCAAGGCAATGTTTCACCAGGGACTGTCACCGTAGGGCCATTTGAGAACGGAGTCTATGATTTACTTATTGTCGACCAAAACAATCCAACTTGTTATGTCGACTTCATTGGCTCCCGAAATTGTAACAACCCCAACGGTTGCAACATCAATGCAGGGGTAACAACGGTTTGTAATCCAGACAGTTTGAGCTTCAATGTCATTATTAATTTGGAAGGAACTTCAAATTATGAAATAACCGTATTCCAAGAATTGGGCGGGCCGATTGTCTTGAACCTCGAAAACCAACAAGCAGGCACCATTGAAGCAGGGCCTATTTTTGGAGATGAATACTACATTTTCATTCAAGACGAAGACCGACCTTTCTGTACACAAGACTTTTTGGGTATCAGAAGCTGTATTTCGGAAGAAACACCTGTTTGTGATTTGGAATTTGGAGCAACAACAGAATGTTTGGCAGATGGAAGTGGCTTCAATGTCATATTAGACCTCATGGGTTCAGGAACTTATGTCATTGAAGATGGCTTTATGGGAACACTCTTTGGCGTGGAAGCAGGAGAAATCGTTTTGGGACCTTATCCCAATGGCTTCTTCTACAACATTTTTGTGCAAAGTGAAAGCAATTTTACCTGCTTTGGAGGTTTGAATGGTTTTGCAGATTGTTCGGATGCAGTGTTGTGTGATTTGACCACAAGTGCTGCCATCAACTGCATTGCAGGAGATAGCTATACGATTGACCTCACGATTGGAGGAACAGGTACTTACAATGTCACCAGTAACTTGGGCAATCAATCGAACCTCAGTGCAGGAACTTATACCTTTGGCCCTGCGGCATTGAACTCCTACAATTTTACGGTAGCCAATGTTTTCAATTCTGAATGTCAACAAACGCTTTCGGGAACAGAAAACTGTACGGATGTAGTGCTGCCCTGCGACTTGTCTTTGACGGCGAGTACTGCTTGTACGGACAACAATAACTTTATGATTTCGCTCAATGTTGGTGGCTCTGATACCTACACTGTTTACAACAACGGACAGCCGATTCAAACGGGCGTAACGGCTGGTTCTTTGCAGGTTGGGCCGTTCAATAGTGGCACGTCCTACAACATTGAAGTGGTGAACGACAACAACGTCAATTGCAAGAAAAGTGCTTCGGGCATTCGCAATTGTGCGGTCACAACCAACTGCGATTTGACAGCTACTGCCGAAACGCTTTGTTTGGACAATGGTAGGTTTGAAATTGTGGTCAACTTTAGCGGAAATGTGGGTGACACCTACACCATCAATGATGGAGTGAACACGCCAATTACTGGACAAACGGGTGGCGAGGTCACCGTTGGCCCTATCTTCAATGGTACTTATGCAGTGGTCATCAGTAGCGAAAGCGATCCTAATTGTTCGCTGACCATCAATGGCTCTAAAGACTGCGAACAGGTTTTGCCGTGTGACATTGAAGTGACTGATGTGGAGGTGAACTGTACGAGTAGCAATGGTTATACGGTGACTTTTGAGTTTGAAGGAACGGGAACATTTACCCTTTCAGACAATATGAACACTACAATGACAGGTCAAGCGGCAGGCAATTATACCTTCAATAATTTCGCAAATGGCGATTATGCCATCACCATTACCAGCGAAACAACGCCCAACTGTTCCTTGACCTTCAATGGTTCAAAGGATTGTTTGACAGGTGGAGGCTGTGATTTGTTGGCGATTCCGAAAACGATTTGTACCGTCAATGGCGATTATTTGGTGGAAGTAGAAGTCAATGGCAGCAGTACCTATATGTTGAACGATGGTGTGAATCCTCCAACGACGAATCAGTCGAGTGGCAGTATCTTGATGGGCCCATTGCCGCAAGGGGACTATTTCATTACGGTTACGGATGAAACGGATGCCAATTGCAGTGTTACCCTGATGGGTACGAAAAACTGTCCAAGTCTCTTAGCGACTATTGGCGATATTGTGTTCAACGATTTGAATAAGAATGGCTTGCAAGATGATTTGGAGAAAACAGTGGGCTTGCAAGGCATCAAAGTAAGACTTGTCAGTACGGTCTTGGGAGATATAGCTACCGATGAGACGGATGCAAATGGTGCATATTCTTTTGCGGATGTTCCTGCGGGCAATTACTTCTTGGCTTTCGAGATTCCCGATGGTTTTGCAGCATCGCCGCAAGATGTAGGGTTGGATGATACGATTGACAGTGACATCAATGCGAATGGTATGACCACGATTTTCACCGTAGCAGAAGGAGCTACCTTGTCAAATATAGATGCAGGAATGTATGATGAGGGTGAATGTGCAGGCTTCGAAATCACCGTCAACGAAATTTGCCCAGACGGTACGACTTCTACTTTCTATCAATTGGTGCTTGCGATTCAAGGCGGAACGCCTCCTTATACGATTGATGTGGGTTCTTACTACTTCAACGACCAAATTACTCCTGCTGACTTCCCTTTGTTGCCTATCGGAACGATTCCCGTAGGTCAAGTTTATACTTTGGTGGTCACGGATACAAATGGCTGTCAGGAAGGGCCGATTACCAAAGGGGTGAATTGTGTAACCGTAGGCGTGGAGTTGGTGACCTTTGAAGGCGAGGTGCAAAAAGAGGGCAATTTCCTTCAATGGGTGACGGCTTCGGAAACGAACAACGACTATTTTACACTTTTGCGCTCAACGGATGGCGTTGATTTTGAAGTAATCGCCAAAGTAAATGGCAATGGCACAAGTTCGGCAGCCCATTCTTACGATTTCTTGGACCGCAACGCACCTGATGGTAGAAGTTATTACCGCCTCGACCAAACGGATTTTGATGGTACAAAAACGGCTTCTGATGTGATTTCTTTGATGCGTGGGGAAAGTGCTGTTTTTGAAATTGTACAAGTTTATCCGATTCCTGTGAGTGACCGACTTCAGGTGCGCTTCAATAGCCCGCAAGCAAAAGAAATGACGCTGCAATTGTACGATATTGTGGGGCGGGAGCTACTTGTAGAATCATTCACTCCAAAATCGGGCTTGAACAATTATTCGGTGGATGTGTCTGCTTTGCCAACAGGTACGTATTTGCTGGTGCTTTCCAATGGTTTGGAAAGACGGACGGTGAAGGTGGTGAAGGAGTAGGATTTATCATAGAATGGGAAAGCGGAAATTTTCAAAATTTCCGCTTTTTTTGTTTTGTTTGGGATGTACTCAATACACTGGAACGAAAATTATTTAATACTACTTCAAAACTGGCGCATCCTCCCCCTGTCCCCCTCCAAAGGGGGAATGTATTGATAGTGAGAAAATTTCCTCTTTGAAGGGGGACATAGAGGGATGAAAATTGACAAATTTTGTCATAGAACGATGTTAAGAAACTTCTGTGACACTGTACTCAATGCCGTGTAACGGAAATAGTTTGTTGATTTTTTAAGCGGCAAACTTCCGAAGTCTCAAATCATAGATTTTGTCAAAGAACCAATTATTTTATTGAAGTTTCTTGCCATTTTTGACCACTTTTCAGTTGAACGAAATTGGGTATAGGGGAAAAACTATGTTTTTTGCTTAACCCTCCAATCTTCTTAACTTTTACAAAATTGGAGGGTCAGGCAAATTTATACATCGACTGATTGTTTCATTTTAGAAAAGGTAAAAGAGCAAGTTGAAAAAGATGGATGAATCGCTGCGAAATTGCCTGAGTTATTGCATAGGACATCAATTACGAACCGTTCAGTATCCTGTAAAGAACTTATGTATATTTTCTCTACTTCGATGAAAGAAGTGTAATCAGAGGTGGTATTAGAAGGTCTCTGTACTCAATTTTATGCCAACTCAAATTACTTCTTTTGAAGTCGAAGCCTTTTTACGGTGCTAAGAGCTTCGGGTGTAATGCCAAGGTACGCAGCAATCATTCTTTGAGGTACTCTTTGAACAATGTCAGGATATGTTTCAACAAAATGTTCATAACGTTCAATAGCCGAAGCAAACATAAAGATATATTCTTTTCCTTTTTCGTCAATGGAATAACTTTTTAGTATGCCCGATTCTACTTTAAAAACTTTGCTGTTTTTATCCCCTTTTCGTTGAAGGATTTGTCCTTTTTTACTTTAATTCGTTTCATACTACAAAGTATCAACTTTAGTCCTTTACTAATGACATATAAATTAAAGGAATATCCATGCTTACTTCAAGATTCGGCATCGTTTGAGAATAGAAGGTTGGTGCATTACTCAAAGTCCGTAAACTATCGCCATCAAACGATTGAATGCGAGGGCTTACGAAAATTTGGTAAACTGCTATCACCGCATGAGGGAGAGTTATCCAATTGTAGAAATTCTTCTTTACTTTTCGCTAAAATGCTGACAAATAAATTATTAATTATCCCTGCTTATGCTTTAATACCCATAATTCTACCTCTTCTGTGGCACGCCAATATTGGTTTCTTTTTGTTTTTGCAGATGCCTTTTTTACTGATTTTTTAAAACATTTATCTAAGGTAAAACGAGATTCATTGAGCAACTCATTTTCTATCGGATGTTCTCTTGTCACATTTGTTATTTGACCTAAGTTAGAAAATAATAGTACAACTCTGCCATCTGGAAGCAATCTTTTCTTCGCTTCTTCAAAAAACTCAGGAAAAAGTTGGTTGTTATAGTAAATTGCTTCATCAAGACGATCTAAATCATGTGATGCTGGCAACCAAGGAGGATTGAAGACAATCAGCTCTGTTTGTTTTTCCCACGTACCAAATAAATGACCGCAAACAATCTCTATTTTCAAAGATAACTTCGTTCCTTTCATGGATTCCTTCAATCCAATAATGGCATTGGGATTCAGATCCGTACCATACGATTTTTGAAAGCCATACTTCATCAGTTGAAATGAAAGTATGCCACTTCCTATACCAACATCAATAGCTGATTTTTTGGGACCTTCATAGCGTTTTAACCAATTGTCAAAAAGTTGCAAATGTTCAAAACGAGTTGGAAAATAAACACCATAATAAGGATGAATCTTATTTCTCAAAACAGGAATGATTACACCCTTAAGATACCATTGCCAAGCACTGTTTAAACCTTGAATCTGAGGAAGGGTGAGTAGAAAGTCGTGTGATTCAGGGTATAATTTTTCCAACCATCCGATTAATGGAGCTTTCTTGACCACTAATTTGTGTTCATTAACTTCAATTAATACAAGATTTGATAATTTTTGATATTCTAAACGAAATGCCCGTTGTTCCAGAAAACCTTGATTTGGATGTTTTATTTTGAGATAAGATTGCAATTCATTTAAGAGATTCAAACCATTGCTATAAAATCCTTCTATTAAGACGTATTTTCCTAAAAGTAAAGTATCAATCGTTTCTTGAGCATCCGTTTCTATATTAAAATAGGCTAATTCTGCTCCAAACTCTATGGGTTTAGGTCTATTTATTTTTATGTCAGCATCTATCAATTCCTTGTTCATTGTACTAAGGTACTATATTCTTTAGTACGAAAGTGTTTAAAGAATATTCTGCCCTACACAATATTCTGTAAAGTAACTATTTTTCACCCTCCAAATATAAATTGTTCTTGGACAACCGCCACCACAACGCATCACACAATTTCAAAAAAAGGCTGGTGTATTGACAGAGAAATATCCTGTGTACCCAGTTTATCTTCAAAGAAGAAGTTATTTTGTGTACACAGGATTTTCATACTATAACCTTCTATGATCATGATTAATCCTATTGAATGGATTATTCAATCATCAATTTGATGCTGCTTAATCTTGTATGAGTGGAAATCTTTGCAATATAAACTCCTCTGACTAAATCAGCTACATTGATAGTCACTTTACGACTGTTTGGGTGTAGAACTGAAACCTGATTGCCGAGAATATCAAAAAGAGAGATGGTTGTAATAGTAAGTACCTAACCAGATTTAAAAGGATATTAAAATCTTCACAAGGGATTAATAATAAACATTTTGTGATTTTTGAAATGTACCAATAATTTTGATTAGGTACTTATTGACACCAGGAACAGTCCTAAGCACCTCTTCAGTACTCAATGGGTTGATATTTTTTAGGGTAATCGGGCTAATTTTAAAATTACTTCCCTTAAATTTTGCCTTAAAGTTATTTGGTGATGCACTAACGATGACTTCATCAAGGGTCGTATTTGCCCGCACCAATTCAATACTTCCTAATTTAGTTGTCTCAGGAGTTATTTCAAGCTGCATTTCATCATAACCCAAGTATTTGATGATGGCTATATCGTTTTCCTTTTCAGAAATTATTTGAAAAATTCCTTGTTCGTCTGTAACAGTTCCTGCTCCGCTTGCTTGTAGTTGGACTACTACTCCAATTAATGGTTGTTGGTCATCAGCATCTATGATTTTTCCCGATATGCTTTTTTGTGCAAAAGCCATAGTGCTTATAAATAGTAGAGCTGCTGTTAGGATTGTGACTTTTTTATTCATTATATGATTTTTTTGATTGCTGCCAACATTTTACATACCTGATGTGTCAACCTCTTTGAAGGTATGGCTCGGGTAGGTTATGCCTTCTAATACTCCTAAGAATAGTATTCTGATTGAAATGCGGAGCAGGCAAAGGGACTTTCACCGAATAAGGCTCACACATAAATCAGCCCCCCTTCGTTTATTTTATTGAAGTAGTCTTTTCATTTGTTCACGTACTTTATGTGACATCCGAGAGCCAAATTACAAAGATTATTCTTACCGCCCAAGTGCTTGGGGTTTTGTGGTGAATATTTCAAACTTGCCACAAGGTCATAGTGTTCCTTACTTTCCTTGTTCATAGAAACAAAATTAAATAACTCAATCAAATAATTTCCTGACTTTGAAGGCAAATCAATTCGAATCGTTTAGCTTGGCAAAAGTAGGATAAATATACAATTTGCCAATAGTTTTTCCTGCAATATAGGTCACTTCGTTTTTTCGAAATCGTGAAATGTCGAATATATATTCCTTGTGTTTCTGGGTTGGTAATTGTAACTGTATAATCGCTTTGAAGATAAAAAGTAAAACAGAAGGGGAGGGGGAAACACGTAATGCTTAAATAGCCAAATTGTTGAATAATAAATGATAAACATATATTTTTTTCTATCAATTAATCAAAGTAGCATTATCTGAGTTTGCCACTACCAAAATTTCTTAAATGTCACCCAACTTGCAACCCTATACTTACTTAGCACATCTTATAAATATAAATCATTAGAAAAAATACTAATGGTTCTACAAATTTTTACTACCTTAACATCCTATTTTAACAAAACAATCAATCCAATTATTTTATAAACCAAAATTCATTCATTCTATGCAAAATCTTTTTTACAAAAACTTAAGAACCCTATTAGTAGCTATATTGCTCCTATCACCATTTCTTCTTTTTGCCCAGCAAGGAACAGTAAGCGGGACAGTATCAGACGAAAATGGTTCATTACCTTCTGCAACGGTTGTTGTAAAAGGCACAACTATCGGTACAACAACAGACTTAGATGGAAGGTATTCATTGCGTTTAGAACCAGGTAGTTATGTCTTAGTTGCAAGTTATGTTGGATTTAGCTCACAGGAAAACTCCATCACCATTCAGACTGATAGGTCTATCACTACTAACTTTACACTTTCAGTAGGTATCCAAATGGACGAGTTGATTGTAACAGGTACTCGTACAGCGAATCGAACCAATACCGATGCCCCTGTTCCTGTGGATGTTATCAACGTCGGCAAACTGAGTGTGGCAGCTCCTCAAACAACTTTGAATCAATTGCTGCACACATCAGCGCCCTCCTTTTCGTCCAATACCCAAACAATTTCGGATGGTACAGACCACATTGATCCCGCCGCTTTGCGTGGTTTAGGGCCTGATCAGGTGTTGGTATTGTTGAATGGTAAAAGACGACATACTTCTTCTTTGGTAAACGTGAACGGTACATTTGGTAGAGGTAATGTAGGTACGGATTTGAATGCTATCCCTGCTTCTGCCGTAAAAACCATTGAAGTGCTAAGAGATGGTGCCGCAGCTCAGTATGGTTCAGATGCCATTGCAGGAGTCATCAACATCCGTATGAAAGACGATGTGAACAAATTGAGTCTCAACCTTACAACAGGTGCTAATTTTACCAGCGAAATTGGTGCTTTTGAAGGAGAACTAAAAGATCAAGATGGCGAAGTCGTCAATTTGGGCTTGAACTATGGTTTACCAGTTGGCGAACAAGGTGGTTTTATCAATTTCACAGGCGAATTTGAATACAGAGGAGCAACCAATCGAATGAAAGAATTTTCGGGCGGTATCTTCAATGGCTTAAATAGTGTGGAAAGAATCGCAAGAGCGGCAGGACAAGATGTAAGTCAATTGTCTATGCAGCAGTTGCAAGACTACTCTCAAAATGTTAGCTATTTTTCATCTGATTTGAAGAGTCAAATTGCCAATGCGCCTGATTTGGCAACTGTACAAGGTTTGTTAGGTGCAGACTTCACCACCGAAGAATTAGCTGCAAGAGGTCAAGTCAGAAGCGACTACAATATGCGTATCGGACAATCTCAACTTAGAGGCGGTAAATTCTTCGCAAATATGGCAGTTCCATTGGGCGAAAATATGGAGTTTTATAGCTTTGGAGGCATTGGCTACCGACAAGGTACTTCAGGATGTTTCTACCGATTGCCGAATCAAGATCGTACGACAACAGCCATTTATCCAAATGGTACAGTACCTAAAATCAATTCCAATATAAATGACAAATCTATTGCAGCGGGCATCAAAGGTATGATTGGTGATTGGAACATTGACTTTAGCAATACATACGGTCAAAACAGTTTCCTCTATTATATAACCGATACTCACAATGCAACAATGGGGGCTTCTTCTCCTACCGAATTCAATGCGGGAGGACACACATTTACCCAAAATACAGCTAACTTCGATGTTGCTCAATATTTTGACAGCATGGAAGGGATGAAAGGAATCAACGTAGCATTTGGTACAGAATTCCGATTTGAAAACTTCAAAGTCATTCCTGGAACCGAATCTTCATTTGGAAATTACGACATCAACGGTAATTTGGTGACTCCAACTACACCAAGCTCTTTGTTCTCAAAAGACCTTCTGGGCAGAAATCGTCCTTCAGGTTCGCAGTGTTTTGCAGGCTTCTTACCAACCAACGAAGTGGATGCCAACCGTTCAAGTGTGGGAACTTATCTAGATACAGAATTTGAATTTTCTGATGCTTTCTTGGTGAATGCAGCACTTAGATTTGAAAACTATTCTGACTTTGGTTCTACCTTCAATTACAAATTGGCGGCACGCTACAAAGTAGGCGACAACTTAGCCATTAGAGGAGCGCATAGTACAGGTTTCCGTGCACCTTCTTTGCACCAAATTCACTTTAGCCGTACTTCTACCATTTTTAGATTGGTGGATGGCGTATCGGTAGCACAAGAAGAAGGAACTTTTGCGAATACTTCAAGGGCTGCAAAATTGTTGGGTATTCCTCAATTGAAGGAAGAAACTTCTCAAAATTTCAGTTTGGGTTTCACACTTAAAGTTCCAGATGCCAACTTGCGTTTGACGGTTGATGCTTACCAAGTAAACATTGAAGACCGTGTGATTTTGACAGGTACTTTCAGTGCAGGTGGCGACGAAGAATTGCAGTCAATTTTTGAGCAAGCAGGTGCAACGGGTGCTAACTTCTTTGCCAATGCGATTGACACCAAATCACAGGGTTTAGACATTGTGGTTTCACACAGAACCGCTTTGGGTAATGGCTCTTTGACCAATGACTTGGCAGGTACGTTCTCAAAAACAGAATGGGACCAAGATGCAGGTATCAATGCTTCTGACTTGTTGAGAGAAAAAGGATTGGTGAATACCTACTTTAATCAAGAAAGTAGAATCTATTTGGAACAAGCTGTTCCGAGAACCAAATTGACACTGAGCAATACTTTGACTATGGATCAATGGACTTTTTACTTGCGTAACACCTATTTTGGTGAAACTACGGAAGCGACTACTGCCAACATTTTTGATGCAGATTTGAATCTAACTGACGATTCTATCAATCCTTATTATGGTGGTAAAGTCGTAACAGATTTGAGTGTCGGTTATAGCTTTTCAGATGACTTGTCCCTCACCATAGGTGCAAACAATCTTTTGGATGTTTACCCAGATGAATCCGATCCTGCTTTCCAATCAGATGGTCGTTTCATTTACACACGCCGTTCGCCTCAGTTCAGCACAAATGGTCGTCATATCTTTGCAAGAGTATTGTTTACTTTGCAATAGAATCTGATATTAAATACTTGATATTATAGTAAACGAAGCGGTGATTTTTCCATTAGAAGAATCACCGCTTTTTTTTAGAAACTTGTGACAAGGGTTTCCTTCAAGTTAGGAAACTCAAACAGGCGTTTTTTTGAAAAAGACATTGAGAAAAAACACTTACTTTTGTATGAATTTCATACAAAAAAAATTAACAATACAACAATGAAAACAGAGCTTCAAACAAATTCAATGCAAGCCTATCAACATACTGCAAAGAATCGTTTTTTGAAATACGTACAAATAGACACCCAATCTGATCCAGATTCTCCCACTTGTCCTTCAACGGCAAAACAGAAAAACCTCGGTAAAGTATTGGTCGAAGAACTGCAAGAGATGGGCATTGACGATGCACATTTGGACGAACATGGTTATGTATATGCTACGATTCACAGCAATACGGACAAAGATGTGCCTGTTTTGTGTTTTTGCTCTCACATGGACACCTCTCCTGATTGCAGTGGCGAAAATGTGAAACCCATCGTACATGAAAGATATGATGGTTCGGACATTGTTTTACCCGATGATACGGATCAAATTCTCACCCTTCAAAACCATCCCAAACTGAAATCTCAAATCGGCAACGATGTCATCACGGCAAGTGGAACTACTTTGTTAGGAGCAGACAATAAGGCGGGTTTGGCAGCGATTATGAGTGCTGCAAATATTTTGGTGAATCACCCCGAAATCAAACACGGCAAAGTTCGCATTTTGTTTACGCCTGATGAAGAAATTGGTCGAGGCGCAAACAAGGCGGACATGAAAAAACTGGGCGCAGATTTTGGCTATACGATTGATGGTGAATCTGCTGGTACTTTGGAGTGTGAAACATTTTCGGCGGATGGTGTGGTCATTCACATTGAAGGAAAAAGCGCACATCCTGGTTTTGCGAAAGGCAATATGGAAAGTGCTATCAAGATTGCTGGTGAAATCATCGCTCTTTTACCCAAAAATCGCCTTTCTCCTGAATCTACTGAGGAAAAAGAAGGTTTTGTGCATCCAACCGATATTGTAGGTATGGTGGAGTCGGCGACTTTGAAGTTTATTGTTCGAGATTTTGACACAGAAAAATTGAAGCAACATGAAGCGGAACTGGAGGATATAGTCAAAACTGTGATGAAAAATTACCCCGAATCGAGCTATCGTTTTGAAGTCACCGAACAATACCGCAACATGAAGGAGATTTTAGACCAATATCCACAAGTGGCTGAATATGCTTTGGAAGCTATCCGAAGAACGGGTTTGAAGCCTGTCCAAAAAAGCATAAGAGGCGGTACAGACGGTTCTCGTTTTTCGTTTATGGGCTTGCCTTGCCCCAATATTTTTGCAGGAGAACACGCTTTTCATTCTAAGCACGAATGGGTTTCGGTGCAGGATATGGAGAAGTCTGCGGAGACGATTTTGCAGCTTTGTCAGATTTGGGAGGAGAGGGCTTGATTGAACATGGAGACATAGAGGGTTTTTGCTCACTGGATTTGGGATTTTGAACGGAGAGACAGGGAGATGGAGAGATTTTTTGTAGGATGGAACATGGAGACATAGGAATTTGATTTTTATAGAGTTGGGATAAGTTAATGTGAATAATGAATACACTATTTGAAACTATACGGTTAAATACAAATTATTTGGTTTTTACATCTGAAAAACCTGTCTCTAATTTTGTATTAGATGATGCTACCTTTCTGAAAATATGGGATTTGCATCCCGAAGAATACCATATTGTAAAAATTCACGGCAAAGAAATTCCTACGCCAAGATGGCAGCAAGCCTATGGAAAAAATTACCGCTATACGGGTTCTAAAAACAATGCACTCCCTATTCCAGACATACTAAAAGTTTTTTTGGAGTGGTCACAAGAAAATATTGATGAAAGATTGAACGGGCTTTTGTTGAACTGGTATGATGGCTTGAAAAATCACTACATTGGAGCGCATCGAGATAGCACAAAAGATTTACAAGAGGGGAGTCCAATTGTTACGATTTCTCTTGGAGAAGAACGGGTTTTCAGAATGAGACCTTACAAAAACAAGGGTTTCAAGGATATAGAAATACGGAATGGAAATGTGATTGTTGTGCCGTGGAATACGAACCAACATTGGACACACGAAGTACCTCACTTCAAAAAATACAGTGGCAAGAGAATTTCGATTACTTTAAGAGCCTATTCAGAATGAACAAACCTTCTTGGTTCAACCGCCTCTTCATCAATAGCAATGTTTTCAACCTTTTTACTGGTCAAACCATCTCGCAGTCAGGGGATTCTATTTTTGAAATCGCATTGTTGTGGATGTTATTAGAGTTGACAGGCTCGAATGCTGCAACTGGTTTGATAGCGATGTCGGGATATTTACCGAGTTTGTTGTTCGGTCTGTTCAGTGGGGCATTGGTAGATAGGTTTGACAAGCGACGGATTATGTTGTTGGCAGATGTAGCGAGGGCAGTTTTGGTGGCATGTATCCCAATCTTGTATTATGTGGGTGGTTTGAATGGTTTGATTTTGGGGCTATTTACTTTTGCTATTGCTTCTTTCAATACCTTGTTCAACCCTGCTCGGGATGCTTTGGTGGGGAGAATCGTACATTCTGACAAACAACTTCAAGCCAATTCTTTGATTCACACTTCTTGGCAGTATGCACTGTTTGTAGGGCCAGCTATTGCAGGTTTTTTGCTGTTGTTTGTGAATGAGGTACAGTTGTTTTTGGTGGATGCTTTGACGTTTTTGTTGTCGTTTTATTTTATTTATCGGTTGAATGAACACAGAGGTGTGGAGGCACTGAGGCACACTGAGCGTGAAATTGAACTCAGAGACACAGAGACGCAGAGGTTTTTGGGAGTTGAACACGAAAGCTCGGAAACCTCGGAGACGCAGAATGCAAAACTTTGGCAACAGTTGGAAACTTTGCCAATGGAACATGCCGAAGAAGTCGGTACAGTTGAAGCGAAGCAAACAAAAAGTAGGAGGAAAGATATTGAAGTGGTGATTCGAGAGAGTTTACAGGATATGCGTGAAGGTTTGGCGTATGTGAAGGGGGATAAACGTTTGCTGGCTTTGGTGTTGATGACGATTTCCAATAATTTTTTTCTGATGGGACCTGCGGTGATTGGTGCGCCGATTTTTGTGCGGGAGATATTGAAGAAGGGAGTAGAAAGTTATGCTTTTGTGCAGATTGCGTATGGGATTGGGATGGTCTTGGGAACGTTGTTATTAAACTATTACAGCCGATTTTTTCGCAAAAGTTCGATTCTTTTGTGGGGTATTGCTTTGGATGGGATTACCTTTTTGCCTTTGTTGTGGGTGACGACTTTTGAAGGGATGTTTTTGACTTTGGTGATTCACTGTTTGGCGATTCCGATGATTATTGTGACCCGACCCACGATTATTTTGCAGCTTGTGCCGAGCGAAATGCAGGGGCGGGTTTTTAGTATGATTGGGGTCAGCGTGCAGGGAATTACCGCTGTTTCGATTGCGCTGACAGGCATTGCGGCTGCTACTGTTCCGATTAATGTGATTTATGCAGTTATTGCGGTGGCTGCTGCAATGACGGCTTTGATTGGGGCGAGTGTGAAGGAATTGAGGGAGTTGTGATGGTTTTTTGAACAGGAACGGATAGATAAAAAGGAACTCTTTTTAAAAAGATCAAGCAGTTTTTAATAAAAATTAGGTTGTTTCCAAAAAAGGTGCTATATTTGCAGCCTCTTAATGAAAGAGATAGTTCTTTCTAAATATCGCGGAGTGGAGCAGTAGGTAGCTCGTCGGGCTCAAAGAAATGCAAATTGAATGTTGAATCAATGAAACACTTTCAATGATTTGTTAAAATTCGATTTGTTTGGGCGGCATAAAAAGAAATTTTTATGTGTTTATCTGTCAAATTCGGGGAAATCTTTAGTGTGATAATCCCGAGCCAAGTTTTGAAAGTAAGCAATTGTTTTCAAAAAAGGTGTAGAGACTGGTTGGCAGACATCTTAACAATTCGGCTGAAGATGAAGGGACAGTCCAGACTACAAATCCTAAGCAATTAGGAGCAGTGAAAACTGTAGTGGTAGGCATAACCCGAAGGTCGCAGGTTCAAGTCCTGTCTCCGCAACATTAGCAAATGCTATTAACCCCTGTAAATCAGTGATTTGCAGGGGTTTTTTAGTTTAAGTGCGTAAGATTTGCGTAAACTTTAACTTTCTTTGAAGTTGGTATTTTTTGACATTAAAATGACATTAAAATGACATTAAAATCCACCAAACCCCATACTTTTAGTATCTTTATTAAGGTTTTTTAATAACACTACAAGGTTAAAAAAGGATAGAAAATGATTAAAACAAAATGGTTGATATACACAGTTGCCATTGGATTGCTTCCTTTTTTATTGAGACTTTTAATGTTTGTAGTTGGTAAAAATGCAGGGTATGATTTTTTAATGAATGAATCTGACTTTATTACCTTTGGATTAGTATTAAATCTCACTAACCTAAATGAATTAGAACACAAAAAAGAAAGTGTTTGGAAAACTCAAATGATAGGATTGGCAGCAATTCAGGTAGCTGTATATGCAGGTATTTTAGTAATTTCTTACATTACTGAATTTCCAAAACAAGAGATAATTAGACCTCATATACTTTTTTATTGTTCTCTTATACTTTCAATAATATCATTTATCTTTAGTTATAGTATCTATGATAGATTAAATAAACTATCAATCAATGAGCAGTCCTGAAATTATACTAATATTAATCACAAGCATTATTGGATTGATTGTTTTATTTGTTTCATTCAAAACAATAATTGAAACAAGAAAGAAATCTATTAAGGACTACCACAATAATAAGAAAATACGAAAAACAAGATTCGATGAAAAAAATTAAATCATTCATTTACTTAGATAATCAAAAAATGTATTCTATTTCTTCACAACTTTTTGAAGGACTTACTGAATATTTGGTAAAATCAAAAAGTAAGAAATATACAGATGAAGAAAAACAAAAAGGAAATTTGATGAGTGGTAGGTTAATGGCAGATATTATTGAAGAATATACAAATCATACTGAAAAAAAATTCCTACATGACTACTCATACACTATTTTTGAAAATGCTTTAATCAATGAAAAAAAAGTATTGTCAATTGATAGACAGAATATTAGTAGCCAAATCAAAGAGATTAATGACTTTCATTTTGTAAAGTTGACTGGTCAAATTGTATTTAATGATTCAAAAATGCTTGTAGAAACATTTAAAAATTTCAACCAGTTAGGGGAATCAATAGGATACATAGCCAGTCAAGAAAAAAACAAAAAAGTTAATGAATTAGAAAAAACTGTTTCACAAATTAAAGATAGGAATAAAAGAAATAAAGCTAAACAGTTACTTTCATCTAAAACAAATTCAAAAAAACAGTTACTTGAATCTGGTTTAAATATGGATGACAAGTTTTTAGAAAGTTTAGTTTATGTGATTAATCATATGTATAAATCACAATTTGAAGTCCAAATTCCATTTCCCAGTGAAATTGAAAATTACTTATTTACCTCAATCATAAACAGAAATTTTTTGAAAGAAAATGAGTATGAAGTTGTAGGAAAATATTCACGTGAAACCGAAAAGCCATTCACTATATTTGGAATATTGACACAAACATCAAGAAATTTAAATGAGCCAACAAGATTAGAAATATTGAAGAATAACCTTGAATTAAGTTATGATATTCAAGGTAAGAAAAAGCAAGGCAACATAAAAGAGGCTATTCTTAATATTGTACCGAAATTAACAGGACTTGAAAAAGGGTTTATTGGAAGGTTAGATTATGAGTACATTATAGATCCTATTGCTATTTACAGAGAATTGTAATTCTTTTCATTTTTTTTATAACACGATTATAGCCTGCTTACAAAACGAATTTTCTGTTTCCAAATACTTGCTCGCTTACCCCTTTTCAAAAACGAAAATCACAGTCCGTAAACTACTTGTAAACAGTATGTTTACGGACTGTTTACAAGGGGAAATTCCCATTTCCGAACAGTTCGCTTTTTGGGTTCGCACAAAAACACAAATTGCACACCTAAACCACTCGTTTACAAGTCCGCTTACGATGTGCAATTATTTCGTCCAAATTTTCGTTTATTTTCTTTTTGCGCTCTTTTCATCGACTTTAATTCGTTTTCCAATCGTCTGGTGTTGGCATTTTTTAGCTCTACAGTCACTCCAAAATTCAAAATTTTTCATTATCAATTCTCTGAAATCTCCATGTTTTTTCGTATCTTATAAATTGATTAATAATTAATTATAAGTATGAACACAAAATTAAAAGGAGACATTGCAGAACAGGCTGTTATTTTATATGCGTTAAAACAAGGATGGGGAGTATTACAACCTGTTGGTGACAGACTACCTTATGATTTGGTTTTGGATGTTGAAGGTAGATTGATAAAAGTACAAGTAAGAAGTGCTTGGTAAGATAACAATAAAAACAACTATGTGGTAGATAATAGAAGAACCAAAACAAATAGTCGAAATATGGTTCGTTCCGTCTACTGTTTGCATGATTTTGATTTTGCAATTCTTTATATCGAAGAACTACATGTCTTTTATGTAATGCCATGTGAGGTATTCACAAGTTATGGAAGTGAAATTCATTTGGTCGAGGATGATAAAAGATAAAGAAAACCAAAATCTGCCATTTATAGGGAAAAGTGGGAGATAATGGCGTAATAAGTAACTGAATTCACATCTATGATTTTACTTACAATCACAACCTCTGTATAGAAGACTCTACACAACAATTGAAGGTAAACCTCTCTATCCCCACATTCCATTCTCCAAAAAAATATAGCCTAATTCCCCAAAACCATCTTATTGCTTTTTTTAGTAACTTCGCTACCAGTATTTTTGTGAAATTGCATGTTCTCATTTTACTGCTTTTTTAGATAGCATTTTTGCAGGCAATTTTTTATCTGAAGCGTTATTTCTCAATACCTTACCACAGATGCACATATCTAAACTAACAGATGAATTCGTAAACAACCGCATGAAGAAATATTGCATTGTTTTTATAGCCCTATTTGTTGTTTTTTGCAGCCTGTTTTTGTGGTCTTGCGAAAAAATTGTAGAAATTGACCTCCCGCCGATTGAGAGTCAGTTGGTGGTAGAATCTTACATTGAGCCCAACTTACCTTATATCTTGTCGCTGACCGAAAGTGCGAGCTATTTTGATGTAGGTGCATTTCGATCCATTGCAGATGCCACTGTGACCATCAGTCATTTGGGTGTGACAGATACTTTGGTATATATTGACACGTTAAATTTTTATATAGGAACAACGGGAGTGGTGAAATTTGACAAATTTCCGTATGAATTGCAAGTCAAGGACGGTTTGGGTAGAACGGTCAGCGCAAGGGCTACTTTTTTGGATGTGGTGAGAGTTGATACTGTCACCTATTCTCTCAATGACTCGGCACAAGCATCGGTCATTATGTTTTTTGACGATCAAATGGATGTAGAAAACTACTACCATGTTTGGTTTGACAATGCACAATCCAATAGCACGGACTCTCTTTACCATTGGTCTTTTTCGGACAAATCTTTTGAAAATCAGCGAAGCTTGAGAGGCACAGGCTTCAATTTTGACCAAAACGACACGATTACCGTTCGGCTCTACAACATTTCAAAGGACTTTTACGACTATCTCGAAACTGTGGGGGATGCCATCAGCGCAAATGGAAGCCCACTTGGACGAGCAGCAAGAATTGAGTCAAATATTGAAGGTGGCTTGGGGATATTTACAGCACTTTCTTTTGATGAAGAACAGATTATATTGAAGTGAAATTGAAAAATTGATACATACAATGGCACAAGGTACAGTTTATATTGCGGCAACGAATCAGCATGTAGGTAAAACGACTTCCACTTTAGGGCTGATGAATGCTTTGAAGAACAGGAGTCGGGATGTGGGTTATTGCAAACCCTGTGGGGAAAAATTTCTGGAAGTAGATGGTCATAGGGTGGATAAAGATGCGGTTCTGTTTGCAGATATAATGAATTTTTCGTTAGAACCTCGTATTCACAGTCCGATCATTGCAGGGGGAAGTATGGTGACAGACTACATTGACCAACCCAATTACCAAGAGTTAACTGAGTCTCTGCAAAATGCGGCAAAAATATTGGAGAACCGCCATGAAGTAGTGGTGTATGAAGGAACTGGACACCCCGGGGTTTGTTCGGTGGTGGATTACTCCAATGCTCAGGTAGCCAAGTTTTTGAATACAGGTGTGGTGCTGATTGTGGAAGGTGGAATTGGGAGTACGGTGGATCGCTTGATGCTCTGCAAACATTTTTTTGCTTACTCTGGCGTACAAGTTCATGGCGTGATTATCAACAAAGTGTTGGAAAACAAAATGGACAAGGTGCAAAACTACTTACACAAACGCTTGGAACAGTTAGGGATTGAGATTTTTGGTTTTTTACCCTTCGAAAAAGAGCTTGCCTATCCACAAATGTCAACGGTGAAGAAAACACTGAGGGGAGAGATTTTCTGCGGTGAGGAAGGAATGGGCAATTTGGTGCAGGATTATTTGGCAGGTTCACTGACCGAAAGACAAGATTTGGACAAAAATGTACAGTACCTCCTCATGGTCAGCAGCCGACGACTGAACGCCGCATTGGACAGACTTCGAGCTTTTTGGAAACAACAAAATACGGAGCCACACCTTGCTGGATTGGTGCTGACAGGCGACGATGAGGTTTCTAAGAAAAATGCGGATTTTTTGAAACGACACCACATCGCAACAATACGCACCAACTATGATACCTACGAGGCGATTACCAAACTCAACCAAATTGAAGTGAAAATCAACACTAAAACTCCTCAAAAGGTGAAACGAGCGATTGAATTGTTTGACAAACACGTGGATGTGGATCGGATTGTGAAGGTGATTGGGTTGGGGTAGGAAAGAGCAATAAAAAAAAATCTGCACTTTATGCCAATAAAACTAATTATTGATTACACTTATAACAAGACCTACAAGTATTAAGGATTCAATATAATTTAGTTAAAAATATTTTTTTTAAAAATATGTATTTGAGCAAGTGATTCTTTAATTCAAGATTGACCGAACACTACTAACCAAAGTTAATTGCCTGTGCCGCTAACTACTTCAACAGTTGAAGCGGGAACTATTCTCAATTTAGACAGGTTTATCATTCTTTCAGCTTTTTACCCACAAAAAGGATTATAAAATAAATAATTAGCGTATTTTAGATTTTTCTTTTGAGAATGTTGATGCTTTTGCAAATTGCCAAAAATCCCAACACATTCCAATCTTATTTTTAAAAAAATATGGAAAACATTTTTTTCTTACTAATATCCTTTGCTGCCCTTTACATCCTACTTCTCATTGGCAACCGCAAAATGGGGGAGCGTTATCGACAACATTGGTGCGTGTATCTCTCTATTTTGTGGATGATTGGTTCTGTGTACCTTTTCTTTGAATTGGATTCTGTATTGTACGACATTGAAGGCTTCAAAGCCTATGCAGAGTTGGTTTATACGCTTTTGATGATTGGAGTTTTTGCGCTTATCAAGTTGGTAGTCAATGAGGGAGGACGGATTTTTAAAGGAAAACAAGCAGGTCAACCTTCAATTCCAAAGTGGTCACTTGCCTACAAACAAGACCCCAAACAAGGTTCGGTATTGAAGAAAGAATGGGTCTATCCTGGTATGTATTTCGGCTATCTTCGATGGTTTGGATTGGGTTTGTTTTTGGTCGTGTTTTTCCTCAAAATTGTAGAAGCCTACAACGATGATTTTCCTACTTTTTCAGCTTTAGGCGGTTTTTCACTGCTCATTGTGGTAGAACTTTTTTGGTATTTGCAACACCCACGAATTGAATCTCCCGAAGACATGCCCGAAACCAAACCTACCCTTGAAGTGCCTCTGGACTATTACAATCTTTGGGAGGAATACCAACGAATCTGGGAAGAAAAAGTATTGGTAGCTTGGTACTACAAGGCAAAAGGAATAGAATTGCATCCACCTTCAAAAATCGATATTATTGAAGCCCAAAACCTCATTAGTGCTGGTTATAAGCTGAATATCAATGATTATCATATCATTGAAGAACTTACCAAAAGAACGGATTTATTGATTGATGATGTGATTACTGACCATACAGCTCCGATTTTGTTCACCGTTTTCATGCGGCGATTGATGGATGGAGAGAATATTTTGGTATTGACTGCAAAAAGATGTTATGCCAATTCTGAATACCACCAAGAAATCATCGAATGGATCAACGATTGGTTCTACAAACTTACCTCCAATCGTGATTTTTGGAAAGTGCAGATTTTCAATAAAGTAGAAGACGTTGAACTCGCTTCTCGCATTATTGTGAGTTCGGCAGACGATATTTTGGAGAAAAACATCGTGTCGCATCAATGGTTTGACCAATTGAAGACCGTTTTGTTTTTGAATGGCACCGAAATTTTTTCCGAATCGCTGACCTCCAATAGCATCTTGTTGAGCATTTTGCGTGACCAATCTCCTAATATCCAAAGTATTGTACTCTCCAATTATCGAGAAGCACTGCAATCTTCGGTCATGCGAAATTTGGATGTCAAAAAAGACTTGGCAGAGGTGCGGATGCGTCATTTGATGCCCCGCAAGACGTTTGTGATTTGTTGGCAATTGGAAGGTGATAGTTTTTTCCAACACAAAGTATTGAGTGGACACATCGAAATGTTTTTGGGCGCAGAAGCAGTATTGGCTCTGTTACCGAGAAGGGAGCAGATGAAAAACATCGAATTGGTTGGACAACAGGAACTTCCATTTTACGAATACCTCGAAGAACTCGACAACAATGCAGGTAGTTTGATGCAAACGCCTGTTTCTTCACGCACATTGAAGCAAAAAGCAGTGCAAGAAGTTGGACACGAACAGGTTAGTTTTTTGATGAAACCTTTCGACAATAGCTTTATTTTGGCGAGAGATACGGACTTCAATCTGATTACGACCCTCAAAAAATGGGAAGTATATGCACAAGATCAGGCATTTGTCCACGTTGTTTCCCCCCCCTATATGCTGCGTTCTTATTTGGCAGACAACATCGAATACTTTATCAAAACTCCTATATATCCACTGAGTTCCCGCAAAATGATCAGCCGTTTTGAAGTAGCTCGAACCCTGTTGGAGCGCATGGTTAATCACGACCTTTCAGAACGGGACATTTTGGAGCAGTTGAGTTGGATCAGTCCAGATGCTCGTTTTGTCAAACAGGAATTGCACAAACTTTTCAAAATTGCGTTTAGTATCGACATTGTAGCATCCAACTATTTGTCTATCAAAACTGTATTTGAATTTGACAAAGCAGATGACCGTTTCCGAGAAATCGTCAAATACCGTTTGCAGCCCAAAATCAAAGACGACATCAAACTGAGTTTCTTGCGAAATGTGCAAATCAGCGACCAAGCTAGAAATGTTTTGCAGGTGACTTCCTACGATTTGCTGTTTCAAAACTACCTACCCGATCAAACCCATGCCTTTAATGGTCGCCCCTTCAATGTGCGGGGGTATGACCACAACAATCGGGTGCTGCGAGCGAATCACCATCCTCCAGAAGCGGTCATTGCGTATCGCCCTGATTTGGAGGTGACTTTGCACAAACTACGTCCGCCTTTGACCAATTCACACCACAAAGAACCGAGCAGTCGAATGAGTTTGGATTTGTGTGAAGGCACTTTTGATGTGATAACAAAAGGTTATTTCAGCTTCAAAACAGGCATTAGTCTTGTCACCAATGCATTTAACTATACAAGAGTGGGTGAAAGAGAAGTACCTGTGCGTGAATATCATCTGGGACGAATTGCTATCTTGACCATAGAGATGGACGATAGTTTTGAAAAAGAAGAAGTGTTGCAAGTCATTGCTACTTTGTCAGTATTGTTAAATGAATTGATGTGGTCACTTTTCCCTGAAACGCATCAATATGTGATGGTTGGTTCACCTCTGAATGAATTGACTGTCAAAGGAGATTTTGATAAACTTTTTCCAAGTATGAAAGTAGCGGATACACGCCCTTCAATGGAAGAAAAGGTGATTCAACTGTTGATTATTGAAGATGCCCATCAAGACTTGGGATTGGTACAAAGCATTTTTGATCAATGGGATTACATCTTGCGAATTTTGGATGATTACCTTCAATGGTTGCTTGATAATAACGAAACCAATGCAAGTCCTGCTCTTGCAGATGATGAACAGATTTTCCGCAAACGCAAAAAGGAAAAAATGGGATTTTTGCAATATGGCTTGGAAAAATTGCCCGATTTCATTGATTTGGAGAATACAGCAAAATTGTTGCGTAGTTTATTGGGTACTAATTATATGACTTCTTCGAGAGGAGATTTTTATAAGAAGTAAGTGGTAAACGTTTCAATTCATGGCAATTTTATTGGATTGGGAAGCCGCTTTTTGGGGGGGAACTGTGTTTTTAGTGTAATCTTTTCAAAGTCTAAAAAGAATATACTATCGAAGTCTCATTTCACAGATTTTGTAATTTAATGCTTTTCATACACCAACTGCACCGCTCCAGTTTCAAAGGAAACCACCTCTTTTAAGCCAAACGGAATTTCTACGTCTTTCACTCCTGTTCCAAAAAGTGGAATTCCGCTTCCCAAAACCATAGGCATCACCGACACAATCATTTCATCTATTAGCCCATTTTTCAGAAAAAAGCCATTTAGTTCTCCTCCTCCAACAAGCCAAATATCTTTACCCTCTTGCGTTGTCAGTTCTTGCACAAACTCCACTATATTTTCACTTACAAAAGTTGCATATTCATCCACACCTGATTGAGTTCGACTAAACACATAATTGATTTTATCGGCATAGGGAAAAGGAACATCAAAGCCAAGGATTTGTTGGTAGGTAGCATTGCCCATTAGGGTCGTGTCAACGCTTTTCAAGAAGTCAAAATAACCATAATCAGTTGGATTAGGATTGGGAATCGTATCGAGCCATCCTACGCTGCCATCTGATTTGGCAATGTAGCCATTAATACTCGTAGCAATGTAAAGTTTGATTTTCCGCACGAGAATGAAATAAAAATTACAAATCTTTAGTATTCAAAATCATTCAAGAAACTGGTATTGAAGTTTCCTTCCCTAAATCGCTCATCATCCATCAATTTGAGGTGAAAAGGAATTGTAGTTTTCACACCTTCAATGATAAATTCTTCCAATGCTCGCTTCATTTTAGCAATAGCTTGATCTCTATCATTGGCGTGAACGATTACTTTTGCAAGCAAAGAATCGTAGTAAGGAGGAACAGTATATCCTGCATGTATATGCGTATCTACACGCACACCATGACCTTTTGATGTATGCAATTCTGTGATTTTACCAGGACTAGGTCGAAAATCGTTGTAAGGGTCTTCTGCATTGATACGACATTCAATAGCATGACCAATCGGATAATAATTTTTTCCAGAAATTGCTACACCTGCTGCCACCTTTATCTGTTCTTTGATAAGGTCAAAATTAACAACCTCCTCTGTAACAGGATGTTCTACTTGTACACGGGTGTTCATCTCCATAAAGTAGAAATTCCTGTATTTATCAACCAAAAATTCTATTGTACCCAAACTTTCGTAGTTGATAGAATTTGCAGCTTTGATAGCCGCTGCACCCATTTTTTCACGAAGTTCATCATCCATGAAAGGCGAAGGAGATTCTTCCACTAGTTTTTGGTGGCGGCGTTGTATGCTACAATCTCTTTCTGATAAGTGACAGGCCTTGCCGTATTGATCGCCTACTATTTGAATTTCAATATGTCGGGGTTCTTCAATAAATTTTTCGATGTAAATCCCATCGTTTCCAAAAGAAGCTTTTGCCTCTTGACGTGCGCTGTCCCAATGCTTCTCAAAAGCAGAGGCATCCCATACTACCCTCATACCTTTTCCTCCACCACCTGCGGTTGCTTTCAAAATAATAGGATAGCCGATTTCATTTGCTATTTTTTTTCCTTCTTCTATATCGTGTATCAATCCGTCAGAACCTGGGATAACAGGTACACCTGCTTCTCTCATGGTTTGCTTTGCGGTGATTTTATCCCCCATACTTCGAATCATTGAAGCAGTAGGGCCAATAAATTTGATATTGTAATCTGCGCATATTTCTGCAAAGTGGGCATTCTCTGCCAAGAATCCATATCCTGGATGAATGGCATCTGCATTTGTTACTTCAGCAGCTGCCATGATATGTGGTACATTGAGGTAAGAATCCTTGCTAGAGGGAGGTCCAATGCAAACGGCTTCGTCTGCAAAACGGACATGTAAACTATCCTTATCGGCAGTAGAATAAACAGCTACTGTTTTGATACCCATTTCTTTGCAGGTACGAATAACACGCAAAGCAATTTCTCCTCTATTTGCAATAAGTATTTTTTGAAACATCGGTTACTGATTGTCAATCAAAATGAAAACCAAAATCAAAAGTCTATGTTTTTGACACAGAATTATTTGAGTTTGAATTTGAATTTATTTTTTGAATTAGAGCTTTCTCTAGGCAAGTTCTACACGGAATAAATCTTGGTCGTACTCTACTGGAGACGAATCGTCTAACAATATTTCTACAACCTTACCATTTATTTCCGACTCTATCTCGTTGAAAAGTTTCATGGCTTCTACAATACATAGAACATCTCCTTTTGAAATGGTATCACCAATTTTGATGAAAGGAGGTTTGTCTGGTGAAGAAGACCGATAAAATGTACCAATCATAGGTGATTTGATGGTGAACAGCTTATCGTTGTTGGACTTTTCGGTTGTACCAACTGCATGTTCTTTTGCTTCTTGATTAGGAGTTGCACTTACAACAGTTGCTAAAGGAGCAACAGGTGTTGGCATCTGTGATGTAGAAGGAAAAGAAACGCTACTGACCGATTTGCCTTTGTTGACTGCTTCGGTATATGCCTTAGAACGAAGGCTTATTTTGAAGGTCTCTGTTTCAATTTTTAATTCGCTTAGATCTGTTTGATCAATCAGTCTAATTAATTCTTTGATTTGTTTGAAGTCCATAGTGAGGATTTTCTTTCTGTAAAGATGTAAATGTTGGCTAATTTATGCAAGGAAAAACATTTCTTTTTGCAAATATACTAATCTCTGACCCTTTCCATATAGCTACCATCAGCAGTGCTGACCCTAATTTTATCTCCTTGATTGATAAACAAAGGTACATTGACTTCTGCTCCTGATGCAAGTGTAGCAGGTTTGGTCACATTGGTAGCGGTATCTCCTCTTAATCCTGTTTCAGTATAGGTTATTTCTTGGATAACATACTGGGGGAGTTCACAAACCAATGCTTTTTCTTTTTCAGCATGAAACAAAATATCTACATTTTGCCCTTCTAGTAAAAACTGAGGAGCATTGATCATGCTTTCTTCGAGTGCTATTTGACTATAGGTTTCATTGTTCATAAAATGATATCCCATCTGATCGTTGTACAAATACTGATAGGTTCGTCTTTCAATTCGTGCTTCGGTTACTTTATAACCCGATGGAAACGTACGATCTACGACCTTACCTGAAACCAAATTTTTTAGTTTTGTTCGCACGAAAGCAGGGCCTTTTCCAGGTTTTACATGCAAAAACTCAACGATTGTCCACAATCCATGGTCAAGTTCCATGCTGAACCCATTTCTAAATTCTGAAGTAGAAGCCATTATTTATTAAATATTTTTATGTTATTTTTTCTAATTTCTTAGGAATTGTATGCCCATTGAAGGTAAACAGCTCCCCATGTAAAACCACCTCCAAAGGCAGCTAAAATAATATTGTCGCCTCGCTTCAACTCTTTTTCCCAATCCCACAAACAAAGAGGAATCGTTGCCGCAGTTGTATTTCCATAGCGTTCAATATTGAGCATTACTTTATCTTCGGTCAATCCCATTCTACGTGCAGTAGCATCAATAATGCGTTTATTGGCTTGATGCGGAACCAACCATGCGACATCTTCCCCCGTCAAATTGTTGCGTTCCATGATTTCAGCAGATACATCTGCCATATTTTTCACTGCAAATTTAAACACTGCTTTCCCATCTTGGAAGATATAATGTTCTTTATTCGTAACTGTTTCGATACTTGCAGGACGTTTAGAACCGCCCGCTTTCATGTGTAAATGTTTGGCACCCGATCCGTCTGAACGCAATATTTCATCTTTAATCCCCACACCTTCTTGAGCTGGCTCTAAAAGCACTGCTGCAGCACCATCTCCAAAAATAATACAAGTTGTGCGGTCTTCGTAATTTACAATTGAAGACATTTTATCAGCACCGACTACAACAACTCTGCGATAAGTGCCTGACTCTATGAATTTTGCGCCAACTGACAATGCATATAGAAATCCTGAACAAGCCGCTAATATGTCAAAACTTCCGGCAGGTGCAGCACCAATTTTGTGGCATATCAAATTAGCAGTGCTGGGAAAAAACATATCAGGTGTAGTTGTTGCACAAATCAACAAATCTATGTCCGTAGGTTGCAGATTTCGCTTTTCTAGCAATCCTTTTACTGCTTCTACTGCCATATCGGAAGTCCCTAAGCCTTCGCCCTTCAATATTCGACGCTCTTTGATACCTGTTCTCGTCACAATCCATTCGTCGTTGGTATCTACTATTTGCTCTAATTCTTTATTCGTCAATACATAGTCTGGCAGGTAACCATGAACACCAGTGATGGCTGCTAATTGTTTGGACATGCGATAAAATTCTGTAAATAAGTGAATTACAAAAAAATTGTGCCACGATTAATGAGCATATCAGTCGTGGCACTATTGAATAGACAGTGAGTTTCAGAGCTTATTCCGAAACATTGTCAATCACCAACTGACCTTTGTAGTAAAGTTTACCTTCATACCAATGAGCTCTGTGAAAGAGGTGTGTTTGGTTGGTTGTTGAATCTTTTGCAAGTGTAGGTGCTACTGCTTTCACGTGTGTTCTACGCTTGTCTCTTCTTGTTTTGGAGATTTTCCGCTTAGGATGTGCCATTATTTTAAACTATTTAAAGGATTAGTTATTATTATTATTATCTTTTAATTTTAAAAGTGCTTCCCAGCGAGGATCGGTTACATTTTCTTCTGAATGTTGATTTTTTTTCAAAATCTTTATAATCTTCGCATTGCACTTCTTTCCGTCTATACTATCATCGCTGCAATTCTTTCGAATCGGCAATGACAAAACAATGATTTCGTAGATTAGATGGGCTACATTGATAACTATGCTATCAGTTGGTATGCTCAAGATATCCAAATCACGTTCGTCTGATATATTTTCCGCTTGTTGAATTTGAATAATTATTTGATCTTCAACATCAACTCCCAAATTAAAGTCATCGGAACACCTATCACACTCTGCTTTTATTTTTCCTTCAATTTGAAAATCCAATTCAAAGAAATTGTGTTTTTTATTGAATTCTAAATCAACTTCTAACACACCTTCTTCAATAGGGGAATGTTCAAATTCTTTGAAAAAACTGGAATCAATAATATACTGAAACTGATGAACTCCTTTTTTCAGCCCCATAAAAGGGATGTTAAAAGTCTTCAATGTCCCACTATTCCGTTCTAATAAATGATTCAAGGAACGAAAATTTTAGTTTTTTAAAAAGCGGTGCAAATGTACGTAAAAAATTGCAAATAACCATCGTCTGAAAACATTGTTTGCTTCATCTTGTTTGTGATAGTTTGCAGCCTATACCGAATAAGGCGCAAAATAATCTATTTTTCAAATATTCATCCTACTCATTCAACCTTAGTTTGAGCTTTAGAGCTTCAATGATTTACTTTATGAAACAAGAACGGTTTATTTTATTTCTATTGGCGACTATCAACTTCACCAATATTGTAGATGTAATGATAATGATGCCTTTAGGTGATGTTTTTATGAAACTTTATGATATAAGTCCGCAGCAATTTAGTTGGTTGGTTTCTTCTTATGCTTTGGGTGCATTTTTTTCAAGCCTGACAGGTATGTTTCTGATTGACCGTTTTGACCGAAAAAAAGCCCTATTATTTATTTATTGTGGATTCACAATTGGGACTTTTTTGTGTGCATTTGCTTTTAGTTATGTCAGTTTTTTAATTATTCGATTCACCACAGGCATATTTGGAGGTATGATTGGTGCTTTGGTTTTGTCGGTGGTCAGCGATATTTATCCTTTTGAACGACGCGGCTCAGCAATGGGCATTTTGACTGCGGCCTTTTCAGCCGCTGCCGCTTTGGGTGTTCCTTTGGGCTTATTTCTGGCAGAAAAATTTGATTGGTATGCACCATTTTTGTTTGTATCTGGCACAGGGATCATCATTCTCACCCAAATAGTGCTTCGTTTTCCTGTAATGACGGAACATTTGCAGCACAGGGTTAAGAATAAATCTCTGATAAGCGTAGTTACCGACATCACAACAGACTCCAATCAACTGTATGCTTTGCTTTTGGGTATTATATTGGTTTTGGGTCATTTCATCATCATTCCGTTCATTGCACCTTATATGATTCGCAATGTAGGCTTTACGCAAGGGCAAATCACTTGGATGTATTTTGCAGGCGGTCTGGCTACTGTTTTTTCTGCCCCTATAATTGGTAAATTAACCGATCGCTTTGGTGCATTGAAGTTGTTCTATGCATTGATGATTATTTCTTTTATACCTGTTTTGTTGATTACCAATATGCCTCCTATACCCGTTCTTGTAGCACTTATCGCTACAACCTTATTTTTTATATTGGGTAGCGGTCGAATGATTCCTCCTCAAGCAATGATTACGGCAAGTGTAGGACCCAAAAATCGAGGTAGTTTTATGAGTGTCAAGTCGGCTTTCCAGCAGTTGGGAATTTTCTTGGCTTCTATCATTAGTGGCGCATTGGTGGTCGACAATGGATCGGGGACTTTATCAGGCTATCATTTGGTAGGTTATTTGTCTATTGGCATTAGCTTAATAGGTCTTTTGTTGGCAAAAAAATTGAAGGTGGCGGCAGGGAATTAGCTTTAATATTGCTGCGGATTTATTTGTAACTCCCATAAAATAATTTGCTATACAGCATTTTATAACACAAATTAATATAGATAACTCTATTTGTAAGTCCCTTGCTCTTAACGAACTTATTTTACACAAATGTCTTTTTTACCTTCTTCTGATCCTTTCTTTACTGTCTTAAAATCCAACTTTAACACTTCATTCTTTGCCAACAGGAATAAAGGTCAATGAATTGTGTGTAAAATTGATTCTTCAACACTTACTTGAATATTGGAGACGATTTTGAGAAGTACTAAATATCAAAAATTTCATTAAAAATAAACTTGGTTGTTTTACTTTGAAAGTATAGAAGAGTAATTTGAAATAGATTTTTATAAATTATGATTAATTTATTATTTTAATTATTTGTTAAATAGAAACTTTTCAGGTTAGTTGTGTAAAGTGTTCTTAGAATAGTTCTCAAAAAAAGACATCCGATATTTATTTTTATGTAATTAAGTAATTCATAGTCATTGTAATATAAATAAAATATTTTATTTACTTAGTTAATTGTTCAATATAACCTACCTATTTGAGGGTTGCTACTATTTCAATTTTTCCTTACCTTGTGCGGAAAGATTGATATCTATTAATCCATACAAATTATTTACTTTTCATACATTTTATTATATAAATACTACCCGTATTTTTCTTGAAAATAAAAATATCACAAATGAATAAATTAATATTTATAGCACTCTTAGGTATATTCCTCCTAAACGGATGTAAAGATGCGAACCATCAAAAATCTGACTCTGCAAAGAGTGGAATTACCGAAGAAGAACCCAGAGGAACAGACAATATCGCTTACAAATGGGGTGAAATAGCTCTAACGGCAACTGCAAATGATACCGAAAAATTCAAGCCTCGTCCTACCATCACTTCACGTTATTTGGGTCTAATTTTCACAGCAGTTTTTGATGCGTGGTCGAGATATGACTCCACTTCAACACCTGTATATCTTACAAATGTGGAGAGACGACCCGAAAGTGAGCAAACACTCAAAAACAAAGAAATTGCGATAAGTTATGCTGCACTTAGAGCGATGAATGAGTATTATTACTCCGATAGTGTGCTTTTTGAGCAGTTTATGAAGGAATTGGGATTTGATCCCAACAATCACTCCATGGATGCTACTACGCCAGAAGGAATTGGAAATTTGGCCGCCCAAGCTGTTATTGAAGCAAGAAAACACGATGGGGCGAATCAGTATGGCGAAGAAGAAAACTCCAATGGGCAGCCTTATTTTGACTATGCAGGTTACCAACCTGTCAATTCAGTAGATAAAAATGTAGATCCCAATCGCTGGCAACCCAAGTATTTTTCAGATGGGAAAGGAGGTAAGTTCGCACCTGGTTGTTTGACACCTTTTTGGGATAAAGTCAAACCAATTGCTTTGAAATCATCAGATCAGTTCAGACCAGGCCCTCCACCAATGATAGGTTCAGAACAATTGGAAAAAGAGGTGCAGGAAGTGATTGAACTACAAGCCAATTTAACCGACGAACAGCGGGCATTGGTTGAGTTTATGCGCGATGGACCAAAATCTGTTCAGCAGGCAGGTCACTGGTTGAATTTTGCACAAGATGTTTCGAGAAGAGATAACCATACATTGGATGAAGATGTCAAAATGTATTTCCTCAATCAAGTTACCGCAATGGATGCATTCATTGCTTCTTGGGAATCAAAAATGTATTACGATTTTGCTCGACCTTATGCCCTAGTTCACCAATACTACGAGGATCAGGTTATCAAAGCTTGGGGAGGTCCAGAAAAAGGAATGATGGAGATGAAAGGGCAGGAGTGGCGACCTTATTCACCCGAAACTTTTTTGTGTCCTCCATTTCCTAGTTATGTTTCTGGGCATAGTACCATAAGTGGGGCTTGTTCAGAAGCCCTGAAACTATATACAGGAAGTGATAAATTTGGAGAAGAAGTGGATTTGGTGCCAGGTATATTGACCGAACCTGATAACTTGGGTGATACCATCACACTTCATTTTCCTACCTTCACAGAAACGGCAAATATGGCTGGAATATCAAGAGTGTTAGGAGGTTACCATATTCAAGCCGATAATGTTGCTGGTTTAGAATTGGGTAGAAATGTTGCCCATGAAGTTTGGAAATTCTACAATAAGCATATTGAAGGAACAACCATGTAAAATATAGGTTTTCTTCGATTTATACATAAGTACTTGAGATGAAATCTTTTAGGCTTCTAAAAGATTTCATCTCAAACTTATCGGTGGAATTATACAATGTTTTGATAATCAACAGTTAATGAATATTCTTGGCATTGTACTCAAAACAAGTCCTTTCGCTGCTGAAAATTTAAGCGCATTCCCAAACCTACAAAATTTTCGGAAGCCGAAATGCCACTCAACTCCTCCTTACTATTGCGGAAAGTATAGTGAAAATCAAGGAAAAAATTGAATTTCATCATATACGAAAGCGTAAAATCACTCAACAAAATATTGGTTTGATTGCCTTGCAACAAAGAATTCCCATATTCCATTAGTCGGGTGTCATTGGGCGTAAAAATATTGCCGCCATAGTTGTCCTCTGCAATATCTGCTCCATATTGAGCATACATCAACCGCCAATCCATAAACACATTTTTTGCTGTACGGTAGCGAAATACCCCCAAAAACTCTCTGAAATTTGCCCCCAAAGGATGCGCCAAAGGCTGGTTGAAATGCGTATAATTTGCTTGTTGCGTTTGATGTGTGTAAGTGTAAGGGCGTACCGTATTGAATTCAAACTGAGCATCTAAATTTGAAATATTTGCTACATCGATGTACTTCAATCCCATCTGTACGCCAAACTTGTTGCCCCACCAACCATCACCACTCGTCACTTCTCCAAACCGCAATTCGTCCAAAACCAACTGTCCATACAGTGAAAACTTCTGAGCTATATTGGCTTTGTAGTCCAAACCCAACAACACATTGTCGGCGCTACCCAAATGAAATTCAACAGCTCTGTAAAAAATCAAAGGATTCAAATACTGCATTTCAAATCCTGTATCTCGCTGAAATACTACGGCCTCAAAAACGCCCAAGTTTAGCCATTTGGTTGCATTGAAGCTGAGGTGGTGCATAGCAGCATATTTTGAAGGTAAAAGAGCATCTGCACCTCGATCGAACTGTGAGGTCAATTCCATGAAAAGATTTTGGTAGTTGAATTTCCATATTTTAGTATTGACCTTCAAAAAGAAATAATTGTTGGAGTAATCAGACAAGAGCAGCGAACGGATACCATTGCCAATGAAGTTTTTATCGTGTCCCATTTGTAGGCTGATTTGCTCAATTGGGCTGAAAGTGATGTAGCCATTGGCGGTGTAATAATCGTGACCAAACGCAAACAAATTGTCTCCAATACCACTTTCAAACTCCTTGAATCGCCCTTCACCAGGCACTGCGCCAGCTTCTCTTATTCGATCTTCAATGTAATTTGGAAACGATGATTGATTGTCAGTCAGCGAAGTATAAAAACCGAGTTTCTGCCCTATCCATCCACGAACTTCTACTCCCTTCTGATTTTGGTAGCGCAGTCCATCAGTGTCCGAACTTTTACCCAATTGCAGATGTAGAATGGGATTCACCTTCACCAAAAAATCATTCCCATCACGGTGGTAATAAAAATCGGATTTGTATTGGTAAAAATGTTTTAATAAAGGTTTTTTACTCTCTATCAAACCTCTATCTTCTTTCCATTCGTTGTTGTTTTTGTAGAGATAATACTGGTTCAAGCGGTCTAAACGCCCAAAATTGGCACTATTCATCGTATCTGCTGATTCGGCATACACGACCGCATCTAATCGACTGTAAGGCTTCAAAGACGTATGAATTTGATTGCTCACATTGCCTGATTTGATTTCGATACGGTCAATCAAATGATAGTCAATCGCATTCAACGGAATATTGGTATGCTGTGCTGTAAGCATTGAAGTGATTAAAAAGCAAGTAGTTAGGGCAAGTAGTTTTTGCATTTTGTGGTATTTATTGGTTTTTCTTTGTTATTTTTGTTGCTTGATATGTAGGAATCGTATCTTTAGGTTTTCATTTTTTTTGTAACCTGATAAAATCCAAACTTATGCAGTTCACTTTTTATGGACATTCGTGTTTTAGTGTCACTATCAAGGGCAAAAATATTCTTTTTGACCCATTTATTACACCCAATCCCAAAGCAAAAGATATAGATGTTAACAGTATCGAAGCAGATTATATTTTATTGTCGCATGGACATGGTGATCACGTAGCCGATGCCTTGACAATTGCAAAAAATACAGGTGCTACGATTGTTTCTAACTATGAAATCATAGATTGGTACAAAAGTCAGGGTTATGAAATCGGTCATCCTTTGAATCATGGAGGTGCTTGGAACTTTGATTTTGGAAAAGTAAAGTATGTCAATGCCATTCATGGGAGCGTTTTACCCGATGGTACTTATGGCGGTAATCCTGGTGGTTTTGTGATTACTTCTGACGAAGGCAATTTCTACTTTGCAGGAGATACCGCATTAACCATGGATATGAAGCTGATACCTAAGATTACAAAATTAGATTTTGCTGTTTTACCCATTGGTGATAATTTTACAATGGGCTACAAAGATGCGATTATTGCAGCTGAATTTGTGGAATGTGACAAAATAGTGGGTGTACATTACGATACTTTTGGTTATATTGAAATTGACAAAGACGTTGCAAAAGCAGCTTTTACTTCAAAAGGAAAAGAATTGATTTTGATGAAGATTGGTGAAACGAGAGATTTGTAATCAGTAATTTATGTGACCAGTGATTGGTTATTAGTTGAGTTGCATTGTTTTTTTATACAATTGATTCAATATTATAATATTGCACAACTGATAACCATTCACTAATCCACCAGTCACCATACTATACAAGCAAAAAAAAAATATGGCAGCAAAAATTATTACGATTGCAAATCAAAAAGGTGGAGTTGGGAAAACCACAACAGCCATCAACTTAGCAGCGAGTTTGTCCATTTTGGACTACAAAACGCTCTTGGTAGATGCTGACCCGCAAGCAAATGCAACTTCAGGGGTGGGAATTGACCCTAAAACGGTGAAAGTGAGTATTTATGAGTGTTTGATTGGCAAAGCCGACATCAAAGACAGCATCAAAAATGTGGACAGCCCCAATATGTATTTGCTGCCTTCACACTTGGATTTGGTCGGCGCAGAATTGGAGTTGATAGACCATCCCGAACGGGAAATATTGATGCGTAAGGCTTTGCAGACCATCAAAAAAGATTTCGATTTCATCATTATTGATTGTTCTCCTTCTTTGGGTTTGATTACCCTCAATGCACTGACGGCTGCCGATTCGGTTTTGATTCCTGTTCAATGCGAATATTTTGCACTTGAAGGATTGGGTAAACTGCTGAATACTATTACAATAGTTCAAAAGCGTTTGAATCGAAAACTACAAATTGAAGGTATTCTACTGACCATGTTTGACACCCGTCTTCGTTTGTCAAATCAAGTTATTTCGGAAGTAAAGCGACATTTTGCAGGGATGGTTTTTGATACAGTTATTCATCGAAATACAAGATTGGGAGAAGCACCAAGTTTTGGCAAATCGGTGATTATGTACGATATACAAAGCAAAGGTGCAATCAACTACATCAATTTGGGCAAAGAAGTGTTGAAAAAGAATGGATTGAAGGTGGTAAAGTTTGGGTGAGAGAACGATGGACGATTTATCAACCCAAAGTATCAACTTAACATCGACAGAATCAATAGAAAAAGCATCCATCTGTAAATATCAAATAGAAACAACAGCATCAAAATAGTATGGCAAAAAGACCTAAAAAAGAAGCATTGGGAATGGGCATTCGCTCACTATTATCGGACTTCAACAATGCGGAAGACGAAAAGGAATTGCTCAACACCGTTCTGGAAATACCTTTAGAAGACATTGAAGCGAATCCCTTTCAACCTCGGAAAGATTTCGGAGAGGAATCACTGCAAGAACTGGCGGACTCCATCAAAACTTTGGGATTGATTCAACCGATTACCGTTCGAGAATTGGAAAACGGTAATTTTCAGTTGATTGCAGGAGAACGACGGCTTCGGGCTGCAAAATTAGCAGGCTTAGATACGATTCCTGGTTATGTGGTTTTGGCGAATAAACAGTTTATGCTGGAAGCAGCTTTGGTGGAAAACACACATCGTAAGGACTTGAATCCCATCGAAATCGCCATGAGTTACCAACGTTTGATTGATGAATGTAAACTGACTCACGAACAGGTTTCGGAACGAGTCGGTAAAAAACGCTCGTCTATTACCAACGAACTTCGCTTATTGAGTCTACCTCCGATGGTAATTGCTGCACTGAAGAATGGCGATCTCACCAAAGGTCACTGCAAATATTTGCTGAGTGGTGAATTGAAGTCAGAAGATCAAATTGCTATTTGTCAAGAAATTATAGAGAAAGAGTTATCTGTCCGTCAAACGGATGCTTTGATTAAAAGTTGGCAAAGTGCCAAGAAGAAGCCTTCTGCTTCAAAAGACGATAAACCCGATTTGTTCCTGCAAAGGGTGACGGACGATTTGGCCCGCTATTTTGATACAAAGGTCGAAATCAATGCGAATCCGAAAGGCAAAGGGAAAATTACCATTCCTTTTGGGTCGAATGAGGAATTGAATGAGTTGTTGAAGAAGATGAAGGGGTGATTTGTTCAATGCAAATAACCTTCTCTTTTACAATGCCAATAAGAATATGATAAATCATTATACTTCAATAAATCCTTCATTGGTTCAGCACTGTAAATACACCCTGCACAAGTATTCACTAATGTACTGCTTTCTCTTAAACGTTCTATTGTTTCGACATCTTCTACTTCAATAGGTATTCCCATTTCGCAAAAATAGTGCATACCTTCTACTCCAAAAGCTTGAATTTCAGGATATGGAGAATAAAGCCATTTTTTGAGTTCTACATAGTTTCTCGAATTCACAAGTTCAAACATATCAATAGCAGATTGCGGCATCGGGCTATCCCCTATAAACCCACAGCCTCCCGTACTGTATAAATAGGGGCTTCTTGGATTCAACTGTCCATAAATGGAGATGGGGTGTAGAGCAAATAAGAGCAAACAGAAAAGTAGCAGGGATAATTTCAGTCTGACAGTAATTTTCAACTCCAACTAAAAACATAAAAAATGAGTGCAAGTATTACCACATATAGTAGTAACAATGGAAGCATAGCCAACAAAGTCTGTTTCCAATTAAATTGATTGAATAGCTTAACCCCTTGATAAACAATATTGGTTGATGCAATCCATCCTAAAAAAGATATGGAGTTGATAAAATGGCTTTTATTCCAGTCGAATAAATTCCAATCCATTTCATTTATAAATACCACCACAATGAATCCAAACAAAGTGGGAATCAACGAATATGCGACCGTTGCTTCAATCTCTGTAAACGCTGCTTTTCCTACTATTGTATTTCCTATCCAATAAATAACTGAACTTAAAGCAAATACAAAAAACAAGGTAATAGCAATACCCAAACATAAACCTCCAATCTGCACTAAAAAAACTGCTTCACTTGTGTTTTGCACATCGTTTAGGATAGAAATAATTACGCTGTAAGCCACGATAATCCAAATACTTTTTCTATGTAAATCATCGGAATATTCTTTTCCCAGTTCCTTCAAAGTAGTCACGGGATTCCATAAGATATTAAGAAGTGAAGTCATTGATTTTTAGTTTTTATTTTCTGCAATATATACTAAATGAATCCAATAATCAAAAGCTATTATTGATAAAAAACACGAAGCAACGCCCAACCCCAAACACTTCGTCAACTACTCCAAAAACAATATCGTATCTTTAGCTCTCCAAATAAAAGCGATTTTCAAAAACGGAATACATGCGTACAATCCAATTTCTCATCCCTTTCTTATTCCTACTCTTGGGCAATCCCCTAAACGCCCAAGAACTCGACCCTGTTCAAATTATACCACCCGATACCATCCCTACTACTGCCATAGACAGTATTCCATTAGTAAGCATCAATGCTGATTCAGTGGTCATTGCAGCGAGGAAAAACCCAACCTTGCTGCCCGATTCTGTCTTGCGAAAGCACTCCAAACGGGCGGCAATGTGGTCTTTGATTCCAGGAGGTGGGCATCTTTACAACAAACAATATTGGAAAGCACCCGTTTATGCAGGGCTTTTTGTAGGGGGAGCAGCCACCACAATTCTCCTCAAAAGCGAGTACAATACCTATCAAAACGCCTACAAAAGTCGTCTGGACAATCAAGTGCTGCAAAATCCTGATTACCAAGAAAGCGCACAAACTGCAAATTTAAGTTTGGTAGAATTGCGGGAAAAACGAAGAACAGCAGGGCGAAACTATACCGTAGGGTTCACCAGTACCGCCATTATCTATGGTGCCAACATCATTGATGCCTTTGTCAGCTCCGAAATCAAACGCAAAAACCGCCCACATTCTCCCCTTCGTGCGGCCACACGCTCGGCATTATTGCCAGGATTGGGGCAGGTGTACAATCGCAAATATTGGAAAATTCCGATTATTTATGGACTCTTGGGATTCACAGGTTATCTAGTTGTCGACCACTTCAAAAACCGACAACTCTTTCGAGACCAATATCTTGCCCTTACCCGTGAAGGCTATGGTGACCCGCCATTGACCTCCCCTTTTTACCAAACAGACACAAATGCCCTCAATGCTTTTGAAAGTCGTGACCGTTTGTTGTCCATTTCCATTCTGTTTACAGGCTTGATTTATGCCATCAACATCATTGACGCAACGATTGACGCACACCTCTATGATTTTGATGTAAGTGACGATTTGAGTATCCGAGTCGAACCTAATTTTGCGCCCGATGAATTTGGCAGAATGGGATTTAGAGGAGTAAGATGGGTAGTGGATTTTTAGCCAGTGAAGATTGGAGCTAAGATTCTACAAATCAATTTATAAAAAAATATCTAATGAACTTATCGTTTTTGGATTAAATTCACTTAATATCTAATTACCAATCACTAACTAACCTTCGATTTCCTAATAAAATAATTGAAAATACTCGGAACAAACCGCTTCGCATAAATCGCTAATTTTTCAGTTCCTCCAATATACACCTCTTCTTTTTGACCTTCAATCGCCTTCAATGCTTTTTGAGCGAACACATCTGCGGGCATCCTTTTGTACGCACTTTCTTCCTCCTCACCATACAAACCGCCGTCAGCCGTCAGTGATTTGGTCAGCAAATTGGAGGACACAAAACCTGGGCAAATCATGGTAATCTTCACCCCATCCTTAAAAACTTCAGCTTGCAGAGCATCAAAAAAACCGTGCAAAGCGTGTTTTGATGCCGCATAAGCCGAACGCATAGGCGTTCCAAACTTACCCGTCAAAGAGCTAATCACTGCAATTTGTCCCGATTTATTGGCAATCATATTCGGTAAAACAGCTTTGGTAACAGCCACTGTGCCAAAATAATTAACATCCATAATTTGCTTATGTACTTCCATTTCGGTATCTTTTACCAAACCTCTAAAACCTCGTCCACCATTGTTGACCAAAATATCTATTTTGCCAAAATGCGCAATACTTTTGGCTGCAATTGCAGGAAGTTCATCGTGTTTTGCGAGGTCGAGAGGCAAAATGAATACTTCTGCCGATTTGTTTTTGCAGTTGTTTTTCACCCTTTCCAATTCAGATTCCCGACGAGCAGAAATCACCAATTTTGCCCCCCTTTCATTGAAGGCATAAGTCAAGGCTTCTCCAATTCCAGAAGAAGCACCTGTTACCCATACGACTTTGTTTTGATAGTAATTTGCCATAAGCGCAAATATAAGGAGAAAGGCGAATTGAATAGGAAGTAATTTTTATTTTAACTTTGGATAATTCTTCCATCAGTTACAAATTGAAGGACAAACAAGTGCTTTGAATGAAAAAATTAGTGATGTACCTATTGTTGTGCCTTTTTTCATGGACTTTGACCGCCAAAGAAGTGCCAAAGGTGATTCATTTCTCTAAACAACAGTATGCAGGGCAAAATCAAAATTGGTCTATCACTCAGGGGCAAGACCTGCAAATGTATTTTGGAAATGCACAAGGACTATTGCAGTTCAATGGAAGTCAGTGGAATACACTTCAAATTCCGAATCAGCAAATTGTTCGTACAACCTATTGTGATACCGAAGGCAACATTTTTATAGGAGGATTCGGAATGTTTGGTTATTGGCACACCGAAACCGATGGCAAATACCACTATATTTCTTTGGTCGAAAAAATTTCAGAACCACGCATTTACGAAGAAGAAATTTGGCATATTTTTGAACACGAACAACACATTTATGCTCAGTCCTTTTCGATGATGTATCGCTTTGACCGTGATGCAGATACAGTGATGGTTATCAAGCCACCTTCCAACATCATGTTTGCAAGAACGCTTCAAAATCAACTTGTTGTACCTGTGTTAACAGAATGTTTGTATGAACTTAGTCCTCAAAATACTTTTCAAAAAGTCCGCAATAGTCAACTTTTTCAAGATAAAAAAGTGGCTGCAATTTTGCCCACTATTAGTGAAGATACTTATCTGATAGGCACACAATATTCAGGTATTTTTCAATATGATGGTAAAAACTTCAAAAGTTGGCAACTGCCTATCAACGGTTTATTGAAGCAATACCAACTCAACAAAGGGATTCGCCTACAAAATGGAGATTATGCGTGGGGAACCATTCGCAATGGCGTGTACATCACCGATTCTGTTGGTAATATTCGTTACCACCTCAACCAACAGAACGCCCTCCAAAACAACACCATATTGGCACTTTTTGAAGATTCAATGTGCAATCTTTGGGTAGGCTTGGACAAAGGCATTGACTTAGTAGTGTTGGATGCACCAATCGTATATGCCCACGACAAAAATGGTGAAATTGGCACCGTTTATACCGCAATTCTCTTTGAAGAACAGCTATATATAGGCACTAATCAAGGTTTGTTTTATAAGCCGTGGCAATCAGATTTTAACCAAGATTTTCAACACATTGAAGGAAGTCAAGGGCAGGTTTGGGATTTGCAGTTACTCAATGGGCAACTACTTTGTGGACACAATTCAGGAACTTTTTTGGTCGAAAACCATCAGTTGAAGCCCATTTCATCCGTCACAGGTGGTTATCGCTTGATTGCACATCCCCATATAAAAAACACACTTTTACAAGGAACTTACACAGGTTTGGTAGTCTTCAAGCAAGATGAACAAGGTAGCTGGATTTATTCCAATCGCATTGAAGGAATCAGCATCCCTTCCAAGAAAATTGGTTTTGACAAAAATGACTGGCTTTGGGTAGCACATCCCCAAAAAGGACTGTTTCGCACAAAACTAAACCAACAATTGACCAAGGCTGAAAAAATCCAATCTTTTGATTTACAAGACGGTTTGCCTTCTGTATTCAACCTTTCCTTATTCGCTTTTGAAGAAAAAATGGTGGTCAAATCCGATTCGCTTTTTATGACCTTCAATGAGGATCTACAAAAGTTTGAGCCGATTACTTCAATGAACAATATTGTATTAGAATCAGGAAAATATGAATTTACAAGAGGAAAAAAGACAGACTGGTTCAAAATTTATCCCAATTATATCCAATACTTCAATGGCAAAGACGAACTGCAATTGTATATTAGACTTGTTCGGCTCGATAATCAGTGAATAATAAATTATTGAAAATATTTAATGATTTATTATTTTATGCTTAAAACACTCATAAACAAATGTTTTGAAAAAGAGTCCTATATTTTGATTATAACAAATGTTTTTCAAGAGGAAAATAATTGCACACAACAAATCACTTTTCACATAACTCTATCATAATCAAATCCGTACAAGTCTATTTCATTAGTGCCCAACCACGAAAAAATTGTCTTGCTCAATGACACCACTTATTTGCTTTGTTTAGACGATGGTTACGGACTATTCTATCCCAAAAATCACCACGATAAAGATTCATCCCACAATGATTTAAGTACATTGCAGCCGATGATTGGTCATTTACAAATCAATGGCAATACCATTCCCTTCAATGCGGTCAATGAGCTACCTCAACCTATGATTTTCACACCTTCTGAAAACCATCTTCAATTTCAATTTGCAGTCCCTCACTACACTTATCCAGCAAAAATACGCTACCGACTACAAGGCTTTGAAGAAAAATGGTCTGCATGGGACAACCATACAAACAAGGAATACACCAATCTAGGTAAAGGTACTTATGTCTTTGAGATCCAATCCGAACTATCAAAAAACATAACAGCATTTACATTTGAAATTGAACCCCGATGGTACGAAACCGCTTGGGCAAAATTTTGTTACATGGGAATTTTCATTGCCTTGCTCTACATATTGCTGCAATGGCACGAACGCCGTTTGGAATACCAAAAAAGGCAACTCGAAGTAAAAAGAGAACGAGAACTCCACCGCCAGCGCATCGAAGCCAACAATGATCGACTCCAAATAGAGAATGAAAATAAAACCCGACAGTTGGCAGATTCGACCATGAATCTTGTCCGCAAAAACGAAATTCTTATCCAACTCAAACAAGAACTCAACAACTTCAAAACCGACTCAAATGGTAAAACAAACAAAGCAGAAATCAAAAAATCACTGCAATTGATAGACGAACACATCAGCAGTGAGGATGATTGGTCGGTTTTTGAAGCCCATTTCAATCAGTTGCATGGAGAATTTTTCAAAAGACTAAAAAACGATTTTCCTGAATTGACACCGGGCGACCTTCGATTGGCAGCTTACCTCAAAATGAATTTATCTTCCAAAGAAATCGCTCCCTTGCTCAATATCTCCCTCCGAGGAGTAGAAAACAAACGCTACCGATTGCGGCAAAAAATGGGCTTAGATCCTTCAACCAACTTGACCGAAATGATGATTCAATATTGAAGCAAGAAAGGAGTAAAACCTCTATCACATTACCTTCTCAAATCACTGAATCGTTCCTTCATTTCGATTTATATTCTATTTCTCGTCTATGCTAAGATGGTGAGGTGTTTTTCTCGCTTTTTTTATCACACAGAAGTTATGAAAGAGTGCATTAAATTCATTATCAATAACTAATCAAAAATTGAATTGACAAAAATATACCCAAAAAACAGTAATGGCGTAGTAGTAGTGAGGTATTTTATTCGTTTTTCGACTTCAAAAACTATAAATTTGTTGGATAGTAAAACGAATCACTAGCCAGATTCATCTGCCTAAAGCAATGCACAAACAAAATGTTAAATCCTAACAAACTTATCTTTATATGGGAAACTATAAACCTTTACTCTTACTCAAATTTGTCGTTTTAGTTACTTGTTTAATCTGTTTTTACTCCTCTTCAATTTATGCCCAACGAACCGTCACAGGTCAAATCACAGGAAGTGATACCAATGAACCACTTCCTGGTGTGAATGTGGTGATAAAAGGTGCTGCGAAAGGGACGGTTACTGACTTTGATGGAAATTTTACACTGAGTGTAAATGTTGGTGAAAATATCCTTGTTTTTTCCTTCATTGGCTATAAACCACAGGAACTAGACATTAGTGGGCAATCGGTTATCAATGTTCAATTGGCAATAGATGCTGAGCAATTGGATGAAGTCGTGGTAGTTGGTTATGGCACCATGCGAAAAAGTGACCTGACAGGGTCGGTCTATTCCGTCAAAGGAGAAGACTTGGTGAAAGTACCCGATGCCAATGTCATTCAAGGACTTCAAGGAAAAGTTCCCGGCGTACAAGTCAGCAGTGTTTCGGGAAACCCCGGTGAAAATCCAGTGATTCGCATTCGAGGAGTGTCAACTTTTTTGGCTGGAGCATCTCCTGTTTTTGTCGTAGATGGAGTAATCCTAAACGACATTGGTTTTCTCAATAACAACGACATCGAATCCATTGAAGTGCTTAAAGATGCTTCTTCAACAGCCATTTATGGAACAAGGGGTGCAAATGGAGTAATTATCATTACCACCAAAAAAGGCGCAAAAGGCAGACCTGTCATCAATGTTGGCAGCACTTACAGTTTAGAATATGTGCCGAATACCATAGATTTATTGGATAGCAGAGAGTTGGCACAAATTGTCAATCTGATTCAGCCAGGACGCTTCAACAATATAGACATCCTTCCAAATACCGATTGGCAAAACCTTATCTTTGAGGACAATGCGCCTATCCAAAAATACGATTTGTCTATTTCGGGTGCAGACGACAAATTTGCCTATTATTTGGGCGGAAGTTACTATGACCAACAAGGAATTCTCTCCAAATCTGACTACCAACGCCTTTCATTGAAGCTCAACAGTAGCTTTAAAGCCAGTAGTTTCATCACCTTAGGAACCAATCTCACCTTTTCAAAAGAAGACAAAACTAATCCTCCTGGTGTAGTTGCAGCCGCATATCGTGCTTGGCCAACCTCCGAGCCATTCGATGCAGATGGAAATTTTTTAGAGATTGATGGGGCAGGTAATCCATTGGCAACCATCGAATATTCCAATGATTCGTTTGATCGATATAGGGCTGTGGGGAACTTATATGCAGATGTGAATTTCCTAAAAGACTTCACTTTCCGTACCAGTTATCAAACAGATTTGCTCTACTTCAAACAGACCATCTTTTCGCCTGTGTTCTTCGTTTCGCCTACTCAACAAAACGAAATCAACGACTTGACGAAAACCACCAAAGACGAATCTACATGGATTTGGGAAAACACCTTGCGATATGACAAAACATTGGAGAACCACCGCTTTGACGTACTCGTAGGCTACACTTCTCAAGAAACCAGCAAAGACGAAACTCGAAATACGGTGGAGGATCTCATCAGAGAGGACCCAGAATTTTGGTATATCAGCGCAGGAGACGCAACAACACTTGATGCAACAACCTCTCTGGAAAACTATTCTTACATTTCCTATCTTTTTCGATTGAATTATGTCTTGAATGACAAGTATTTATTTACAGGAACTTTTCGTCGTGACGGTTCTTCCAAGTTTGGGCCTAACAACCGTTATGGAAATTTCCCTTCTTTGGCTTTGGGATGGCGCTTGTCAGAAGAACCTTTTTTAGCAGAATCAGGATTTAGCACATTGAAATTAAGAGGAAGTTGGGGAATCAATGGCAATGACAGAATACCTTATCAAGCACGGTTTTCGAGAGTGAATAACAACGATTTGGAGGCAGTCTTTGGTTTTGACGAAGAGCTTTTTCCCGGGGCTACGCTAACCGATGCGGGCAATCCAGATTTGCAGTGGGAAAATACCGAAACCTTCGATGTGGGTTTAGACTTTGGATTGTTTGACAACAAATTGACAGGAGAAATTGAATATTACAACAAACAAACCAACAAAGTACTCGTGCCACTTTTACTACCTGCCCATTTTGGCAATGGCGCATTTCGCAGGGTGAACTTCAATGCTGCCGATGTCAACAATTCGGGCTTAGAATTTTATATCAATTGGAAAGAAAAACGAGGCAACTTCAATTACAGTCTGGGCTTTTTGGGTTCTACCGTAAAAAATGAAGTAACAGATGTAGGTGCTGCAGACGAATTCATACAAGACGGAAACCTAAACAATGGACAATTGATTACCCGCACCGAAAAAGGCCTGGCAGTAGGAACTTTCTTTGGCTACAAAGTAGCAGGTGTATTTCAAAACGAAGGCGAATTGACCTCTTTCCCAAGATTATCAGGTCAAGATGTAGGTGATTTTCGTTACGAAGACATCAACAACGATGGTGTCATTAATGCAGACGATAGAACCGTTATTGGGTCTTATATTCCCGATTTTATGATGGGCGTGAATCTGCAATTTGGCTACAAAAACTTTGAATTGCTGGTAGACATTCAAGGACAATTTGGCAACGAAATCTATAACGGAAAACGTGCTGTCCGTCCCGAACTTTACAACTACGAAGCCTCCATTCTTGACCGATGGACAGGTGAAGGCACGAGCAATACCGACCCCCGATTGACCACAGGTGGTGGAAATTACACCCCTTCAGATTGGTTCATTGAAGATGGTTCTTTTGTACGTCTTAGAAGTATCGCATTGAATTACACCTTACCTGCCTCTCTCAGCGAAAAGCTGCACCTCCAAAGAGGAACTCTTTTTGTGAGAGGTACCAACCTTTACACCATGACCGATTTTACGGGTTACAGTCCCGAAATCGCCAGTCAAAATGTGTTGTCATCTGGTATAGACTTAGGAACATATCCCGTAACGGCCGTATATTCTGCGGGAATTAATTTAACTTTTTAAAGATATTCACTCAAATACAGATTAAGACTACAAAAGTTTTAAAATTTTTTGTAATCTCTATCAAGGTCTTAAAGAAGATCTGTGAAACCCCAAAACCCAATTTAAATCTGTGATAAAAAATGAAAAAAATTACGATATACTTATTCATCTTCCTTGCAGCAATCAGCAACTACCAATGCTCCGAAGACTTTTTAGACAAAGGATTGCTTTCTGAAGTCGAAGAAACCGATTTTATGACAAGCGAATCCGATGCCATCTTAGCCACCAATGCAGCCTACAATGTACTGCGAGATTGGAGGTATCATGGAGGATATCCGATTTTGGACATCATGTCAGACGATGCTAGGAAGGGTAGCAACCCAACAGATGCTATTCAAATTCAAGCATTTGAAAATTTTTCTTACACACCCAGCGAAGGAGCAGTAACGAATTGGTTTACGACCCTTTATTTAGCGGCCAAACGCTGCAATTTGGTGGTCGAACGTGCTCCTGATATAGATATGGATGAAACATTAAAAAACAGATTAATTGGCGAAGCACGATTTATCAGAGCACTCACCTACTTCAATTTGGTTCGATTGTATGGCGGTGTTCCCATCATTACAACCATCAACCCCGAAAGAAAAGTAGCCCGTAACACTGCCGAAGAAGTCTACAACCTCATCAAAGAAGACTTGCTTTTTGCAGCTGAAAACCTGCCCGAAAAAAGCCAATACGACTCCGAAGATATGGGAAGATCTACACGAGGAGCAGCCAAAGCATTGCTTACGAAGGTGTATTTATACCAAAAAGATTTTGTCAATGCCGAAAAATACGCAATTGAAGTCATCAACTCAGGTCAATATTCCCTTGAACCCAATTTTGAACGAGTATTTTCCAAAGATGGTGAATTCGGTTCAGGTTCTATTTTTGAAATTGGCGCACGTCCCGAAGACTTTCAAAATGGCGGACACCAATATGGCAATACGCAAGGGTTTAGAAGTAATCCCAACAGAGGATGGGGCTTCAATCGTCCATCTTGGAATTTAATCACTTTCTTTGAAGAAGGCGACCCTAGACTCGATGCAACAATCATTTATATAGGCGAAACCTTGGATGGTATTACGATGGGCAACGATTCAGCTACCCCTGATACAACTTATGCAGATACAGCCAAAACAAAAATCCTCGAGATTGAATGTTACAACCAGAAAGTATGGATTCCAGGCACAGGCCCTTTGGAATCTTGGGACCACAATGTGCGGGTGCTTAGGTTGGCGGATGTTATGTTGATGGCAGCCGAAGCCATGAATGAAAACGGTAAAACTGCCGAGGCTTTGACTTATGTAAACAAAATCCGAGAACGTGCAAGAGGTGGAAACAACAACATTTTGCCTGATATCACTTCAACAAGTCAATCTGATGTGCGAGATGCAATACTACACGAAAGACGGGCAGAAATGGCAATGGAACAAAACCGATTTTTTGACTTAGTTCGTACAGGACGAGCCGCAGAAATTTTAGGGCCATTAGGATTTGTAGCAGGAAAACACGATTTATTCCCTATTCCTCAAAGCGAAATTGACTTGTCAGAAGGATTGCTCACACAAAATCCCAATTGGTAAATAAAGACAATATGTATGCCTAATACTACTTTGTAGAAAAAGTATGTATTTTTATTTAAAAATCAGGATGTAAATGCTTTAGAATGCCCATAAAAGAAAATCGAAAGCAAACCTAAAATTTATTGATAATTTTTATTTTTTTACGTTAAAATTTATTCGTTTATGAAATCATTAAAATTTTACCTATTGGCCATAGTTGCAATGGGTGTTTTATTTAACACAGGTTGTCAAGAAGATGACCCTTCTCCACTGAATGTACTAACTATCAATGCGGCTGGTACGGATCTTCAAAGTGGTACACAAACAGTAATAGACTTGAATGGAAGTTCTGCTGCAACAGATGTTCCTTTAGATGCAACCATTACCATTACTTTTGACACAGATATTGATGTTGCTACTGCAACCAGTTCCAATGTTAGCATCAGTTCTGCATCTGGTAGTGTTGCTGCTACAGTTACAGGTTCAGGTAAAGGAATTACCATTACACCCAATGCAGAATTGGCGAGAGGAACAGACTATACGCTTACTTTAACTTCAGGTTTAGCAAGTTCAGACGGTGGAGGTTTTACTTCTACAACCCGTAGTTTCAAATCCGCAGGACGTTCTGACGTTGCTCCTCCAAAAGAAGCAGACCAATTGGCATATTGGAACTTCAATGGTAACTCCAATTCTTCTAACAACAACTACAATGGTACAGACATTGCAGTAACTTATGGTGCAGACCGATTTGGAAACCAAGAAAGTGCGGCATTCTTTGATGGTGATGCGAGCATCATTGAAGTAGCCAATGGTGACCAATTTTTGAAAGGTGGAAGTTTTACTTTAAGTTATTGGGTACGAGTGGATTCTGTTGACCATGTTGGTGGACACTTTGTTATGGGAATTGGTGATGTTTATGGCTTTTTTATTGAAGTTCAAGGTGGTTTAGGTGGAATGAAAATCACTCAGAGATACGAAAGTGCAGATGCTACACTTGCCAACGATTTCTTTGTGAATGCAGACGGTCAAGATGCCAATAATGGCGGTTGGATTGGAGTCGAATTTGAAAAAGACCTTACTCCAACTAATGGTTTGGGTTCTTTACTTGATCAAAAATGGGCACACATGGTTTGGGTGTATGACGCAGGTACCAACAAGCGACACGTCTATATCAATGGTCAATTGATTGAAACTGACAACTTGAACAGCCCACCAAGTCCAGCTTTGAACAACATTACCGGTGTTACTTTTGATGACAGCGATGCAGGTACAGATGTCATTGGAAAAGGGTTGGCTTTCGGATTTAACCACGACATTGCCACCACTCACTGGGACAATGAACCTTGGGGTGGATACGATTTTCCTGATGCCAATCACTTCAAAGGTGGTTTGGACGATGTGCGTATTTTCAGCAATGCTTATTCTGCAACAGATGTAGATCAGTTGTACAATGCTGAAAAACCATAATCATTGCATTGATTTTCAATTTATTAACCATTAGTATTTTTTACTAAAAATCAAATATCAAACCTCAAATATCGTATATCCACATTGTGAGATGTAAGATTAAAGATAGACGAGGTTTGATGTTTGATTTATCAATTCTCCATTTCCCCCTATGAACCCTTTCTCCAAAACCTTTCTTTTTCTTTTCTTCAATGTATTGCTGCTGATTACCGCATGCAAAAAAGATGGTGGAGACACGCCAAAACCTACTCCCGACAAACTGCAGATTACCGCAGCAAGAGTTGGTATCCTCAATCTGCAATCCAATCAGACAACAGAAAACATTGAAGTCGGCAAACCCATTGTCATTAACTTCACCCATGCCATTCAACTATCATCGGTCTTAGGAGGAAATTTTCAACTGCAAAGCCTTGCAGGAGAAGCGATAGAATTGACCTACTTTTTTTTGGACAACAACAAAACCATCTCCGCCCAACCTAAACAAGAATTGCAGACTTTCACCGATTACCAAGTCATTCTCAACGATAAACTCAAAGGAGAAAACAACGAAACCTTCGATGGAATCACCTACAATTTCAAAACTTTGCGTCCAGATTTAGAACTGCAATCCATCACCCTCAATGGCGCAGACTTCAATGTAAACGGACGCATCATTGACATTCCACAAGAAAATATAGACATCCAATTCACCTTTTCACATGAAGTAGAATTGGCAAGCCTAAAAGATAAAATACGATTGATTGGCGGCAGTCATAATGTACCTCTCGACTTGACAACCGTTGAAACAATACCCCATACCTTCAAAGTCAACAATCTTGAAACATTGCAGCACATCACCGCCTACAAATTTTTCATCTTTCAAAGCCTCGCATCCATTGAAGGAAATGACTTTGGTGGATTTGACAAAGAATTTTATACTGCAATAGACACCACTCCAAAATTCCCCCTCATTTCAGATGAAGAACTTTTGACCTTAGTACAGCAGCAAACCTTTAAGTATTTTTGGGATTTTGGACATCCTGTAAGTGGATTAACAAGAGAGCGCAACACTTCTGGAAATACCGTCACAACAGGCGGTTCGGGATTTGGATTGATGGCAATTGTCGTCGGCATCGAAAGGGGATTCATCACCCGACAAGAAGGCATTGACCGCCTCGAAAAAATCGTCAATTTCTTAGCTCAAGCCGACCGATTTCACGGTGTATGGTCACATTGGCTACATGGCTCAACTGGAAAGGTCATTCCATTCAGCACCAATGATGATGGAGGAGATTTGGTCGAAACCTCATTTTTGGCAATGGGTCTGCTGACCGTTCGTCAATACCTCAGCGATCAAAACACCCAAGAAAATACTTTGAAAAACGACATCAATCAACTTTGGGAAAACATTGAATGGAATTGGCATACCAAAGGAGGAGAAAATGCTCTATATTGGCATTGGTCGCCCAACTTTGCATGGGAAAAAAACCACAAAATCAGTGGCTACAACGAAGCCTTGATTACCTACATTTTAGCTGCGTCTTCTCCCACACATTCCATTGATATTGAAGCCTACAAACAAGGATGGGCGAGAAACGGCAATATGCAGAACGGTAATTTATCTTATGGAATTACATTGCCATTGGGAAACAACAATTTGGGAGGGCCACTTTTCTTTGAACAATACACCTACTTAGGCATTAATCCTCAAAATCTCAGCGATACTTACGCCAACTATTGGGAACAAACCGCCAATCACACCCTCATCAATCGTGCGTACTGCATTGACAACCCCAAAAATTATGTGGGATATGGAGAATCTTGTTGGGGATTGACTGCAAGCGACGGAAATACAGGTTATTCGGCCCATTCGCCAACCAACGACAGAGGGGTAATCACGCCAACTGCGGCTTTATCCTCTTTTCCCTATACACCCGAAAAATCTATGCAAGCACTTCACCATTTTTACTATGTGTTGGGTGATAAACTGTGGGGACAATATGGTTTCTACGATGCATTCAATCTCACCGAAGGTTGGTATGCAAGTTCTTATCTGGCTATCGACCAAGGCCCCATTGTCGGAATGATTGAAAATTACCGCACAGGATTGTTGTGGGATTTGTTCATGTCCTGCCCCGAAGTACAAAATGGACTGAACAAATTGGGTTTTAACTATTGAACACAGAGAGGCACAATTTTTTTTACTTACTTGACTTGAAAATTAAACGCTGAGATGGAGAGACAGAGAGATGTTTTCTTTTTTGGCATTTTGAAGAAAATTTCTGCTGTTTTGCAAAGTCCGTAGTATTTCAATATTTGTAGAAAAATGAGAAAAGTAATGTCAAACTTTATAGGAGTTTAACCTAATACAACCATTGACAATCAATAGCTTTTAACCATGAAAAAAAATATTTTCTCCCTAAAATTCTTCCTAATCACTTGCTGCCTCTACTTGGTAAGCTGCAATGTTTCTCCAAATCCTCAAACCAACACAAAAGAACCTGCAAACGCAACCCGTACAAAAGAGAACAAACTCTCCGATGAAGCCCTAATGGACTTGGTTGAAGAACGCACTTTCCAATACTTTTGGAATGGAGCAGAACCCAATTCGGGAATGGCTTGCGAGCGTATTCACACAGACGGAGTATATCCCCAAAACGACCAAACAGTTGTAACCTCAGGCGGTGCAGGTTTTGGAGTCATGGCAATTTTGGTGGGTATAAAAAGAGGCTATATCACCAGAGAAGAAGCCGTTAATCGCTTGGAAAAAATCACCAATTTCCTCGAAAAAGCCGACCGATTTCATGGCGTTTGGCCACATTGGATGTATGGCGAAACGGGCAAGGTAAAACCCTTTAGCAAAAAAGACGATGGTGGCGATTTGGTCGAAACTTCGTTTATGGCACAAGGTTTATTGTGTGTCCGCCAATACCTCAAGGATGGCAATGAACGTGAAAAAGCCTTGGCAGCCAAAGCCGATGAATTGTGGAAAGGCATCGAATGGGATTGGCACAGAGGCGCAGACAAAGAAAATGTATTGTTTTGGCATTGGTCGCCCAACTTTGCATGGGACATGAATTTTCGGATTAGAGGTTACAATGAATGTTTGATTACCTACGTCTTAGCAGCTTGTTCGCCTACACATGGTGTACCAGCAGAAGTCTATCACGAAGGTTGGGCAGAAGGCGGCAAAATAAAAGACGATCTACCTGAAAAATACGGCTACCAATTGCCGCTTCGCCACCAAGCCGCACCCGAATTTGGTGGACCTGCTTTTTGGGCGCATTATTCCTTTTTGGGATTGAATCCCAATGGGTTGAAAGACCAATATGCCGATTATTTTGACCACAACCGCAAACACATTCTCATTAACCGTCAATTTTGCATAGAGAATCCAAACCACTTCAAAGGATACAGCAAAGACAATTGGGGCATCACCTCAAGTTATTCTATGAAAGGATATGCAAGCCACAAACCCGAACAAGATTTGGGAGTCATTGCTCCTACTGCTGCCTTAGCTTCAATTCCTTATACACCCGAATACAGCATGGATGCCATGCGTTTTTTCTATGAAGAATTGGGTGATACCTTAATGGGACCTTATGGTTTCTACGATGCCTTTAGTATTCAAGACAACTGGTTTCCTCGTAAATATTTGGCAATTGATCAAGGGCCGATTGTAGTGATGATAGAAAATCATCGAAGTGGAATGTTGTGGGACTTGTTCATGTCTTGTGAAGAAATACAAAATGGATTGAAGAAACTGGGGTTTGAATACAAAAAATCATAAAATTTTTAATACAATAAAAATGAAGAAGATCATACTGATATTATTGGCATTAGTGAGTATCCAATCGCTTATTGCACAAGACAAAACCGAACAAAAAATAGAAAAACTCCTCTCCAAAATGACTTTGGAGGAGAAAATCGGACAATTGACCCTTTATACCAGTGGTTGGGACCAAACAGGGCCTGTATTGAGAGATAACTACAAAGACGATGTGAAATCAGGGCGATGCGGCAATTTGTTCAACGCCCATACTGCTAAATACAACTATGATTTACAAAAGATTGCAGTAGAAGAAACCCGTTTGGGAATACCGCTATTATTTGGTTATGATGTAATCCATGGCTACAAAACCATTTTCCCTATACCATTGGCGGAAGCGTGTAGTTGGGATATGGAAGTGATAGAACAATCCGCACATTTATCAGCCAAAGAAGCAAGTGCAGGTGGTTTGCATTGGGCCTTCAACCCTATGGTCGATATTTGTCGAGATCCTCGTTGGGGCAGAATTTCAGAAGGTGCAGGCGAAGACCCTTATTTGGGTAGTCTCATTGCTGCAGCCAAAGTGAAAGGTTATCAAGGAGATGATCTTTCAGACAAACACACCATCTTGGCTTGCGTCAAACATTTTGCAGCTTATGGCGCAGCACAAGCAGGTCGAGATTACCACACAGTCGATATGTCCGAGAGAGTCTTACGGGAAGTCTATTTACCCCCTTATAAAGCTGCAATTGACGCAGGTTGTGCTACCATTATGACTTCCTTCAATGAATTGGACGGTGTTCCTGCTTCTGCAAATAAATATTTGTTACAGGATATTCTGCGAAAAGAATGGGGCTTCAAAGGTTTTGTTGTCACGGACTATACTTCCATCAACGAAATGGTGCAGCATGGTTTTGCAGCCGATGAAAAACACGCTGGTGAATTGGCACTCAATGCAGGGGTGGATATGGACATGCAAGGAGCTGTTTTTCAGAACAATTTGCAGGTATTGGTCAAAGAAGGGAAAGTAACTGAAAAAGACATTGACGAAGCTGTCCGCCGAATTTTGCGCTACAAATACAAGCTGGGATTGTTTGAAGACCCTTATCGCTACTCGGATGAAAAACGAGAAAAAGAGGTAATGTTTTCGGCAGAAATGATGGAACACGCACGAGAGGCAGGACGGAAGTCCATTGTGTTGTTGAAAAACGAAGCCGTCAATGAGCAGCCTTTGTTGCCGATGTCCAAAAGCACTGCAAAAATCGCCTTGATTGGGCCTTTGGGGGACAATCAAGAAGACGTTTTGGGATCGTGGCACGCTTCGGGCGATGTTTCCAAAGTCGTAACCCTTCGCAAAGCCTTAACCGATGCACTCCCAAAAGCCGAAATTGTGTATGTAGAAGGCGCAAAAATGGACAATGAGACTGAAGAAGGTTTTGACGCAGCCATTGAAGCGGCAAAAAATGCGGATGTGGTGATTATGGCGATTGGTGAAAATTACCGACAAAATGGAGAAGCTGCCAGCCGTAGCAATTTGGATTTGCCAGGTGGTCAGCAAGCCCTTTTAGAAGCGATTCACGCAACAGGTAAGCCTATCATTGCGGTAGTCATGGCAGGTCGCCCCCTGACTATTTCATGGATGGACGAAAATATCCCTGCAATTGTAAACGCTTGGCATTTAGGTACAATGACTGGACCTGCAATCGTTGATGTTTTGTTGGGTGACTACAACCCTTCTGGCAAATTGGTGATTACTTTCCCTCGAAATGTAGGGCAAATTCCGATTTATTACGCCATGAAAAACACGGGACGACCTTTTAATGCAACAGACAAATATACTTCAAAATACATAGATGTTCCCAATGAACCTTTGTATCCTTTTGGATATGGATTGAGTTACACGACCTTCGAATACAGCGATTTGAAGGTCAACAAAACCGAAATGGGTATGGATGAAACCTTGGAAGTTTCGGTTAAAATTACCAATACTGGTAAAATGGATGGCTTGGAAACGGTGCAATTGTATATTCGTGATTTGGTGGGTAGCACGACTCGTCCTGTCAAAGATTTGAGGGCATTCCGCAAGGTGTCTTTGAAGGCGGGAGGAGACGAGACAATCACCTTCAAATTGACTTCGGAGGATTTGAAGTATTACAATCAGCAAATGGAGTTTGTGGCAGAATCAGGTGATTTTAAGGTGTTTGTGGGAGGTAGTTCGGTAGATGTGTTGGAGGCGGATTTTACTTTGAAGTAAGCAAATGAATGAATATTTAGAATAAAAACCATCTCGCAATGAAATACTTCTACTTCTCGATATTATTAGCATTCCTTTTTGTCTGCACTTCTATGCAAAAAACGGATTTTAAATCTTCAACTACTGCAAAAACAACCTTTGAAAATACAGGCAAAAAAAATGTCATTTTCATATTAAGTGATGACCACCGATACGATTTTATGGGTTTTACAGGCAAAGTACCGTTTTTGGAAACGCCCAATATGGATAGAATGGCGAGAGAAGGAGCGCATATCCAAAATGCTTTTGTGAGTACTTCACTTTGTTCACCAAGTCGGGCTTCAATTTTGACGGGGCAATATACGCACCATCATGCAGTGGTCGACAATCAATCTTTGGTACCAGATAGTGCAGTTTTCTTTCCAAAATACCTGCAAAAGGGTGGTTATGAAACCGCTTATATCGGCAAATGGCACATGGGCGAACACCATGATGATCCTCGCCCTGGCTTTGATTATTGGGCGAGTTTCAAAGGACAAGGTAACTATTTCAATCCTTCAATGAATGTAAATGGCGAGCGAGTGGAATATACAGATAGCAGTTATGTGACGGATGTATTGACCAAATATGCTGTAGAGTTTTTGGACAATCGTCCGAAAGAAAAACCTTTTTTCATGTATTTGTCACATAAAGCCGTTCACTCCGACTTCGAACCTGCTCCTCGACACAAAGATAAATATGCCAACGAAAAAATTGACTACCCGCCTACCATGTTTCCTCCTGAACATGAAAGAGCAACGGTCGATACTTCTGAATACAACTACAAGGATGTCCCGAATTGGGTGAAAGCGCAGCGATACAGTTGGCATGGAGTGGATTATATGTACCACGGTCAAATAAAATTTGACGATTTCTACAAACACTACTGCGAAACACTGTTGGCTTTGGATGAAAGTATTGGAGAGGTATTGGATTATTTGGAGAAGAATGATTTGATGGAAAATACGGTGGTTTTTTACATGGGGGATAATGGTTTTTCATTTGGTGAACATGGACTGATTGACAAACGACAGGCTTATGAAGAATCTATGCGTGTGCCTTTGTTGGTGATGGGGGAGGGGTTGATACCCGCTACTTCAAAGGTGGAGGAGGTGATTCAAAACATTGACATTGCGCCTACTATTTTGGATTTGGCAGGGCTTGAAACTCCTGCAAATATGGATGGGGCTTCGTTTGTGCCTCTATTGAAGGGCGAGGATATGGACTGGAAAGATACAATTTACTACGAATATTTTTGGGAGCGACCTTTTCCACAAACACCTACCGTTCACGCAATTAGAACAAATCAATACAAATACATTCGCTACCACGGTATTTGGGATATCAACGAACTCTATGATCTAAAAAATGACCCACAGGAAATGAATAATTTGATTCGGAATCCAGAATATACGAAGTTATCGGAGGAATTGCGGGATAAATTGTTTGATTGGATTGAAGGTACAGGTGGAGGTCAGATGCTTTTGAAGCGAGATAAAGGAAGGCGGTTTGACTATCAGTATCATGGAACATATTGATCTACACATCTATTTGGTCAAAAATCCTGCTGAATCGCTTCCAATCTTTTGGGCGGAAAGTGACTCCTACCCAAATTAATACAGAGATAATGAGGCTGAAACCTACAAATTTGAAGATGTCTTTGAGGGCAGCAGTTGCAGAAGGGTTTCCGAAAAAAGTGTGCCACCATGAGTCATTGACCTGCAACCACGCTTGTCGGTAGGTTTCATCCGTAATGGTGATACCCATTTTTAAGAATACAATTAGTTGAGAAATAAGCAGCCCCAATGCAAGGGCTTTGAGCATTTGAAGTGGTGGAACAGGGGATGCCAGAATGAAACTCATGACCACAATTATGGGCAAAACGGCGTACAGCCAAACATCAAATTGATAGAAAACCGTTTTGACAGTAGCACTTGTATCTCCGTGTTTTGCTTTGCGTTGTACTTCTGCAATCATCTTTTTGCTGATGATGTCCATTTTTATATTGAAGGGTGTTTTTTTAGGATTGCTTACCTTAAATTGTACCAATCCATTCGAGCCAAAATCTTCAAAAACATAGGTATTGATTTTATTGAAGGTTCTGGTGAAAGATACTCCCCACCAAGAAAATAAGCCTACTAATAGTAGATAAAATACCAAGACTTTTGCAGCAAAAAATAGGATAGGTTTGAGTGAAAACATGGTTGAATACTGACTATTTGGTGATGCTAAATGACTTTGGCTATTTTGCTTTCACTGTCCGGAGAGCAGCTTGTTTTCGCATCACCCATTGAACCCAAACCAACCAAGTGACAATGGCTAAGATGATGAAAATTACCTGCCATACTTCAACGTGCATAAAGTCGAAAAAACTGGGTATGTAAACACCCACCAAAAACAAGGAAATAACACGCAATAGGTTCATAATTGCTAAAAATGCGCTGCCTACCAGTACGCCAGGCCATTTATAGTTGAACGCTACGGGGAAAACCAAAACAGCAGTGGCAAAGAGTGCAATGGGTTCAATACCATCGCAACCTGTCTCGACTTTAATCGAAAAAATGGAGGAAGATACAGAGCTACCAGAAGCAGTAGTGCCTTGTCCAAATAGATTCAAAATCCAACTTGATATGCTAGCGTTGACATTGGCAACGTGGGCAAGTATATTTTCTCTAAAGAAATCGGTATTGAAGAAAGCATAAAATATAGCCATGATGACAATAAAGCCGACAATAAATAACAAGATTGAAGAGCGTCCTTTACTATTGGATTTTCTTTTTTGAGATTTTTTTGAGGTATGGTTTGTAGATTTTTCTTCCATGATTTTTTAGTCTTTCAATTGAAGTAAATTTATCGCTGCAAATATAATTTTATTCTATCGAAAAACAATAGTGCTAAAGGTGTATTGCGGTTATTCATTGTTATAACAGAGGTTTTTAGTTTATAAAAGTAATCTGTTCATTGTCAATAAGTGGTAGTCTTTTGAAGCGAAGTAGAAGCTGGGCTGTCGCTACAACATCTTGTTGACAGTACTTGTGGATGCGTTCCAGACCGTCTTTTTCCCAATAAACCGTTGCCACTTCTTTGCCTTCCATATCGCTTTTGGGTGTAGGAATGTCTAAAAGGGTGGCTAAAAGATGGAGAGAGGTGAAATTTTTGTAATCACCAAATTTCCAAGCCCTCATGGTATCAATGTAGGGAACTTCCCATGGCTTCAATGCGTTGATGTCAAGCATATTGGGAAGCGGCAATTGGTGAATCACGGCACGGCGGCACATATAAGGTATGTCAAACTCCCGAATGTTGTGTCCGCACAAAAAATAACGAGAGGGATTGTTGAAGTGGTTTTGAAGTAAATTCAGAAATTCACCAAGGACTTCTTTTTCATCATGACCATAAAAAGATTTTACCCGAAAACGGTACGGCTCATCCTCATTTTTGTGGGTGAAAAAACCCGCAGAAATACAGACAATTTTTCCAAACTCTGCATATACGCCCGATTTGTCAAAGTAATATTCACTCTCGTCTGCCTCTTCTGGTTTGAATCGGTTGATTCTATAAGACCACAATTTTTGCATTTCTTCCGAAAGTTCTTCAAATTTTGGCGCAATGGGAACCGTTTCGATGTCTATAAAAAGTATATTTTGTAGTTTTGCCTGTTGAATCATAGCGATATGTCAAAATTTTGAATGAATAAAGGTCTTTATTTAGAAGATATTTTCAAACTATGCGTTAATGATTTTTAGAAAAAAACAAGAAAAACAGTCATTTTTGCAGAAATATAAGTAAAATGGCATTTATCAAAATTTTTTAGCAAGATAACCCTAAAATTGAAGTATTGGTTTCCATTTATGAACCAATTACTGCCAAAAATTTGTTAATTTTGTTCAATGGCAACAAGAAAGAAAAGTTCGAGTCGTGGAAGAAGCAAAAAGAAAAATTCTGTCCTATTAGACAATACAAAGTTAATCATTCGCAAAGTCATAAGCGTATTGACAAACCCTCGCACACATCGAATTTGTGGGCTGGCTCTTTGTTTATTTGCAGTTTTTTTGCTTTTAGCCTTTATTTCCTACCTAAACACATGGAGCATTGACCACAGTGAGGTCAAGGATGCACCGTGGTATTTTTTGTTTTTCTCCCATGCTGAAAGCAGCAACATCATAGGACGTTTGGGAAGTGTATTCTCCCATCTGTTCATTTACCGATGGTTTGGTTTAGCCGCTTTCATCTGGGTAGGCGTATTATTCCTCACAGGATTGAAGTGGATTTACAAAAATTCTCCCATTCTCCTTGCCAGAATTTATCAATACGCCTTTTTAGGCACTATCTTATTGGCCACTATACTCGGTTTTTTATCCTCAGGAAGTACCTCTGGATTTCCTTTTGGCGGAGGTTTCGGCTCGTATGTTAGTAATTGGCTCATATCCTTTATCGGAATTTTGGGTACAGGTCTGTTCTTGTTGTTTTGTTTGGCAGTTGTCTTGATTGCAATGTTTGACATAGAAATTGCTTATTTGGAGCAAAAGTACCAGCGATTTGCGAACCACAAATGGGTAAAACCTATTTTTCGATTTTTCACCTTTGAAAAAAATCCTACTGCAAACTCCACTGCAACAAGTACTAAAACACAAACCAACTCAAAAACTCGTAGTATCAATCCTACATTGGCTCCAATGAATGAGGATGAGGTCTTGCTAACTGCCAATGGCAAGCAGATAGAAATGAGTTTTGATGCCAATAGCCAAACACTACTAAAAGACAAACGAAAAAAAGATAGCCTCGATCAAAGTGATTTATCGCTCGATATCGTAGCAGTTGATGGTGTAGAAGAAAAACCTACCAAAACTTCAAAATCAAAACTTGATACAGGCGTAGTCGTTCCGCTACCTGAGTTGGAGGAAAATGATACAGTAGAGAATGAAGAGTATGACCCTACTTTGGACTTAGGAGAGTACAAACTACCTTCGGTTGAATTGCTTGAATATTATGGACAAGACCTCTATGAAGCAGATAGAATTGAAGTCAGCATGGAGGAGTTGGAGGCAAACAAAGAACAGATTGTTCAGACACTCAACAACTACAATATTGAAATTTCTAAAATAAAAGCAACCCCAGGGCCTACGGTTACACTTTACGAAATCGTCCCTGCGCCTGGTGTGCGTATTTCTCGAATTAGGAACTTAGAAGATGACATTGCCTTAAGTTTGGCAGCATTGGGTATCCGTATCATTGCACCGATGCCTGGCAAAGGAACAGTGGGGATTGAAGTACCGAACCGTAAAAAAGAAATTGTATCTCTTCGAAGCATATTAGAATCGGAACAGTTTCAGAAAACAAAAATGGAATTGCCGATTGCTTTGGGAAGGACAATTTCTAACGAAAATTACATTGCAGACTTATCCAAAATGCCACACTTGCTCATGGCAGGTGCAACAGGGCAGGGTAAATCTGTGTGTCTCAACTCTATATTGGTTTCACTACTCTACCGCAAACACCCTGCTGAATTGAAATTTGTGATGATTGATCCCAAAAAAGTGGAGTTGTCGCTCTTCAATACCATTGAAATGCACTATTTGGCGAAATTGCCAGGGGCAGAAGAAGCGATTGTCACCGATACCAAACAAGTGGTGCAAACCCTTAATGCACTGTGTATTGAGATGGACCAACGCTATGATTTGTTGAAAAATGCTCACGTCCGCAACATCAAAGAATACAACCGCAAATTCAAACAGCGCAAACTGAACCCATTGAAGGGACACCGCTTCCTCCCTTATTTTGTGTTGGTCATTGACGAGTTTGCCGACTTGATTATGACCGCAGGAAAAGAAATCGAAATGCCAATCGCACGTTTGGCGCAGTTGGCGAGGGCAATCGGAATTCACTTAGTAATTGCTACTCAGCGACCTACTGTAAATATCATCACAGGTACAATTAAGGCCAACTTTCCTGTTCGAATTGCGTTTAGAGTTACTTCAAAGGTGGATTCTCGTACTATTTTGGACATGGGAGGAGCCAATCAATTGATTGGACGTGGAGATATGTTGGTATCTTATGGTGGTGATGTGATCCGTTTGCAGGGTACGTTTGTCGATACGCCTGAGGTGGACAATATCACCGAATTTATTGGGAAACAAAGAGGGTATCCGAGTCCATTTTTGCTGCCTGAATACAGTGATGATGACGACAAACGTGGTGGGGCTGATGATATGGAAATGGATGAACTGTTTGAAGAAGCAGCCCACATCATTGTTCAACACCAACAAGGCTCTACTTCTTTGCTGCAAAGGCGGTTAAAATTGGGTTACAATCGTGCAGGACGCATTATGGATCAGCTGGAAGCCATGGGGATTGTCGGCCCAAATGTGGGGAGTAAGGCTCGGGAAGTTTATTTCCCTGATAGTTTTGAATTGGAGCAATATCTGCAAAACATGAGCGAGAAAAAGTAATTCATTTCTGGATTAAACATATACATCCTACCTTTGTCTAAAAATTAAGTGAATACTAAAATTGATTGGTCATTCATTGAAGTGAATGATTTGCAGAAAGTGTTTATTGAATTAACATAAAATAATGTATATGAGAACTTTAGTAGTCTTTTTAATGACTTGTTTACTTACAAACGCTGCATTGACAGCCTCAAATACCACTCCATTTTTCTTCCTAAATACAGATTATGAATGGTCCGTTGTGCCGCTCAATCCAGTGAAAGAAGATGCCCGTGCACAATCCATTTTGGATAAATTTAGCAGAAAAATAGCTGCATACAGTTCTGTCATTGCAGATTTTACCTTCAATATCGAAAATCCAGATGCAGGTGTGAAAGAAACCCAAAAAGGCAAACTCTATATGAAAGGGGACAAATACCGCATGGAAAACAAAGATTTTGAGCGTCGTTCGGATGGTGCAAGTGTTTGGACTTTGTTTTTATATGGTGATGAAGGAGAAGTACAAGTGACTGACAGCAGTGAAGATGATGGAGAATTGTCGCCACAAATGTTGTTTAGTATTTACAAAAAAGATTTCTATGCAGTTTTTAAGGAAGAAGCTGTGGAAGATGGTAAAGCGGTAGCAGTCATTGACCTGACTCCCAAAAGCAAAGATATTCCTTATTTCAAAGTTCGATTGTTTTTTGAAAAGGCAACTAATATGCTTGTCAAAGCAAAGGTTTTTGAAAAAAGTGGCACTACTTTCACTTTCTTCCTCGACAATTACCAAACAAACAAAGAATTGGCAGACAGCTTTTTTGTGATGAAAAAAGCAGATTATGCAAAATATGAGTGGGTTGACTTGAGAGATTAATCCTCAAAAAATCCATTTCTTTTCATAAAAAAAATGCCCGATAGCAATCAATTGTTATCGGGCATTTTTTATGCTTGAATTATTGATATTGACTTCACTTCACTACCCTGAACCGCTTACCTTTCAGCCATTTGGTCAAAAAATCTCGGTTGTCGGAAAGTTTGGCAAGGTAATAATTCTGTGTTAGAGTATAGGCGACCGAAGAGCGAATAGGTTCTGCTACAACGGCTTGATTTCCTGATGTATAATTGGAGTGAATAAAAGTCATTCCTGTTTCATCGTATCGAATAAAACCTACATGTTTGTCCAGCCCTACAATGTAAAAACCATATCCTAAAGTTTCTAAAACTTCGATAGATCGACTTCGACTATAGAGGTGTTGAATATCTTGTTCCTCTACCAAACTTTGCACCATATTGATAGGCCATTGTTGCGCCATAGTGTAGTGATTGATGTTGATACCCATGTGTTTTAAATTGGTGGAAACCAAATATCCACAGGCAATAAACCCTTCTTGTGGTCTTTCACAATGCCCATAAAAATCCCACAATGTGCCATACCATTTGGGCAACAAATGTTCTGTCAAAGCATTGGTAAACATATATTCAGCGTCTGCAAAAATCTGGTCAATATCGCTCGTTTGTTTCGCTTTTTGGAGGGATTTGGCCAAGGTTCTACGGTGTTGGTCAATTTCACGAAGACTTGCATCATAGTTTTGGGCTGCAATAACAGGGCGGTAACTCGTGTATCGAAAATCTGCAACAGGAACTTCGTCTATGATTTTTTCTGCCGCTTTTTTTGCCTTTGCAGTTGGGTGATTTTTTTTAGCTACCGCTGCAATTGAAGGAGTAGAAATGGGTGTGGATTCTACCCAACACCAATTTTCCAGCGTTTTTTGCAGCACATCACAGTTGTCTATCTCAAAAGCTTGAATAGATGAATCGTTGATAGTGTTTTGAATACCAATGATTAGTAGAAAAAGGGAAAGTAATAGTTTCTTCATTATTTTTTAAAAAATCAGGAAATCAAATTTGTTTTAACTGAGCAGGTCAAACTTCAAAAAAAACAAACACCACAAAATTACAAAATTGCCTGACGAATTCTCACCAATCGTGTCAATAAATTTTCTAATTTGTACAAAGGCAACATATTTGCTCCATCCGATTTTGCTACTGAAGGGTCTGGATGTGTCTCGATAAACAAGCCATCTGCGCTTACTGCAATGCCCGCTTTGGCAATCGTTTCGATCAATTGTGGAATACCGCCTGTCACGCCAGAATTTTGATTGGGTTTTTGAAGGGAGTGTGTGCAGTCCAGTACCACAGGGACACCCATACTTTGCATAGTCGGAATACCTCGGTAATCCACCACCATATCTTGGTAACCAAAAGTCGTTCCACGCTCTATCGCAAAAATTTGCTCATTACCAGATTGCCGCACTTTGTCAATCGCAAACTGCATGGCTTCTGGCGACAAAAACTGTCCTTTTTTGATACTAACCACTTTCCCCGTTTTTGCAGCAGCGACCAACAAGCTCGTTTGACGGCACATAAAAGCGGGAATTTGCAGCACATCCACGTATTCCGCAGCCATTGCTGCTTCTTCGTCCGCATGAATATCGGTCGTGACAGGTACACCTATTTCAGCACGTACTTTCGCTAAAATTTTCAAGGCTTTTTCGTCGCCAATTCCTGTAAATGAATCCAAACGAGAACGGTTGGCTTTTCGGTACGAACCCTTGAAAATGTAGGGAATTTGCAGCTTATCGGTGATGGCTTTGACCTTTTCGGCGACTTCCATACAAAGTGATTCGCTTTCTACGGCACAAGGCCCTGCAATCAAGAAAAAGTTGTTTGCAGATAGGTGTTGGATTTGTGGAATGTTGTTTATCAAGGTATTGTTGTGTTTTTTGTTATTCAAATATAATGGTTCTGAGGGAATCTCGATCTAATTCTACAAAGCTATTCACTCCTCTTGTATTGATGAAATAGATAAAACCATTTTTAGTTGTATTCAAATTGGGAAAGCCGGCCCACAAGGTCAAAGGTTCATTGTACAAACTATCTATTTCTACGAGTCTTCCATTTTTGAGTGTGCTGATAAAGGTCTTGTCAAAATTCACATTCAAATGATACAGTACTGTATCTTTGACAAAGGAAGTCAAAGTCATAACTTCATTTGTATGGCTATTGTTCTATGATAGGACAATAGCCTTAAAAGTTATAGTTTGCCAGAGATTAGGGATGTTGAATATCAGTTTCAATTCCAATATGGTACGATTAAAAGTGACGGCGTGAGCTATGACATAAAAATAACGATTAGTTTCAATTCCAATATGGTACGATTAAAAGTATCAACCGCTTTATCTAAATGCGCCAACTATCACAATGTTTCAATTCCAATATGGTACGATTAAAAGTCGTTATCTATGCTCAAACCCTTAATGCCCGTGAAGTTTCAATTCCAATATGGTACGATTAAAAGCAAACGGCACTATTGTTTAGAACCATGTTTATGATGTTTCAATTCCAATATGGTACGATTAAAAGTAGCTTTTGCAGTCGCCTACATTATCCGCCAATAATGTTTCAATTCCAATATGGTACGATTAAAAGATGATAGTTTTTATAAATTCTTATAGACGATGAAGTGTTTCAATTCCAATATGGTACGATTAAAAGAAAGATACTGAAAGAAGATGAAGCGATTTTCAACAGTTTCAATTCCAATATGGTACGATTAAAAGAAAGATACTGAAAGAAGATGAAGCGATTTTCAACAGTTTCAATTCCAATATGGTACGATTAAAAGTGTCGGCATAGAATTTTTTGTGAACTTTTAGTGATGTTTCAATTCCAATATGGTACGATTAAAAGACAGAGGTATGAATCAATACCTGACGAAGTGTTGAGTTTCAATTCCAATATGGTACGATTAAAAGTGGTATATTATTAAAGTCGTCCAAAACCACAATAATGTTTCAATTCCAATATGGTACGATTAAAAGTACGCTGAAATTTCAGAGTGTGATTATACTCACAATGTTTCAATTCCAATATGGTACGATTAAAAGCCGAGTTCAAAACCGATGCCACCGAAGACTTGCCAAGTTTCAATTCCAATATGGTACGATTAAAAGTGGGGTGTGAAGTTGGCAACATTTAAAGTGAATGAGTTTCAATTCCAATATGGTACGATTAAAAGCTCCTTGGATTAGGTTGTCGGTGTATTTTTTAATGAGTTTCAATTCCAATATGGTACGATTAAAAGAATGTGGTGAAAGATGGCAGTAATTTGGTGGCTGAAGTTTCAATTCCAATATGGTACGATTAAAAGTTCAATTAGGCCGCTTGATGTGGTGACAATGACAGTGTTTCAATTCCAATATGGTACGATTAAAAGTTCAATAAACGCCTTGCCATTCCATTTCACTTCGATGTTTCAATTCCAATATGGTACGATTAAAAGTTCGGAAAGAGAGCAGTAGGGGGGGGAGCTATGATGTTTCAATTCCAATATGGTACGATTAAAAGACAATAATAAATTAGCTGAATCATACGCAGCAAATAGTTTCAATTCCAATATGGTACGATTAAAAGAATTGCTCAACTACGACCCAAACGACCCCGAATATGTTTCAATTCCAATATGGTACGATTAAAAGTAAAGACCCGGTGATGGGGGGAGTTATTCATATCAAGTTTCAATTCCAATATGGTACGATTAAAAGAGAACGAGCAATATCAGTAAAATTAGATTCATTTTGTTTCAATTCCAATATGGTACGATTAAAAGGTTGTTTGCACTGTTGCTGTTGCGCTTACAATCGGGTTTCAATTCCAATATGGTACGATTAAAAGAAAAAAAGGTACAAAACCGAAACTATCCCGAAAATGTTTCAATTCCAATATGGTACGATTAAAAGAAGTACAATGCCCTGACGGAAGTTGTGCCGATACTTGTTTCAATTCCAATATGGTACGATTAAAAGAAAATATATGCAAGATTTGGGGCGCAATTCTTGGGGTTTCAATTCCAATATGGTACGATTAAAAGTTTATAATGCTCAACTAATAAAAAAGAAATAAATAAGTTTCAATTCCAATATGGTACGATTAAAAGGCAAACCACGCCTGCCCCCCAGATGGAAGACAATTGTTTCAATTCCAATATGGTACGATTAAAAGCTCATAACTTTAATTTCAATTTTTCGATAAATAATTGTTTCAATTCCAATATGGTACGATTAAAAGATAAAAAAGCCTCGCTTATGATATGGCAGTCAAGCGGTTTCAATTCCAATATGGTACGATTAAAAGTCCGAAGAAGTGACAATCGAATCCCCAACGCCAGACATTTCAATTCCAATATGGTACGATTAAAAGTTGGCTAAGGAGTTTCCTTCGGATTATTTCTACAGTTTCAATTCCAATATGGTACGATTAAAAGGGATTTGCACAGACACAGAAGTAGGTATTAGGGTTGTTTCAATTCCAATATGGTACGATTAAAAGAATTCTTACGTGGAACATTTCACCATCAAAATTGAGTTTCAATTCCAATATGGTACGATTAAAAGTGCTGATGACCCGTTGTTGTTGTCGTTTGACTTTAAGTTTCAATTCCAATATGGTACGATTAAAAGCAAAGGGCGAGAGATATTGCAGAGAATCAAGTCAAGTTTCAATTCCAATATGGTACGATTAAAAGCTATTGGAAGCAGAGAGGCAGGCATACGAAGCAGTGTTTCAATTCCAATATGGTACGATTAAAAGCCTGTGGTTTCGGTTTTACTTGCCTTGAAAATGAGTTTCAATTCCAATATGGTACGATTAAAAGAAGTGAGGAAATGATAAAAGTAATTGCCTATTTCATGTTTCAATTCCAATATGGTACGATTAAAAGAAGGAAAATGCAGTGCCTGAAAAAACTTGGCTTTGTTTCAATTCCAATATGGTACGATTAAAAGAGAAATATGACGAGCAATCGGCAACACAAGCCAATCGTTTCAATTCCAATATGGTACGATTAAAAGAATGATATTGGTGGATGTTAGAGGTACTAATGATATGTTTCAATTCCAATATGGTACGATTAAAAGAACTAAAGAATTAGTTGTTTCTAAGTGTTTAGAAAGTTTCAATTCCAATATGGTACGATTAAAAGCAAAAAACAAAACATTATGTTTATTCCAAAGAAGTGTTTCAATTCCAATATGGTACGATTAAAAGGGCTGTTTTTTCAATGCTTCGATTTCCGCTTTCATTGTTTCAATTCCAATATGGTACGATTAAAAGAGCGTATTTGGGAGAAAGGGAACAACTCAAAACGCTGTTTCAATTCCAATATGGTACGATTAAAAGACCATCCCAAAACGTAATCGCATTATCAAACCGCTGTTTCAATTCCAATATGGTACGATTAAAAGATGAAAGTAGTAAACCTAGTTTCTACAGTTGTAGTGTTTCAATTCCAATATGGTACGATTAAAAGTTTCGGAAAGAGAGTTCAAGGGGTGGTAGCTATGATGTTTCAATTCCAATATGGTACGATTAAAAGACCAATTTATGCTCAAATGTTTCGGCGAGTAGTGCAGTTTCAATTCCAATATGGTACGATTAAAAGGTCAAATTCATCTATCAGATGACAATTCAACTTATAGTTTCAATTCCAATATGGTACGATTAAAAGTGGGAAGGTAGAATTTATTTTAAAGATGAGGAGTATGTTTCAATTCCAATATGGTACGATTAAAAGAGGAAGGGGGTGATGCATAGTATTGGGTTTTTGAAGTTTCAATTCCAATATGGTACGATTAAAAGTCTGTTTTTAGCAGCCTTGAAACCTCGCTAAATGAGTTTCAATTCCAATATGGTACGATTAAAAGTGCGTGAACTTTTGTACAACCCCACCAAAGATTTAGTTTCAATTCCAATATGGTACGATTAAAAGAATCTCAATTTGAAAAAGATGATGAAGCCTTTGAAGTTTCAATTCCAATATGGTACGATTAAAAGTAGACTTCAATCGCTTATCTATGCAGCAGTGATTGAGTTTCAATTCCAATATGGTACGATTAAAAGGCTGTATGCTTTTTTATTCATTATTTACTTTTTATCGTTTCAATTCCAATATGGTACGATTAAAAGTGCTGCACTGCTGAAATGTGAGCAGCAGCACCACTAGTTTCAATTCCAATATGGTACGATTAAAAGTGTACAACGTGTGTGCAAACGGCGTAGTGCCGTTTGTTTCAATTCCAATATGGTACGATTAAAAGGTAATCGCATTATCAAACCGCTTCGGAGGCGCAAAGTTTCAATTCCAATATGGTACGATTAAAAGCATGTTCTATGCGTTCAAAAAGTTGCTGAGATTCTTGTTTCAATTCCAATATGGTACGATTAAAAGATACCAACTCGCCAACGTCAAGAAAAAACTTTGCAGTTTCAATTCCAATATGGTACGATTAAAAGTTTGAAGCAGGCGTTTGAAGAGTACAAAAGTGACAGTTTCAATTCCAATATGGTACGATTAAAAGTACCGTTTTTAAGCTCTATTGAATAAACTAACTGGTTTCAATTCCAATATGGTACGATTAAAAGATTGCAGGTGTTGTCGGTTATTAGCTGCTGCTTCGGTTTCAATTCCAATATGGTACGATTAAAAGCATTCAAACTATCTCTCTGTACCTCTGCTATCCGAGGTTTCAATTCCAATATGGTACGATTAAAAGCATCGAAGGCGATTGTTTGTATCGAGAATACAAAAGTTTCAATTCCAATATGGTACGATTAAAAGTTTTTGAGGCACAAATTCGAGAATTGAACTTTCAATGTTTCAATTCCAATATGGTACGATTAAAAGAAAACTTGGCAACTGTGGAGGTGGAGGTATTGAGGTTTCAATTCCAATATGGTACGATTAAAAGAGCGGGGTGGTGTTATGCTTCAAGGGCCTATAAAAGTTTCAATTCCAATATGGTACGATTAAAAGTAAATTGTTGAAGAAATAGATGGGCTGTATTTATAGGTTTCAATTCCAATATGGTACGATTAAAAGGCCTCCACTAATTTTTGACGGTACTCAGCTTGTGATGTTTCAATTCCAATATGGTACGATTAAAAGAACTATTAACAATGTGGAGCGATTTACATTATTTAAGTTTCAATTCCAATATGGTACGATTAAAAGTAGGAATTTCAACCTCATCTAAACTTCTTAAATCAAGTTTCAATTCCAATATGGTACGATTAAAAGTAGGAATTTCAACCTCATCTAAACTTCTTAAATCAAGTTTCAATTCCAATATGGTACGATTAAAAGCTGCAAGACCAACATAGCAACAACCTAACAAATAAGTTTCAATTCCAATATGGTACGATTAAAAGATTTCCTTTGATGATGTAAAGATACTATGATTATTGTTTCAATTCCAATATGGTACGATTAAAAGCTTGCCCTACTCTACTGGCGATTGGTATGACTTTTGTTTCAATTCCAATATGGTACGATTAAAAGTGTATTAAAAGCACAACATTTATGCGTAGCAATGAGGTTTCAATTCCAATATGGTACGATTAAAAGTCAAAGCATCCAACACCAACACACCCAACAAAACAAGTTTCAATTCCAATATGGTACGATTAAAAGATGGAAAAGTCTTGGATATTCTTTGCTTGTGAAATGTTTCAATTCCAATATGGTACGATTAAAAGTTTGATGACTTACTATCCATTGATTGCCCCTTCTTTGTTTCAATTCCAATATGGTACGATTAAAAGCATAAATATCCCTAAAAAACAAAGAAAGGAGAACAAGTTTCAATTCCAATATGGTACGATTAAAAGTCTATGAGCAATTCAAATATGATAATCGCAAAAAAGTTTCAATTCCAATATGGTACGATTAAAAGTGGCTTGAATATGGTGAGTAGCCGACACCTAAAACTGTTTCAATTCCAATATGGTACGATTAAAAGGGTGAGTGAGAATGCAAATAGAATTGCGATTAGAAGTTTCAATTCCAATATGGTACGATTAAAAGTTTTGTACGCACCTTCTCTCTGTGCATCTAAAGCTGTTTCAATTCCAATATGGTACGATTAAAAGGAGGCTTGAAAATGAAATTCCCTTTTCATGATGAAAGTTTCAATTCCAATATGGTACGATTAAAAGCTCTCCCATCAATTCTTTCAGCAAACACCTATTTTGTTTCAATTCCAATATGGTACGATTAAAAGATCAAAAAAAGAATTTGACAACTGCGAAGATTGGTCGTTTCAATTCCAATATGGTACGATTAAAAGTCTATGGTTCGAGATTAGAAGCAAGGAACAATTATGTTTCAATTCCAATATGGTACGATTAAAAGACCCAAATTTCCTTATACAAACCTGCCATTAGCTTTGTTTCAATTCCAATATGGTACGATTAAAAGAACGTAAAGGCTACGAGAAATTACATGAAGCAAGAAGTTTCAATTCCAATATGGTACGATTAAAAGTACACATTAAGAACACAACTAAAGGATTTTGACATGTTTCAATTCCAATATGGTACGATTAAAAGAATGAGTTCTTGTGGAGATTTGAACTTACTGTGGAGTTTCAATTCCAATATGGTACGATTAAAAGTGATGACTTCAATCCTTTTGCTTACACCAAAGAGAAGTTTCAATTCCAATATGGTACGATTAAAAGAGTGACCGTAACATTACTGTTTTCAATGTAGATGAATGTTTCAATTCCAATATGGTACGATTAAAAGTCGGGCGTTGCGGTGCAGTGAAGTACAAGATATTGAGTTTCAATTCCAATATGGTACGATTAAAAGTAAATCAAATTATTCTTCAATCCCACATAAAAACAGTTTCAATTCCAATATGGTACGATTAAAAGGACGCAGAAAGAAAAGCAACCCAAATTACGGACAACGTTTCAATTCCAATATGGTACGATTAAAAGTGAAGATAAGCCAAAGACGGCTTTCAAATCGTCTTGTTTCAATTCCAATATGGTACGATTAAAAGCCGTGGCGCAAAGCAGTATAGTGGTGAAATCATGTGTTTCAATTCCAATATGGTACGATTAAAAGCTTCTTTTTTGAAAGATGAAGTAGCTGGCTTCAAGGTTTCAATTCCAATATGGTACGATTAAAAGGGTTCTTTTTTTCCGATACCAAGTTTGTATTATAATGTTTCAATTCCAATATGGTACGATTAAAAGTTTAGGTTCAAAGAAAGTCTTTGCTTGCAGGGGTGTTTCAATTCCAATATGGTACGATTAAAAGTACCGTAAAGCGTAAAGCAAGAGAATCGTTCCTTAGGTTTCAATTCCAATATGGTACGATTAAAAGAGGGTACGAAGATGGAGAGGGGATTGAACTTTACAAGTTTCAATTCCAATATGGTACGATTAAAAGCTAAATTTGTAGGCAAATAAATCCCACTCCACTGAAGTTTCAATTCCAATATGGTACGATTAAAAGATAGAACCTTGCCTTTTGCTCCTTCTCCTTCTGTTGTTTCAATTCCAATATGGTACGATTAAAAGCGTGTTGGCGTGTTGGTGTATTAGGGTATTGAAGCATGTTTCAATTCCAATATGGTACGATTAAAAGAGACATGAACAAGATAGCAGACTACGCAACGCAAATGTTTCAATTCCAATATGGTACGATTAAAAGTCGCACAACATTATCCGCAACACAACAGCGATTCAGTTTCAATTCCAATATGGTACGATTAAAAGAGGGGAAGATAGATGGGTAAAAGAAGTCACCGTTGTGTTTCAATTCCAATATGGTACGATTAAAAGTCCATCACCCGCACCACATCACGCACATTCATAGCGTTTCAATTCCAATATGGTACGATTAAAAGATCCCGTTACGGTTGGCGAGACACTTGTAGTTCCATGTTTCAATTCCAATATGGTACGATTAAAAGTCATCGTCTTGCTTCATCATATTTTCAAGCGCAATGTTTCAATTCCAATATGGTACGATTAAAAGTGTTAAGAAAATTTCTAAGTTTATTTCTAATTATGTTTCAATTCCAATATGGTACGATTAAAAGTGTACCAACCTTGAAAGTTCCTCCATCATTGATGAGTTTCAATTCCAATATGGTACGATTAAAAGTAGGAACAACAACGACACCAACTTATTTAGCTGCGTTTCAATTCCAATATGGTACGATTAAAAGTAGCCTTGATAGGTGAAAACATGGACGTTTTTTTGAGTTTCAATTCCAATATGGTACGATTAAAAGTACTGTTGAATTAACGACTATGTTCAATGTGTTATGTTTCAATTCCAATATGGTACGATTAAAAGGTATAGTGAGAAAAATGGGCATGATTTGGTTGTATTGTTTCAATTCCAATATGGTACGATTAAAAGACAGTCCCAAAGTGGAATTGTAGATTTTTCGCCCGTTTCAATTCCAATATGGTACGATTAAAAGAACATATTCCGTTTCGTCAAAATCATCAATAAGGAGTTTCAATTCCAATATGGTACGATTAAAAGTCCACCATGATAATTCTTTTGGACTTCTCATGATGTTTCAATTCCAATATGGTACGATTAAAAGTTGCAGACAATGGGCTACAAATAGCAATATCATGAGGTTTCAATTCCAATATGGTACGATTAAAAGAAGTCGAACTGATTTGAATTTTGGCGCAGATGGTGAGTTTCAATTCCAATATGGTACGATTAAAAGATTGGAGTTAGAGGCTTTGTTTTTTTGACGATGAAGTTTCAATTCCAATATGGTACGATTAAAAGTCCCTGTGTCGCCTCACCCATCCAACGACATTCGTGTTTCAATTCCAATATGGTACGATTAAAAGCGCCACATAATCAGATGGCTCAGAAATTTCCGTGTGGTTTCAATTCCAATATGGTACGATTAAAAGAATATCAAGATAAGAATAATATCTTGGATGATTATGTTTCAATTCCAATATGGTACGATTAAAAGTAATTGAAATGACAGGACTAAGTGAAAACTTGGTAGTTTCAATTCCAATATGGTACGATTAAAAGAGATTAAGAAAATACGGCTTGATATTTATAAACGAGTTTCAATTCCAATATGGTACGATTAAAAGATTCTTTTCTTTTCGACCTATCCCCTACGGATTACAGTTTCAATTCCAATATGGTACGATTAAAAGCTCAAAGACAATGAGGGAAAAATCGTGTACTGCGATGTTTCAATTCCAATATGGTACGATTAAAAGGAGGACACCTGTTTCGATAGAATCAAAAGAAGAAGTTTCAATTCCAATATGGTACGATTAAAAGAATATTGTGTTGGCTTCTTTTGGGTTCGGGTGTGCTGTTTCAATTCCAATATGGTACGATTAAAAGAATCTTCCAGTATCTCAAGCAACAAGAAGGAGATAGGTTTCAATTCCAATATGGTACGATTAAAAGCAGTAAACGAATTGGATAACTGGGGGGCTATTGAGGTTTCAATTCCAATATGGTACGATTAAAAGTCAATGGACTCAACATGAAGGTAGTTGATGTTGACAGTTTCAATTCCAATATGGTACGATTAAAAGTTTCTCCCTGTCGTCGTTCAAAAGTCCACTTATAAGGTTTCAATTCCAATATGGTACGATTAAAAGATTTTTCATCCTTATTTTTCAGTTCCGAAATACAAGGTTTCAATTCCAATATGGTACGATTAAAAGACGATCAAACTTTCCCAAATTCTGAATTAAAGAATTGTTTCAATTCCAATATGGTACGATTAAAAGTCTACATCTAAGAATGTTCCGATCAACTTATTTTAGTTTCAATTCCAATATGGTACGATTAAAAGCCGTGTTAATTCGGGATGAATAAAGCTGTATGTGAGGTTTCAATTCCAATATGGTACGATTAAAAGTACACTCAAAGCCCCTTCAATAACCTTTGGCAAGTGTTTCAATTCCAATATGGTACGATTAAAAGATTTATAAAAAACAACCTCCCCGTGCGTGCTTTGGGTTTCAATTCCAATATGGTACGATTAAAAGGCAGCTGCATGAGGTTTCTTTTTGTCGAATCTACTTGTTTCAATTCCAATATGGTACGATTAAAAGTTTACCATCATGCGAAACCATTTTATCAATATTCTAGTTTCAATTCCAATATGGTACGATTAAAAGCCCGCCACTTCTTTGACCTTGTTTTCTTCGGGCAAGTTTCAATTCCAATATGGTACGATTAAAAGGCAGAGAGGATTTTTATTGGTTTGATAGTGATAGTGTTTCAATTCCAATATGGTACGATTAAAAGGCTCCTTTTGATTTGCAGGCAGCAAACTTAAATAAGTTTCAATTCCAATATGGTACGATTAAAAGCGTTTACAACCTTATCACATTTTGTTTTAAATGATGTTTCAATTCCAATATGGTACGATTAAAAGACGAAAAGTACGAAGTGATACACGACATTTGGAAAGTTTCAATTCCAATATGGTACGATTAAAAGCGTTTTTTCTATTTCTTTTCGCTTGAGCAATCCTTTAGGTTTCAATTCCAATATGGTACGATTAAAAGCGTAAGGATAAGAGCTTGCCACGAATTTTTATTAAGTTTCAATTCCAATATGGTACGATTAAAAGTTTGAGGCGAACGCTCCGATTTTACTCGAACATGGTGTTTCAATTCCAATATGGTACGATTAAAAGCGGGTATCCGTTTTTGCAGCAGCTACAATTCATAGCGTTTCAATTCCAATATGGTACGATTAAAAGCCGTCACGCTAAGATGTGTAAAAGTAACAAAACAAAAGCATTAGTACAAGCAAAAAACCGAAAAAAGCACCCAAAAAACAGTCGATGTCCAATAACACGATTTACCCCCACCTTCGACAGAAATCACAAACCACTCAAAAACAAACATTTAAAAACAAAAACAACACACATCAATAAAAAAGAACAACCGTTTATGGGACAATCAGCACACAACGACAATCCCATAAACCATTATTCCATCAATACCAATCCACTATGTCAAAGAACAAACCAAGTAGCCAGCCCTACAAAAACACATCCACCTCATTTTTCTCCTTCCCAACCACCTCCTTCACCAGCCACTTCTCCTTCCGACTCTTAAACACAATCACACTATCCACCTCCAAATCCATAATCAACCTCGCCTCATTCAACAACTCCAACAACTTCACCCCACTAATCTCCCCCTCAAAAACCGAATTTTGAATCCAATTTAAGTATTTTCTACACAACTTCAGCATTTTTCCCACCCTTTTTACCCCACAATCATACACCAATATAACGTACATAACAAGAAAATTAAAACAATTTTTTGAGTGCCAAACTATTTCAGTACATATTATTTCACTGTAAAGTTTTTTTAGGACGACTCACCCCAAAACCCCAACACCCCAACACACCAAATTTCACCACCCCATCTTCAAAGGCACATACTCCTCCATCCCCAGCAAATGCTTCGCCAACTTATAACACTCCAACTTAATCAAATGCCGATAACTCACCGCCTTCCCCAAAGACCCATGCACAATCGTCTCCTTCAAACGATCCTCATACGCCTCAATAAACTTCCTCCTCGCCCCATCCTTCAACAACACATAATTCAAATCCCGCTCAAAATCCTTCCGTTGAATAATCCGCTTATTCAACACCTTAAAAATCACCCGATCCACCAAAATAGGCTTAAAAACCTCCGCAATATCCAAAGCCAACGAATACCGCCTATACCCAGGCTCATGCAAAAAACCAATAGTAGGATTCAACTGCGTATGGTAAATCGCATCCAAACAAGTCGAATAACACATCATATTCCCAAACGAAATCAACGCATTCACCTCATTCTTAGGCGGCCGCTTACTCCGACCCCCCATCACCCAATCCGTCAAAATCTCATCAAAACCCTGATAATACGCCTGCCGAATATTCCCCTCCGTACCCATCAACGAAGGCACATCCACCGCCCCACCAATATCTTCTCTAAACGCCTCAACAAGCCCCACCTCATTCACCAAATCCCTACCACGCCCAGCATAATACCTCAAATTCTTCAACATATTATGCGCCCCACCCTCAATAAAAGACCGAGCCACCCGCATCCGCTTCCCCCCATCCAAAAAATGAGAAGTCTGAGCCACCACCATCCTCCCCGCCAGCAAATACTCCTTAGGCATAAACGAACCCTTATAATGCTCATAATAATCAAAAAAATGCACCATCACCCCCGCCTTCCCCAAAAAAGACAACAACGCACTATTCACATCCAACGCCCCAAAAACATACAACTGCCCCGTCCCCTCAATCGGAATAAACTTCGCCCTCTGTTCCACCCCATCCTTATCCACCGCCACAAACTTCAACGTATTATCCTTACGACTCATACGCCCCGCATTAAACAAATAATAACTCTTTTTCACCACCAAAATATTTAAACATGAAAAAATGAACAAACAGAGACGTTTCATCAAAACATCTCTACTCATTGACCCAACACAAATCAAAATAAGCACAACGCCCACAAGCCTTCAATCTCACCCGCTCAGGACAAACCACACCACCAACAATCCCCTCAATCTCCCGCACCATCCCCTTCAATCGTTCCCTATCCCCATCCTCCAAACAAACCACTTTACGCTCCCGCAACCTAGGATACTCCAAAACACCCGTCACCCCCTCAAAACCAGCCAATTCCATCACCCACAAATAATACTTCAACTGCCAAACATGCATCACCTCCACCGCCTTCCCCCTCTTCACCTCATGCACCACATTCATCTTAGGATCATAAAAATCAATCCGCACATTCCCCAAATCCACCTCCCGAAACCGCTTCGCCCGCTGCCCATAACTCGACTCATGCACCAACTTCCCCTCCAACACCAAATCCGAAGAATGCTCCATCTGCAAACCATTCGCAAACAACCACAACTTCCTATGACACAACTGCAAATAAGCAATATGCGTACCCGTAATACTTTCCATAAAGCAAAATCATTTAGCAATTCCGTAAGAATTGAATATTTGTAGAAAAATGAAAAACCATTTAGCAATTCCGTAAGAATTGAATATTTGTAGAAAAATGAGAAAAATAATCACAGAACTCCATCGGAGTTCAATCACCCATGAATAGCTCATCGCCCCCAATCAAAAATCCCAATATCCAATATTTCAAATAGTCGTATCCGTCCTATCCTCCCAATACGTATCCGCAGGCGGCACAATCTCCACCTTATCCATCTGCCGCTCATAAGGCAAAACCTTCTGCCCCCTTTCCTGCAAACCTTTTGCTATGAGCTGAATCAATTCAAGCTGTTGGTGGAGTGGGAGAGAGGTGATTTTTTGGAGGAGGGAGGTCATAGGAGTTGGGATTTTAGAATATTTTTTGAAAAAGTACAGTCAAATCATCATAAATAACATCTAAAGAATGAAAATCCTCAGCCCTTAACTGATTCTTCAAATTAGCGTGCCACTGTTGTTCCAACTTCAATTTAATATCCTCATTCAAAACTTGACCAATCCCCTCAAAAACAATGTTTTTATACCCACACTTCTCTAAAAAGGCATCATGTATTGTCTCCCAATCCAAATCAATAATTCGCTGGTTCAATGTCCATATATCAAAGTAATCCCTTGCAGCCTTGTATTTTCGTTGAATCAAAGCCCTCAATTTTTCAGAAAGCACCTCTTCAATAGCATACGTTCGCACCCGAAAATCTTTAAATACCTTAAAATCAGAATAATCATGAATTATAGACTGTTCTATAGTGGGAAATATCATTTTCTCATACCAATTCGCATCAATCTTAATAGAAGTAATCCAGCGTTGAGATTCAGGAGGTCTTCGATTTTTAGGATGATTCGCACCCCAATATTTTATCTTTACCTCATATCCTACCATCACATCCTTAAACCTTTGTTCCTTAATCTGAGGAACATCCAAGCGAATTCCAGATTGCTCAAAAATACGCTCACACAAACCCTGAATCAATGCTGAATCAATGTTTAGATTATCCAAAGTCGCCGTAAAATCCAAATCCTCCGAAAACCGATAATCAGGAAAAAAACACTTCTTCAAACAAGTACCCCCCTTAAACACCAAATGTTCTCCCAAATCAGGCATTTCACAAATACCCTTCAAAACATGGCTCAAGACCCAATCCTTATCAACAATCTCAGGAGAAACACCCTTCTCCAAAGCCTTTGCCCGAATTTCTCTCTGTGGAATCATGTCAATATATTTTTCCGATAATAGCCAAAATATCCTTTTCTTCAATATTCATCACCAACTTCCATTTTTTTTGCACACTTCCTTTCTTTATGCCAAAAGGGTCAAAAGGAGTAGGAGAACTATTTACCACACTCTCCGCATATTCCCTAAACGCCTCCAATCCATCCTTCTGCAACACCTCCGCCAAGTACCCCATCCGCTTAATAGCCGAAACACTGTCAATAGCCCTGCAATAAGCAATCAACTTATCTCCGTCCAAACTCGCTTCATCAAAAGCCCGCAACAATTCTGCAAAGCCACCCGAGTATTCTGGTAAATCAAAACAATCCACAATCGTTTTCTCAATATCTGTCACCTGAATAGGATATTCATTGTACCAATCCACAATCACTCCCACTCTTTTCTTCTCCTTGATTTTCACAAATTGATACTGAACACCAAAAACTTCCTTATTTTTTTTCTGATGTGTTGTTTGGACAAAAACAGTATGAGGGAATTGTTCTGTCAAACCATGAAAATTCAAAGCCGACCAGTAAGCAATCGCACCATCTTCAACTAGGAGATTAGCAATAGCTAATTCATTGTAGAAATTATGCCTACAATACTTTCCTTTTTCGATTCGTTTCAACCATCCATTTCTCACTAATTTCTCTAAAGCTGACTGCAAAAAAATAACTTCAATAAGTTCTAATTGATGAAGTTCTTCAAAACTGAAAATATCCAGTTCATGGTCATCTAAACCTTTCAACAAAAGTTGTTCTTCCACAGAGAGTTTAGTGTTATATTTCTGTTTAAGTTTTCGCATTGAATATTTTTTGTGGTACTATTCCTTCAACAAAAATGTAAAAATAATACCACAAAAAATATTATTCCACTAAATTGTTTTAAAATTGGTATAAGACTTAGAAGAGTTCTCTCGTTGTAATGGCAAAATCATAATCTGTCTATCTCTTTTTATAGAAGATTTACCACCATAATTGTTCACATGTTCAAAAGTCAATTTTTCATTAAAATCATCATACTCTTGAATTAATCCTCCAGTCAAATTATCATCGTTCAGATACTTTACATTTGGTTCATTCGGAAGTTCCTTGTATTCCATAAACTGAAAAAAACAACCTCTTTTACCAAAGTAATTTATCTTATATAAATACGTTTTTAAAAACGATTTTTGTTCTTCGTTCTTTGCTGTAAAAATGATTTCAATTGGCTCATTAAGATGAATATATTCCCGAAAACTAACGGTTTCTTGAACTTCTCCAGGTCTGCTGCGACTTGGTTTTAGTATTTTTACAAAGCAATTATTAACACAATAATTGCCTTTAAGAAAATAACCAATATCCGCATCACGAACCATTTTAAACCATTTATTTTTTCCTTTTCCCGTTTCAAAATCAATTCCATCTAAAGTAATTGCTTGATTTAAAATAGCCATTCTAACTGCATAAGGCGAGGGCAAAAACAAACTTTTTGCACCTGAATTAGTAGAATTACTATCTTTCAAAGAAAACAAAGACGTTGATTGAAAAACGGCTGAAAATTTAAAACTGTTCATATTAGGCTATTTTATAAGGTGCAGCAGCAGCCAAATCCACTAAAATTGCTGTCAAATCTGAAATACTATCAAATGATTTAGCGTGAACACTATCGTTTTCTAATTTATTCAAAGTCGCTGTAATTTTTGTAATTTCTTCACGATAATCGCCATTAATAGCACTAACCGTTGGAGCAGGAACAAGGCTTGTTGTATAAGTTACAACACCTTTAAAATCTGTAATATGTGGTTTTTGTGTGCTTATCATTGCACCTCTTGGATTGATTATCGAACTAATCAAACTTTGAACAACTGCTTTATAACGTGCTTGTCTTTGCTTATCGTCAATCGCATAAGTTCTTGACATATCGTTAAAGCCAACTCTATAAGCATCAATATTACAAACAAAAGCATACGCACCATGATTAGCAGGACGATGAAAAATATTTTGCCCTTCGTTGCTTGATGTTCCACTTCCTTGACCTCCTGCATTCGGAACTAACTTAGTGTGAATATAACTTTCTGTACCGTTTTTGCTTGGAATACCAACCGTCCAACCATATTCAACACAAGATTTTCGAGGTGTATTCGTACTATTCTTATTATCCCCAACTTTATCCGTAATCAAAATTCCGTGTAAATCACAAACAGAACAAACATTTACGATTGCATCAACAACATCAGCTGACGTTTCGTTGGCTTTGCCCGTTTTTTCAAAATATGGCTCAAGGTCATTTTTTGCAGAAATACGATTTGGATTATTCAACTTTGAATAAGAACTCAACGCCAAACCATTTTCAACTGCGTGATTGACTAAGTGAGCAGCATGAATATGTTTAAACATATCGCCACTAATCCCATTTACGGTATGTTGTTCGCCGTCTTTATCAATAATTGATAACTGACGAGTAATAATTTGATTTCCTTCTCCACCTTCATTATTTAAAGAATGTAGATTTAACGTGATTTCCCCACTAATTGAAATAGATGCTATATTCATAATAAAATTATTTTTTAAGATTGATTAAATTTATTCTTCTGTTGTTTCTTTATCCTTTTTATTCAATGCAAAACCATAAGCCGCAAGCATTGCCCCCAAGACCTTTGAATTAACATTATCTGCTAATTCAAAAAAGGCTAATAATTCTTTATCTTTTACATTAGCCCTTAAATTTTGACCCGTTTTTTCACGTTGTCGAGCAGTATCAGAATTGTATTTTCCAATAAACTCACCAATGAAAGTTACTAAGTCATCTTTTGATTTTGACTTGTTTTGCAACTTTTGGGCAAGACCATACTGAACGTCAAATTTACGTTCACCTTTTGGCGTGTATTGAAGACTGACCGTACTTTTACGTATCGCAGCCGCTACGCTTTGAAAACCCTCGTTTTCGATGATTTCTTTGAATGAAATATCCATAAGTGTAAAAATTTTATTTAATGTTTCAATTTTATTTGTTGTTACATAAGTCTGTTTCTTATTCAATTCGTGCATTAAATACGGTGCATACCAATAATGAAATTTGAAATATTCATTGATATTTGAACCATTCAAAAAATTACGATATGCCAATAATCCAATCATTGCATCACCTTGTTCTGTAATGCCATTCATTAATTTCTTTTGTTCTTCGATGATTTCTAACCAATCTTCTTTATCTGCCAAATCAATAAAATCAGGCGTTTCTAAAAAAGCAATATTAACAACTGCCTTATTTTGTCCTAAATCTTTTTGATATACTGAATGTAAACCCAAAAGGTGTTCTTTAACTTTTCGCCGTTCATTCTTTTCTGATTTTTTTAGAAATAACTCAATGATTTTCAATGTATTGACAATATCTAATTTAATAGGTGTATTGCTTTTAGCCGTTCTTTTGAAATCTTTCATGATAGCCATTTTATCATTCAATTTCGTTTCGCTAAAAAGAGGAACAAATACTTTCATATCATAGCTACTCCCAACTTTGACGGCTTGACAAATCATTCCAAAGTTCAAAGCACCACTAACTTTCATCGTTTCTTTTATCCAACTTCCTTTCAAGTTGCCAACGCTCATTCCCGTAGCTTTTGCCTTATTTGATCCTTTTCCTTGATTAGGATTTATTAATTGCAACATCGTAGCTTTTTCCTCGACATTGATTTTTTTAGCTTTTGAAAGTGCTTTGTATTCGGTAGGAATTTGATTGTCCTCCGACAAATACAGGTTTAAAACCTCTGAAATCAAGGTTTTAAAATGCGCTTGATTATTATCAAAGTTGCCGTGTAGTTTCAAAAATGCAGCGTAAGGATTAGAAACTAATTGAGCAAAAATATCATATTCATCCACTAAAGGTTGTGCAACCTTTTCAGATTGATATTTTTCTTCAATCAATTTCCTTTGTTTTGAATAATCTTCTCCTTTAAAATCTTTTACTGCTTTTTCAATTTCTTTCCGCTTTTCACGTCTCAAATCTCTTTGAAGCGGATAGTTGTAAAACTCTTGTCCAAGGTGTTCTGGCGGTTTATTCTTTTCATCCTTTTGAATAAACTTCACAACTTGAAAATATTTGAGGTTATCAATGATTTCAGATGTTATTGCTTTTTTTGATATAATTTCAAAATAAATACCTTTATCATTTATAGTTACCTCATTACTCATCGCTTGACTTTCAAAAATAGCCATGAGTAGATGAGAAAGACCATACGCTTCTAAAGTATCAGCGTAAGTATTCGCTTCTTTTGGGATGTGAAAGGTTTTGTACATATTTTTTAGTTTAAATATTTTTCAAAATCATCAGTAGCTTTTTGGTCGCAAAGTCTTAAAATTCTAACCAAGAATAAATACAATAAAAACTGCTCATATTGGTCAAAATCCATTACTTCTAACTCACCTTTTTTTCTTTCATATTGCTCCAATTCCATATAACTCATACTAAATTCCGCTAATAACTTTCTAATATATTGGAAGTTATGATTTGAAACCGTGAAACTCGGATAAGTAAAATTTGTGACACCGTGATGCCTTGCAATTGCAATAGATGCAGGAATTGCAATATCATCGTAAACATGGCAGTCTCCATATTCTTCTAATAAAATATCTGTAATGACCTTTGCTCCAACGCCCGCATGAGGCGGACGTTTTCCACGTTTTTTGAAAATTTTGTTTTCAATAGCTTTCGTTACCTTTTCTAAATTGTCATCAAAAAGGTCCTTTTCTTCACGAGTATTAAAACCAGTATGACCAAGCGGAATACCCTTTTCAAAAGTATAAGGCGAATTGGGCATTTTAGATAATTCTTCTTGATATTCTTGCATCCAATCTTGCCAAGAATTATCCAATTTGCCGTAATCGTGAAGTATCAAAACCAATTGAACAAGCTCTTTAAAATCGACATCAGTACCAAACGTTTGATTAAAATGTTTGAAAGGAAAAGCCATTGACGGCAAAAACTCTTTTTCAAAAGCACCTAACAAACCCTTAGTGTGTTGAATAAAAGTGTCTTTTCGATAAGCTCCAAAAAGTTCTTTTTCCTTGTTCTTTCGTTCCTTGAAGTTTGAATATTCGCTGCCTCGTTCTTTATTAAAACCAATTAATTTATCGTAATGAAAGTATTTTGCATTCAAATAAAGCGTATCAAAAGTTTTAATGACTTCATCAATATCTGTAATTTCACGAAAGGTCAAATTTGTATCACTTTCATCTAAGTCAAAACCAATAATATTGCTTTCTTCAACAATACCTATAACCCAATCTTCTTCGGTATCAACCGTTTCCAAAACTTCTTTTATCCATTTCACTAAGCTCCATTTGAACATTCCAATATCTTCCAATGAATAAGGGAAACGCTCTGCAAAAGATTTATCTTGAATGATTACAGCGTTCGCACTTTGAATATCTCGAACCGTTTGGCGATAATGACTTTTTGAACAATCACGCCAACTTTCCTTAATCTTGCCCCAGTTATATTTACTCGTTTGAAGTTGTTGTAAAGTCTTTTGTTCTTCAGAGGTTAAAATCTCATTCACCAATCGAATAGTTACAGCTTCACTTAGTTGCTGATTTTCAGGCAGTTTTAATTTTTCAAGAGTGACTTTACAAAGTGCTTCGTCATAAGGCAAATACTTATTTTTCAATTTCCGAATTTCAGCTTTATCTTCTTTCGATAAATTATTAAAATCCTCAACTTCAATTTTTGCCTTTTCCTCTTCTTCCAAAACATGATAAACAAACACTTTCCCATATTCGCCTGTATATCTCGCACATCGTCCGACACGTTGTAACAAAGCATTTATCGGAGCAATTTCGGTGTGCATCACCTCACAAGAAATATCCATTCCTGCCTCAATTACTTGTGTAGAAATTAAAATAGAATTGGTCTTTTCATCTTTAACATCTTTTCCAAAAAGTAATTTTAATTGCTTTTCCGTAGCTTTTCGGTGTCTATCAAAAAAGCGAGAATGTAAACAAATCAACTTTATTCCCTTTTCCTTTGCCCAATCTTCCAACTCTAAATAAACCCGTTGAGCCGTTTCCACTCGATTACAAATTACAATGGTTTTATCATCATGAAATTCTTTGATTTTATCCGCTTTGATAATTCCTTCTGCAACTTCGATTTCTTTTTTACAAGTTTTTCCGTCTTTCGGCTTTAAAGAACCAATTTTCTTTTTATCCTCATCAAAACTATCTAAAGTGACGATTTCCACATTATTCAAAGCACCTTTGAGTTTATTCATAAAATCATCGCTCAAAGTAGCCGTCATAATGCAAAATCGGCTCAACTTCCCAAGCATTCGCAACATTCCCAAAGTCGTAGCCATCGAACGCTCACCATCTAACAAGTGAAATTCATCAAATACCAAATAACTACCAATCAAAGCGCCTGCATTCACATTCGCTTGACGCTGCGATAAAGGCAAGGGAAAGCAAAGGAAATTACTTAATGTTTGGTCAATCGTTGAAAAAATAATACCCTTTTCAAAATATTTATCCTCGCTAAATTCGCCCGTTTGAATAGCCGTCAAACCTTGATAATCCGTGTTTTCAATCGCTTTATTGACATCTTCCGAAATAGAATTACACAATGCCCTAAGCGGCAAACTATAAATCATCTTTTTAGGAAAATCTATATCCGTCCGATTTTTAGCGAACAAAAACGGCATAATCGAAGCCCAAGTTTTTCCTGCACCTGTTGGTACTGAAAGGATTACATTTTTACAATTCAAAAGATGTTCTGCTACTTTTGATTGATAATCGTAAGGCCGAAAACTTGATATTTTTTCATTAAAATCTTTAAAATCATTTATAAGATTTTTCATAAGTTCCATTTTTAAATTATCAAACCAAACTCCCAAACCCAATCCCCGTCCCATTCCCAACACCCACATTCCAAGCAAACGCCACCGCTTCCGCCGAACCCTCCACAATCACAGGACAAATCGACCCCTTCATGCGTTGCCCCTTATAAACCATTCCTTTAATAGCAGGCTTCCGATACGTATCATCAAAAGACACCCTTACATCAGGATTCAGATTCGCCTTTTCAAGTTTATGTTGCAGCGTTTCCGTCAGCAGTTCATTCGCCTCATCATCCTTTGCATAATAATATTGCTGTTCCTCCCCCACAGTACGCTTGATAAACACAGGAGAAGCCACCCGAAAAGCAGCCTTTCCCGAAAAATCAGGCGTTTGTTGCAGCGAAATAGACTCCACCGACATCCCAAACGCCACCGAACCATCCCCCATAATGCCATTTACCACCTGCCTAATCAACGCATCATCATAAGCACTAATCAGCCAAGTAGCCCCCTCCCTAAAATTGAGGCTATTTTTAGATTTATGAACATTTCCCCAAAGCCATGAAAGCGAATACAAAGACAACCCGTCATGTATTTCGTTTTCACCAACCCATTCATGAAACTTTTGAACCAAATGCCCTTGATAATTAAAAGGAACATTTTCAGTATTAGAAGTCAATTTCAAATGTATTCTCATGTTATCACTATTTTTATCATACCACAAATATCACCCCACCACAAGGTAAACTACATACCCTGCAATAAACTATTTTGAATTTCTTGCAATTTTTTTTGAAGATGCAGAATCAAACTTTCAGGTTCAACCACTTCAACGAGCTGATGATGATAGCCCAAAATAAAATTGGTCAAGCCCAAAAAACCAGCATTCACCTTACATTGAAAATCAAAAATGCCTTCCTCCTCCGCATCAAACTCTATATACTGTTTCGTAACAGGATAACTCTCTGTCAATTCATTATAAGCCCCCACCTTCAAGCGCAAATGCACCATTACCTGTTCGTCATTAGAAATGCGAAAAGGGTCAGTAGCCAATATTTTGTGTTTCGATTCAAACTGCCAAGAATTAGGCGTTTGCTCAATGCGGTTAATACGAGAAATACGAAAATGCCGTATTTTTTCAATCTCCAAATCAAAAGCGTGAAGAATATCCTCATTCAAACTCAGATGAAAAACCTCAACAAAACGGTCTTTAATCGTATTGCTATTAGAAGAATAGTAACCTTTCAAAATTATTTGGCATTTTTCTAATTTTGCTTGTTCAAGTTGATTGATTTTCATCAAATAAGGGCGGCGAAGATAAGGATGCCCCAATCGGTGGTAATCATACAAAGAATGGAGTTTTTTTAGAATCCTTTCTCCCTTTTTGCTGTGTCTATCGTGGGTTTCAATAGCCTTTCCCAAAAAAACCTGGTCTTCTTCGGTGAAGTGTAACAAATCTTTCAATTGCTCAAACCCGTCCTCCAATACAAGTTTATAGCGGTTGTTCTTATCACATTCTACTTCAAAAGTATTGTTCCTCAATACTTCAATATCTTTTTTGATGCTTTCATGCGAAACTCCGAGATTTTCTGCCAATTGTTTCTTTGTATATCCATTTGGATTGTCTAATAAAGAACGCAAGAGCCTCAATATCCTTGATTTACCAACGTATTTATCTATCATATTGTGTGGTTAAACTTTAAACTCACTTCCATAAAATAAATTACTACACATAATCAGCAGCAATATACCTAAAACTTGACTATCAGGCAAAGTTAAATTCCATCTTTCTTAAAATAACACTAAAAAAAATAACTATAAATAAAGACCTCAAAAAAAAGCATATTGCTATCCTTTCTATTTGAGGTCTATCAGCATCCATTATGGTACGATTAAATGACAAAATTACCAAATGTTTTTCAATTCCAAATAAGATGCTTATTCAATTTATTTATAATAATCCCAATGTATCATCTTCTAAAAATGAGATTATAATGGCACTTTTATCTACGATATAGTCAATAATTGAGTTGGTCGTTGCATTGCCTATCCTCAACCATATTATTTTTGGTGGAAATCCATAAGTGTTTAGCAAGTGATAAAAATCTGAATCTTTTTTAGGACGACTCACTTTATCTTTCAGTTCACCCCTTCCACACACCCAAACCCCAATCCCGCATTCTTCTCCCCAAACCCCGCAAAATATCCAAACCGCAATAAATCCACAGGTGCAGTCAATTCAAAGTCCATCAAATAGCCCCTCACCTTAATAGGACGCATATCCTTTCTCGGCACGTGAATCAAGCGTTTTTGCCGAATGTTAAGCAGACAGAAAGACATCTTAGCAATACCCCAATCAAGATTTGTTATATCCGAAGATTGCAGAAAAGCCCTATATTTATTTTGCAGATTCGCCAACAAAATCCGCTCAAAATCTACATCAGTAGGATCGAGATATTGAGCTATAGGTTTATCATTTCTCAATTCAGGCCTCGACACACAAATAGGAGAAAGAGCAGTAAATTTTTGAGTAGTCGTAGAAAAATCAGGTTCGATAAGCGTTTCCACCGAACGCAACCTCAAAGGAACTTGACTCACCCTATCACCCAACACCAGATTTTGTTCCCTAAAAATACCCATCACAAAATAATTCACCGCCTCAGGAACAGCCATACTTACCACCAAATCAAAAGACAGTGCAGAAATCTGCAAACGGTCAGGATGCCTAAACCTACAACCATTCTCCCCAAACTGCAATTCAGAAAAACAAAACAGTTTGAATTTTTTATTCTCCAAAGAATACCCTTGATTGTGCAGCCATTCCGAAAACCCAGGATTACTACTATGAAGCATCTTATAAATCCATGCAGACACCGCATATTGATAATTGATAGGCAGCTGATTTTGCCGTTTATCTTGCAACTGAAAGGTCAATCGAATTCTCACCATTAGACAACAGATTTTATATAATTCAAAACACTACTCAATAATACAACAACATCAGATAACTTTATAAAAATAGAAGTGAAATAACACAAAACTTTGGTTTGTCTATGAAAATGGACGGGTGCATCCCAAATTGTCGCAAGGTGTTATCGGTACGCTGTACCTATTATCTTATGTTCCGCACCTCTTTAAAAATCTTTGGATAATTCATTTTTTTTACAGTTCACCCTTAACAAATAATACGATTCAATTTTAAAAATCTAAAAATCAATTGTTTGTAGAATAAAAGTCAAAAAACGGTTTGATTCTCTTAGTTAAAGAATGTTTATTATACATAGAGTGTTTGCTTAAAATTGGAGGTCGATGCCCAATCATGAATTTATAAAAAGACAAGTTAAAGATTATTAATATTTATAATTAAATATTAATAAATGAATTGCAAAAATGAGTTAATTGCTTTTTTGAAAAAAAGGGTGCGAAGTGTAAGATTATAGGTCTTCGCATTAAAAAGGAATAAATCGCAACTCACCCCTGCCCCTCCCAAGAGGGGAATACTTGTACCAAGTGGGAAAATCCCCTCTTGGGAGGGGTAAGGGGTGGGTTTGAGTAATATAAGCGGTCAATGCGGAAACCAATGAGTCGTCCTAAAAAAACACTACATCTTCACAATCTTATGAATTTCAGTTCCCGTTTTTCTCTGCAATTGAAGCAAATACACACCTGCTGTTAATTCCTTCAATCTCTTTTCCAAGAAATCAATCATTGAAGTGAGAATAGGCCCGTTTTCTTCAAAAAGTTTTTGACCACGTATGTCTTTCAATGCCAAGTGCTGTACATCTGCAATCCCTTCAATTTCAATATTTATATTCCCTTCAAAAGGATTAGGATAGACATGAGTATGCCAATTCGCAGCCGTTTCTTTGTCAATTGCATCCACAATTTTGGGAGTAAGATAAACTTCAAAAAGGCGATTGCTTGCGCTACTCGGCGTGATATTGGCAAACAATGCTTTGATTCCTCCGAAAATATATCCGACTCTTGTTCGCCCTTCAATTTCCTCTAAACGAATCACCTTGTTATCGTAGTGAGGTGCTGCCTGATCCAAAATAAACTTGGCATTTGTACCCAACAAATCATCAAATTCCAGAGGTAAAACCACCTCTGTTGAGTGTCCATCCGCAAAGTGAATCAAGGTAGTGATGTCATCAATGAACGGAACTAAAGAATCAGTCACCATTTTATCTTTCTCTCTATCAAAGTAATGAAAACTCAATCCTCCAAAAAAGGTAGAAAACATATTGCCCGTTGCAGCGTCAAAAACAGGGAGTATCGGACAAGTGTAATGACTCATTTGCTGCTCGTAAGTAGGGTCCATTTCAACCCCATCACCGTTGATATAAACAGGGTTGAAGAAAGGAATATCTTTGTCGTATCGAAAAACACCACCATAATAACCCAAAGCAGCATCTCCATTTGCTTGTATCAAAGGAGCAAAACTTCCATCCCTTCTATGATAGTTTTCGGTATCCTGCAAAGCTTCATAGTTGCTGATTTGCAAACCCACATCAGCATGTTCGACTGCAAAAACCCGAACTTCATTGGTGTACATCTGGGTGAAAGTTGGTAAGCCTGTTTGGGAATACAAACCTGCAAAATCATGTCCACCAAACAAATAAAAACGCTCTCCTAAAGCCAACATTTCCCCTCCACAAACCCTCATTCGCTCATCCTCCAATTGTTGAATAGCTGGTAAAACGCTCTGTTCTGCCAACATCAAATTGGTAAGCATTTCTAAATTCAAAGCAGTGAGGTAAGGAAAAGTAACAAAACTATCTGTATCTTTTGATTTTCCATAGCCTCCCACCACATACAAAAAACCGTCTTTTTGAACATATTGAGGATTAGAAGCTTGCAGTGCTTCGGCTATTGGATTGGGGAGCGAACGAATATCCTGCTGCCAATAATTGCCGCTTGCCACATCCATCATCCAAATCTGGTGATTGGCAGAGGATTCGGGAAAACCTGTGAACGGAAAAAATCCATGCAAACCATTGCTGCGACCAGCTACAAAAAACCAATACCCATTCCATTCTGCAAAGGCAAAAGAGTGTAAGCCTGTCCAGTCATTGAAGGTGATTTCTTCAAGTTCGATGTCAAAAGGAATGGATTCTGTCTGAGCAGAAATAACCGAAAACGTGGATAACCAACAAAATAGGAGTAAACAAATACCTTTCATAGACTATTTTTTGAAGAGGTGAAATAGAATTAGACTTTGGACGAGAAAACAAAGATGCAAGAAATGTAAGCTTAATTTGTTGATAGATAGCTATTTGTACTTGGTCACATCAACGGATTAAGATTCTACTCCTTTTGTCCAAAGTCCAAAAATGGAAAGGTAAAATAATTGGTGAGATTGGGTGATTATTTTCTACATGCTGCTGGCATATTTCTACCAACAACCAAAATTTTTCGATGAAGTAGTTTTTATAGACAAAGAAGGAGAGCCGTAAAAATCTCGATTTTTACTGCAAAAGAAGTGTTGTATTACTCCCATTTTAATGATAAAATACCATTTTTGAAAACAATATAAATGTTTGATTACAAACTTCATTCGTAGCCCATGATTCATTCTATCTGTGCCTTTAAGTTTTTGACAAGTTCTTGGATCATGAAAGAGGGATTTGACCCTTCTTGATTGTAGTAAAAAAAAGGAAAAGAGGAGTTAAGAACAGATTGCTGTTTGAAGATGGAGCGAAGCGGAATCAAGTTTCAAGCTATTTAGCCTCTTTTTTCTTTTTTTTGTGTGAAGCAATCAAGTCAGGTCTTGATTTTTGGTTCTGGTTCTTTGACAAAATCTGTGATTTGAGATTTCGGAAGTTTGCCGCTTAAAAAATCAGCAAACCATTTCGCTAAAAATGAATATTTTATAAAATGTATAGGTATAGGCAATCTTTTAAGAGGATTAGACTTTGGATGAAAGATTAAAGACAAAAAGTTTTAAATGATTGACAGTAAAGCGATTTGCTCATAACCAAAGATTTACTTCTTTTGTCTTTCTACTTATGTCTTTTGAAGTTTATTCTTGAAGACATAAGATATTTGAAAATCAGTACTTTCTTAAAAAGAAACTTCAAAAGTTTCAACTCTTCAACAAAAAATATAGATGAACCCCAAAAGAGGACAAGCTACCTAAATCTCCTTTCACGGATTTTATCAGAGAACCACATTTTTTATCCTTCTGTATCTGGCCGTTGTTTTTTCATTTGTTCTGCATACACCTTTCTGAGTTCGAGTTCGTTAGCAGGTTTGATATAGGATTCTCCCACTTTTTTGAGGATGACTAAATCGCTAAAATTATTGGAGCTTGTGCGAAAATAGTAATTGTTGGCGTGTATGATGCGCTTAGTAACAATATATTCTGTTCCATTATTGGTCCAAGCTCTACCATAAAAATATTTGCTATTGGAAGTGTAAAGCGCAGCTTCATAAGGAATTCCGTTCGCCAAAACAGCAGAAATATCTCGCTGATTGTAAAGGTGAAAATCTTTGCCATCGTAAAAATGGATAAACGCATTGTTGGAAGTAGATATGTATTCACCACGCACATCCATTGGCTGAAAATACCCCTTTCCTTGCACTCTCGTTCCGTCTTTGAGGGTTAAAGTCATGTCGTCCCACTTCAATTTTTTCATGGGATTGTCATCGTTGAACAGATCTATCAGATACAAAACCACCCGAAAATCCTTGCTTTCGTAGCGACCACTAAATTTTGCAGATTGCAGGAAGTAAGGCCTATCCGACATCACAAGTTCTAAATCTTTTACCTCTCTAATGGCTTTGTAACCATAATCCTGTCGCCCAGTGATGAGCAAATAATCTGCAAGAAATGGATATTCTTCATTGACGATGCGAGAATTGTCATATACTTCAACTACCCCTGCTCGGACCTTACGATACAAATCTTTGTATTGGTCTATCCACACAAATTCAGTAGAATCATTGTAGGCAGTAATGCCTTTTTCTGCACCCGCTACCTTCAATCTTTGCACCATCGAAAGAGATACTTTTTTCTTCGACTTTTTGTTTCCTGCTTCAATGACCTGAAATTGAGGAATGCCGAGTTTACTTTCTATATACTTAAAATCTCCCCGCAATACCAAACCAGTTTTGAGATTCATCGTTCCATTGTGAAACGCATACTTGATTTTTGCTTTTTTGGTTTTCTGCGATTTGGGTTTTGAAGCCCCCGGGATAATTTCACCAGTTGATCCGTCAGATTGAGCATACAATAGAGAGGTGGTTGCAATAAGTAAGAAACTTATTATAAAAAATCGCATAAGAAATGTAAAATTTAAAGTTGCCGAACAAGTTTAAACAAGCAAAGTTCGCATTTTTTTTCTACTTATCGTTCAGTTTCAATTCTTGGCGGTAAATTCCCAAATTGTTCTTTACTGCCATAATATTTACCGCACACTGTTGCAGCGCATTTTCGATTTGAAGGTTACGAGGCAAGGAATTCAACATATTTTTGGCTTTTTCAAAATAGGGTAAGATTTCCTCATAAATAATAACCATTTGATAATAATTTTTAGCTGCTTCAAAATTAGTGAGTTTTCTGGATAGGGTAGCAGCCAAATTCATATAGGTATAAGCTAAATTTTCTTTTTGACGGTCGAAAAGTTCAATGTATTGTTTGGCTTGTTCACTGGTTTGAATCATTTCTAGTTGGACTGCCAACAATTCATCAATCTCATTGGTTTGTTGCAACTTAACAGCCTTTTCGTCCAAATAGGATTCATAATCCATATAGGCGTGTCCAAGTTCTTTTGCATTTGCTTCTGTAGGGTTGAATTGATAGGTATGAATAGCCGTTGTCAACATTTTTTGGTGGTAACCCAATTGTTCAAATTTTGCTAGACTATCGGCATAGTTTTCACAGTTTGAAGATTTATCCGCCACCAAATTCATTAAATACGTAGCAGATTCTTTGAAATCATCAGTAGTAACTGCACATGGAAGCAATTGCCACATAGGATCAGCAGGTAAATGATTGACAATGAGTTTTTCAGGAGAGGTTAAAAAATACTCTTCACTGAATTGATGGACAAATTCACTTTCTCGATACACCACTCCTGCACCCCAGGTAGCATCCAATAGATACCATTTTCCCTCCAATTTCACTGCGTTCCATGCATGATCGGATTGTTCTAAATTGGGCGTTGAAGTCAGCGAACCTTTACTATAACCAGAAATAACCTCACAAGGTAAACCTACTTCATCACACAATGCTTTGAAGAACTTGGAGTATCCAAAACATACTGCTCGTTTTCTCCTCAAAATATCCTCATTGGTTTGATTGATTCTGCGTCGCCCATTTTTGTACGCCTGCATATCATAACTAATATTGGTCGTTAGCCAGACATAAAAACTACGGGCACGCTCAAAATCATTAGAAGCAGGTTCTGACAAGTAGTTTGCCAGCGTCTTTACGTCAGTGCATACTGTGACAGGTGCTTTTTGAGCGTATTTATCTATACTCGTAAAAGACACGTTGTCATTTGATTGCCCTAAAAAAAAAGGAGAAATCAAAAGCAGTAAAGAAAACAAAAACAATTGCCAGATAGTAATTATTATATTCATATATGAAAAACACCAAACTTTTTAATACGCAAAAATAAGTTGTATATTTACTTTTGCACACCCAATAAAACCCCAAATATTAACCAATTTTACAGTTTTTTGTTGTTCTATGTACGGTAAAAGTCACAATGAGGCTCAACAGTTGTCTTGATTTTTTGTCGATAAACTCAAAAAATAATATTTGCTGCAAAAAAATCAAATGACCATCTTTGCAGCTTAAAAATAATTTATCAAAAAATGCTGAAATCGCAACGTATATTTTTCTGTTTATTATTAGCCCTTATTTTCAATACCTTTCATGCAAAGGCACAAAGCTGTATCGAATTGTATGGCATCAATTTTGAAAACAATGTCGTCATTCCTGTCAATCTTGACCCAGCTACTGCTGTATTTGATACGGTTACGAAAATATCTAATAACCTCAACCCATTGTCTTTTAGGCGAGGAGGACTTGCAGTAGCCCCTAGTGATAGGAAACTGTATTTTATTGTAGAATTGAACTTCAATAATGTGCTAAACATTAGAGAGATAAGTTTTACGAATAACCAAATAGATGACCCTAATGTTACAAAAGCACTGAGTGAAATTCAATATGACTGCAATGACAGCAATTTGTTTGGTGTATTGAACAACGGTGGTAGCATACAATTTGTGTCTGTAAACGATGACGGAACAACTGCAAACATCGGTAGTGCTATCAATTTGAACCCCAATACGGTATTGGCACAAGGGATTTCTACCATTGACTCAGAACAAAATCGCTACTTTTTTGCAGTCTTCAATACCATTAGCATGGGCTATACGATTTATGTGGTGGAAACCGATACAGGAAATATCAACAGCTTTGATGTGCCGCTTCCTTTGGTAGATTTAGAATTCAATCCTACTACCGATTTGTTGATGGCTTTTACTACAGCCTATGATATAGTATCTATAAACCCAATTACAGGAGTTATCGAAAGTACAGTACCGACCAACTCACCTGGCGGAAGTTTGACCATTACAGCAGGCAATACTGCTTATGATCCTTTTGAAAACGTACTTTATGTAGCAGCTCAGTCGACTGTCAATGGCGATCACTTTTTGTTTGCACATGATGTAGTGACAGGCTTTGCGCCTGTTCCTTCCAAACTTGCAGGAGAAGTTTTTGACCTAACAGCAGGCATACCTTGCATAGCTATCCCAGATTTCACCTTCGAAAATACCTGTCAAGGAGAAGAAACCATTTTTATAGACAATTCTATTGGAGCAATTTCTTGGACTTGGGATTTTGGTGACCCTGCATCAGGGGCAGCCAATACGAGTACAGAAGAAAGCCCTACCCATATATTTAGCGCACCGGGAGATTATAATGTCACACTAAACATTGCAGGATGCATTGCTTCTGAAAGCATTTCTAAAGTAGTGACGATTTCGCAAGCTCCAGCAGTAGATTTGGGCGGAACTATTACGACCTGCGAAAGTTCGATTGTGTTAACTGCGCCTTCTTACCCCAATGCCACTTATCTTTGGATTACAGGTTCTGGTGCAGAATCCATCACCGTCACCCAGTCACGAGATGATTATTGGGTAGAAATCAGTATTGGTACTTGTGTGGTGAGAGATACAGTTGCAGTTACTTTGGGTGAAGGCGATACAGGTAGTTTTTCGATTCAAGGAGCGGATCAAACTTCTTATTGCGAAGGTGAAACCGTCACTTTGGATGCTAGCATTGTCGGTTCAAGTGCTGTTTATGCGTGGTCGACTTTAGAAACGACACCAACTATTGAAGTCACTGCAAGTGGGACATACAGTGTTGTAGTGACTCAAAACGATTGTATATTTAATGATGAAGTGATAATTACCTTCAATGCGCCACCCAACGTCACTATTGACCAAAGCGGCGAAATTTGTGAAGAAAGCACGACCTTAACGGCTACTGACATTGCAGGTGCTACCTACCTTTGGTCGAATGGTGATACGACACCTTTTACTACTGTTTCAAGTAGTGGAGATTATAGTGTTGTAGTCAATACAGGAGGTTGTGAAGTCACTGCTTCTACAAGCATTACGCTGATAGGAAACATAGAAATAGACTTGGGCGCAAACGCCAACGATGAAATATTTGCTTGTGCCTCTGAACCTTTGGTTTTGAATGCAGGTATTGGTAATTCCAATGCTACTTTCTTGTGGTCAGATGGTGTGACGACTGATTCTTTGTTCACTGTTCCTAATGATGGAACGTATTCTGTTGAAGTGAGTCTTGGCAATACATGTACGGCTTCTAAAAGTGTAGATGTCACGTTCACCAATGATTTCTTTGTGGATTTGGGTGAAGATGAAACTATATGTGCGGGCGAATCAGTGACCCTCCGCACGGGATTGGCAGGAGCCGAACATGAATGGTCGACAGGCGAGACAACAGAGGAAATCACCGTCAATGCTTCTGGAACCTATTCGGTGACAGTGAGAAGTGGCGCATGTGAAGCAGATGGCAGCATAACCATTTCGGTAGAAAACCCTACGGCCATTTCTTTGGGTGAAGAGAGAAGTTTGTGTACGGATACGGGGGATGCGATTACCCTTAGCATTGACAATCCTGGTTTGACTTTTGAATGGTCAACGGGTAATATTACTTCTCAAATTACGGTGACAACGCCTGGTACTTACCAAGTAATCGCAACCAATGCTGCGGGATGTACAAGTAGTGCAACAGTTAGTGTAATCGCTCGTTGTGAATCTGCGCTTGTTGTTCCGACTGCTTTCAGTCCAAACAACGACAATGTAAACGATGTATTTTTGCCAAGCAGCCGTTTTATCAACGACTATCAATTTGAGGTGTACAACCGTTGGGGAAAATCGGTCTTTTTGACCACTGACCCGAATGAAGGATGGGATGGTGAAGTTGACTTTCAACCGCAACCTTTGGGGGTCTATATTTATGTGGTGACTTATACGGATGTGGACGGTTTGCCTGTGGTGGATAAAGGGTATTTTACTTTGTTGAGGTAATCAAAAAAAGGCAGAATCACTACACTGTAACGAAAGTTATTTGACGCTCGAAAGGGGAACCCTATTCCGATGAAATCGGAATTCCAGATGTGTAGAAAAATAGATTGAATAGAATTGAAGCGATTAGGGGCATAGCTTCGACGCGGCTGATTGGATATGGTGTAGAGGCTATGTCCCTCATAGAAATCTAATAGAGCCACAGCGATGCTGCTGAAATATTAAATAATTTCGGCTCACGGATATTTTTAGTGGAGGAGTTAAAGACTTTTGTAGTTTACTTTTCAGAGCATACTGATTTCCAAACATTCCATATCTTTAAGAATAAACTACAAAAGTCTCATTCCACTAAAATCTTCGAAGAACCATAATTTCTGTTCCAGTACAGTATAGCGTCAAGTATCAGATATTTTACTCTCTCCAATAAAGGTTTGTAAAAAGTAATAGAATTAGTACAAATACGGATTGTAAAACTACGAAATAGAAAAACCAAGTTGGGAAACCACCCCAACTCAAAACGACTGTATTTTGCCAAGCCCAATAATCCAAAGATAGAATCAGTAAGAAGCCAAAAATTCCAATCCAAAGCCAATGTTTGTATTTTGTAAATTTTTCCATTTTTTAAATATAAATTAGCCTTCAATGGCAGCCATTTTCATTTTGTGGGCCAATTCTGTTCCCAAATATCCTTCAATAAGGTAATGTCCAAAGTAAATAACAGGAGTAAGTACAATGGCCATCAAAAACTTATAACTGTAATTGACACATCCCACCGCCAAAAAAAGCCCAATACTCCATTGTTGAGGCCCTAAAACGAAAGCAATGTATAAGACTACAAAACTATCAATAAACTGTGAAACCAAGGTAGAACCTGTGGCACGCAACCAAATTTTGTTTTCACCAGTGATTTTTTTGATGCGGTGGAATATCATCACATCCACAATCTGACCTATCAAAAAGGCAATCAAAGAACCGACAATGATCCACATTCCCTGTCCAAATACATTGCTAAAGGCTGCTTGCATATCGGGAACTCCATTTGCCTCCATCGAACCGAGCCACCAATCAGCAGGTACAAGGGTAATAGAGGCATAGACCATCAAAAAGGAGTAGGAAATAAGTCCAACAGCCAAGAAAGAAAGTATTTGGATACCTCGTTTTCCAAAATATTCATTGATGATGTCGGTCATCACAAATACCACTGGCCAAAGTAAAACACCTGCCGATAAGTTGAGTGAGCCAGATTGTCCAAACAGATTCCAATTGAAGGGAGAAACACCTAATGTGTCTTCCAATGCGAATATTTTTACACCAATAAATTCTGCAATCAAGGCATTGGCAATGAAAAAACCTGCAAGGATAACAAACAATAACCCATCTTTTCGCTGTAAAATTGAATCCATATTCTGATTTGTTAAATAGTTGGATAGTGAAACCCTTGAAGAATTAAATTGTTGAAGGAGTTGTCATTAAATTATTAACTGAATAGCTCGTTAAACTTACCTGAATCCAAAAGTAACAAACGTATTTGACATTACATTACCTAGACCTTTGCCAATAACAGACTAAGTATTCCATAAAAAATTTGTTTTTCCCAGAGAAAAATTGTATGCAATGAGAAACTAATTGAAGTTTGATAGCGTTCTGTAAAGTGATAACCAAAATACAATTATGAGGCAATTAAAGATACAACATCAAATTACGAACCGTGATAGTCTTGCGTTGGAGAAATACCTACAAGATATCAGTAAGTTAGAACTGTTAACTCCAGAGCGAGAAGTGGAGTTGGCCAAACGAATCAAGATGGGGGAAGCAGGAGCCTTAGAAGAACTCACTCGAGCCAATTTGCGTTTTGTAGTGTCCGTAGCCAAACAATATCAAAATCAAGGTCTTCAACTGAGTGACCTAATCAATGAAGGGAATCTCGGACTAATCAAAGCAGCCAAACGCTTCGACGAAACCAAAGGTTTTAAGTTTATCTCATATGCTGTATGGTGGATTCGTCAATCCATCCTACAATCGCTTGTCGAACAGTCTCGCATGATTCGACTACCACTCAACAAAGTGGATGCCTACCAAAAAATGAACAAGGTACTTGTTAAATTTTTGCAGGAAAACGAAAGACAACCTACCTCTCGTGAATTAGCCGATTTGACAGGCTTATCTGTCAAGGATGTGAATGAACTACTTCAAATCCAAAACAGACATGTTTCGATAGATGCTCCGATGGAAGAAGACGATGACAGCAAAGCGATGGTAGATAGTTTGCAGGCAGATAATGAGGAAATGCCTAGCAACAAACTAATGTCGGAATCGCTTGAAAATGAAGTAAGAGATGTTTTGGCCATTCTTTCAAAAAGAGAATCAGACATTATTGCGTATTTTTATGGGCTGAATGGCCGCCCCGCTTTGTCGCTCGAAGACATTGCAGATCGATGCGGTTTGACCCGAGAGCGTGTTCGACAAATCAAAGAGAGAGCCATTAGAAGACTACGAAAAGCTTCCAGAAGCAAAGATTTGAAAACCTATTTAGGTTGAAAACAAAAAAGGCAGGTGAAAATAGTTTCACCTGCCTTTTTTGTTTTTGAAAAAGTGTATAAATAATTTATTTTCAAAACTATATGATAAAAATTACTTGACTACCATCACCTTGGCACTCCCTTCCTTTCCTTCAATAGTCGTATATCGCAAAAAGTAGATTCCAGAAGGGTAAAGACTCATATCAACCAACACTTTCCCAGGCTGCAATTTTTCCAAACGCTGCAAAATCTTACCCGACAAATCAGTGACAAACAAAGCTGCAATGTCTGCTTTCAATTCAATCGTCAATTCACTTGCGACAGGATTTGGATAATAATTCAGAATTTTCAATACTTCCTCGGAGATAGATTCTGCTTTTGCCGCTTCGATCAATGCGTTATTCTCATCACATTCAGATGTCTGTGTAAATTGGTCAATCAGTCGTATCAGCAGATCATTCAAAAATTCCATGTCGTAGTCGTCGGTACTGGGCGCAATGTGCGAGCCACCAATACCGCTATGGTCGGTCAAAAAAGTATAAGTGCCATTCGTAGCCAAAGCCAAAGAACGCATCAAATATTCGGTGCTTTTGTTGAGTCCACTTGCCGTAACAGGAACAATACGGATGCCTTTTTTGGCAGCTTTCCTGGTGATTTGCTGTAATTTTTCTTTGATTTCAGGAGTTTGGTGGGGAGGAGCATCCAATACCAAAAACAGCAAACGCACTACTGCATTGTCGCTCCATTGCATATCGTTCACCGCCACATTGAGGGCTTCTTCAACAGCTTCTTCATAATCTCCTCCTCCTGCTGCGCCATTTTGCTGAATAAACTGAACGGTCTCTTCGATGCGGGGCGAAAATTCAGATTTCTTGGTGACATATTCATCACCTTTGTCCCGATAAAACACACTTCCCAAGTGAATGTCTAAATCTGTTCTTTGTTTCTGAACCTGCAAAATCACATCCTGCAATTCTGCCTTAAGAAAATTGATTTCATCTCCCATCGAACTCGTTGCATCTACTACAAACAATACATCCGCACGTTGGGGAATATTGCAGTCCGCCTTTAGGGTTACAAAATTGATACCTTGTTGAAAAAGAGTAGGTTCTTTCACCGTTTCTTTCTTACCATCATACGTCACTTCTAACCTCAAATCGCCCGTTTGCTCCTTCGAATCTTCAAACATATTGAGCCAAAGTTCTGCCTTGCCCGTGTTGTCCGTTTTGGCACTCCAATAAACGGTATTTTTTGCAGTCAATAAACGAACTTGTGCATCCACAATTGGTTTACCCGATTGGGTGCTGACCTGTACCGTATAGCGGTTGTTGGTGAAAAAGTTCCATTCTTTTTGGTACATATTCAGTTCTCCCTCAGTCATATCTTGCCACATTGTCCATTTGCCAAAATCATTAATTTCACCTGCGGTCAACAATCCTGCACGAACATTGGACTGAGGACTTTCAGCGGGTGCATCATCAAAATCATCCGAAGACATCATAAACATATCCTCTTTACCAAGTTCTATTTTATCTGAAAGTATAGCCGCATCTCCAAGTGAGCCTCCTCTGATATCTTTTGTCTCCATAGAACTTACCTTTTTCATAAGTTTTTCAGAAGTAATACTATACGAAGTGGGTTCGGCAACAGGAGGTGGAGGAGGTGCTGGCGGGGGATACATGGATGCTGAAGGTTTTTTGGGTTTCGATTTGGCACTCAAATCAGTTGCTTTTGGAGGAGAATAGATAGAGGAAAACCCCCTAGTTCCCATTTCTCCCAAGTCGTAGTTTTTGGCGGAAGCAGCCTTGATTTCATCACCTGTCACTGTTGCATCTGTAGTTTTCGTATAGCCATATTTTACTATGAACATTTCATCCAAATGAGTAGTGCTTTCTATCATTTTGACATTCAGCGCATCACTATCTTCAATTTTGACACTTTTAGAATCAAAACCCACGTAAGAAAACTCCAATTCGTCTTTTTTTACATCGACAGGAATTTCCAAACAATATTTTCCGTCAAAATCTGTGACAGTTCCAAGGGGTGTTCCCTTCAACAAGACAGTAACCCCTATCATTACTTCGCCACTGCTTTGATCTGTGACGGTTCCGCATATTGTTCTTTGGGCATGCATGAACTGTGTGCATACCAATAAAATAGAAAGGAGGAGTATTTTTTTCATCTTAAAAACAGATTTTTTTGTGTAAAATAATTTACGCTCTATTTATTAGATGCTCACAGTTGTTGTTTTGGTCGCTGGGGTTGGAGTTTTTATGTAATTCTCTATTTTCTTTTCTTCAATTTTATGGTGTTGAGAAACCAACCATTTATTATACAATCCTCATTTACATTTGTCCTTGCTCTCATAATACGCCTGTGGAATCTTCAACTGATAAGCCGTATCAAAATCCGCACAGCCTCTGTATTGTTGGTTGTTGCCGACAAATGCCAAACCTCGGTAGTAATACGCCATACCATCCGTAGGTTTTAGCTCTATTACCATCGTGAAGTCGCTGATAGCCTCATCGTAGCGTTGTTGCAGACTTTTGGCGATACCACGTCCTTTGATAGCAGGTACAAAATAATTGTTCAAGTCCAAAACGCTATTGAAGTCATCTACAGCAAGGGAATAATCTTTGGTGAGCGTATAAGCAGAACCACGGGCTTGCAGTGCTAAAAGGTAGTCGGGTTTGGTATTGATTGCAGCACTTAGGTATTCTACGGCTTGTTTGAATTTGCCCAATTTTATCAATGTTCCGCCAATATTGTATTGCAGAGTAGCATCGTCATTTTCCACCGAAAGGGCTTTTTTCAAGTCCTTCAATCCTTTTTTGAAGTCGTCCAATTCGACATAGGCATTGCCACGCATTTGCAGCAATTCTTTATTGTATGGGTCTTTTTTGATGCTTTTGGACAGCAATTTTACCGCCGATTCGAAGTCCTTTCCCCTGAGTTTCAACATTGCCTGATTGTAGTAATACTTTACATCTTCTTGTGTTTTGAAATCCAGGCTTTTGCGGGTTTCAACTATTTCCACAGGAGGTGAAATCGTGACATCATACAATACATCCATATCCACCGAAATCACATCAGGATTGTTTGCTTCTATGGCTGGTCTTTGGGGTGTTGAAGCAGCAGTAGCAGTCGGTTTTGAAGTGGATTCTTTCGTTTTATTGACTTTGTTTTTCTTTATTTCTTTCTGCTTTTTTTTGTTGGCCTTTGCCCTTTCTTGCATTCTTTCAAAAGCAGAATTTTCGCTAGCAGGAGTTGTTGTAGATTCCTCTCCATATACTTCAAAGGTGCTTTTGTTCAGCACACTTTTCTTGTCCTTTTTATCGTTTTGCGCCAATGCCGTCATTGAAGCAAGTAGCAGCAAAAAACAAGTCGTAAAAATCCAAATATGTTTACTATTCATTGTCTATTGTTTTTCATTGTCATCTAAAAATCACCTCCTTGATAAAATCCTCACCTACTTCTTCATTCATCAATTGGATTATTTTTTCTTTTGCATAAAAAAGCTCCTGGGATAATGGGGCAGAGTTTATCTTGAGGTACAATATGCTTTTGCGAACACCCACAAAATCGGTACGGTTGGCGATGGCTCCGCCCATGATTCGAGGCCAAGCTGCGACTACCTTTGCTTCGTTTACCTTGGTTCTCAATTGATAGGTATCTATCATGTAATTGAGAACATCTTTTAGACTTTGTTGGTTGTCTTTTCGTCTCATAGTTGTTTAGTTATTAGAAGGTTGGTGATTGGTGCAATGCAGTTAATTGGACAATTATTCAACCGCACTAATTCACAGTTGTTTAATTTGACCCATTACTTTTCCTTCACTTCCTCTACTGTTCCATCTTCAATTCTGAAAATCTTAGGATTTACTTCAAAATTATCAAAAATTTGCTTCATTCTCTCCAATTGGGTGTCAGAAATAAAAATTTGTCCAAAATGTTCACCCATAACGGTTTCGATTAGTTGCGTAGTACGCAGTTCGTCGAGTTTGTCAAAAATATCATCGAGCAATAAAATGGGCAAAATGTTTTTGTGTTGTCGAATGAGTTGGTAAATCGCCAGTTTTAGTGCAATCAAAAATGATTTTTGTTGACCTTGTGAACCATATTTTTTCAATGGATAGCCGTCAATTTCAAATACCCAGTCATCACGGTGTATTCCTTCTGTAGTGCGCTGTGCATAACGGTCTTGTTGTGTATTTTTTTTCAGCAAATCGCCAAAATTTTGTTCCTTCAATGCTGATTTGTACCTGCAATTGACTTGCTCTTTTCCCGAACTGATACATTCATAGTATTCTTGCAAAAGTGGTAAAAGTAGTTGGGTTTGAGCAACACGACTTTCGTAGATCTGCGTTGCAAGGGGTTCAAGTTGAAGATTGTAGGTATCTAAAAGGGTTTGGTTGAAATACCGTTTATCATGAAATTGCTTCAAGAGGCTGTTTCGCTGCTGTATCAGTTTGTTGTAGCCAATAAGTGTGTTGAGATAATCTTGGTCAAGTTGGGATAAAGTGCTGTCAATCAGTCGTCTTCTGCCTTCACTTCCTGCTTTGATAAGCTGCAAGTCGTCAGGTGCGACAAATACCAAAGGAAGTAACCCAATGTGTTCAGATAATTTTTGGTACACAATGTCATTGCGGCTAATGCTTTTCTTTCTGTGTGTCGCTATTTTGGCAACAATGGTTTCGGTTTCTTCGGTTTGCAGTATTTTGAATAGGCCGTCTAAGCGGAAGTAATCTTGGTCGTGACGGATGTTTTGGAGTTCGTTGCTGCTGAAATAACTTTTGCAGAAGCAGAGGTAATAAATCGCATCGAGCAGGTTGGTTTTTCCTGCGCCATTGTGTCCTACGGTTAGGTTCAGCTTTTCACAAAAGGTGATTTTGCTGTGGACATAGTTTTTGAAGTTGGCAATATGGAGTTCTTTTAAATACACAGTGTGCAAAGGTAAGCATTAGAATTGGACTTTGGATTTTTGAATGATAGGCATTGCAGCATGACTTTTTTCATTTTTTTGTCACAATCACGCTTTTTTGTCATGGTATCGTCACAATTAAACAGGTCGCAACTTTTTCTCCTACAATGGCATATAAGTTGTTTTTATAGAATTAATCTACCCAAACAAAACTTTTTATTGGAGAAAACGCCGAATTAATCCATTCAAATAAAAACAAAGTCAAATCAAGCATCCCTTGAAGTGACCAAGTTCATCCAATCTATAATTATACGATAAGCTCATTTTTGGAAACAAGCCCAAGCCCAACAAGAAGAAACAAAGCCGAGTGATTTTTCACTTGGCTTTTTGTTTCTCAGTTCTTTTCCTCAAAAAAGCCTGTACTTCGATTTTTCCGCACATTGTCCCAACTAAAATACCGTCCATTCATGGTGACATAAACTCCATGCGGCAAACTTTGAGCAAATGCTAAGGCACTTCCCAAATTGAAAAACCCATCCGAAGACATCCCAAATTGATAGGGAATCATCGCTCCTGTCAAAACAATGGTTTTGGGGATGTTGGCTGCTGCAATCGCTGCTGCGGTCAAGTCCAGGGTATCGGTTCCATGGGTGATTACAATCTGATCTTCTTCCGCTTTTTTGCAGCTATAGACCATCAATTCTCTGTCAGCATCCGTCATATCGAGGCTGTCTATCATCATCAGTGTGCGGATATGTACATCTAAGGTGCACCGCCCACGTTCAAACATTTCGGGTAAATGCGTATTTTCAAAATACAGTTTACCTGTTATCATATTGTACTCTTTGTCAAAAGTACCACCTGTTACGAAAACTCTAATTGCCATGTATGTTTTTTGTAGTTAATTGATTTTTTGACATCAGGATGAATTCTTTAGAAACAAATAAAAATACACTACAAACCTGCAAAGTCATTTTTGAAATGTCCCCTGTACAACTTCCACATCACAATATAGATAAACTCCATAGAAAAGAAAAAATAGATATTTGTGGATTCAACTCATTCTCCTTAGCTTTATGACACTTTGAAATCAATTAACAAGCCATTATGAAAGAGTCTGCAAAGAAATTTAGAACAAAAACGGGTTATTGCCATGTTTTTTCAGACAAAATAGTGTTGACTACAAGCGAAACTGTTGGAGAATTTTCAGAAATGGTAGCTAGTAATACCATTCATCGTGTTCTTATTATTCAAGGACTTATCGTCGTATTTTTAGGTTACTCTGCATTCACAAATTTTAGTAGCGGGAATATGGTTTTTGGGTTTCTATGGTCTTTTTTTGTATTGTACTTTCTCTACAATATTGTAAATAGTTTAAATAATTCTGCAACGCCTGTCATTTACAGGAGTCAAATTGAAGAAATTACTTTTGTTCCTGCAGTAAAAATGCTTGCCCGTGCTTACTTTTCTGTCCGCTTCAAAGATGAAGAAGGGGTTTCCAAAAAACGCTTGATTCTATTGCCTGGCTCACTGAATAAAGGTGCTGTGGAAACAGAAATTGCAGTTAATATGATGAAAGAAGAAGGACTTTTGTAAGTTTGTGACCATTGAATACATTCAGAAATCAACAAAAAATGAACATTGCATTATTCGATTCGGGCGTAGGCGGAATAAGTGTTTTGAAGGAAGCACTTAGGCTTTTGCCCCATGAAAACTACCTCTATTTTGCAGACTCCAAAAATGCGCCTTATGGAGTGAAAAGTAGTGAGCATATCCGTGCATTGATGTTGGATGCTGTTGCGTTTTTGGCAAAGCAAAACTTAAAAGCTTTGGTCGTAGCCTGCAATACAGGAACAAGTGTGGCTATCAAAGACTTGCGCCAAAAATATGACTTCCCTATCATCGGCATGGAGCCTGCAATCAAACCTGCAATTCTAAACAATCCAGCCAAAAAAGTCTTGGTTTTTGCGACCGAGCGCACACTTTTAGAAGATAAGTTTCATTCATTGGTCGACCGACTTCAAGCCAAACATCGGGTGAATTATCTACCATTGCAGGAATTGGTGATGCTTGCTGAAAAATTTGAGTTGAATGACTCCATCATTTTGCCTTATCTCCACCAAAAATTGAAGGACATTGATTGGAGTGAATACAGCAGTATTGTATTGGGATGTACACATTTTATTTACTTTTATCCCCATTTTTTGAAGGTCATCCCAAAAGAAATCACCATTTTTGATGGAAATGTAGGAACGGTTCGGCAATTGCAGAAAAAATTGCAGGGCATTGAAGCGGATGAACATACAATTCCCACAGAAATTGAATATTACATTTCAAAAGAGAAAACAGACAAAGCTGAGTTAGAGAAATATTTGCAGATTTTGGGTTAATGATGATGATGCTCATGCCCTCCATCCGCCTTCAATGTCACTTTTGGAAACGGCACAACTTCAATGGTTTCTTTTCCTTCAATGATTTTGATTTTTTGGTTCATATCGGCTGTGCCATAAGTCATTGCAGTAGGTGAACCATTCGCCCAAACTACTTCAATATTGTCAATACTTGCCGCATCGCCCAATCCAATTTCTTGTTGCAGACTATTGCAGCCAAAACTCGCACCATCCGAAACCGTGTTGTAAATCTTGCGTTTTTCACCCTTTGAAGTTGTTACCGAAAGAATGATTTTGGAGCCGATAGCCGAGCGATTGGTTTTTGTGCCTTGCAGTTGAATCGTGATCCATTTGTTTTGATTCCCAGGGTTTTCAAACAGTGCATTTTGGGCATTATCGCCCGAAAACGAGCCGCCCATCACCACATACACATCTTGATCACCATCGTTGTCAAAATCTGCAAACGCCACGCCATGCCCTTTTTGGATATGTCCAAAATTCCCTGCAATGGTCACATCTTCAAAAGCCGTTCCACCACGATTGCGAAACATTCTATTCGGCACAATCGCCCGATAATCAGGTGCACCTGTTGCCAAATAAAAATCCAAAAAACCATCGTTGTCCAAGTCGCCATAATTGCAGCCCATCGTAACCAGCACTTTGTCCAAGTGCAGTTTTTTGGTAACATCCGTAAAAGTTTCATCTCCATTGTTTTGATAAACAGCAGGCAATTCGGTTTTGAAGGGCACTCCCAAATAATCGGCAGCTACTTCACCTCCCTGATTTTTGTAGGCTGTCATATCAAATGGAAATACAAAAATATCTTCAAATCCATCGTTGTTGAAGTCGTAAAACCATGAGGGAAAACTGTGTATAGGATTCTGAACTCCCGCTTTCGCACCTATTTCTTCAAAACGCCAATTCTCCAAACTACTGCCTCCTTTGTTGAGATACAGTTGGTTGGCACTTGTCAATGACGAAATGTAAATATCAGGAAGACCATCTTTGTTAATGTCTGCACTGCTGACTCCTTTGGAATAAGTCACCACATCCATTCCGATTTTTGACGCAATGTCGGTGAAAGTGCCATCCCCATTGTTGGCAAACAACTCGCAGGGAAAACGGCTTTTTCCTTCAATGGATTCGTTTCCAACAAACAAATCCAACCATCCATCGGCATTGAAGTCGAGCCAAACGGCTGTTTTGCAGGGGCGAACGCTGTACATTCCTGCTACAATCGTGACATCTGTAAAAGTGCCATCGCCATTGTTTTGAATCAGTGAATTGGGTAAAATTCCCCATTCTGGTAGGTATTTCCAACCACCTCGTAATATGGCAAAATCCACAAAACCATCGTTGTTGAAGTCACCTTGTGTGAGGTTCAGTCCTCCTGTAATTCCTTTTAAGCCAGAGGTTTCGGTTTGTTCAGCAAAAGTGCCATCTCCCTTGTTTCGAAAAAACCGAATCTGATCCAACATTCCCCAAGATGAAACCATAAGGTCTATAAAACCATCATTGTCAAAATCTTCTGCAATCACTCCTCCTGCCAATGCGTCAATGTCCAAACCCAAACCCATTGCCACATTCCTAAATGCAGGAAAATTGGCGGTTTCTTTCGTAGCCAATCCAGGGACCAACCATTGTTTGGGTACTTCGTTGGGATATTTACCTAAGGTCATGTAGGCAATGTTTAGCAACCAACGGCTTTGAAGGTCATCGGGATAAACCGCCAAAATCTTTTCATAGACTTCAATCGCACTTGTTGAGCCTTCTTTTTTAAGATGAATTCCTTTACCTTGAATGGGCATAATGCAAGATTCTTCGGAGTGGTTTTCGATACAGTTTTCTTGTTCTGCTTTTCGCAGGCAGCTGATTGCCAACATTTCATACAGCTCCTTATTTTGGTCGTTTACTTCATCGGAATTGGATGTTACCTGAATCAATTTGGTGAGATTTGCCACTGCCTTCGTTGTTTCACCAGCATTCAACAAGGTTCGGGCATATTCAAAAACCTGTTGTTGTACCAATTTTCCACCTGCCGCTTTTATTTCGGCTTCAATCAATACTACTTTTTTAGCAGCCTCATAAGGATGGTTTCGAAAATCGGTGTGGGCATAAATTGCTTGTATGCTGTCTGCCATTTGCTGCGTAGAGTTGGCAGCAGTAACTGAGTGGGATTTAGAAGATGGAGCTTCGGTTTGTTGACAAGCCACGCATACTACTACTATTAGGAAGATAATCGTCCATTTAATCATTGTGTTTTTTGTTGTGTATTCTAAAAAATAAGTTGCCTTAAATGTCGCAATTAAAATAAAGTTCACAAAGCATTAACATTATTTAACACGGCTTATCTTGTCACTTTGTCTTCAAAACAATACCTTAGTAATGTGGATATTGAACGGGCAAATTCAAAAAAGATGTCATTTTACCCATAGAAAAATACCGAGTAGAAGGAATCTTTTGCGACATAAGTTCGTTATCTATTAAAATTTACGGTACTTGGTGTTGCATAGTACCTTATTGAATTCAAAATACAACTTTACCTTCAAATTAACTGTAACTTTGAGGGTGACTTAGACGACTAACACAATCAAACCCATTTTAGCTTTATCAACCACCATCACTAAACATGATTGAACTCAAAAAAATCAGCAAGTCCTATCAAATTGGTCAAAATAAATTGCAGGTTCTCAAAAGTTTAGACCTGAGTATTCAACAAGGTGAGTTTGTTTCTATTATGGGGCCTTCTGGTTCGGGAAAATCTACTTTATTGAATATCATGGGTATTTTGGATGATTACGATGAAGGAGAATACATTTTGTCGGATACCTTGATTAAAAACCTCAGTCAAAAAAAAGCTGCCTACTACCGCAATCAATTCCTCGGTTTTGTGTTTCAGAGTTTCAACCTCTTACACTTCAAAAATGCCATGGAGAACGTGGCTCTTCCACTTTATTACCAAAATGTCAATCGCAAAAAACGCAATGAAATCGCCTTGGAGTACCTCGACAAAGTGGGCTTGAAGGACTGGGCGGAGCATACTCCTTCCGAAATGTCGGGCGGTCAACAGCAGCGTGTGGCGATAGCAAGGGCATTGATATCCAAACCAAAAGTGATTTTTGCAGATGAACCTACGGGTGCTTTGGATACACAGACTTCTAATGAGGTAATGGATTTGTTTAAATCGGTACATCAAGAGGGAATTACAGTCATCATTGTGACGCATGAGGACGAAATTTCGGAAATGACGGATCGGGTGATTCGGTTGAGGGATGGGGTGATAGAGAGTTATGGATATTGAATGTTGTTTTGATGTTTTGAGGTGTTGATGTGTTAATGTGCTGGAGCGTTGAGTAATGTGTAACGTAAGTTTCTTTATATTTCAGCAGCATCGCTGCGAGACTATTTGAAGGAATAATAATAAAATAGATTCTCAAGAGGGACGTAGCCTCGACACCTTAAAAACCAGTTATTTATACGTGCCGAAGCTACGCTCATAGGTTTCTATCCTTACAGATTTTCCCTACAAATAGGGTCGGGGCTACGCCCTTATAATTGTCAAATAACTTTCTTATGAAGTTATACGATGATAAAAACCACCAAAATTTCAATACAAAAAAACATTAACACTTTAATACAATAAAAACACATACCCCTAAACACAATTAAAAGAAATGTTCGACTTCGACAAATGGCAAGAAATTATTGAAACCATCCGCAGGCACAAACTGCGAACGGCACTGACTGCCTTTGGAGTTTTCTGGGGCATCTTCATGTTGGTATTGCTATTGGGTGCGGGAAATGGACTGCAAAATGGGGTGGAATATGATTTTCGAGACGATGCAATCAACAGTATTTGGATGCGACAAGGAAGAACAAGTATGCCCTATAAAGGCATGAAACCTGGTCGTCAAATACAGTTTACCTTCGATGATTTTCAGAGTATCAATGCACAAATTGAAGGAATAGAATACAGTACGCCTCGCAACTATATTCGTGGTGATTACTCTGTTGTTTACAAGAATAAAGGGTATTCCTTCAATGTTCGTTGTACCTATCCAGGACACCGCTATGTCGAAAATACCTTGGTTTCTCAAGGACGTTTTTTGAATGACAAAGACATTGAAGAGGAGCGAAAAGTGGCGGCAATTGGGGACTTGGTGGCAGAAACGATATATGAAAAAGGAATGGATCCGCTTGGCACTTACATCGAAATAAAAGGTATTCCCTTCAAAGTAATCGGTGTTTTCAAAGATACTGGTGGACCGAACGAAATGAAGAACATTTACATTCCGTGGAGTACGGGCAATCAAGTGTTTCACCAGAAAAATTATGTGAACCAGATGATGGTCACAACAGGTGATTTGCCAATTGAAGTGACCGAAAAAATGACTCGTCAAATTGAACAACTGTTGGCAGATAGGCACCAATTTGCGATTGAAGACAAACAAGCAATTCACGTTTTCAACAACAACGAACGCTTTCAAAGTATTTTGGATCTTTTTGCAGGGATTAGAGGGCTTGTAGGGTTTGTAGGAATCGGTACTTTGTTGGCGGGAATTATTGGAGTGGGCAATATTATGTTGATTGTTGTGAGTGAACGAACTAAGGAGATTGGATTGCGAAAAGCTTTGGGAGCTACACCCAATTCGATTATCAGTATGGTGTTGATGGAGTCCATTTTTATCACGAGTATTGCAGGATACATGGGTTTGTTGTGTGGAGTAGGTTTGTTGGAATTGATGAATATGGCGATGGGCCCTGAGGGGGCGGGGATGTTTCGACAGCCCGAAATTGACATCAGTTTGGCACTCGGTGCAACGGCAATGTTGGTGGTTTTTGGCGGTTTAGCGGGTTATCTTCCTGCTCGAAAAGCAGCAGCGATTAATCCGATTGAGGCATTGCGTGAAGAATAATGATGAAATGGTGCTGATAATCAATATAAAAGTTTGTAAAAGAAACATAGGAAATAATTTTTTGGCAACTTTAACACCCTAATACAAAACACATCAACACAAAAAAGATGTTTGATATTGACAAATGGCAAGAAATATTCGCTTCGATAAGTAGGCACAAACTGAGGACGGCTCTCACCGCATTTGGCGTGTTTTGGGGTATCTTTATGTTGATGCTATTGTTGGGTGCGGGGGCAGGTCTGGAGAAAGGTGTGACGGGAATGTTTGGCGGAATGTCAAAAAATGCAGCTTTCGTTTGGACTCGAAAAACAACGGTTGCCTACAAAGGAATGCAACCTGGTCGCCGTTTTTACATCAATGAAACGGACATCCAATATTTGAAGCAAAATATTTCGAATATCGAATATATCTGTCCTCGCTTGAATCTGGTAGGTCAATTTGTGATTTCTCACAACGACAAATCGGGTAGTTTTGAAGTGACTGGCGATGCACCCGATTATATCAATGTAGAATCAAGACGATTTGTAAAAGGAAGATTTCTGAATGATTTGGACATTGTAGAAAAACGAAAAGTAGCGGTAATCGGCAAACGGGTAGCGGAATTACTTTTTGAAGAAGATGAACCGATTGTCAATCAATACATTGATATCAAGGGCAGTTATTTCAAGGTGATTGGCGTAGTGAAAAGCATGAAAACAGGTGAAGGTGTGGGGGATGATGAGCAGTCTATTCACATTCCATACACGACTACTCAACAAATGAACAATTGGGGCAACAATATCGGTTGGTTTGCTTTCACGGTGCCTGCAAATATGAATGTGGAAAACGTAGAAGGGCAAGTTCGACATCTGCTTTCTGAACGTCACAAGGTTTCTCCTGACGACAAAGATGCGATTGGCTCATGGAATACCCAAAAAGAGTTCCAACAGTTTCAAGGCGTTTTTACAGGTATCAACTTGTTCACTTGGGCAGTTGGCATCGGTACATTGATTGCTGGAATTGTGGGAGTTAGCAACATCATGCTGATAGCAGTGAAAGAACGTACGAGAGAATTTGGATTGCGGAAAGCTCTGGGAGCTACGCCTTTTTCGATTATTTCGTTGGTGATTCAAGAGTCGGTTTTGTTGACGGCCGTGGCAGGTTATATGGGCTTGGTGGTAGCCGTTGGGCTGATTGAAGGAGTAAGTTATTTGATGACTGCCTTCAATGTACAACTGGAATATTTCGGCAATCCTGAAATCAATTTCAAGGCTGCAATTGCAGCAACAAGTATTTTGATTATCACAGGCGCAATTGCAGGTTTGATTCCCGCTTCACAAGCTGCAATGATTAAACCGATTGAGGCATTGAGGGCGAAATAGGGAACGAATTAAAATGAAAATGAAAATGAAAAACGCCAACACCTTAAAAACCAACACTTCAACACAAAAAACACAAAAGAAAAAATGACTAAATACTTCGTTTTCATTGGTATCATCATAGTAGCATTTTTAGGCACTGCTTGGTTTTTGTATCAAAAAGGTCAAGAAAAACCTGTGGTGTATGAATCAGTAGCACCTGAAACTATTAACATTGTGAAAAAAACCGTTGCGACAGGTTCGATACTTCCTGTCAAGGAAGTGGCACTAAAATCGCAAGTACCAGGTGTCATCAAGGAAATATATGTGGAAGCAGGTGAACAAGTGACAGTAGGTCAAAAAATCGCTAAAATTCAATTGATTCCCTCCCCGGCAAATATTAATAACGCTCAAGCAAGTATCGAACAATTGCAAATTCGAGTGAAAGAAGCCGAACAAGAATTGAGTCGACAAAAAAGTTTGAACACCTCAGGTAATGATGTGAGAGATGCACAGGCAGCTTATGACCAGGCAATTAGAGAACGGGATCAACAGAAACCTTTGTTTGATGAAGGCATCATTTCTAAACAAGAATACGACCGACTCTCAACGGCTGTCGAACAGGCACGGGCAACCTTGGAACAGTCAAAAGTGGGTGCAAGTAGGAATGTGAACAGTTACTCTACGGACTTGGAAATTCGAAGAGCAGAACTAAAATCTGCCAAAGACAACCTTCAAATTTTGCGAGAAGGTGCGGCAAGTCGCTCCAAAGAGGTGTCGAATGTGATTACTTCAACGATGACGGGGATGGTTTTGGATATCCCATTGAAGGAAGGAAGTTTTGTGATTGAAGCCAATTCATTTAATGAGGGTTCTACAATTGCGTCTATTGCAGATATGAATGAACTGGAATTTCAAGGACAAGTAGCAGAATCTGAAGTGGGTAAATTGAAGGAGGGAATTCCTTTGGAGATTACCATTGGAGCGATTGAAGGGAAAAAATTTGATGCAGTCTTGAATTATATTTCTCCAAAAGGCATTGAAGTAGATGGCAGTATTCAGTTCGAAATCAAAGCAACTGTCCAAACTCCAAAGGATGATTTTATTCGAGCGGGTTACAGTGCCAACGCTGATATTATTCTCGATAAAAGAGATAGTGTCTTGGCCATCAATGAGCGGGATCTTTTGTTCAGTAATGATTCGACTTTTGTGGAGAAGGAAATGGGTGAACAGGAATTTGAAAAAGTGTATATCGAAACGGGCTTGTCGGATGGAATCAACATTGAAGTGAAATCGGGGATTGGTAAAACTGATAAAATCAAAAAACAGGAGCAAGGAGGTTAGTAAAGTGACTGGTGATTAGTTTTTAAAACTATTAATTGTCAGTTCTTTGCGCAAAAAAACAAGTTGTCATTTATTTGGTTTATGCTGTAATAGAAACTTCAAATCCGAAAAACAAATTCAATTAATTTTTATTCTGCAATTTGCCGAACACTTACTTCAATTTCAAGCAATTCACCATCCATCAAGAACGCTGTGCCATGAAAGTTGGCACAGACGGTGTATTGTTGGGAGCATGGACGAAAGTAGAAGACACAGCAAAACGCATTTTAGACATCGGTACAGGAACGGGACTTTTGGCATTGATGATGGCGCAAAAGTCCCCAACAGCGTTGATTGATGCCGTTGAAATAGATCATCAAGCATTTCTACAAGCAAGCGAAAACTTTGCCGCATCTCTCTGGGCAAATCGCCTCAAAATCTATCCATCTTCCATCCAAAAGTTTGCCCAAATTGTTCCTTACAAATACGATTCAATTATCACCAACCCTCCCTATTTTCATAACTCTCACAAAGCCAAAACACAAGCTCGCACACAAGCACGACATTCCGATACGCTTTCTCCCGAAGAATTGTTGGATGCAGTTCGGAAATTATTGCAGCCAAAAGGCAGTTTTCATTTAATCTTACCTCCCACAGAAGCACTTCAATTTCAGCAAATGGCAAGCCAATATGACTTTCACTGTCACCGAATCTTACACTTCAAACCCAAACCAGACAAACCCGTAAAACGCTTGTTGATGGCATTTTACCTATTTCCCAAAAAAGATGCCATTGAAGTTTCAGAACTGATAGGAAGGGGGCAAGACAACCTACATACGACTGCCTATCGACAATTGACGAGTGATTTTTATTTAGACACTGCTTTTTCATGACATTTTGATGGCGTTTAAAAAAACTCCTAACTTTGCATTTATCACTTAAATATAGGATTGTTTACATTGATAAAAAAAAGTTATTCTTATGAAAAAAATGTTGTTATTATTGCTACTGTGTATTGTAAGTAGTTGGAATGTATCGGTTTTGGCTCAGGAAAAAGTTGAAGAGGTAGAAGACGATGGTTGGAAAAGAGGTCTAAGTTTTGGGATGGATTTTGCACAATTGCTGCAAATCAATCCCAAAGTTGGAGCAGGAGAAGATAAATTGGGTATTGGTGGAACAGTAGGAGTATTTGGCAATTACAAAAAAGACAAACTGCTGTGGAACAATACAGTTTCATTGCTTTTTGGCATCCAACGACTTGGGAGTGGCCTGTCTGTCATCAATCCCACGATTGACAATCCTTTTCAAAAAAGCATTGATGAACTGCGCTTTAGTTCCAAAATTGGTACGCAAGTCAAAGATGATTCTAAGTGGGCGTATGCGGCCGAGCTGACTTTTGTGAGTCAAATAACTCCGACTTATCCCGGCAACTTTTTGACGGATGTAACCGATACGGGTGCAAGCCCTATCGCTAAATTGTTTTCTCCAGCAACTCTTACACTCTCTCCTGGTATTGATTACAAAGCCAACAAAAAATTGAGTTTCTTTTTTGCGCCATTTTCATGGAAAGCCATTTTTGTATTGGAGGATGCGATTGCTGCCTTGCCTGCTTCTACAAAGGAGGATAATACCAAAGGAATACATGGCAATGATTGGAGAAGTCCTACTGATTTTGACAATACTTTTCATCAATTGGGAGCAACGCTCAAAGGGATTTACCAAGACAAATTTTTGGAAGGCAAAGGCGCTTTCAAAAGTGAGTTGACTCTTTTTTCCAATTATTTAGAAAATCCTCAAAACTTAGATGTTGATTGGCGCAACGAAATAGCAATGAATATTTGGAAAGGATTGCAGTTAAGCCTGACCGTCAATGTGGTTTACGATCACGATGTGAAAGTACAAATCACAGATTACAGTGCATCAGGAGGAGTTCAACAAACTGAAAATGGACCTGCATTGGGTCGCAGGGCAAGCATCACCGAACAGTTGTTGATTAAATACAATGTCGTTTTTTAGCCATCAAATAAAAATTTTAAAATCTTATGACAAAAAAAAGTCAATTAGTAGATGATTTGATAATTCTTGGCATAAGGTTTGCTTATTGATTACTGGTTTTAGATTTTTATGGTTAAGTAAATTAGTGGTTAATTTTGAGGCAACGGCTGGTAACCGTTGCCTTTTTTTATTATACTACAACTCGAATAAGATAATATTCTTATTTTTGCCCATTCTTTACCAATCCATCTAAAAATCAGACCTATGCACCTTTTCAAATACCCAATCTTCCTGATTAGCCTTTTATTTGGCATCTGTCAATTGTCTTTCGCACAAGAAATAAGCATCCAAGAATACATTGATGAATACAAAGCATTGGCCGTTGCAGAAATGAAACGGGTAGGTATTCCTGCAAGTATCACGATGGCACAAGGAATTTTGGAGTCCAGAAACGGCAACAGTTATTTGGCCACAGTGGGTAACAATCATTTTGGGGTGAAATGCCACGATGATTGGACAGGTAAAAAAATTCACTTAGACGATGATGCTCCAAATGAGTGTTTCCGCAAGTACAAAAGTGTGTATGAATCGTTTATAGACCACTCCAATTTTTTGAGCCGCAGAGGTCGTTACAGTGCGCTCTACGAATTAGATCCGCTTGATTACAAAAGTTGGTCAAAAGGATTGAAGGATGCAGGTTATGCGACCGACCCACAATATGCCAACAAACTAATTACCCTCATAGAGCGATACGAACTCTTCAAATTTGACTTGCCAGGAGGCATTGATTGTGACAATATTGTACTTGATTTGCCAGCCATCACCTACTACAACCGCATCAAAACGGTTATTTTCACTTGTGATATTACCATTGCACAAGTCGCAAGGGCGTATGGAATGGAGGAAAAAAGCCTGAGAAAATACAATGATTTTGACTCAGAGGTAGTTCCTGCCAACAACAAAGTCTATTTTCAACCCAAACGAAACAAAGGCCCTTTTGGCTTGAAAACACACATTGTGCAAAGAGGAGAATCCATGGTTTCTATCTCACAACTGTATGGGATCAAACTCAAATGTCTCTATGACCGCAATCGAATGGACATGGGTAAAGAACAACAAGCTGCTGCTGGTCAAGAACTTCAATTGAGAGGTAAACGCAAATCTCCGCCTGTATTGTCCAATACTCCAATTGTGAAACCACCCGTAGGCCAACCCAATAATCCTCCTATATTCATACCAAACCCTTCAACCGATGACAGTTCTGACGAGGAAGATCTCAATGATTTTGAAATTACCCCTCCAGTAATCAATCCACCTGTGATAAAAATACCTCCTGTCAATCCTTCAACCGATGACAAAGATACGCCGACAAGCATTACACATATCGTAAAAAAAGGCGATACGCTCTACAGCATTTCTCAACAATATGGCGTTACGGTAGAAACAATAAAAGCTACCAATGGCCTGACTTCAAATGATTTGAATATTGGGCAACGTTTGAAAATCAAAAAATAAATACCAGTGATTAAGATACACGACAAGACATTTCAACTGTATATTTCCGAATCGGAGATACAAGCAGCTGTTAAGCAGTTGGCAAAAAAAATAGATGCAGACCTAAGAAATCAGAATCCGCTGTTCATTGCCATTCTAAACGGAGCATTTGTTTTTGCAGCTGATTTGATGCGTGCCATCAGTTTTGATGCACCCATTAACTTCATCAAAACTCAGTCTTATGTCGGTACAACTTCTTCTGGAACAGTACAAACTGTATTGGGATTGAATGAAAGTATTGAAGGGCGAACAGTAGTGATTGTGGAAGATATTGTAGATACAGGACATACTTTGAAGAGATTGCTGCAAATTTTGACCGAAAAAGGTGCTGATTCCATCAAAATCGCTGCTTTCCTTCAAAAACCTGAAGCACTACAACATCCTGACTTAATAGCTGATTATGTGGGTATTGAAATTCCCGATAAATTTGTGGTGGGTTATGGTTTGGATTATGATGGATTGGGAAGAGGATTGGCGGATATTTACCAGTTGCAGGAGTAAATTCTCTGCCTAAAAAATGTTATTTTTAGCTTCAAAAATTCCCACTATGAAACAGCTTTCAATGCTCTTTATGTTACTTTTCTTGACCATTACAATTTTTGCACAAGATCTAAGCGAATTTCAAAAAGAAATTTATATCAACGAAACAGAAGATTCCCTACCTTACCGAATTCTGTATCCTATTGACTACGAAAAAGATACTTCTCAAAACTATCCTTTGGTCTTATTTCTGCATGGAGCAGGTGAGCGAGGCAATGACAACGAAATACAATTGGTTCATGGTGCAAAACTATTTGCAGATAAAGCCAACCGCACAGAATATCCTGCTATTGTAGTTTTTCCACAGTGCGCCACAGACAATTATTGGGCAAGGGTTGATAGAACAGAAATAGACGGCAAACGTTCCTTCGATTTTCCGTTTTACGAACAACCCAATATTCCGATGCAAATGGTGATAGAACTTGTTGAACAACTCCTTGAAAACGAGAAGATAGACACAAGCCGATTGTATGTTGCAGGACTTTCGATGGGTGGAATGGGAACATTTGAACTTTTGGCACGAATGCCTGAAACTTTTGCAGCAGCCATACCAATTTGTGGTGGCAGCAATCCTTTGCTTGCCCCTTTGTATGCACCACATACCAGTATGTGGATTTTTCATGGCGCAGATGATAGTGTCGTACCTGTCCAATTTTCACAAAAAATGTATCATACGTTGCAGCAAGCGGGTGCAGAGGTGAAATACTCCGAATATCCTGGGGTCAATCACAATAGTTGGGACAATGCCTTTGCTGAACCTGATTTTTTGAAGTGGTTGTTTTCTTGGAAGAAACTTTAGGGAGAAATGGAAAAGGATTTTGTAAACAGGAGTAATTGCAAATCAAACTATAATCTATAACAACGTCTGTAAATTGTCATATTTGTCGTATAAATTGCAATAAAAGTGCTGACAGGAAACAATATTTTGAAAAGTCCTTTTTTTTCGTCATATTTATAGCCTCACCAATGAAGACCGATACACGGTTTTTCGTTTTTTTTCACCTAAAACAAATTGTATATGGACACATTTAATACCATTCTTAGAGTATTGTTGGGTATTGTCTTCCTTGTTTTTGGGGCCAACAAAATTGTTCCTTTTTTACCTCCACCCGAAATAAGTGGTGTGGGGGCAGATTTTTTGAGTAATATTTTGGGTAGCAACTTCAAATATGTATTGGCTACTTTTGAAATTACATGCGGGATTATGTTGTTACTCAATAAGTATGTCAATCTTGCTCTCGCCATTTTAGCTCCGATTGCCATTAATATTTTGATTTTTCACTTGCTGATAGACCAAGATATTGTGAATGGATTGCCTGGTTTCTTTGTTTTCTTTGCTACTTTTTGGCTGTTTTGGGGGCGCAAGGAAGCTTTTGAAGGCATATTGAAGCCGTAAAAGAAGTTTTAAGTTCAAAATACAAACTCAATTTCAAAGTTTACCAAAATCATCTTTTTGAGTTTGTATTTTGAATTTGCCTAATCGCTTAGTTATCTTCAAATTGAAACTCATCCTTCAATCTCGGAATCGCCACTTTTTCAAACCCCGCCTCCTTCAATGCCGATTTGAAATCCTTTTGACGAGGATAATCACCATGCACCAAAAAAACTTGCTTTAATTTTTTGCGGTCTTGATTGTCGAGGTATTCCAGCATTTCGGATTGGTCTCCATGTGCGCTGAATGAATCCATCACTTCCACCCTTGCATTCACTCTTTTCAATGCTCCAAAAATTTTGATACTTTCTGCTCCTGCTCTCAACTGCCCGCCAATGGTATGTGGTGGTGCAAAACCCACTATCAAAACTGTGCAGCGAGGGTCCTCTATGTTGTTGAATATGTGATGTTTGATGCGCCCTGCTGTAATCATGCCTGATGCACTGATGATAATACAAGGGTCCTTGCTTTCATTGAGTTTTTTGGAAATTGTTACACTTCGGATGTAGTGTAAGTCATTGAAACCAAAAGGATTTGGGTCTTCAATCATGTAGGCCAATATTTCACTGTCGAAACATTCAGGATGCCATTGAAAAATATCGGTTGCGTTGATAGCCAATGGGCTATCAACATAAACAGGGATTTTGGGGAGTTTGCCTTCGTTTTCGAGTTGATCGAGGATATAGACTATTTCTTGTGTACGCCCCACACTGAAAGCTGGGATGAGGAGTTTGCCTTGATTTTCGACACACGTTTCGTGAATGATTCGCAGCAATTTTGCTTTTTCGTCGGGATGACTATCGTGTGAACGTCCACCATAAGTAGATTCACAAATCAAATAATCGCATAGAGGCATAGGAACAGGGTCTCGCAAAATTGGTCGTTCAGGACGACCAATATCGCCTGTAAATCCGAAAGTAATGGTTTTGTATTCGTTTTTCTGGATGCGTAAAGTCACGCTGGCACTTCCCAAAATATGTCCGCTGTCTCGAAACTGTACCTCTAAGCCTTCTGCAATGGTGTTCCATTTGCCATAGCCAAATGTAGTGAAAGCATTGATACATGGCGCAACGTCTTTGGGCGTATAGAGCGGGCGGTCGGTTTTTCCGTCGTTTCGTTCGTCTTTTTGTTTGTTGAGAAATTCGGCATCTCTAACTTGAATGTAAGCACTGTCCATCAACATAATGGCGCACAAATCACGTGTGGCATCGGTGGCATAAATAGGCCCTGTGTAGCCATCTTTGACCAGTTGCGGTAGTCTTCCACTATGGTCAATGTGGGCATGTGACAAAATCACACAGTCGATATCAGATGGTTTGAAGTTCCAAGTTTGATTGAAGTCTTCGAATTTATCTTCAATTCCCTGATACAAACCACAATCTAGTAAAATTGTATAGCCATTGTTCAGCGTCAATAAATGTGAACTTCCTGTGACCGTTTGAGCTGCTCCGCAGAATTTGATTCTCATAAGCGATAATTGAATTGATGAATGAATAGTGAAAATGGAACTTTTTTAGTGAAAAAACAACTTTAAAGCAGAGATTGTGGGATTTAAACTTCAAAACTTCACTGGATTTTGAGTTTTGAAAATTAATACCCAAACATATTAACATCTCAAAACATTAACACACAAAAAAATGAGATACATTATAGTAGATTTAGAAGCGACTTGTTGGAAGACGAGGAGCGAAAACAGTCCGAATGAAATCATCGAGATTGGAGCTGTGATGGTAAATGAATCAGGTGAAAGCCTTTCCGAGTTTTGCCAATTCATCAAACCTCTGAAGCATCCGATATTGTCTGATTTCTGCAAAGAATTGACGAGTATTACACAAGCACAAGTAGATAATGCCCAACATTTTCCAGAGGTTTTGAAGGCTTTTCAGGAATGGATAGGCATAGACGAACACGAATATGTTTTGTGTTCGTGGGGTTTTTATGATGCAAGTCAGTTCAAGAAAGATTGCCAACTTTGGGGCTTGGAAAAGTCATGGCTCAAACCGCATATTAGCGTTAAGCACCAATATACGGTGGTCAAAGATTTGTCGAAGCATCAAGGCATGTCCGGAGCTTTGGATTTGGAGGAGATTCCATTGGAGGGAACGCATCACCGAGGCATTGACGATGCCAGAAACATTGCCAAGATTTTTGTGCGGTATTTGGATAAATGGCGGTTTCCAAAATAATTCTATCCTATTTTTGAGTTGAGAACTTCAAAAGTATAAGCAGTTTCCATTTTTAGTATCATTTTAAATTTCAGGTCAAATTGATTGAAATAAAAGAGAAATAGTTGGAAATTAGCTGTTTCAATTCACAAAATTCGATAGTATGCAAACTCCAAATTGGCAACAAATTCGCCAAAACTATCCTGCCTTTCAAAAAATGACCTACTTCGACACTGCCCGCTGTGGGATTTTATCGAAGCAAACAGCAGAACTGGGGCATCGTTTTTACCAACAATATTTGGAAGAAGGGCCTCCTGCTCGTGAACGGTGGATTGCTGAAATACCGATTGTGCGTCAAAAAGTAGCGGATTGTTTGGGCGCAAAACCGCATGAAATGACACTGCTTCCAAATTGTGCTACGGGCATTAATTATGCAGCACAGATGTTGCGGAGTCACCACAAGAAAGTTTTGTTATTATCTGAAGATTATCTTACGGTAAGGTTTCCATGGTTGGTGAATCATTACGAAATCTTTGATTTTCTGCAATTGCCGAATGGTTCGGTGGATATAGAGGCATTGCAAGAAAGGATATTGAAGGAAAAAATTGAAGTGGTGGCGGTAAGTTATGTGCAGTTTAGCTCGGGCTACAAGATAGATTTGAAGACTTTGGGCGCATTTTGCAGGGAAAATGGGGTGGTTTTGGTGGTAGATGCAACGCAGGCTTTTGGGGCGATGCCGATAGATGTGGAGGTATTGAAGGTAGATATTTTGGTGGCGAGTACTTTTAAGTGGGCCTGTGCGGGCTTCGGAACGGGGTTTATGTATGTGCGAGCAGTGTTTTTTGAAGTCTATGATCCACCAGTAATGGGTGCAGAAAGTCAAGGTATTGCAGTGAAAATCAAACATATTTCAGAGATTGATTTTTCGGGTTATACTTTCCAAACGGGTAATTATGACTATAAGAGTGTGATGGTTTTGGGAACGGCTATTGACCAACTCCTTGCAGTTGGCTTGGCGCAGATAAAAGAACGCATCGCAGCACTTCAAGCATATCTTTTGCTGCAATTGCAGAAAATAGATATTTCGCTCGTTTCAGATTATGGTTCGGATAATCGAGCTGGAATTACTATTATTGAAGGTAATCAAGCACTGTGGGATTTTATGAAGTCGCATGGAGTCTTGCTTTCGCTTCGTGGAAAGGGCATCCGAATCAGTCCACATTTTTACAATACTTTTGAAGAAATAGATGCTCTGTGCGACTTATTTCAGCGATTTTAAAAAAGTAACTAAAAAGAACTATTTTTGCATGGGTTATAATGGCATGAAAATAAACTATTTCCTTCTAAAAATAGTTTATTTTTTTATTGTCACCAGCCATCACTTCAACCTTCAAGATTCCAAATCGAATGAACACAAATAGTAAACTGTTTGTGCTTCGTAAAGGATTTTCAAATTAGCAATGCAAAATCGTTCTCTATGCAGTTAAAAGCAACATACGGAAGTATCTGGAACATCGCCTATCCTATTATTTTGGGAAGTTTAGCTCCCAACATTATTGGTTTGATGGATACGATTTTTTTGGGGAGAGTAGGAGAAATAGAGCAAGGGGCTTGCGGATTGATTTCGTTGTATTATTTGATTCCTGTGATGTTGGGCTTGGGCTTGTCTCGTGGTGCTCAGATATTGATTGCTCGAAGAGCGGGTGAGAAAAGGGATGAAAGAATTGGGATTGTCGCCAGCAATTTGCTTTATATGGAAATGTTTGGGGCGGTAGTTCTGTTTGTTATAGTGAACTTGTTTACACCCTATATTCTCTATATACTGATCAGTTCGCAAGCGGTTTATGATGCAAGTTTGGTTTATTTGAAGTATCGGGTATATGGCCTTCCATTCAGCTTTTTTGCTTTTGTGGCGATGGCCTTGTATATGGGAATAGGTCGTACGTATATTATTGCGTGGGTAATGGGTATTTCTTGTATTGTGAATGTGTTTTTGGACTATGCCTTGATATTTGGAACTTTTGGGTTTCCTGAAATGGGTATTGCAGGTGCGGGTTTGGCTTCAACAATTGCAGAAGTGGTGGCTACGATGTTTGCATTGGCGTATATGTTGTACGACAAAAACATTAAGAGATTCAACATTTTTGAATTTCGAAAACCGCAGTTTCCACTGATTCGACATATTGCAGTGATTTCTTCTCCTTTGATGGTGCAATATCTGATTGGTATGGGAGGATGGTTCATATTCCTTTCTCTTATCGAAAAAATGGGTGAACGTGCCTTGGCTATTTCGGTGGTTCTCAAAATTATCTATACCTTTTACAGTGCGCCTGCTTGGGGTTTTGCCTCGGCTGCCAACTCACTGGTCAGCAATATCATAGGTCAGCGAAAATACAAGCAGGTTCTTGTGGCCATCAATCGCTCTACCATTCTGAGCTTTGTCACTACGGTCGTTCCATGCGCTACCTTAGTTTTTTTCCCCGAACTTATTTTATCCATTTTTACCAAAGACCTCGAAGTGATTTTAGGAGCAAAATCTGTTATTTTGGTGTTGATAATGATTATTTTAGCTTGTTCTATCTCCAATGTTATCTTCAATGGTATTATGGGAACGGGTGCAACATTCTTTTCGCTCGTCACTGAGACTTTCTCGATGTTCGTTTATTTGGGCTATGCCTATATTATCGTCAATGCTTTGGATTTAGGTTTGAAGTTTGTTTGGGGGTCAGAATTTATCTATTGGCTGTTGTTGGTAATTATTGGAGTGGCTTATTTGAAGTCTGGAAAATGGAAGAAAGTGACGGTTTGATAAGAGGATGCATATTGTACTCAAAATGTATTTTAATTCTAATTAGTTTGTAACCTTTACTTGACTACATCGTACAATCGGAGGTAAGTTTTGTATAAAATCGTTCTTGAAAATTGGAGATATAAAGCAATGTCATACAAGCGTAAAAATAAATATTTTTTACTATATTATTTTTTTCGTGTAGTCAAGCTTAAAAAATCTTATATATTTGTATAACAAAGCTTTAAGTATCAGGACTTCAAAAAAGCAAATATTTTACCAAAGGTTCGACAGAATATTTGGTTTTACAATACAAATTTTTTGCATAAATTTACGATAGTTTTTTTCATGGCCTTAGTTTTTATGGGGACGATCAGGGAAAGGTTGTCCCCTTCTTTATGCCTACTCACTTCACAAAATAGCCTCCTTTCAAAACATCAAAAAGGCTGTAATCGCCGTCACAGATACTGCAATGGTCAAACATATTGGATAAAAAATGCAAAACATCATTCCCTTCAAAAAACTTTTGGCCCAGCCTTGTTGATAGACTTTTCGGATAGCTACCAAAAAATAAATGAATATCATACCCAATAACAAAACGATATACATCTCAGAGAGAAAATCACTGGTCCACAACAGCAAGGTCAAAACAACATAAAGGAAAGCATGAAAGTGAAGTAGAAAAACAATGTGTTCTATATAGTGGCGTTTTCGTCTGATGTAGAGTATCTTAAATATGAAGGCAAAAATTGGAATCGTCAAAAGCATCATAATCGGCAAACGGGCAAAAAAATAAGAGGCCAATTTTTCGGGACCTTGATGGTATATTCTTAGCAGTTGGCGTGTACCTTTGGTAAACAGTGTATTTCGTGTAAAAATACTGTTTTCTTTTTTCAGAGAATCTATTGTGGCTTCAATGCCGTATTTTTTGGAAAGTAAGACTATTCGCCTTATTTGTTCTTCTCGAATCAAACTCCCGTCTTCTTCTGGAAAACTAAACTGGATATTGTAATCCTTATTGGGAACCTTCAGTATTTTCCTATTGTATTCATTGGTTGTATCTTCTTCTATCACAATGTTCTTCTCCAAAAGTTCCTTTTGCAGTATCTCATTTGAAATACTATCTTTTAGATGCAAAATACTGTCCATTTTTTCTTGCTGTGTTATTTGGATTTCTCCACCATCTAAATTTTTGAATTGAGCTGCAAAAAAAGTAAAATACACAACACTCATAAAAAGGTACAGGCGAATCGGTCTAAGGTATGTGATGCGTTTGCCTTTATTGAATGCGTTGGTCAAAAAACCAGGAAAAAACAACAGACGAGGTAGCGTGCGAAATAATTTGGAATCCAACGATAAATAGTTGCTGACGAAATCGCCCAAAAGTTCGCCAAAGGAAACATTGCTATCTACATTCTCTTGTCCACAATCGGGACAAAAGTTGTTGGCTGTATTTTCTGCAAAAATATGGCCACAATTGGGGCAAATCAGATGTTTTCGTTTTTCTTTAGGCATAAAACACTCGGATTATTCCCTTTTTGGTGATAAAGCACTATTTTTAAAAACAGAATAACTGCTTGATTATAAGCACTATTCGTAGCCCATGAATTAATTCATGGGCTACGAAGGGGAATAATTTTTAGCGAAATATCGTCATAAAAGGATTAGTTTCACACCCTGCAAAATACCATTTTATAGCGTCATTCTCAACTTCCAAAAGAGTTAATTTGCAAATCCTTGGAAACCAAGGCAGATTCTTCAGCAGCACGTTTTTGTGTATCATCCACATTTATAAAGGCTTCGGGATAACGCTTCCGCAGCTTTTTTTCAATGTCGTTGATGGTCACTTTACCGTCTTGATTCAAATCCAAACCTTCATTGAGTTCATATTCTCTTGAAGGATAGGAATACAAAGCATAAGATTTGTTTTTACTTCTTTTGAGTGCTTTGGGATACAATACAGCCAGATACAAATCTGTCAAACTATTATAACCGCCAGCCAATCGTTTCATTTTGTTGAAATACTGATAGACATAATCCAATTGTTCGAGGTGGGTAGATTCTTCCAAATCTTTCGCACTAATGCCATATTCTCCAATTGTTCGAGGCATCCACTGCAATAAACCTATCGCTTCGCTACCTGCATTATTGGAGGCGCATCGGTCAAACTTGGATTCGGTGTGGATTACTGCCATTAACCATTCAGGTGCTATTTGAAGTTTTTGGCTAATTGAGCGTATTTTGGTTTCAAAGGAAGAAATATCACTAATAAAAATTTCCGCTTTGTCAATCAGATAGAGCTTTTGAGTCTTTTTTTGAGATGGAGGGATAGGAGGGGATTTACTTAGATGGGTAGATAAAAAAGTACCTACGCCGAGTGTGCAAAGTAGCAGAACAAGTAAAGAAGTTCGAGAACTCAAGATTGTATTCTGCTTACTTATTGGTTTCAATAAGTAATACATGAGTTGGTAAATGTTTGTTAAAATATGAGTTAGAGTGATTTGGGTACATTTTAACAATCATAATTTCATTTTTATTGGGTAGTGTATAGTGGTTTCTGTTCTCACCCATCAATCACTTGACATTTTTCATGTCGAATCATAGTAATAGGTGGAGGCTTCTTTTTCGTGCCGCAAAATTAGCAAACGAAAGGCAATTATTTTTTATAATCAACAAAAAAATTACATTATCTTGACTATTCAAGTTTATTTTTCTGCCTATTTTTTCATTAAAAAATTACAAAAAACAAATATCATCTCACTACTAAACAATTATTTACACAAACAATAATTTTACACTATTATCCTAAATGTCAAAATCTAAAAAATCTACATAATTTGAAACCTTTTTAGTGTTTATTCGTAATAAATCACTTCCACTCCAACAAAACCGCCTGTGCCGAAAACCCAGGCCCAAAACTCAACATCAGTCCTTTTTGTCCTGCTTCAATCTCAGTCTGCAAAATATAATCTAGCACATACAGCACCGTAGCACTCGACATATTGCCGTATTCTCGTAATATATGTTTGGTCGCATTGAGGTTTTTACCCATTTCATTGAAGAGTTGTTCTGCTATTTGGATGATTTTTTTGCCGCCAGGGTGAAAAATAAGGTGGTCAATATCTTCCATTGTCCAACCATTTCGCTCCACAAAAGGAAAAAGAATGTCGTGAAAATGTTCTTCAATTCGATTCGGCACTTTGGGGTCTAAGACCATTTTGAATCCCGAATTTTTGAGGTCAAAACCCATCATGTCCGTTTCGTCAAAAAAGTGGTACATATTAGTATCTACAATTGCAGGCGCAATTTTGGAATCATCGCTGCCCAAAATTACACAAGCCGCTCCATCTCCAAAAATAGCCGCACTCACCATATTAGTCATCGAAAAATCATCCCATTGAAAGGTACTCATCGGAGATTCTACTGCAATGATTGCCGCTTTTTTGCCAGGGTTTGCCTTCAAAAAATTGTTGGCATAAATCATGGCTGAAACACCAGCCGCACAGCCCATTTCCGTAACAGGCAGTCGCACAATGTCTTGGCGCATCTGCAAACGGTTGATTAAATAGGCATCTACCGAAGGAATCATAAATCCTGTACAACTCGTGGTGATGATATAGTCAATATCGGTCGGCTGCAAATTGGCATTGTTGAGGGCTTTTCGAAGCACTTTTTCGGAGAGTTCAATGACATTTTTGATATAATAATCGTTCTTTTCTTCAAACGATAACGAACCCAATACTCTGTCTGCATCCATAATCGAATACCTCCTGTCGACTTGTGCATACTTAAAAATTCGTGATACTTTGCGTCTAAGTCTTTCGGGCTGCTCGGCCAAATGTCCTTCAAAGTCTTCAATGATTTCATCAGTGGTCTTGGTGTATAAAGGTAATTCAATGGCGGTTGCCAACACTTTTGGTTGATGCATATTTTGAAATGTGTTTATGTTGATAGCTTGTAGAGACACTTTACTAAAACGTATCTACGTGCATGTTTTGAATCTTGGATTTTTCAATTCCCCAACTGTAAGGAACAAAGTCTATAATTTGTTTAAATTTGTTGGTCATGTTGTGCAACAAAGCTACCTTTTAATTTTGATTTCAATTAAAAACCATGTCTTACGAACTCAAAACCATCTTCTACAATCCAACATACTATAAACGTCTTTGTGATTTTATTGAAGAGGTCTATCCTTCATTTGACTCCAAAGGTTTCACCACCAAAATATTTGATGAAGCTTGGGATGAGCGTTCATTGAAGGAAAGAACCCGACATACGACTTTGACATTGAAGGATTTTTTACCTCCAATATACCCCGATGCGCTTGAAATATTGAAGCAAACGGCAACGAATTGGCTGCCCAAAAGTCAAAAAGGAGAAGACTATTCCAACACCATCTTCCCAGATTTTGTAGCCGTATTTGGTCTAGAGCATCCCGATATTTCGATTCCAGCCTTGGCGCATTTTACCCAGTTGGCAAGTTCCGAATTTGGCGTGCGCCCGTATATTGTGCGCTACCCCAAACAGATGATGAACACGATGCTCGAATGGACAAAGCATGAAAACCACCACATTCGGCGTTTGGCGAGTGAAGGCTGTCGCTCTCGATTGCCGTGGGGAATGGCACTCACTGCCTTCAAAAAAGACGCTGCTCCGATTCTTCCTATCCTTGAAGCCCTCAAAACTGACCCCGAAAGATACGTCCAAAGAAGCGTAGCCAACAACCTCAATGACATCTCTAAAGACCATCCCGAATTGGCTTTGCAGATGGCAGAACGATGGCTACAAGAACAAAATCCGATTACGGATTGGATTGTGAAACACGCTTTGAGGGGCCTCTTGAAGCGAGGAAATACGACTGCCCTGCAATTGTTCAACTTTGGCAGCCCCGAAAAGGTGGAGATTTCTAATTTGGCGATTGAAAACACAGAAATACCGATTGGAGAATTCACGTATTTTTCTTTTGACTTGAAGAACAACAGTCCCAAAGCTGCAAAAATTAGATTGGAATTTGGAGTCGACTACATGAAATCGAACGGCAAACAGAACCGCAAAATTTTCCAAATCAGTGAACGAATCTACCAACCCAATGAAACGGCGAGTTTCAGACGTAAACAACACTTCAAAAACCTGACGACTCGCAAGCATTACGCAGGTCAGCATCACTTGGCGGTTGTGGTGAATGGGGTGGAGAAGAGGAAGGTTGGGTTTGATTTGATTTTTAATTAAAAGTGTTATTTTCTTTTATGATATAACTTATTTGTTTTGTATCTTTGAAAGTGAAATAGAGAGTTGTAAAACATACACACATGAATAGTAAAAATAAAACAATAGTTATTATAGTTAATTTGATATGCTTGGCATTATCAATTTTTTGGTTATTTAATTCAAAAGCTAATTTAGAGCCATTAATATTAATTATATCTTTTATAGGAACTTTAATAATTACATTAATTTACAAACCCAAAGGAGCTACTTTTTCAATAGAAAATAAAGCAATTATAAGAGGTAATAATAACGAAATTGGTCAGTCTATTACTAACAGTGATCAAACTAAATCTAATAAATTAGAAATAGAAGGTAATGATAATAAATCAACCCAATTAAATAAATAATATTGTTTTCCACAAAAAAAATCAACTTAAATAAAATAGAGAAAAGTTCTTTAATGGATAACTATGTTAATGGTACTTCTCATGAATTAAGACAGAGGTCTCATTGTATTATTTTAAGAAACAAATCGTTTTCTATTAATGATATTGCTCTTATTTTAGAGAAAAATACTCTTGAAATTGTTTTGTATATAAAAGGGTGGAATTATTTAAAAGAAAATAGTCTCTACCTAAACCTATCTGAATTAGAAAGAGAGATTATTAATATAGAAAGAAGAAAGTTTACATTATTTTCTTTCTTTGTATGGATATTAAATTATTTCATCAATATCATTAGCTTTATTTATAAAAAAATAGAAAATGTAGTTAAAACTCTATATATAGGCATAATTAATTTGCTATATATTTTATATAAGGCATTGAATTATGTATTTGGAAAAATATTAAATACAATAATTTTTTTATCAGAAAAATTTTGGTTGTGTATTGTTGCGGTTATAGGAATTGGAATGTTTTTCGTTATTAAAATAGGGAATATACCATTTAAAAAATATTATTCCGATGCTAAGACGAAATTTTTTGCAAAAAATTTCTTAAAAATAACAAAAAGTAATAATAATATTATTTTCCAAATAATTAACTACAATTATAATAATAAGGAAAAAAACAACGAAAAAGAAGAGGTCATTGAAGATTATTCTGCAGTTTCAATGAAAGAAACTAAAGAAATATTTACAAAACTTTTTAATTCAAAGAAAGACTACCTTAACACGGATAAAATTCTTTCATTAGCTTTTGCTGTTAATGAAAAAATTCAATCAATTCAGAATGAAGAAAGACGGAAAAGATATCTAAGTATATTAGTTACATCTATTGCTTTTTATGTCTTCTATAATACATCTATAAAAAGCAGCATTCTAGCTCTTTCCATGTTAGTAACAAGTATTACATTTAGTGCTATAGATTATAATTTTAATAATAATATTGATACAACTTCCTACACCATTGACACAACAGTAATAAAAGTTGATTCCATTGCAGTTGACTCAGCAAGAATAAAGATTGATTCCATACAAAAAAAATTAATCAAAAAAGCTATTCCAGTTTTTGAAGGAGTATCTTTATGTCAAAACCTTACTGAATTAGGATATAAGCAATTAGAATATATTAATTTAGATAGGAAAAATTATTTAGAAGAGAATTATTATAAATATTATCCAGACAATAGACTATATGTTCAAGTTGCAGTATATCAAGATATTAGGCATGCTTCATTTCAAAGGTTAAATTTATTAAATGAAGGTTTTCTGAACTCAAAAATAATAAGATTTATAAAAGAAAGGATTGTATATTACTCAGTATCAATCAATGACTATAATATAGAAGAGTACAATAAAGTCTGTTCAGAAATAGATAAATGGAACTTTTCATGCCATATTGAAAAAAGTAAGGCCAGAATTTTATATAATTATTAATCATATTTTGTTTTAATCACCTCCCTCAAAACCTTCTCAATCGCCCCTTTCTCCTTCGCTCGATAAGCAATTTTGTAGGACTTCCCTGCTGCACTTATCCAACCCGAACCCATTTCCCGCTTCTCAATATGGGCAGCCGTATTTTCGATAGCTGCCTGCATTGCAGCTTGAATAGCAGCGTATTGGGTTTCGTCAATATCCTTGGTGACAGGTTCACCCCCATCATAATCTCCACTCGAACTCATCATTTTGTCAATCGGTTGGTAGTCTATGCTTGTTGGCGTAATCACATAGGTATTGTTGCTGCCATCCACATAGCGGTAGTTTGGTTTTTCGTTGTTTTTTGTGTCTATTTGTTCTTGATTCTCGTCTTTGTCTTTGTCCATTGCTGTTGTTTTTTGTTGGGTTTCTGATGTTTGTTGATTGGTGTCCGCACATTGCAGCCACAAAGAAAGCATCGCTAAAAAGAGTAGGTATTTCATTGAACCAATTTATTGAAAATGAAGTTAGTGATAATATAAATGATTTCCAAAAATATGAATTCTTCTACAAAAAAAACAGCATTGGTGATTGGCGCAACGGGTTTGATTGGTCGTCAATGTGTGGCTGCTTTGCTGCAAAATGAGTAATATGAGAAAGTAACCACTTTGGGGCGTTGCCTTAGCGGAACAACACACCCAAATCTGGACGAACAAATTATTGATTTTGAAAAATTGGAGGACTATGCCCATTTGATGAAAGCGGATGATGTATTTTGCTGTATGGGAACGACCATTAAAAAAGCTCGCAGCAAGGAACGCTTCAAAAAAGTGGACTATGAATACCCGCTTCGTGTGGCTGAAATGGCTTTGCAGCAAGGGGCGAAACAATACTTGATAGTCACTGCAATGGGCGCTGCCAAAAAATCACCTTTTTTCTACAATCAAGTGAAGGGCGAAAATGCCATTTCACAAATTCTCGTACCACACTTTTGTCCGACAACTCGTACAACTCCGCACCAACGGAATAGCTAAATTTGTCTGATAAATAATCTTGGACTACCTTGCGTTTTAGGTTTTCTGGGTACTTGCGATAGTCCTTCACTAATTTACTCTTTTTTGTCATTTTTCAATGGTTTTTTGTAAACCTGTTGTAGGACTAGTCACTTGATAAGACTTCAATTTCAAACTTCAAAAAATGCAGCTTAATTTCCCTGAATACCCCATTTCTCTCAAAACAGTAGGCAACAAAAATTATATCATGGGTCTTGTTCGCAAAAAGTATCTTTTGTGGACTCCCGAAGAATGGGTTCGACAGCATGTTCTTCACTTCATGGTCAAAGATAGAGCTTATCCGAAGAGTTTCTTGGCGGTAGAAAAGGCATTGAGAGTAAATACATTATTACGTCGAACTGATATTGTGGCGTATGATAGCAAGGGGCAGCCTGTGTTGATTGTAGAATGTAAGGCTCCAAATGTGAAAATCACTCAACAAGTTTTCGATCAAATTGCAGCCTACAATATCAGCTTGAAAGTAGAATATCTATTCGTAACCAATGGTTTAGAGCATTATTGCTGCAAAATTGACTATGAAGCCAATAGTTATGCTTTTATTGAAGATTTGCCACATTTTGAGGATTTGTAATCAAAACCACATAAAAAAGGCGAAAGAATAATTCAATTCTTTCGCCTTTCGTTTTAATTACTATTTATTAAGTCATTATTTTTCTGTGTCTTCCGGTGCTTCTGGCTTCACAATCTCCAACAACTCTACTTCAAAAACCAAAGCTTCATTTGGTCCAATATCACCACCTGCGCCACGCTCACCATAAGCCAAATCAGCAGGGATAAATAGTTTCCATTTGGAACCAACAGGCATCAATTGAAGGGCTTCTACCCATCCTCTGATTACGCCGCCAACAGGGAAAGAAGCGGGTTCGCCACGATCTACTGAACTGTCAAATACCTTACCGTCAATCAATGTACCGTGGTAGTGAACCTTCACATTGTCTTCAGCAGTAGGGATTGGCCCAGTACCTTCGGTGATGATTTCGTATTGCAAACCACTATCAGTAGTAGTCACTCCTTCACGAGCTTTGTTTGCAGTCAAAAATTCTTCGCCTTTCACCTTGTTTTCGGCACCTTTTTTAGCTTGTAAAGCCGAAAATTCTTTTTGGATAAGAGCAGTAGCATCTTCTGCGGCAATCATCAATTTGGTTTTGTCTCCTGCCATTGAAGTTTTGACAGCATTCTCAAAAGCAGCAGTATTGAAATCCGTTAAACCGCTTTTTTGAAGGTTTTTACCATAGTCAATACCGAAAGCATATGCAATTTTTTCATCGCTGATGTTTTTATCTTCAGGAGTCGCTTCTGGACTACGCATTTTGCTCACAAAATCACGAACTTGTTGAGCAACTTCCGTTTCTGATACTTCCAATTCTTTTCCTGCCAAAACATCGTTCAGTGCTTTAGAGAAAGCATCTGTATTCAGTCCTTTGATTTCTGCTCCCTCCAAACTTGCAGCATAATCAACACCCAAGCTATAAGCGAGTGAATCTTGCGAAGTTTTTAGAGCTGTTGCAGCACTACCACCTTTTCCATTGCAGGAGCTTACCAATGCTGCCACGATCAATAAAGAAAAGAGCAAATTTTTAAAAATCATTTGATTACTTTTTAAATAAATGAAAATATGTTTTTTTAAACTGTTTTTTTATGCCAATAACGCATCAGACCTGCTACACTCATCCAAGAAGGGTTGGCCGCTTCATACCTTGCACATCCTTCTGCGTCAATACCGAAATCCACCAATTGCTGATGGGCGTAGGCTTCAAAAAGTGGAGTGATTTCCGCTGCACTTTTGCCGCTTTCCCAATAGGGTTTGATCCAATTTGCCCAATCCCAAAGACAATCTACTAAGTGATTGAGGTGATTTTCAATATCCCGAACTGCACCAAAATGCACCAAATACAAGCAGTCAACATCCAAAGATTGGATGAGTTTAATCGAATCTTGCCAGTCTTCCAAATTGATATCGGGAGGAGGACAAGGAGGCACAACTTTTCCTCCTTCAATTTTCACTCCTGCCACATCTCCTGTAAACAAGTTCTTGCCCACCTGCCAAGCAATGTGATGCACCGCATGACCAGGTGTATGCCACGCTTTGAAGGTGGTGTCTCCAATGGTAAACTCATCTTCGTTTTCAACTGCTACCAACTGACTCTCGGCAATGGGTTTCATGTCTCCCCAAAGTTTTTGCATTTCATCTTGGTAAATACGCTTCGCCGAATGTAAAAGTTTCTCGGGATGAGCTAAATGGGGGTATCCAAAAGGGTGAACATAGATGGTAGCACCTTGTTCTGCAAACCACCAAGCTGCTCCAGCATGGTCTAAGTGAATGTGGGTGAGGAATACGTGTTGAATGTCTTCAAGTCGATATCCTTTGGCTGCCAGACCTTTTTGAAGGTTAGGCAATACAGAATGTGGGCCTGTTTCGATTAGTACAGGGCCTTCAGATGTCTCTACTAAGTAAGAAGCTATAGAATGACTATGCCCCAAAAAATGCAAGTCAATGGTATGAATCATGAATACAGTTTGGTTTAAGCTGTCAAAGGTACTAGCAATAAGCGTAAAATGGAAAAATGTGAGAAGGTAAGATTTTATAAAGTAGAGGAGAGTCTTGCGTTTGATAGAAGAACACAACTATAAGGTATGTTTGGATGTTCTATATAGAGTCGGAAAACCAACGAATAATTGGATGAATTAGGTTGGTTTTCAAGTGTCTAATAATTAAAAATCCTATGAAACATTTTTCTTTACATTTATACTGTTTCAGTTTTTTCATTTTCACTGCAATTTCTTGCAATGCCCAAACTTTTACTGAACCTAAGCTTCAGACACCTACTTATCATCGGCTCATAAATACTTCAAATTTTACTACCGCTGCAATTCAACTCACCTTGCTTGATTCAAGTCCTATCTCATATATGCAAGAAATTCCTTCAAAAGATGCTGGCTATGTTCCCAATTTAGATAAGAAGATGGATTTATGGAAGGTAAGTACTATTTCTCCTACACATTACGCTGATACTCACAACGCTTTCTTTTGTAGATTAGAGCGAAAAGTGAATAAAAAATTTATAATGCCTGTTAGAGTGCGTCTGGAGGGGTTTTGAATGAGAGCTTTTGGAGGTTTATATATCGGTTATTTGACAAAATCTGTGAAATGAGACTTCGGTAGTTTATCTTTTGAAAAGATAACATAGGTATTTTATTGAACCTTAATTTTTTACGAAACTATCGAGGTTTTTATAGACTCCACAAAAATTGCCAAAAAACCAACATTCATTAGACGAAGAATCCAAATAGCAATCTTATGCTCCTATTAGGTCTCTATAACTATTGGAGTCCATCATATTCTCTGTCTGCTCAGGATTGCTCATCTTTATTTTTACCATCCAACCCTCACCAAAAGGCTCATTGTTGACAAGTTCTGGGCCATCTTCCAATGCTTCATTGATTTCAACTATTTCACCACTTAGCGGTGCAAATATCTCTGATACAGCTTTGACCGATTCAACAGTACCGAGTTCATCTCCTACATCGAAAGAATCTCCTACATCAGGAAGTTCTACATATACAACCTCACCCAACTCGCTTTGAGCATGATCGGTAATGCCCACAGTAGCGATATCGCCATCAATTTTAACCCATTCATGGTCTTCTGTGTAAAGTAAATCACTAAGAATTTTGCTCATGTTGTTGTTATTTTTTCGCAATATAGTGCATTGACAGAAAAATAAATAATTTTTTGAGGCAAGGTTACAATTTAATTTCCATTACGAGGTAAAAACAAAAAACAGGTGAGAATATTACCCACCTGTTTTGTACAGAAAGTGTTTTATAAATTTGATTATCAAGGAGTTTGTATTAATTCGAGTAAGTCTTTCATTGGTGTTGTCAAGACTTCTTCTTGGCTATAAGCTATTACCTTTGCATGACGGTATCCTTTAGCTTTCAAGCTTTCACAGTGTGATTCTGCTCTTTTATATTCCCTGAAAGCTCCAATGGCATAACGTACTGTTCCTTGTGTCGTCTTTTCGATGGTTAAGTCATCCCGTACTTTTCGCAAGAAACTACATTCGATATCTAAAGGTTCGACAAAGTTTCCAATCACTACTTTAAAAATCAAATCTTTAGGTAATTCACTCCTCATTGTATTCTCCTGTGAAGTAAGATGGGTTGGTGTACCTAAAGGAATGTTTGCACAGCTTGTATTGCAGTTCGATTGTAAGGTAGTAGAATTATAATTGCTGGCATACCCTACATTCACAACAAAACAGGCAGCAATCATCCCAAAAAAAAGTGTTCGTTTTAACATGGCAATTCATAGCATTTGTCCTACACATACTCAATACAGAAATCCTGTGATTGAGAGGCTTAGGGTATAGGGGTTAAACAATTAAGAATGGGTTTCAGATAATTTTGTGGACTTGTGAATGAGTAGCAGGATACTACTAAGAGGGGCTATCAAAAGCAGGCTGATTAATATGAATCAAAATCTTTGCCAAAAAAGGTAACAAAAGAAAATTTTTATCGTATAAGCTAAATTTTCATTTGTGATTTACACTTTTTGACTTCAATTCATGCAGTCACCTGTATGTTTTGAAGATGATAAAATGAAGTAAGTATCTGTTAATTAAATACTTTCGAAAAGGCATCTAAATATTTATGTTTATTTGCTTCAATAGAGTAATAATCTTGTACTCTTTGCCTTGCTTTTACTCCAATTTCTTTTCTCAGAGATGGATTGTCTAACAATTGTTGTAAAACTTTCAGCCATTCCTCATTTTTTTGTACCAAAAAACCAGAAACACCGTCTTCTATTACCCTAAAGTTTGCACCAATTGCAGTAGCCACTGTAGGTATTCCTAAGGTCATATACTGCAAAGCCTTCAATCCGCTTTTACCATATACCCACTCTTCATCAGGAAGAGGATATACACCAATATCTATGCGTTGCAAATTTTGTACCTCTGTTGCGGACTCCCATTTGATTGCCTCCAAATCTATACCTTCCATTTCAAAATGTGGATCACCAATCACCAACAATTTGAAGGAATGTGTTTTTTGAAGTTCTAAAAACACATCTTTCAACAAGTACAAATATTTTGAAGTGCTATGACTGCCACTCCAACCAATTGTGAGTGCCTGAAGGTCATTAGAATAAGTGTTGATTGGCAGGTATGTTTGCGTATTGATTGTTGAAGAAATATCCGTTGTATTTGGGTTGTATTGCTGCACAAATTGATTGAGTAGGGGAGTGCAAACGATGATATGTTTTGCCTTTTTCATCAAATAAATAGGCTTCGCTCGCCCCTTAAATACCTCCATAAAACGATTGGCACTACTACTGTGCCGCAAAAAAACCATATCGTCAATGTCATAAATCACCTTTGCATTGAAGAAAACAAAAAGCCTTTCGAAAATCGGCGGGCCAAAAGGCGTAACCCACAAAAATATATATATACCATCATAGAATGGCAATCGAAACAAATCGCCTACACGTCGTAAGTACCCCATCAAAGTCCAAAAAACCTTTTGCAGAAAATAACCTTTTTTATAGACTATATTCCAAAAGGGGAGGGTCATAAATGGCGAAATATCAATGTCATATCCCTCCGACCGCAAATAGGTCAAATATTGCTCATACTTCAATCGCTGCCCAGGAGCTGTATCTTCAGGATGTGGGCAAATCAGCAGAATTTTTTTGCGTTTCATCCACAAAAAAAACACTTTTTATTGAAAATGGATAGGGTACAACAAAATGAATCTTTGTTACTCAAAACTCATCCCTGTATAACCTACCTTCAGTTTGTCCACATCTGCGTTTTCTCCCAGCAACATCTTCAAATTGTTATAAGCTGTTTTCTGAATTTCGGGATAAGCAGAAGTGTCTTTGGTTTTCAAATAGTCGGCATACAACATCCAAAGCATTCCCGTAGTGACCGCTAGAGATTCAGCCACTTCTTGTTTTTGGGCATTGGTCATATTTTTGAAGTGATCATTTCCTTCAATAAATTGTTGAAATTGACGGTGAATAGAGCGTTCATACGCCACATCTAGTTGGGTTTGTTGTTGCCTTGCCATTTCCCATACAACTGCCATTGGGTCGTTTGGATTGACTTCGGGTTGGTAGTATAAGTTGTGGTAAATGATGTAGTTGTGAATCAGGTAATAATTCAGTGCATATGCCATATCATTGGGTATAAAACCATCTTTGTGTGCCACATTTTCATAATTACACAATACGTGTTCATATAGCTCCTTAGTGGTTTGGTCTTGTACTTCTTTGGTGACTATGCGTTGAGTAGAGGCTTCAAAGACACTTATGGGTTTTGGAGTTGCTTTGGGTGCTGTGGAATTGATAGTACTGCCATCTTTGCGGAGCATATCGTTTGCTCTCATATTGTTAAAAACTCTATTGGAAAGCATACTGCGTTCGATGTTGTGGCGAATCACTAAGTTGGTGAAGGAGTTACTACCACCATATTGAGCTTTTGCAGAAAAAGAAAAGCAAGTCATTCCTAATAAAAGGCTAAAGGTAAAAGCTGCTAAATGATTGACTTTGAAAATGTTCATATAATAAGGATTTTGAAGTGAACAAATTACTAAGAGCGGAAGTAGCTATTGGGTTGTGAGTATTTTAACGTTTATTGTAGGTAATTATTTTTGTCATCGAGAATATGAAATCATACACAATTTACTCAGCCATCCCTCTATCAATGTAAGTCTGCAAATCTTTATCGCCCCGCCCAGATACATTCACAACCACCACATCACTCGCTTCAAAAGTCATTTTCTCCAATACTGCAAAAGCGTGTGCCGTTTCCAAAGCGGGGATAATTCCCTCCAAACGGCTCAAAAATTGCCCCGCCTTCAATGCCTCTTCGTCCGTAGCACTGTAAAAAGAAGCCCGTGTCGTATCGTACAAATGTGCGTGAACAGGGCCAATGCCAGGGTAATCCAACCCTGCCGAAATCGAGTAAGGTTCAACCACTTGTCCATCTTTCGTTTGCATCAAGAGCGTTTTGCTTCCATGCAAAATTCCCGATTTTCCCAACTGTGTAGTCGCTGCAGACTCACCCGAATACAAGCCCAGACCAGCCGCTTCTACTGCAATCAATTTCACATCTTCCGCTTCCAGATAATGGTAAAAAGCCCCCATCGCATTGCTGCCACCACCCACACAAGCGAGAATGTAATCAGGATTTTCACTACCCGTTTTTTCCTTCAATTGCCACTTCATTTCCGCACTGATAACCGACTGAAAACGAGCCACCATATCTGGATAAGGATGTGGGCCAACGACCGAACCGATGATGTAATGCGTATCCGTAGGATTGTTGATCCAATGTCGCATCGCCTCATTCGTTGCATCCTTCAAGGTTTGACTGCCCGAAGTAGCCGCCACCACTTTTGCGCCCAATAGTTTCATGCGCTCCACATTGGGTTTTTGGCGTTTGATGTCCACCGCACCCATATACACAATACAATCCATTCCCATCAAAGCACAAACCGTTGCAGTTGCCACACCATGCTGACCCGCACCCGTTTCTGCAATGATTTTTTGCTTACCCAAGCGTTTTGCCAACAAAATCTGCCCCAAAGTATTGTTAACCTTGTGCGCCCCTGTATGATTGAGGTCTTCCCGTTTGAGGTAAATATTGGTATCGTAGTGATTCGACAACCTCTGTGCAAAATAAAGCGGAGAAGGTCGCCCCACATAGTCCTTCAAAAGGCTGTGAAATTCTTCTTGAAATGCCGCTTCGCCGATGATTTGTAGGTAATTCTCCCGCAATTCCTCCACATTCGGGTACAACATCTCGGGAATATATGCCCCACCAAATTTGCCATAATAACCCTGATGATTGACGTGGTATTTGGATTCTTTTGCTGCTGCAATAGAATCCAATGGAGGATGGGTATAGGTTGTATGTTGCATTTAGTGTTTCTTTAATTGTTTGGTCAATTTCTTCAATTTCGATACATCTTTCACTGCAGGATTCACTTCAAATCGGCTATTTACATCTACTGCATACAGTTGTGGAAGCTGCAATTTTGAAAGTAAAGGTAATTCTTCTAAGCCAATGCCACCGCTTAGAAAAAACGGTTTTTCGGAAGGATAGTTCGCCAATACCTCCCAATTGAAGGTCACACCATTGCCGCCATGCTCTTTTCCTTTGGTATCAAACAAAAAGTAATCACAACAATTTTCAAAAACCTTCAATTCTGCAAAATCAAAATCCTCACCTACCGAAAAAACCTTAATGACTTCAATGCCTATTTGCTGCAAACGCTTACACAATTCAGGTGATTCTCCTCCATGTAGTTGCACACATTGCAGCCCATATTTCGCTACTTTTGAAGTGATATAGTCAAAATCTGCATTGACAAAAACACCGACTTTTTGAATCATTGAAGGAAGTGCTACAGTAATGTCTGCATCAAAATTTTCCCCTACAAAACGTTTTGATTTTTCGTAAAAAATAAAACCCATATAGTCAGGCTGCAATACCGCAACTGCTGCAATGCTATCGGCGTATTTCATGCCGCAGATTTTTAGTTTCATATTGATTCCTCCACATCCTTCATGCTCAAATTGATGCGCTTTCTTTCCACATCTACGGTCATTACCTTCACCTTCACTTTTTGATTCACTTTCACCACCTGTTTGGGATCACGAATAAAGCGGTTGGTAATTTGGCTGATATGCACCAACCCATCTTGATGCACACCAATGTCGACAAACGCTCCAAAATTGGTAACGTTGGTAATGATGCCCGACAAAATCATACCTTCCTCCAAATCTTCAATGCTGTTGATGCCTTCCTTAAATTGCAGATGTTCAAACTGTTGGCGAGGGTCACGACCAGGTTTGGCGAGTTCTTGCAGAATATCGGTCAGTGTAGGCAAACCAACTGTTTCGGTTACATATTTTTGAGGCTGTATTTGTTTGCGGAGGTCTTCTTTTTGCACCAAATCCAAAACCGTAGCATTTACGTCTTTTGCCATTTGCTCCACAATTCCGTAGCTTTCAGGGTGTACAGCACTTGCATCAAGAGGATTTTTGGCATCACGGATGCGGATAAAACCTGCGGATTGTTCAAACGCTTTTGGTCCTAAACCTGCCACTTTCTTCAATTGATTTTTGCTTTTGAAAGCCCCGTTTTCATTGCGGAAATCCACGATGTTTTGTGCCAATTTAGGGCCGATGCCCGAAAGGTAGGTCAGCAATTGTTTGCTTGCCGTATTCACTTCGACACCCACATTGTTCACACAACTGATGACGGTATCGTCCAAACTTTGCCGCAAAAGTTTTTGATCCACATCGTGTTGGTACTGACCTACTCCAATAGATTTTGGGTCGATTTTGACCAATTCCGCCAAAGGATCCATCAAGCGGCGACCAATCGAAACAGAACCTCTAACGGTAAGGTCGTGGTCTGGAAATTCGTCCCTTGCGACTTCCGAAGCTGAGTAAATCGAAGCCCCACTTTCGTTGACCATCACCAAAACGATGTTTTCTAAATGTATTTTTTTGACGAACTCCATCGTTTCCCTCCCTGCTGTGCCATTGCCGATGGCGATTGCTTCAATTTTGTAGCGCTCACAAAGTTTTTCGATTTCACTCACTGCATCAAACCGTCGAGTGCTTGTGCGGTCGTGCGGAAAAATGGTGGTATATTGAAGTAACTGACCTTGTTTGTCCAAACAAACGACTTTGCAGCCTGTGCGAAAGCCTGGGTCAATTGCCATTACATTTTTTTGCCCCAAAGGAGGCGACAAGAGCAGTTCTCGCAGGTTGGTTGTGAACACCTGTATCGCATCGGCATCCGCTTTCGCTTTGGCTTCGTTGCGAATTTCGGTTTCGATAGAAGGTTTTATCAAGCGTTTGTAGGCATCGGTAATCGCCTCCTGTACTTGTTCAGCCGCTTCGTTGTCGGTTTTTAAAAAGGTATCGTCCAACAATTCCAAGGCATCGTCTTGGTCGGGAGCAATACTCAACCTCAAAAAACCTTCATTGCTGCCCCTCAAAATGGCCAGCAATCGGTGAGAGGGAACTCTATTCAATGGTTCATTCCAATCAAAATAGTCGCTAAATTTTTCGGCTTCTTTTTCCTTGCCTTTCACCAATTTGGCCTGAACAATGGCTTTTCGCTCAAACAAACGCCGCACTTTCGCCCTTGTTTTGGGATCTTCGTTCACCCATTCTGCAATGATATCTCTCGCTCCTGCAAGGGCTTCCTCCTCATCTTTCACCTCTTTTTTGACATCTACAAACTTTGCAGCCGCTTCGTCGACATCCATATTTTTTTGGCTCATCAACATTTCGGCTAATGGTTCTAAGCCTTTCTCTTTGGCTATTGTAGCCCTTGTTCTGCGTTTGCTTTTGAATGGCAAATACAAATCTTCTAAAAGGGTCATGGTTTCTGCCTGCAAGATTTGTTTCTGCAATTGTGGAGTTAGTTTTCCTTGTTCTTCAATGGCCTTCAAGATACTTTCCCTTCGTTTTTCCAAATCTTGCATTTTGGTCATGCCATCTCGAATTGCGGTTATTTGCACTTCATCGAGGCTGTTGGTCATTTCCTTTCGATAGCGGGCAATGAAAGGCACAGTTGCTCCGCCTTCAAAAAGCAACAAGACGGCTTTTACCTGATTTTCGGAAAGACGTAGTTCTTTGGAAAGTTTGCTGATCAATTGAAGGTTCATAGGAACGGTGATTTTTTGTGCTTGAACTTGAAAAAGGAGGTAAATTTAGAAGAAAATCATCAAACTTCAAGAGTCGTTACGAAAAGAAGCATAAAAAAGACCCTTTGATTGCGTATTTCAAAGGGTCTATTAAATGTAATATTTGTTCCCATTAATTATTTCGGCAAAAATAATATAATTATGGGATATTGTTGTAAAAAACAGTCTTTGATGTTAGGATTTTATGGAAAATAAAAATCGAAAATTAATTTCAATTGTAATAATTAATTGATAATAAAACAATTGAAATTAATTTCACAATCATTATTTTGTGTTAATTTTTTCACACACAAATTATAGGTTTTTGTTATGGAGTATATATTTTCAATAATACGCCTGGCATCAACTTATGACTTTTGCTCAATCTGTTTAATTTACGTAGGCTTTCAATTGAATTGCCTGGATTGTTTTGAGCAATGAGCCACAGAGAATCTCCTTGTTTTACTTCATATTTTTTGACATTGTTATCCGAAGTTGTATTGTTCTTATCCGAGTTAGCAACTTTTGCAGTAGTGTTTGAAGATACAACACCTGTTTCAGCAAATTTTTGTTTTTCGCTAAAAGTCATACTGTTAACTGTCTGATATTTATGTGCTATGGATTTATCTTTATAAATCACCAGTTTTTGACCTACTCTTATGGTGTGACTGCTGTTATTCCACCTACGAACTTGACTCAATCCGCAGTCGTACCATTCTGCGATATATCCCAGGTTGTCACCTTTTCGGACGGTATAAACCAGCTTTGTCATATTGGAGGTAGCAGGTTTGGGAGGGGTAATTTTTGCAGGAGGAGTATAGGTAGGTGTTGTTGATGGTTGATTATAAGTGGTGGTATTGTTGTATGTTGTAGGGTTTGAAGAATAGCCAACACTGTTGTAAACAGAACTTGCTGCGGTGTTGCTATTGACAGGAATCATACTTCCATCTGCTGCTTTTGTGTATGTCGCAGAGATACGTGGATCAGAAGGAGGAGTTTCTATTGTATTTGTAGAACTATTGTAGTAGCTTGTAGATGTAGTAGGAGCAGGAACAATACTGCTATTGGGGGGGATTGCAGAAGATGGCATCACATTGGCACTGGGCATGTAGGCGATTTGACTATTGAGTGAACTTCTATTGGCTTCAAAGGCAGCCACATAGCTCATAGGTAAGCGAAGGTCGAAGCGTTGGCCTGTTGGAAGGTAGCGTTTTTTGAGGCTGGCGTTCAAGTGTTCCAATTCAAAAATGCTTGCACCCGTTACGGAGGCCACATCTTGTAGGTTTAGTGGCCCATAAACAGGAACTGTTTGGGCATTGGCGTATAGAGTTCCATAAGGGGCAGGTTCTGCTTGTAGGTAGTGGTCGTAGTAATAATTGATGAAATAAACACAAGCAATATAGGAAGGTACATATCCTCTGGTTTCGCGTGGAAGATAACGGCGAATTTCCCAATAGGTACGTCTTCCTGTTCTTCGCATGGCTTTGTTCACATTTCCAGGTCCACAGTTGTAGGCTGCAATGACCAAAAACCAATCTCCATATTTGTTGTATAGTTTCTTAAAAAATCGGGCAGCCGCTACGGTAGATTTGTAGGGGTCGAGGCGCTCATCAATAGTAGAATTGACAATCAATCCATTTTCACGCCCTGTTGCAGACATGAACTGCCACAAGCCAACTGCACCCGCTCTTGATACAGCATGTTGATTGAGTGCAGATTCAGTAGCAGCCAAATATTTTAGATCTAATGGCAGCCCTTCTTCCAAAAAGATTTTTTCGATGATGGGAAAGTAAATGTTTGTTTTTCCCAATATGCGGCTCGATACATCCCGTTTTTTATGAGTATATACTTCGATGAAGGTGCGTACATATTGGTTGTAGGTAATGGGCAATTGACAATGCTGTGCCAGATTATTAATTCGACTGCGATAATGTTCGTCTGAATAATACTGAAAAGGGTTGATGATACCATAGCTACTAGTAGTCGTATAATTTTGAGAAGGGTAGTAGTTAGATGATTGGTAGCTAGGACTTGGAATGTTTGTGTTGGGTGGTGGCTGAATGTTTACGTTTGGATCACTCGAAAAACTGATATTACCTGTATAGACCTTTTCAGTTTCCACACTTGAACTCGGAATAGGATTCGTTTCATCGGTTTTCAATGAGTCTGTTTGCGCTGAAAGGGTAGGCATACAGATTACATGAGTAATGAGCATTACTACTAAGCAGATGTTTAATATTTGTTTTTTCATAGTGTGGCTAAAATAGGTAAAAGGTCAGAATTATGTAAGGAAAAAAATAATTTTTTCAAAAAAAACTATTCACTTAACCAATTTCACCATTTCTTTATTGCCTTTTTCTCCCTTCAAAACCACCCAATAGACACCTGATACCCAATCACTGGTATTCAAAAATAGTTGGTTATCACCATTTTGAATTAAATAATTTTGGGTAAATATTGTCCGCCCCAACACATCAAAAACTACCAAGTCTAATTGCAGCTTTTGGCTCAAGTTCATCTCCAAAACCAAATAATCTTGCATAGGATTGGGGTACAATTTCCATTCATTCAAGCCTCCAATGGCATAAATTCCAACGCCTGTGTCATTTATAATTTGTATGGAATCGTTTGCAGAGCAGCCCTGTTGGTTTGTTACGGTCACTGAATAAACGCCTGTTTCCGACACACTGATTGTCTGTGCTGTTGCGCCTGTTGACCACAAGAAAGTAGCTCCAGTATTTCCTGCGTTCAACACAATGGTTTGTCCTTCGGCTAAAATTTGGCTACTACCCAAATCTACTACAGGAACATTGACGGGAGCAAGGGTGAAAGACTGCGTAAACGTACAACCTTCACTATCCAATACAACCAGATTGTACTGACCTCCTATCAAATCCACATTTTCTTCCCCAGTCACTCCATTGCTCCAACTATAGAAATAATCTCCCGAACCTCCAGATGCCAGTGCAGTAAGGCTTCCGTCATTGCCTTCGCAGCTTGGCGCAATGCTTTCTACTTCAACCTCAATCACCGATTCGACTTCAAAAACCACTTCAACCGCTTCGCTTTCACACACTTTATTTACCGTCACCACTTCAAAAACATGGGTGCCTACATTTTCAGCAAAAGCCTTCAAATCTGCAACGTCGTTGTTTTGTGTTTCACCTTCATAGACCAATTCACCATTCCCCGCATAGATATTGAAGGTAACTGGGCAATTGCAGAATTTAGGATTTCCAGTCATTTCCACCAACATTCCTTCAGATGCACATACTACTTGTGGCTCATAAACAACTTGAGGAGCTTCTGGTACATTATATACATTGACAACATGGGTTTCCGCTTGCCCACAATTTGCGCCGCCACCTTCATACGTTACCGAGAAAGAACCATGATCGGCATTTTCTATGTCTGCATTGAAAAACACCTGACCATCTTGTTCTACAATGTTGGAGTTGATGTCAGTCGTCCATGAACCGCCCATCATGTTAGACTTCAATTGAAGAGGTAAATCGCTTTCGCAAATGGTTAGTAATCCGTTTGAAGTTGTCCAATGTGGATTAAAAATGTCAATGACCTGCAATTCAATGGTTTGTTTGTCCGTGCAGAAATTGGTGTTAACCACTTCATACGTTACCGCAAATGTTCCCGTTTCAGTAGGTGTCCAACTATTTCCCAATAAAGGTGTTTCGTTGATGAAAAAAGTACCTCCTTCAACACCCAATACTTCGAAGGTCACTGCTCCATCACTCAAACAAACGAGTTTTTCGGGAGCATAAAAACTGGCATCAGGCGTAGGTGTTACTTCAATGGTAGCGAATAAAGGATTGCATCCTTCTACAATATACATCAACCCTGCTATGCCAGATTCCACTTCAATGGGGCGGAATACATAGCCTTCTGCTTCTAAATGCACGCCTATTCCTGTCCATATTCCTTCTTCGTGCAACAACTCCAATACAACAGGCTCGTCTTTGCTGCAAACAAATGCAGGGATATCGAAAGCAACATGGTTTTGTGCAGCTATCTTTACGCTACCTTCGACCGTGCAGTTTTGGGAATCAGTGACAAGGACAGTATAAGTACCTTCTGCCAATTGGGTGTTTGAAGCGGCTGTCACTCCATTGTTCCACTCATACGTATAGGGTGGAAAACCTCCTTCTGTAAATACTTCGGCAGTGCCTGTTGCTAAACCACATATTGTTTCTTGTGATTCGATGCTGATCTTTAGTGTTTCGCAATTATCGGATTGTGCGAAATTGCGTTGGAGGGAGCTTAAAAAAAACAGAGAGAGTGCGAAACTTAGGTTTAGAAGTTTTTTCATTGTTAATGGTTTTGAAGTAAAATAGATGTTCTCCTAAATATAACGAAAAACACAGAAAAGGTAAACTCATTTCACAATCAATGTTACTTATCCAAATAACCCATCCATTTTTTGTGAAGTTCTTCGGCAGGAACTACCACATGGTCTATCCAAAAATCAATCAGTAAGTTTTCGGGATGAATGTTTCTGCTGACCCAATAATATACCAAGCCAAACAGCCCCAAACAAGCTCCCAAACCTATCAGCGCATATTTTGCAGCTTGTGTATCGGGGGGATGTCCAACCCAATCAAAGCCCAGAATGTGTTGGACAAAGTAAAGTATTAAAGTTGCTAAGGAGATAAAACCGACAAAAAAAGCAACAGGGCCTATGATAAACTGCAAAATGAGTGCAGGAATCGTCAGTATGAGCAATAATAAATTAACCAAGGTCATGAATAAGTAGCCACTCCAAAGAATGAAAAAATTTTTAAACGTCAATCGGTAACGACTTTGCAGAAAATCAATGATAGTAGCCAAAAGTTGCGCCCCAACATAGAGTACAAGAAAAAAGAAGAAAGTCCTCAAAATGGGGGAGATATTCCAAGTAGCCAACCAATCACTGAAAGCAAAAAAACTCAGCAAACCTGCCATAAATAAGGCAATCGTAGCAATTTCGCCAGTTCCTGTTGCAGATTTTTTAACTTTATTGTTCATTAAATGGCTTGTTTTTTGATTACTTAAAGATAATTTTGTTTTTTGCAGTCGTGTTCAAAATAATTCAACCTTGACTATTTTGACACAAAAATTACAAAATACATAAATTAAAAGGCGTATTTTTAACGCACCTTAAATAACTACAATCACCAACTCATATCCAAACCTGACTAACCTAACCATAAGTTCGTTTTTTTAAACACATACCAAACCACACAAATTGTGCAGATGATAAATGTCTATCGTATTGAGAGGTTGTTATTTTTTAAGTTGTCTTTCTTGTTATTGGTTTCTTGTTTATGCTGCAATGCCTGTATTGAAGCAGATGAAATGAAAGCTCGATTGTATATCGAGGATTTCAAAATGTTGGCGATTGAGGAAATGCAAAGGATGGGTGTGCCTGCAAGTATCAAGTTGGCACAGGCCATGTTGGAGTCGGATTATGGAAACAGTCGCTTGGCCTATGAAGGTAAAAACCATTTTGGTATCAAATGCAAAGCAGAATGGCTGGGAGATCGCATTTACCACACCGATGATGCACCTGACGAATGTTTTCGAAAATACCATAGTGTATATGAATCCTACTTAGACCATTCGGAATTTTTGCGATTCCATAAATTCAACTATTACGATGATTTATTTTTGTTGGATAAAACGGACTACCGAGGATGGGCCTATGGATTGAAGAAAGCTGGCTATGCCACCAATCCCCGCTATGCCGAATTGTTGATTGCATTGATAGAAAGGTATAGATTGTATGAATACGACAATGCGATAGTGAGTAGATTGGATGGAAATGGGTCTCCAGTTATTTTGTATGGTGCAGCAGCAAATACCATTATTTTTTCTAATTACCAACAAAATGCTTTAAAGCAAAAGCCATCGTTGGCATCTGCAAAGACTTTGATTGACAAATCTTTTGTAGAGTTCAAAGACAACAATCCTCCAAAGGATATGCCAGCAGAGTTGGCGGTGTTGGAAGCAATGGCGGGTACAGAAACGAATTCTAATTCGTCTGATAAGGAAGAAAATCAATTAGATGAAAACGTGGACATTGTTGCAAAAGAAGAGCGAATTGTTCCGCATTATCAGCAGATGGTGGTAAATGGTAAAAGAGCAGTTACCTCCAATGTACCTTTGATGCCTGCCTTTGTATCACACACCTACAATGTGCCTTTATCCAAATTGTATGACTACAATGACTTGTTAGTGGGGCAAAAATTCAAACCAGATACACCGATTTTTTTCCAGAAAAAGAAGAGCAAATCGGATACGAAAGCAGAACATATCGTAATGGAAGGGGAAACAATGCATGATATTTCGCAACATTACGGTGTGAAGTTATTGAAGTTGTATCGCCGCAATAAGCTACCATTGAACGCCAATCCTATTGAAGGTGAGATTGTTCAGTTGCAGAAAAAGGTGAAGGAATCACCTAAATATCGGTTGTAGATGCAAAATATTGAGTTATGAGGCGAAGACTTTTGAAGTTTACTCTTTGAAGAACTTTGTTTTTCATTACAATCGAGAATCTTTGAAAAAAAACTTCAAAAGTCTAAATCGGGAAGTTATTTTATTGATGTTTCTTAGCGAATTATCGTCATAAAGGGAATAGCACATCACTTATATCAATCTTTATTCCGCAAAACAGGCTGCATCCCACCGACTGATGATGTTTCAGTAGTTTTTGCCTGCTTCTTTTGCAGTACTTCCGCCAGTTTTTTCCCTTCCTTATTGCGGTGTAAAATACTAATAATGAAACCCATGACCATCACAAAACACCCTATCCAAAGCACACCAATATAAGGAAAAACCACCGCTTTCATGATGATCCAATCCATAGGGTCTTCTCGGTCGAGAATGCTCAATTTGATTTTGTTCTTCTCAGGATAGATTTTGTCAAAACGAATCGTCATATTCAATTCATCAACAGTAGCTTCTACGTTCATTTCTTGATTGTCACGAATGTAGTAAATGGGATTGGCTTCATACTGCGTGTTGTCTTTCGCAACAATAGATAGTTCTGCACCTGCTGCAATGTCACCATCCAAAGGCATATACAACAAACCGCCATCGGGTTGAGGATTGATGCGTTGAAGCCGAATCATAACACCCGAAACAAGAGCCGTTTCGCCTACACCTACTTCAATTTCAGTCAATTGCTCACCTTGTTCCTCCTTTTGAAGTTCCTTGTCCGTTGCTGCCGAAATGTGTGTAAAGATGTCTTTGCTAAGGTAATGTTTGGTAGAAGGATTGGCAATTAAGCCCATATTGGGATTTTTCTGGGCATTGGGATAAAGGGTAAAAGATTCAGTTGGCACATCCGATTCATTCTTTTTCTTGGCATAATGCACCATATAGTAGGTATTGGGTGCGGCAACAGAGTCACCCCGATAGGTTACCCAATATTCCCCCATTTGAATCGGTTTGTCTTTGTAGAGCAGCACATTCTCCAGTTTATTCTCAGGAGTCCATTCTTCACCATAGTCTATGCCCAAGGTGTTTAGTGAAATAACTTCCTGTTTGCCAAATGCAAAAATAGCTCCCGCCAAAATCAATCCAAAACCAATGTGCGCCACAGATCCTCCTGCAATGTTCAACTGCCCATTCAAACCTGCAAAAATATAGTTGGCATTGGCAATGATGGCATAAAAAGCGGTAAATAGCAGTAAAACATTGGGTAAATAATTGATTTCGACTAAAATTGCAGTGACTGCTGTTGCTACAATAGCTGCGATTGCAGTAAATGCCACCGAGCGCATCAATTTGTTAAGTGGTTGGAGTTTATATCTAAAGTATTGAACCAGTGCGCTAAAAAGAGCAATGAAAATACCAAACCAAACAGAATAACGATTGTAGTGTGGAATCGGATCGGTAATGACCCTATTTGTGCCAAACAATTTGTTGATAACAGGCCAAGAAGTATCAACCGTTATCAGCACCGCCAACATCGCCATTATCAAAGACCCTACAAACATCCAAAACTCACGACTGTAAGCACTCTCTTCTTTTTTTGGTGAAGGCATAGCGTTCCATCTTGTGACAATGAGGAAAGTAGAGATAAAGATGAAGGAAAGCATGAATGCCAATAATTGACCTGACATTCCCAAATCGGTGAAAGAGTGAACCGAAGTATCACCTAAAATTCCGCTTCTTGTCAAAAAAGTAGAATACAATATCAACCACAAAGTCAGAGTCATAAAGATGGCAGTAGCTTTGAGTGCATGCCCTGTATTCTTGAAAGCCAGTAATGTATGTAGTCCTGCAAGGAGGGTAATCCATGGAACCAAGGAGGCATTTTCGACGGGATCCCAAGCCCAAAAACCACCAAAACTCAATGCTTCGTAGGCCCATGCGCCGCCCATCAAAACACCTGTACCCAATACTGCTGCTGCAAAAAGTGACCATTTGAGGGTGGGTTGAATCCAGTCTTTTCCAAAATCACGTTTCCACAAACCTGTCATGACAAAAGCAAATGGAACCAAACAAGCGGCAAATCCCAAAAATAGGGTAGGAGGGTGAATGACCATCCAATAATTTTGCAGTAAAGGGTTCAGACCTGTTCCATCTTTGATAAATTCGAGGTAGTTGGCTCGCATGAAAAGCGGTGCATTTGCATTGGAGGGGTCATCTCGCAAAAGCATAAAAGGATCGCTACCAATTTTGTAGCCAAAAAAGTAAATTCCCAACAACATTGCAGCTAAGAATATTTGCATCAGGGTCATGAAGGTCATTACAGGAGCTTCCCATTTTCGAGCCGTTGCAATCAGTACCAAACCTAAGACAGCTATCCAAAACGCCCACAATAGAAAACTGCCTTCTTGACCTTCCCAAAAACAGGAAATCATGTAGTAAACAGGGAGATCAACGGAGGAGTGTTGCCAGACATATTTGAATTCAAAACGGTGATTGAGAATGAGTAAAAACATGATGACAATAATTCCCAAAACGGCAATGCCATTGACATAAAAACTTGTACGAGCAAGCCGTTTCCATGAGTCACTTTTCTGCAAATCCCGTTCTTGCCATTGACTTGCTGTAAAGTAAGCAATGGCTGATAAGAGGGCTGCTATCATTGCAGTAATGGCACATAAATGGCCTAATTGCTCTGCCCAATTCCACTCACCAATATATTGAATATCTAATATTTCTTGCATTTCTTACTTGCTAAATTGTGTGATAAGGGACGCTGCAAAAATGAATTTACAAGGGTATTTTTCTATTCATTGGATGAAGGTTTTGAAGAGTTTGGTTTATAACAACTTCATTTTCAGTTCTCATCCGATGAATTTTACGAATAACCAGTCCTAGTAATTAATCACTATGCTACGATTCAAAGCCCTGCCGCTTCGTATTCTTTTTCTTCGAGTTCACCACCTTCAACCCCTTCTTCAATGTATTTAGAAGGGCATTTCAATAATATTTTCTCTGCCATGAATTCTTCATCACCCATTTTACCCGTCAAAACTATTTGCTCAGAACGTTCAAAATCTTGTGGTTTTGGGCCACGATAGACGACTTTACGTTCCTCGTCATTTTTGTCTTTCATGTAGAAAGTAAAGTAGTTGGCATCTTTTTCAGGATCATAGTGCAGCGGTTTGTCTGCTGACAACAAGCCTACTACCTGAAAGTTTTTGCCCGAATTGGAATGAGCCGTTGAAAAAGTTTCGTAGGTACTATAACTGGAGGAGGTGCTGATAATAAAAGCAATCAGTCCGCCAATAGCCAATAAAGCAATAATATGTGATTTCTTCATCTGTTTATGATTTAACTCACCTTTAACGAAAAGGCAAAATTAAGAAAAAGTGGCTTATCTTGGTTGATAAACGCACTTTTGTAAAATTTAGGCATGATTATTATCACTTAAAGCTATGACAAATTATTAAGGTAAATGCTTAAGTTTCTTTCTAAAATCATCCCTACTGATATACCAATTTCATACCACAAGGGGGTTCATCAATATATCTTCTACAACAAAACCTGAGAAGTGTAGTATTGTTTTCACGGCATATGTTGGGTATTCACTTACTATTACTACTCACAGACTTGTTGCACTGGCTGAATGGTGATTTGATAAGTAGCCCATCTTACAAAACATTGTTTTATTTGCATCTCAAGTTGCGGATTGCCAACGTATAGCTAAAACTCCTGTGATAAGCAATAATATAGAGAAAATGATAAGTCCCCATTGATTCAAAGTAGGAATGCAATCCTGAAATCCAATAAATACGTCCTCAGTGGGACCACAATCTCTTATAAGCCTGAAAGAGGATGTCGTTGTGCCAGGAGCTGATGTAAATATACCTGTGGTCGTGTTTAGGCTTCCGCCTGTACCCGTTAGCTGAGACCAAACATCCCCTGGTACAGTAGTGACACCTGTGAGGAAGTCGTTTAGATCTATTGTTTGATTATCATTACTACAGAATGTAGCCATTGCGGTTAGTTCTGCTACTGCTATGGAGAGTCTAGCTGTCACGCCTTTGAATCCATCTACTACAGCATAGTACTGCTCATATGGTTTGGCCTGTAGAAGTTGTTTTGCGCCAGTACCATTCATCCACATCTTTGCTGATTTCTCATCATTAGGGTCTGTAAGTATGAATATATCTACTTCCAAATCTGGAATCCTGCTGTCTTCATCTATGTAGATAAGATAGTTGCCATCCATTCTGGGCAAGGCATATATCATTTCTCCACCCTCAAAGCTGTATTCTGGTCTTACTGGATAGTTTTGTAAGACATTTACCCCGCCACTGTTGGATATGGTGATATACTTATCAGGATTTTCTATGGGGGCATCTATTTTTAGATCATCATGACTAAGGGAAATTATACGGGGATGGGAAGTAGCTGCGGATATAGAGGTTATCCACAAAGCGCATAGAGCGATTATCAGTGTTTTCATTTTGTAACTGTTGTAGTGTGTTTAAAAATTCAAGTTTTTTGCGATATAGTAATTAGTATGAGTGTATATGAGTTTAGCGGATTAATCAGTCTATTTGTAGTTTCCTTTTGAGAGCATACTGATTTTCAAACATTCCATATCTTTAAGAATAAACTACAAAAGTCTCATTCCACTAAAATCTTCGATGAACCACTTTTTATTTTACTCTCCCCAAATTGACAACTTAATTTACACCCTGTTTCTTTAATTGTTTGATACTCTTATCACTTCGTTTGTCTCCCTCATAAGCAACTACCTCCGTTTTTTCAGCACCATTGTTGATGGCCAATGTTTGGTATTCTTCTGCCTTGGCAATGCTCTCATAAGGGCCCAAAACAATCATCATTCCAGCTTCGGTATATTCCAAATCCAAAGCCGTATTCAAATTTGAAAAACTATAGTAAGTGTTGTTGTCTACACTTCGATAGGGGCCAATCAATACTTTGAAGGTCAAATCGGCAGCCGTATTTTTTGCAATATTGAGGCTTTTGCCGTTGTTGTCGTTCATATAGGCGGTATAAGGGTCGTTGTTGATTCCTTCAATGGACAAGACCCGCACGTCAATGCGGTTGTTGATTTCGTGTTCGTCTTCATCGCAACTTCTCACCGTCAAGCAATCGTTCAATATTTGGGATTCACCATAACCTCTTGCTACAACTCGCTGGGGTGGAACTCCTCTAGAGACTACATAATCTCTTGCTGATTTTGAGCGGTGTGCGCTGAGGTCGAGATTGTTGAAGTCATCACCACGAATATCGGTGTGGGAACTTAGCTCAACGGTTACTTCTGGATTTTTTTGAAGGAAAAAAGCCAATTTATCCAACTCCTTTGCGGCATCGGGCAAAATTTCAAAGTCACCTCTTTTGAAGCGAACATTACCCATGCCAATGCTTTGATTGATAATGGTATTGGAAATTGGAGGCTGTTCTACGGCTTTTACCCGTTTATCAGAACTAATCAGAGAAAAGCTGTAGATGTCATCGCTACCAAATCCACCAGTTCTATTGGAAGAAAAATAACCCTTTGTTTTTGGGGTATTCATGGTAATGCTAAAGTCGTCTCGGCTTGAATTGAAGGGTGCACCCAGATTTTTGGGTTGGGTCCATAATCCATCCTTGTTTTGGGTAGTGAATATGTCCAATCCGCCCAATCCTGGATGTCCATTGGAGGCAAAATACAACATGCCATCAGAGTGAACATAAGGAAAAGCCTCATTACCAGGTGTATTGACCGTTTTTCCCAAATTGACGGGTTTGCTCCAAATCTCGCCCATGCGTATGCAGGTATATAAATCAGTACCGCCATAACCGTCTGGCATATTGGAGGCAAAGTAGAGTGTTTTGCCATCAGGACTTATTGCCGCATGAGCTATACTGAAAGTAGGATTGTTGTGCATAAAGGGTTTGATTTCGCCCCATTTGTCATTATTCGATTTGACGGTAAAAAGAGAAAGATTGATGGCTGCTTGATCGTCGTTTTGGATTTTGCCGTCTTCACCAATAGTGGCATTGCGGCTAAAAAACAATTCATTGGTAAGACTGCAAAAGGAGGCTGGACCATCATTCAAGCGACTGTTTACACTACCTGCTACTTTTTGGGGAGGCGAAAAAGAATTGTTTAATTTTGTATCAGCATAATACAAATCCATGAATGTGCGGTCTTTCTCGCTTGAGTTATTGCCATTGCTGCAAAAGATAATGCCGTTTTTGAAGTAAATAGCTCCAAAATCAGAACCTTCAGAGTTGATGGGTAGTAGAAGCAACTCATATTTGTTATCCGTTTGAATTAATGTTTCAACGTTTTGACAACCGTTGGCTAATTTTTCACCCCAAACATCATATTTTCCATATTCCATAAACCATTTGTAGGCTTCTTCGTATTTCTCGTTACTTTGCAACATTTGTGCAAAATATAGTTTGTATTGGGGTTGGTTAGGGACAATGTTGACCAATTGTCCATACCAATATTCTGCTTTGTCGTAGTCATTGGTGAGACGATAACAATCAGCCAATTTTGTTTTGGCAACCAGAGAGTTATCTGTAATTAGCACATCTCTATATACAGGAATCGCCATTTCATAGGCCTGAGCATCATAAAAAGCATCTGCTTTTTTCATTAGTGCTTTGGAATTTTGTCCAAAACTGCTCATGCTGAAAAAAAGTAAGAAAAGGCAGATTATTACGTTTTTAGAATTTGTTTGTTTCATCTCGCTAAGTTTTTACAAAAATAAAGACTTCATCGGTATAAGGTATCTGAAAAATAGTAAAAATAATAACCTCGAACAATATTGTTCAAGTATTATTTTTGTATCTTTATTGAAGTTGTGTTTTTACTTTGTTTGTAAAATTTTATAGAATCCCGTTATGGATAAAATCTTGAATTATATTCGCAACTTGTTTGAAGTGAGGGTTTTTGGTGTATGTACATATCTCGGAGAAAAACTTGGAATACCGTATCACCGCATCCGATTGTTCTTTGTATATACACTATTTATCGCCAATTGGTCACCGATTATTGTCTATCTCAGCTTGGCTTTTATTGTAAATATCCGAAAATATATTAAGATTGGCAAGCGACGGGTGTGGAATAGTTGAGGAGTACAAAAACTTATAATTCCAAAACTATTGATTAAAATTTGAAAGTTCAGGTAGAAAGGCAATTATTGAAGTAAGGGTCGTCATTCTTATACCGTCAAGCATCTACTGCAAATTATTTCTTCCTAATCAACATCATTCCATCTTTCACTGTCAATAGTACATTCTCTACTCGTTCATCAACTTGTACCAAGTTATTGAAGTTTTTGACACCCATTGTATATTTGTCAGTTTCTGATTCTTCCAATACTTTTCCGTTCCACAACACATTGTCCGCAATGATAAAACCACCTTTTCTAACTTTTTCGATGACCAGTTCAAAATATTCTGGATAGTTGGCTTTGTCCGCATCAATAAATATCAAGTCGAAAGTTTCGTCCAGTTGAGGAATAACTTCTAAAGCATTGCCGATGTGAATTTGTATTTTTTCCTGCAATCCTGCTGCTTCAAAATATTTGCGCTGTATGTCCTCCAATTCTTCGTTGATTTCGATGGTGTGCAATACGCCATTTTCCTGCAATCCTTCTGCCAAACATATTGCTGCATATCCTGTGTAAGTACCTATTTCTAAAATTCTTTGGGGACGAATCATCTGACTGATCATCCTCAAAAATATTCCTTGCAAATTTTCTGTAATGTTTCTTGCTCGAATTACTTTAAGATTGGTTTCTCTATAGAGTTGCTTCAAAAGGGGAGTAGGAGGGCTTGTGTGGGCTTCAGTGTAGGCTGCAATGTTGTGGGGTACAAGGTCTTTCATTTGGAATGTATTGGAGTTTTGATGTGTTGGTGTATTTTGAAGGTCATTGACTTACTTCAACAACTTCCGCTTTGTTGCCCACAAAAATAACCACATAAGCAATTAAATCCTTCAAATCTTTGATTTTATCATCCTTCAAATACTCCTGCAATTGCTCAACAGCCTCTTTTTTTACTTCCTTCAAACGGTTTGGTGTTGCCTTCTTCAAGTACTTCAATTCAAAAATGAACTGATAGGGAACATCTGCTTCAAAAGGCGGTCTTCGGGTAAGCAACAAGTCAATTCTGCCCTTTTCGTTGTTGTCGTTCTTCTTTTCGACTTCCAATTCGCTGTAAATATTGTAGAAACGAGCGACATAAAACCAAGAAGCAAAAATTGCTTTGGGGTGGGTTTCATTGAAGGCAGCCTTGTCATGGTGAACCGATAGTTTGGACAAAACAGATTCGGTCAATTCGATAATTGGCTTGATATTGTTGTATTTAGCCAATTCGACAACCTTCCTATGTACATCAATTTGAGAAGTATTCAAATGTGCATCGTCTAAGGTAAGCCTCATAAAAAACTGAAAATACAATTCACGAATCACAAAATTGGGGTGCATCCCAAATTGTCGCAGAAGCTAAAAAAAGCTATTTTTGAGGCACTAAATCAATAAAAATATGACAAAGGAAGAATATTTAGAATTGGCTTTATCTTATTGGGCATCATTTGAATCTTTGAAAAAAGAAGAAAGTTTTTATGACTATGAAAAGGGGTTTGAGGGAGTGATACTGAAATTTGGACAAGATTTATTAGAAAGTAGTATAAGTAAACCAGAGAAGACCGTCGTAAAAAAAAACAATAGCAAGTCGATTTGGCTCTATCTCTATCGCCAAAACGCATATGTGGAGTAATGGTATCAATGGCTTTCAAGTAAGCCCTTATCTTCAAGAGTTACAAGCTTATGCTGGTCAATCGGATAACTATAGCGCAGCGGTGTGTGACTTAGAAAAATATCTACGTATAGAAACGAATCGTAGTCAAACAGAGCGAGTTACGAAGTATTACGCATCAGAACTTCAAAGTGTGAAACCTGTTTTACCAGTTGCTCAAAGAAAACTAAGTGAGTCTCTAAAAGAGAGTGTTGAACAAGAGGGGCTTGTCTATTCTATGATAGATGGGGGTATGCTTCAAACTCGTGAAGGAGAAAAAGGGAATGATTGGAAAGAAGTAAAGTTAGGGCGTATATTTACAGACCTTGACCACTATGAATTAGATAAGAATCATTGTTGGCTAAAGCAATCTATCTATGCTGCACATTTGGGTAGTCATAAAGATTTCCTGTGTAAATTTGAGCCATTAGTAGATATATTATCGCCGATAAATGAACGACTTGTTTTTGTTGCAGATGGAGACCTTGGATTTGGAATTGGGTAGAAGAGTCTTATCCTAAAGCTACACAAATCCTTGATTTTTATCATGCAGCAGAGCATTTAAGTAAATTTGCTAAACTGTATTACAAAACAATAAAAGAGCAAAAAAATTGGTTGAACAAACAAAAAAATGCTTTACTCAATGATGAAATTAGTGTCGTTATAAAAGGGATTGAAGAGTTAGAAAAACGCGACAAAAATCTGAAAAAGAACGAAATAGCCTGCTAAACTATTTGAGAAACAATGAGTTTCGCATGATGTATAAAACTTTTAGAGACACAGGTTTATTTATAGGTTCGGGAGCAATCGAATCTGCTCACCGAACAGTTATTCAAAAAAGATTGAAACAATCGGGACAAAGATGGACTTTAGATGGTGCGCAGAAAATTATTGATTTGAGACTTATGAATATGAATCAACAATGGCATGAACTTATAAAATTGATACAAGCAAAGGAACTTGAATTATATAAAAAACAAGCATAAGGCGACAATTTGGGATGCACCCCAAAATTGGGAATCGTAAATATCAAGCCGTCAAGACTACTTCCTTTGATGGTCAAAAATCCCAAATAATACAACAAACTCACAAAATGTTCCTCTCGCCAATCTACTTCAAAATTGCTGATTATAACGGATTGCTGTGATTTCGATATCCTCCTAACGAAGCCGCGATTAACAAATTCTGTAACCAGTCATGATGATAGACAAATCCGTTGAGTCTTGCCGCAGGACTGATTAAGACAGCTGATTCATCCCAAGCCTGTAAACAAGAGGGTGAAAAATTATGAAGAAGGGCAAAAGCTCTGAAATTATGAGTAGTGCTAAGTATATCTCCATGAAACATTTGGGAGTTGTTGGCATGTCTATTCATTGCCCTCATGGATCTATCTATCATGTTGGAGGTTTTGTGTGCTTTGGGAAAGTCAAAATGTGCTAACCACTTGTTTTTCTTTTTACAGAGTTTAAGAATATTATCTTTCATGGGGCAGGAAGGCACATTCTTAGCTGTCCATTCCCGAAGCCTTCTTATATGTTGTGCGAATTGTCTTTTTGAAGTAGTTCGATAAGCCTTCCACACCTTATCTGCTGCTGTATTGAAATAGTCTTGAATCTTTTTTGTAGCTCTGTCTCTAATTTTTAGAAAGGCGTGTAAGAAACATTCAATGACTTGAATATTTGGATAGAGTTTTTGCCATGCGTTCTGTGTAGCTGTCCACCCATCTGTATTTACTGTATTAGGTTGGTAGTCAGATGACACATCCTCTGCTTTGTTTGAATACACCATAAGCTTCTTCCAAAGAATCCGCATCTGCGCCAGAAGAAACTTCCATACCTAAAAAACAGTTTTGTCCCACAGTTGTAGCCACATAAGCTTTTTTACCTTGTATTTTTACATGGTGTTCATCTGCTAAAATATCGGAAGGTAATTTTTCTGGGTCATGGATGGTTGTGCCTACAATGCTATAATCACTAAAACAATTATAGAGGCGAATGCACCACATCGCATTGTATCCAAAAGCAAATGCCAATGCCCAGAAAGGAACACCGAACCGCTTTAAGAACAAGCCTTTAGAAGCTATATACGTCTTCGCTCTGCAATAAGGCAGAATGAAACTTGGGCGTATTTGATAATTTTGTCCCGCTACTTTTATTTTTCGCATTTGGATATTCATTTTTTTCGACGGCCGAGTTTTGCCGTTAAGCACATAACCTTTAGTCATTTGTGCAGGAAATAACTCGGGGCTTGTTGCCCATATTTCGCTAATTATTTGGCGAGCTATTTTTGGGTCGTTTAAAAATGAATCGTATTTATTTTCCAAAATCGGTAATACAATCGTACAATTTTTGTTAATTTGAGATGCCATTGAATTTGCACTTGTTTGGTTCGTACTTTAAACATAAGCTTTTTCAGTGGCTTTTTTATTATCACAGCAAAACGTTACAATCAGAACTTCAAAAACCTCCCCCTCACCTTCTTCTCCATACACCCTCTCTTCAAATCGAATACGCCCCTCTACATCCACCAAAACCACTGTGGAACATCGAGTTCCGTACTTTGGACTTTGGATATACAAAGGAGATAATAAGCGTTCCAATTCGATTCCAACGCCTGTATCGGGCAGTTCCTTATCGTTTGGTTTGTTTGTATTTTTTAGATAGTCAAACGCTTTTTCTACTTCAAAGATATCAGAATTTTGTGTCAATAAATCCTTCAAAAAAGCTTTGCCGTTCTCCACTTTGGGCCAGGGTGTATCCAACAAGGCATTGCTGACCCCATAAATCCCTGCCTTCAATTGTCGACTTTCACCACTGACATTGGAGTGCCAAAAAAGTTTTTCGTTTTCGTACAACAGCAAATTATAGCCATTGTAGGCTTCATCGTTCGGTATAGAATGAAGGTATTCCATTGCAGATACATCGTCGTTTACCAAAAAATCTGTCACCAAAGCACCACGAGTCGGCGCATCGGTTCGGATATGTTGTAGGTCTCGGTAATTGGTCAATGCCGCAAATCTACCTGACTTCGATACCCCCAACCATGTTCCTCCACCTTTCAAGTCTTTGCCTGCCAATAGATTGGGATGTGATTCCCACCAATGAGCTTTGGCAGTCGGACGCTCATAAAACTCATCACGGTTGGCAGAAATGATAAGTGGATATTTTGGATGTACTTTGTAAGCAAAAATGATTAGGCACATAAAATATGAAAATTTATTGGATGCAATATTATTGTATTTTTTGGTGATTTTGGTATTAGCAACAACGAAAAAATAACTTCCTAAATTGATACGAAGACTTTGGACGAAGGAGCAAAGATGCAAGAAGTAAGAAGTAAGAAGTAAGAAGTAAGAAGTAAGAAGTAAGAATTTAATTAATTAATATCCAATTATTTGCACCCAATCATGTCAATGAGTTAAAATTTTGATTATCAAATTTTTATATCTTGCATCTTACTTCCTACTTCTTTCGTCCAAAGTCTAAATACATTTGGTTCTTTGACAAAATCTGTGATTTGAGACTTCGGAAGTTTGCCGCTTACAAAATCAAAAACTATTTCGCTAAAAATTAACTTCTTATAAAATGAAACATCCGAAGTCTTTATTGCTTCCACAAAAATTGTCACAGAACCATACATTTTTACAATGAAACTACAAAAGTCTAAATCGGGAACTTATTTTTTATGCGTTCCTTATCTAACCATTCAACACATATTTTTACCAAAAAACTACCAACAACCAAAACATTCAAATGGGTTTGATTGTATTCACTTACTTGCTTTGAAACGCTGCAAAAAGTAAGTGTGTAATTTGGGGTTTTTCTATTCATCAGATGAAGGCTTTTAAGAATTTGGTTTATACTGACTTAGTTTCAACGTTTATCCAATGGATGATGAATTTTATGACTTGAGTTAGCTTATATCAAAAGACTTCTCAATTTTTTCCCTTAATCACTTCAATATTTAAGTGTAACTTCGCAATCAAGAAAACTAATTTTGCAATGAATGAAAAATTTAGACTTCAAAAGTTACCACCTCAAATGTGGTATTTATTTTGTTGGCAATCCTTATTAAATCGGACATACAATCACAATGAAAAAAATTGAACTAAATATCGTTGCTTTAGCAAATAGTGAATCCAATCATGGCAATTTTGCCATTATTTTGGAAGCATCGAATGATTTACGACGTTTACCCATCATCATTGGGCCTTTTGAAGCACAGGCTATTGCGTCTTCGCTCCAACAAAGACAACCGAGCCGACCGATGACACATGACTTGTTCAAAAATACGCTTGATGCTGCGGGGGTGAGGTTAACCGAAGTTTTTATTTCTAAAATGGAAAGCGGAGTGTTCCACGCTACTTTGATAGGTAGAAAATCGGATGAAAGTGTCTTAGAGATTGATGCACGATCTTCAGATGCTATTGCGATGGCAGTGCGTTTTGCCTGTCCAATTTTCACTACTGAAGCCATCCTACAAGAAGCGGGCATAGAATTGGAAATTGCAGACAGCATTTCTTCTAATAAAGAAAAAGAGCTGTCCGACTACTCAATTGCAGAACTGAATCAAATACTTGAAGAGGTCTTAGAAAACGAGGATTATGAAATGGCGGCGAAAATTAAGGAGGCGATTGATAGCAAAAAATAAATCGCAGATTGAGGGGATTACGCAGATGAATATGCTGTTTTACTTATTCCTACTCTTATCTGACAATTCCTCCGATGTCGGTTCTCGACCACTATCTACCACACCCCAATTGATTTCGGGTCGAAGGGTCTTGGTTACCGCATCTTGACCAATCCCCACAAAACCCGCCAAAAATTCCATTTTGCTTTTGTCTCCATTGTTGTTCAATACAAAATCAGCTTTGGAGAGTCCTTGCGGAAAATCAGACAATTCCAATACCACTTGACCAGATTGATATTCTTTCTGATTGGAGATTTGCTCACTGTATTTTCCCAAATCCATTCCTATCAAGGAGTTTTTGCTATCATCATTCAAGTAAGGGAAAAACTTCACCATCCAACCTGTTATAGAACCATTTGGACTACCGCACATCCCCCTCTCAAAATGTCGGTAGTCGTATATTTTACCCCAAAATTCTTTGTCCACTTCCCCTTTTGCAGCTTGGGTGAATTGGTGTAAAATAGGCATCAAATCATTGACCCACCACTCCAAATCATATTCCGCCAATTGCTCAAAATCCCGTTCCACCTTTTCCCAATCTTCTACCGTGCCCTCCAAAGTCACCGAAGGAATACCGCAGGTAATGCCCACACTGTAATCGAAATAGCTGCTCATAGCATCCATCAAGGTGACTTCAAAAGCAGTTGTTTCAATTGAACTCGTCGTCGAAAAGTGATTGGTAGCCAAGTCATGCATTTTGGTACCTACATGGTTTCGGATAGAATCGCTGAACTCCGCCAAAATGTTTTCCCAATAACCCACACTATTTGCCATCAAGTAGTTACGTTTTATGTTGATGTTTTTCTTGCCTTCGTGCCTCACAAAATGGTGCCGCAATGCTTCGCTATTCAAATCCACATGCTTAGCAAAACCTTGACAAATCAACATCCAAACCATATCGGGTGAAAAAGTCAATGGACGGTGTTGGGCATACGCCAACTGTATAGCTGCCGCAAAGGGATGGTTGTAGCTGGTTATCAAGGACTCACTTCTCTGTGGAAACGCCAACAATTCACGATTTAAGTCTTGTTTGAAGCGGTCCTCTTTACTTAGGATATTCCTGTTTTCCACCATTCGAGCTTTCATGATTTCATGATAGCTTCTTTCAGGCAACAATTCTTCTGCCAATTCCACATCACACACTTCAAAGGTAGTTTGCGCCGAAATCGGCAATTGAAGGAGCAAAGTGAGAAAAAAAATGATGGTAGCAACGGAGTGAATTTTCATTTAGATAGGTTTGTTGATTGATTTTTTTCAAAAATAAAAGAAGGTTTATATATTTCTTCTACGTTGTGTCTATTTGATGGTTTCCAGTCGGTATTGTTTAATTTTCTATAGAAATCATTTGACTGATAATATTAGCACAAAAAACCAAACTTCTCTCCTGCCTCAATTCCCTTCAATTACCTATCTTTGAAGCCATTTTCCAAAAACAAGCAATTACCAAACTATGCGATTTATTTTACTCTCTTTACTATTCATAGTAACTCTCTTCTCATCAGAAATCCAAGCCCAAAAAATTGACATCAAAAAACAATTGAAGGGTATGAAAATGAGGAGTATCGGCCCCGCAGGTATGAGCGGACGGGTCACTTCAATAGATGTGGATTTGAACAATCCCAACACCATTTTCATTGGCACAGCCTCAGGAGGCGTTTGGAAATCCGAAAGTAATGGCATTCATTGGCAGCCTGTTTTTGACGACCAACCCGTACAATCCATTGGGGCAGTAGCCATTGACCAAACCAATACAGGCGTTATTTGGGCAGGAACAGGAGAAGGGAATCCCCGAAACTCCCTCAACAGCGGCAACGGTATTTACAAAAGTTTGGATGGCGGCAAAAACTGGAAACACCTCGGTTTGGAAAACACCAAACTCATTCACCGCATCCTCATTGACCCCAACAATTCCGACATCGTGTATGTCGCAGCTTTGGGTTCGGCTTGGGGCGAAAACAAGGAAAGAGGTGTTTATAAAACCACCGATGGTGGCAAAAACTGGAAACAAATCTTGTATGTCGATGAAAAAACGGGCTGTGCAGATTTGGTCATTGACCCATCCAATCCCAACAAACTCGTAGCTGCAATGTGGGAATATGGCCGCAAACCATGGACTTTCAATTCGGGCGGCAAGGGTTCGGGACTGTACATCACCTTCGATGGCGGCAACACTTGGAAAAAACGCACAGATGAAGACGGACTTCCAAAAGGTGATTTGGGTAGAATCGGTTTGGCAATTGCGCCCTCCAATCCCAAAATCATCTATGCACTCGTTGAAGCCAAAAAAAATGCCCTCTACATAAGCGAAGATGGCGGCTTCAAATGGAAAGAAATAGGCACGAAAAATATAGGCAATCGCCCGTTTTACTATGCCGACATCTTTGTCGATCCCAAAAATGAAAACCGAATTTACAGCATTCATTCAGTAGTCACCAAGAGCGAAGATGGAGGTAAGTCCTTTGAAACCCTGATTCCTTACAACGATGTTCACCCCGATTACCACGCTTTTTGGGTCAATCCCAACAACCCACAACACTTGATGGTCGGCAATGATGGCGGTATGGCGATTTCGCAAGACCGAGGCGACAATTGGCGTTTTGTCGAAAATTTACCTTTGGCACAATTTTACCACATCAATTATGACATGGACATTCCCTACAATATTTATGGCGGAATGCAAGACAATGGTTCATGGGTTGGCCCTGCTTATGCCTGGAAATCAGGCGGTATTCGCAACAGTGATTGGAGAGAATTGGTATTTGGAGATGGTTTTGATGTCGTGCCAAGACCCGACAACAACCGCTATGGTTATGCCATGTATCAAGGCGGCAATGTATATTACTATGACCGAGAAACGGGATTTGATACCTATATCCAACCCAATCACCCCGATGGCAAAGAACTCCGCTTCAATTGGAACGCAGGTATTGCCCAAAACCCCTTCCATGATTGCGGTGTGTATTTTGGAAGTCAATTCCTCCACAAAAGTTTGGATTGCGGCAAAACGTGGGAAATTATTTCTCCCGATTTGACCACCAACGACACGACCAAACAGCAACAAGCCAAAAGCGGTGGTTTAACAATTGACGCTACCCGTGCCGAAAATTTCACCACCATTATTGCCATTGCGCCCAGTCCTGTGGACGAAAAAGTGATTTGGGTAGGCACGGACGATGGCAACCTTCAATTGACGAAAGATGGCGGTAAAAACTGGACAAATTTGGCGAGCCGTTTGACGGAATTGCCGAAAGGTAGCTGGATTCCACAAATTGAAGTGTCAAAGAAAAATGCTGGTGAGGCTTTTGTTGTAGCCAACGATTACCGCCGAAACAATTGGAAGCCTTATGTTTACCATACTACTGACTACGGCAGTTCTTGGAGAAGAATTGTAAACGAAAACAAGGTAGAAGGTCATGCCATTTCGATTGTACAAGACCCTATTGAACCCAAATTATTGTTTTTGGGAACAGATTATGGTTTGTATGTTTCGATTGACGGTGGTGCAATTTGGAACAAATGGATGCACGATTATCCTTCCGTTTCGACAGCCGATTTGAAGATTCACCCACGCGAACATGACCTTATTATCGGTACTTTTGGACGGGCTGCTTATATTTTGGACGACATTCGACCACTTCGAGAATTGGCACAAAACAATGCAAACATCTTCAACAAAGACTTCCACGTTTTTGAAGCTCCTGATGCATATATGGTCAGTTTTCGTTCGGTGGATGGTGTGCGTTTTGGTGCTGATGCTCATTACCGAGGAAAAAACAAAAGTAATGGAGCAATGATTAGTTTTTGGGCAAATGTGAAGGAAACCAAAAAAGAGGATAAAAGTGAAGCTGAAAAAAGCAAGAATAACAAAGTCAAAGATAAAAAAGCCAAAAGCTCCACTTCAAAAATGGATATGGCTGATGCAAATCCTGAAAAAGAGGAGGAGGATTCTTTGAAAACAGATAAAAAACGAGACGACAAAAAAGTATATATTGCTATTTTTGATGAAAATGGGGATACTGTCCGCAACTATTCTGCAAAAATTGACACGGGCTTGAACCGTATTTTTTGGGGCTTCAATGAGAATGGCGTGCATTTTCCTTCAAGGGAAGACACCAAACCTGATGCCGATCCTCCAAGCGGTGGAAGGGTACTGCCGGGTAGTTACAAAGTCATTCTGTCCTGGAAAGACTACAAGGATTCTACTTCGGTCAATGTGAAATTAGACCCAAGAGGTACAACAACTTTGGAGCAGGTAACCGCACAAAAAGCAGCAGAAAAAGATTTTATTCCGTGGATTGAAAAAGCAACCAAAGGTTTTAATCAATTGAAACAAGCCGAGAAAACGATGAATATGGTGGCCAAACAATTGAAGTTTGCAGAAGTGGTCGATACACTCCAAAAAAATATTGGCAAGAAAGCAAAGGTTGTGAAAGACAGCATTTCCAACATGATGAAGGTATATATGTTGCCAACAGATTTGAAGGGGATTCATGGGGCTACACCTACACTACAAAATGAATTGTATAGAGCCTTGTCTTTTATCGGGAATGCAAATGGTGCGCCTCAATCCAATGCATTGTATGCCGTTGATAAAACCAAAAAGGAAATTACCGCAATTATTGAGCGTATCAATGCCTTTTTTGGAGAGTCAGGTTTGTGGAAAGAATATCAAGCGGAAGTGGATAAGGTGGAATATAGTTTGTTTAAGAAAGTGGAAGAGATTGAGTTGGAGTAGTTCACGGCTGACGGTCGCTTTGTTGGATGGTGGACGATGAACGGAATTGTTGGTAGAGGTTAGTGTAACCTTTGCCAACAATTTTTAAAAAAGATTCTTTACACTTGAATTTTTGACTAAAAAGTTCCAACTTCCATCTTCTAAGATATACAAAACATGAACCGAAAAACTTTCCTTCAAAAAAGCACCTTACTCGCACTCGGTGCTTCAACTTTACTATCCTCTTCCTGCTCTGACGATGATAACAAAAATCCATCAAATACAACCGTCATCGCCCCAAACGTTCACACTTCCAAAAGCAAATCGTACAAGTGGAAAATGGTCACAACTTTTCCGCCCAATTTTCCGATTTTGGGGGAGTCGGCAAACCTATTTGCAGAATGGGTGAAGGTTTTGACCGATGGAAGAATCGACATCAAGGTATATGGGGCAGGTGAATTGGTACCTGCTTTGGAGGTGTTTGATGCCGTATCAAGTGGAACGGTGGAGATGGGTAATGGGACTTCCTTTTTTTGGTCGGGAAAATTGGCGGCGGCTCCTTTTTTTACGGCAGTTCCGTTTGGGATGAACGCCCAGCAGATGCAGTCTTGGCTCATCAATAGTGATGGTTATGAATTGTGGAAGGAGGCATACTCACCTTTCAATCTGATTCCATTTCTGGGCGGTAGTACAGGCGTACAAATGGGCGGTTGGTTTCGGAAAGAAATCAACTCAATTGCCGACATCAAAGGCTTGAAGATGCGGATGCCTGGACTGGGCGGCAAGGTTTTGGAAAAGGCGGGAGCAACTGCAATGGTAACAGCTGGCAGCGAGATCTACACCAATTTAGAAAAGGGAGTCATTGACGCTACCGAATGGGTCGGTCCTTACCACGATTATTTGATGGGTTTCCACAAGATTGCGCCTTACTACTATTCTCCTGGTTGGCACGAACCGAGTGGTCAAACCGAATTTACGATACACAAACCTACTTACGAACAACTTCCCACTGACTTGCAAGAGGCTTTGTTTACGGCTTCGATGCGGATTCAGGCGTGGATGTTGGGAGAATTTGACCGACAAAATAGCTTGTATTTAGCTAAGATTTTGCAGGAAGGAAAGGTGAAAATGCGGACTTTTCCGAAGGATGTGCTGGACCAATTTAGGGTTTTGGCGAAAGAAGTGGTAGAAGAAGTTGTTGAAGGAGATGCAATGAGTAGGAAGGTTTATGACAGTTACCAAGCATTTCAGAAATTGACGAATCCGTGGTACGATTTGACTGAAGGGGCTTATCATGGGTTGATTAAAGGTTAAAATTAAATTGACCATTTTGAAAAAAATACCTATCTTTCTACTTCAATCTCTAAACCTAAAGCTTCAAATGAAGAAAGTACCTTATGGCAGCGTAGGCAGTTTTGACGACTTGGTATCACAGGGTTATTTTTACATTGACCGAACCAATTACCTCGAAAAATTGGAGGGCATGAGTGAGAAACATTTGTTTTTTTTGCGTCCTCGCCGATTTGGAAAGAGCTTGTTTGTGTCTATCTTACAGCACTACTATGGTTTGGAACATGCCGATAAATTTGACCGACTTTTTGGAGATTTTTATGCAGGGAAACACCCTACTGCTTTGAAAAACAGCTATTTGATATTAAAGTTTAATTTTTCGGGTATCAATACAACTACTAATGAAATCTCCTACAGAGGCTTTTTAAACAGTGTTCGTTATAGTGTAGAAGATTTTCTAACGACTTATAAAGCTTTTTTTAACTCTGAGCATTTAAAAACATTGATCAATATAGCTTCACCAGAAGACATAATGAAACAATTGTGGAATTGGGTCAAAAGTGAAGGAAAAGGGAAAAAAATATATGTATTGATAGACGAGTACGACCAATTCACCAATGAATTGATTGCCTATCGGTTTGAAGAATTTAAGAAAATTGTAAGCATAAATGGTTGGGTGCGAAAATTTTATGAAACCTTGAAAATTGGGGCAGATAAAGGTATCATTGACCGAACTTTCATTACAGGGGTTACACCCATTACTTTTGATAGCTTGACGAGTGGTTTTAGCAATGCTACGGATGTGAGTACAGATTTGGAACTTTCTGGGATGATGGGTTTTACGGACGAGGAAGTTCGAGGGTTGTTGCAGAATTTGGGATTGAAGGAGGAGAAATTAGAGCAGGCAATGCAAGATTTGAAGCAGTGGTATGATGGTTATGTATTTAGTGAAGATGCGAAAACAGCTATTTATAACTCCGAAATGGTTTTATATTTTATAAAGGAATTTGTCAAAAGAAATGATTATCCTCAAAATTTATTAGCTCCGAGTGTCGCTACGGATTACCACAAGATTCAATCCATGTTTAGGATTGCTCACAAAGAGAAAGAGAACCTCGTGACGCTCAAAAAAATATTGACAGATGATGAGGTCACTTCGTTTTTGGTACAAAAATTCAATTTTGCTGATTGTAACGTTTTGCTGTGATAATAAAAAAGCCACTGAAAAAGCTTATGTTTAAAGTACGAACCAAACAAGTGCAAATTCAATGGCATCTCAAATTAACAAAAATTGTACGATTGTATTACCGATTTTGGAAAATAAATACGATTCATTTTTAAACGACCCAAAAATAGCTCGCCAAATAATTAGCGAAATATGGGCAACAAGCCCCGAGTTATTTCCTGCACAAATGACTAAAGGTTATGTGCTTAACGGCAAAACTCGGCCGTCGAAAAAAATGAATATCCAAATGCGAAAAATAAAAGTAGCGGGACAAAATTATCAAATACGCCCAAGTTTCATTCTGCCTTATTGCAGAGCGAAGACGTATATAGCTTCTAAAGGCTTGTTCTTAAAGCGGTTCGGTGTTCCTTTCTGGGCATTGGCATTTGCTTTTGGATACAATGCGATGTGGTGGTACCGCCTCTATAATTGTTTTAGTGATTATAGCATTGTAGGCACAACCATCCATGACCCAGAAAAATTACCTTCCGATATTTTAGCAGATGAACACCATGTAAAAATACAAGGTAAAAAAGCTTATGTGGCTACAACTGTGGGACAAAACTGTTTTTTAGGTATGGAAGTTTCTTCTGGCGCAGATGCGGATTCTTTGGAAGAAGCTTATGGTGTATTCAAACAAGAAGCAGAGGATGTGTCATCTGACTACCAACCTAATACAGTAAATACAGATGGGTGGACAGCTACACAGAACGCATGGCAAAAACTCTATCCAAATATTCAAGTCATTGAATGTTTCTTACACGCCTTTCTAAAAATTAGAGACAGAGCTACAAAAAAGATTCAAGACTATTTCAATACAGCAGCAGATAAGGTGTGGAAGGCTTATCGAACTACTTCAAAAAGACAATTCGCACAACATATAAGAAGGCTTCGGGAATGGACAGCTAAGAATGTGCCTTCCTGCCCCATGAAAGATAATATTCTTAAACTCTGTAAAAAGAAAAACAAGTGGTTAGCACATTTTGACTTTCCCAAAGCACACAAAACCTCCAACATGATAGATAGATCCATGAGGGCAATGAATAGACATGCCAACAACTCCCAAATGTTTCATGGAGATATACTTAGCACTACTCATAATTTCAGAGCTTTTGCCCTTCTTCATAATTTTTCACCCTCTTGTTTACAGGCTTGGGATGAATCAGCTGTCTTAATCAGTCCTGCGGCAAGACTCAACGGATTTGTCTATCATCATGACTGGTTACAGAATTTGTTAATCGCGGCTTCGTTAGGAGGATATCGAAATCACAGCAATCCGTTATAATCAGGAAGTTTGATATTGGATTTTTAAAACAGAAAATCATGTTTACATACATCATCATAGGTGCAGGCTCAGCAGGTTGCGTGTTGGCGAATCGCTTGTCTGCCAATCCAAACCACAAGGTATTGCTACTAGAAGCAGGTAAAAAGGACAACTCACCCGATATTTTGCTTCCTGCAAGCTATTCCAAACTCTTCAAATCGGAATTTGACTGGGCCTTTGAAACCATAGTCCAAAGCCATGTCGACAACCGTTGTTTGTTTGTGCCGAGAGGAAAAGTATTGGGCGGTTCGAGCAGCATCAATGCCATGATTTATATGCGTGGAAATCGTTTGGACTATGATTATTGGGAAGAATTGGGGGCAAAAGGTTGGAACTACGAATCTGTTTTGCCCTACTTCAAAAAAGCAGAACACCAAGAAAATGGCGGCAATGAGTACCACGGCACAAATGGCCCGCTTTCGGTCTGCAATTTGCGCTCGCCCTTCAAAATTTCAACCGTGCTTGTTGAAGCGGCAAAAGAATTGGGTTTTGTACACAATACCGATTTCAATGGAGTAACACAAGAGGGTTTTGGCTTGTATCAAGTGACCCAAAAAAACAGTGAACGCCACAGCACAGCCGCAGCTTATTTGCACCCTATTGCACATCGCTCTAATTTAGAAGTGCTTACAGAAGCCCTCGTTCACAAGATTTTGATTGAAAATGTCCAGCGAGAAGGTTTTAAGGCAGTCGGTGTTCAATATGAAAAGGACGGACAATTGCATACCGTAAAAGCTGCAAAAGAGGTCATTTTGTGCGGAGGAGCGATTGCAAGCCCTCAGATTTTGATGCTTTCAGGAGTGGGACATCAACAGCACCTGCACGACAAAGGCATCACCTGTATCAAACACCTGCCAGGAGTTGGGCAAAACCTACAAGACCATTTGCTGGTTCCAATCGTTGCCGAATTGAAGGGAAGCATGCGTACTTTTGACAGTGCGGGAACGTGGCTCGACCATAGACGTTACGAGCATTTCGGTACAGGCCCTTTGAGCAGCAATACTTCGGAAGCGGGTGGTTTTGTCAAAACACATCCCGATTTGGAAGCACCTGATTTGCAGTTTCACTTCAGCCCTGCGTTTTATTACCAACACAGTTTTGTCCGTCCCAAAGGCAAAGGTTGTACACTTGCGCCTACTTTATTGCAGCCCAAAAGTATTGGCGAAATTCTTTTGGATACACCCAACTCCAAAGATGCGCCACTGATTGACCCTCGTTATTTGAGTCACGAACAAGATTTGCAGACCATGATAGAAGGGGTAAAATTGGCGTATCGCTTGCTGCAAACAAGCCCTTTTCGACGCTACTTCAAAGGGTACCACCTACCCAATTCTTTCCTTCAAACGGATGAGGCCATTGCAGACCATATTCGAGCCTACATGAAAACGGTGTATCATTCGTGTGGAACCTGCAAAATGGGCGTGGATACGATGTCGGTGGTCAATCCTCAATTACAAGTACATGGTATTCCGAATCTGAGGGTTATAGATGCTTCTGTTATGCCGAATGTGCCGAGGGGAAATACCAATGCCGCAGCTATCATGATAGGAGAGAAGGGGGCGGATATGGTGGTTGGTGGGAGTGGAAAATGAAGTATTGGTGTCTAAAATATCTCTTTTCAATCGGAGCAGCGAGGTGCTATGATAAAGCTTTGTGTACGCCCAATAAAAAACGCCCTTATAATACATTGATTATAAGGGCACTGCAAAATAAATTCGTGGCGAGAGAGAGATTTGAACTCTCGACCTCCGGGTTATGAATCCGACGCTCTAACCAACTGAGCTACCTCGCCAAAAGCGGGTGCAAATATAGTATTTTTTCTAAGAGTGGTAATAAAAAATACAATTTTTATAGAAAAAATGCCATTTGTTCATCGAAGCAATCAAACCGACCATTGAAGGATATGAACCATATATCATGCAGTGTCACAAAAAAGTAATTTTTTTTGCCACAAACTGTAACACTTTTTAAATACATAGCGTAAAACTAAGCGAACGTTGAGAGAAATACATGCGTTTTTTAACCAATCGCATTCTCGAAGTGACGATCCACCAACACCCTAAGATTTTGGTGAATAGTAGCCAGATAAAAATTTAGACGAAGTATTTATTAGCCCATTTACTTTTTCAATGTTTTTATCACAGCCAACCAACACCAATAATCTGCCCATTCGCTAACCACGAACGAACCTAACCTAATTGCTACATTTATACACCATGAAATTTTAATTTTCATCCAGTGTACTGTCTGATTTTCAAGCCCACAGATAGTACTTTTTAGAAACGATGAACCAATTAAAAGCCCAATTTCATGAAATGCTGACCATCAGCAATTCTTGATTTTCTTTTAATTTTCATTTTGATTCTTTTGGATGCTGGTAAACCTATTTGTGTAGGTTGATAAGCCGTTTTAATGTGCGAAAGGACGTTTATTATACAAGGCACAATTCATGTTTTGAACCTGAATTTGAGCTATGTATTTGAATACTTTCTTCTCTCATTAAGACTGGGTTAGCTGGCATGAAACCCTCTCTCGATGGGCTTGACACAATCCACCCCCAATCTTTGTAGAGCGTTTTCATAAGCCTTCAAATCAAGCAATTGTCGCTTGGTTACTACCCATCTTTTATCCAATCACACCCTATATTTTTACCAAATCTCTACTTGTATTTTCCTCAAACTAAGGGAGAATGTAAGAAGAAAAAGGTATGCCTTGTGCGGAGAGAAGACAAGCCCAATATTCGACTCCATACACTCGGCAATGCCTTTTTAGAAAAGACAATTACACCATATAGTAAGAAACACAAAACTGAGAAAAACAGAGAAAAGTGCCATTTAAGCCCGAAGTCCAATTGGTATTTATGGATTTTGCAAGCCCAACAAATGATGGGATTGCTATACCCATAAGCACCTCATTTCACCACCCAAAATCATAATTTATCATGTTTAGAACAATAACATTATTAATGCTTTTTGTACTGCCTGTGTGGATAGGCGGAACCATCTTTTCAACAACCAAAGCTCAAACTACAAGCCCTATTCTCCAAAATAGCCCCGTAGTAGCTTGGTATGGCAATGACAATTTTAGTTTTGCAGCAAACGAAGACATTTTGAAGGTCAGTATGGACAAACATCCTTTTGAAGGCTTTACCCTTCAATTAGCCGACTTAGATTTAGATCTAAAAGACGAACTATTGGTCAGTGTAAAAGTGAAAACTGCCAAACAAATTGATATGCGAATTGATTTGCACGATGGTACGTATTCTACTGCAAGTGATGTCAATGTGATTCAAACAGTCGTCAGCAATGAAAAATTTGCGACCATTACCTACGATTTCAGCTCGATTATAGATAAACTTCAAACAGGTGAAATACCCTATATGTTATTTTGTGTCAATCCTGGCTTCAATTACGAAGGTGAAGTTTACTTGAAGGATTTGAGTATCAGCACTGGCTCAGAAGATGTAAGTGTAGGAATAGATGCACTGGTCAATAATGGTATGGTAACAAATGAATTAAGTGTTTTTCCCAATCCCGCTTCTGAGTTTACCAACATTCAATTACCTGCAAATCACGCTTTCAAAGAACTCATTTTGCAGAACATCACAGGTAAAACCATTCTTCATCAAGACATTCCCGAAGGCTTGACCACCATGCAGTTGAAGAACTTAGGGCGTATCGAAAAAGGCTTGTACCTTCTCTCAGTCTATGGCGAAACAGAAGTTTTGACCACTAAACTTTCTATTTACTAATCTTTGACGATTGACGATTTTTGACATGCTCTTTTGATGGATTTTGACGACTGATGAATAAACAAGGTAAGCGAACGAATTACTCGTTTAATATTTATCCTATTTTGTCCACCGTTCCTCGTCCACCGTCCACTGTCCCAAAAGCCCACTATTTCCATTTTCCAAATCCCATAAATAAAATAAGTGACCATGAAATCACATAATAAAAATATACATACTCTAAATAATTTCTTTTCTAATCCATATCAAAGCACAGACATTACAGGCGAACTTACAGCCAATAACCTAAGCAGCAGTGCCTTTATCACAACTGCCCCTACACACAGTATCGAATTACCAACAGGCAATGCCATCTTTTTGCAGCAAAAAGTGACCATAGGTAGCCTCAAATTAGACACCATTGGAACAAAAAAACAAGACATAACCAGTCTCCGTTCCAATCTTTACCGTATAGGCATAACCGTATTATTGAGCGATTATGTATTGAAAATTGCCAGCACCTTGTTACTTTTATTGCTGCTCAATTTTTCGCTTCAAGCCCAAACAAACGTTGAACGAATAGAACTTTCTACTGCAATGGTAACAAACGAAACCGACAATGGCGATGCCCGTTTGTTGGTGGACGAACAAGAATTTGCAGGCGATCCATTGAATGGCATGGGAGGAGTTCCAACAACCATCTGGTTTCCAGGATGGAATCCAGTCTTTTACCCAGCAAGTGCTTACATTGATTTAGGCAAAAAGTACGATTTGAAGTACATTTACCTATTCGATGTAAACAACAGCGGCAATATCACAGTTGAATATGGTTATCCAGGCAATTGGATGCCCTTATTTACTGATGTGCTTTCTACTTACCTTCAATGGAGACAGCACGAAACAGATATTACCACCCGTTATATCCGCATCACCCGTGAATCATCTGCCTCCAATGCTTCCGAAATATTGCTATACGGACAAGAAGCAAATGCCAACAGCGATGACGACAAAAGCCCCGCACAAATTGTTGATTTGCAAGTCAAACAAACCACTGCTACCACTGCCACAATAGAATGGACAGCCGTTGGAGACGATGCAAACGAAGGCACAGCCAAACAATACGACATTCGATACAGCCTTTTCCCTATCACCAATGCCAACTTTACCAATGCTGTTGTCTATTCCCAAACTTTGCAGCCCAAAGAAGCAGGAAACAGACAAAGCATTACCTTACTCAATTTGTCAGAAGGAACAGAATATCACTTTGCAGTGAAAGCCATCGATGAAGCCTTCAATGTGTCGCCTTTGTCCAACATTGCCACAGGCAAAACCCTGGGAGAGAGTAGCTTTTTTGGTAAGATAGAAATGGCGAATGCCATAGCCATCAATGAAGTAGGAGAAGGTGATGCCAGTATGTTGATAGACGAACAAGATATTTCAGGCGACCCCTTCAATGAATTTGGAGGCGAACCCGAAACCGTATGGTTTCCAGGTTGGAACAGCGATTTGTATCCTGCAAACGTGTATTTAGACTTGGGAAAAACCTACGAATTGGAGGAAATCTTTTTGTTTGATACACATGGCGTAGGCGATGTGACGATAGAATACGGCGCACCAGGCAGTTGGATTTATTTGACTGAAGAACCCTTGAACAACTACCTTCAATGGAAACAACACAGCATCAACATCAAAACACGCTACCTTCGATTCACCCGCAGTTCTGCAAATGCCAATTTTTCGGAAGTCGTCTTGTACGGACGCATCACCAACGGATCAGGCGAAGGAGATGGCGAAATCAACATTGACATCAAAGCCCCTGCTGCCATTGCAGATTTGGAAGCAAGCGACATCACCGAAACCACTTTGACCCTCAATTGGAGAGCAACAGGTGACGACGGTTCGGACGGAACAGCAGCAGCGTATGAGGTTCGATATAGTGAAAATCCAATCACTGCGGCCAATTTCATGAATGCAATGGAAATCAGCCAAAACTTGACTCCAAAATTGGCTGGTGAATCAGAAAGCCTTGCAGTAAGCGGATTGCAGCCCGACACCCGCTACTATTTTGCATTGAAGGCAATGGACGAAGTACCCAATATTTCTGCCATTTCCAATATTGCAGTAGCCAACACCCAAGCAGAAATCATTGACGAAGAAGAAACAGATTCCATTGCGCCAGCAGCAATTGCAGACTTGAATATCAACGAAGTAGGCGAAACAAATCTTTGGCTCAATTGGACGGCAACAGGTGATGACGGTATAGAAGGAACAGCCAAAAGCTATGAAATTCGATACAGTATTAGCCCCATCACAGCCGCCAATTTTGCAAATGCCACTGTGGTCAGTAACCCGATTACACCCCTTGCCGCAGGTAGTTTTCAGGGAATGGAAATCAAAGGTTTGCAGCCCAATACCCGTTATTATTTCGCATTGAAGGTAAAAGACGAGATGCAAAATGTTTCCCCTATTTCCAACATTGCAGAAGCCCGAACCAAAGAAATCATTGACAATGGAAATGGAGAAGAGGAAGATTACAGCAATGCGCCAACGACCATCACCGATTTGCAGGCTTCCAATACTACCGCTTTTTCTACTCAATTGAGTTGGACAGTAAGCAGCACTGCCGAGCAATACGACATCCGATACAGCACTTCCAACATCACGACTGCCAACTTCAACAGCGCATTGAAAGTAAAAAACCTTTTGTTACCTGCAAAAGGGGGTTCGAAGCAAATGATTTTGGTGAACGAATTGCAGCCCAATCAAACACTTTATTTCGCCATCAAAACTTCGGATGAAAACGGCAATGTGACAGGATTTTCTAACACCACTTCAACGACTACAAAAGCCATTGGAGCAGTTGCCAAAATGACTTTGACCCCTTCAATGGTGACAGACGAAAGTGGATTTGGCAACCCTCGTGAGTTGGTGGACGAACAAAATTTGGCAGGCAACGTATTGAACAGTGTGGGCGGAGTGCCATTGACAACTTGGATGACAGGTTGGGGGCCCAACATCAAACACCCTGCTCATGCGTACATTGACTTGAAGGAAGCCTTCGAAATCACCCAAATATTCTTGTACGATGGCAGCAATACGGGCGATTTGCGAATTTCTTACGGTTATCCAGGAAATTGGACCGAATTATTGACCGATAATCTCACAGGCTACTTATCTTGGACACAACACAATACACAGGTCTATACACGCTATCTCCGCATCAGCAAAATGGAAGCAGGTAGCAATGTATCAGAAATTGTCTTGTACGGGAAAAAAGCCCATTCCCAAACTATTGACACCACTTTGCCAGGAGCCATCACCGACCTTGAAGCTACCCATTCGACAACTTCAACGGTAGAACTCAGTTGGACGGCTCCAGGTGAAGATGGCAACAATGGCAAATCCACCTATTACCTCCTTCGATACAGTGCCTCACCCATCAACGCCAAAAACCTCAAAGATGCTACGATGTACCACGGTATGTTGGCCCCAACAAATCAGGGCGTAAAACAATCCGTCGTAGTCAAAGAATTGGGCGACAATGTGAACTACTACTTTGTGCTGCAAGGCGTGGATGAAAACTTCAATTTGGGCGCACTCTCCAACATGGCAGAAGGCAAAACGGACTTAATCGTAGGCGGCCCACACAAGAAAATCAGCTTGACCCCAGCCATGATTCTCAACGAATCGGTGCAAGGTGATGCTACACAACTCGTTGATGAACAACTATTGGTAGGCGACCCAGAAAAAGGCGATGGTGAAGCACCTGTCAACTACTGGACAATGGGCGGCAATCCTTGGCTCTACTCTGGCTTTGCACTCATCGACTTAGGCACAGAGTACGAAATCTCGAAAATATTCCTCTACAATGACGGCAACAAAACCACTGCAACGCCCAACGAACCCATCAATGTGTTTGTAGGAACACCCTTCAATTGGACACCGCTCTTTACCGACGAAATGAACAAGCCCGACCAGTGGAGTAAACACGACTACTCCAACAACCCGATTACTACCCGTTACATCCGATTAGAAATCACAGCCCCAGCCACAAGGATGTCGGAAATAGTGCTGTACGGTGCTGCTCAAAGTCCCATCACCGAAACAGTGCCAGCTCCTACTAAACATGAACTGCCAGCAGTGAACGAATTTATCGGCATCAACGCATTCATTGACGATCCGAATGGCAATATGGAAGTAGCGGGTTTTATTCGGGAATACCACCAATGGTTGTGGGACGAAGGAAACCAAGATGTGAACTATGTCGGCTATCCCAACAACGAATGTGCCTTCAATCCTGGCGCAGTCAATTGGAACTTCGATAGATACTACCAAAACCTACTAAACGCAGACATCACCGTAGCTCCTTCATTGTTGCGCTCAACGCTCTTCATGACAGGCTACGAAGAATGGAAACTGGACGAAAAACCTGTGAGAGAAGGCAAAGATGCCACCGACCCACATTCTTACATCGAACACGCAGACTATATGTATCAGTTCGCTGCAAGATTTGGACACACACAAGTAGCCGACAACAAATTGAAATTGAGAGCCGACCAACCGAGAGTCAGCGGTTTGGGAGTCCTGAAATACTTTGAGAATTGGAACGAGCAAGATGCTTGGTGGATGAACCGCAAAGCCTACTTTACCCCCTACGAATATGCTGCAATGACGAGCGCAGATGCAGACGGACACTTGGGCGCATTGGGCCCGAACAAAGGCATCAAGGCGGCCGACCCTACTGCAAAAGTGGTGATGAGCGGTGTCGCTGTTCCACATCTCGACCACGTTCGCACCCTCAAATTTTGGAGCGACTACCACAGAGGCGGTGACTTCCCAGTAGATGTCATCAACGTGCATCACTACTGCAATGACGGCGAAGCACAACGCAGCTTAGGCTCAAAAGGCATCAGCCCAGAAGACGATGATTTGAAAGGAGTAATGAAACAGTTTGTGGACTACCGTGACCGTTATTTGCCAGGTGTGGAAGTGTGGATTACCGAATTTGGCTATGACTCCAATTCTGAATCTATACAAGGTGCGCCTTCTATTGGTTCTTACGACAGCGAAGAAGTACAAGGTCAATGGATGATTCGTTCTTACTTGGCTTTAGCAGCCGCAGGGGTTGATAAAGCAGCCATGTATATGCTCCGTGATGTAGCCACCAACTCCCCTTACTTGTTTCAAACATGCGGATTGATGGGACCCAAAGGTGACTGGACTCCAAAACCAAGTTGGTACTACGTTTACACCATGAAAAACCGCTTTACAGGTATGGCTTTTGAGAAGGAAATCCCGAGCGGCAACCCGAATGTATGGATTTACCAATTCCGCCACAAACAAAACGGAGATGTATTGTACGCTGTTTGGTCGCCTACAAGTGATGGCACTACGGTAAACAACTACAGCCTTCAATTGAATGGTGAAAGCAATGCTTACTTGGTAGAAATGCAGCATGGTGACAAAGATGGTGTTGTGAATCAACTGTCTATCTCCAACAACCGAGTGAACATCAATGTGAGTGAACGCCCTGTTTTTGTGATGGCTGGAAATTATAATGAATTGCCTATCCGCCACACTTTGGATGAAAAAATGACTTTGACTCCTTCAATGGTCGTAAACGAATCGGGCAAAGGAAATGCTCAACTCCTTGTAGATGAACAAACTGTTGCTGGTTTCCCTGCCAACAAAGGTGGTACTCCTACGACTATCTGGCGACCTTCTACGGATGGCAATGTTTCTTACCCTGCTCATGCCTATATTGACTTGGGCGAGGAAACGGACTTGACCAAATTCTATATCCGTGATATGGACAGCAAGGGCGACATCACTATTTCGGTTGGTGAACCTGGTGATTGGACTCCTCTTTTTAGCGACCATTTGGAGAGTTATGGGCTTTGGAAAGGTGTTGTGGAGCATGTGCGGACGAGGTATGTGCGGGTGACTTTGGAGAGTTCGGAGAGTAATGTTTCGGAGGTTGTGTTGTATCGGAGGTTGTTTTAAATAGCTGAACATTAGAGTTTTGATAATGGGATATTGATTGGTGAGTTTTGACTGGTCAATATTCCATTTTTTATTGGTTAGACCCACATTTATTGTTTTCACAATTGTAAATCTCGTGATACAATTCATTTAGTTTTTGTTCAATATTTTTACCATTATGTTTTTCTATTAATGTAATTGCATTTTTTAAAACAATTAATTTAATGTCATTAATATCATCTTTTTCAAAACGATGAACACAAGATTTCAACTTATAGGAACTTGAAAAAAACCCAAATCGCCCTCCTTCAATATACCTAATATTTAAATATATAGGTATGCAAATAGGTGTAAAGCCATTTGGATAATTGTCTTTTTTCTTTTTTATTATTCTTTCCAAGAAATTTATATTTAAGGTAAATTGATTATCAGTTTTCGTCATTTCATAGTTCGTTTTGTACTTGGCTTCCATAAAAGCACTAGGAAAGGTACAATAAACATTTTCTATGTAAATATTAGGAGTTATATTCTCTATTACTATTTCCCAATTCTCATCATCTAAATTCCGAATTATCGGACTGAAATTAGGTTGATTACGCATAAATGCAAAAATAGCAAGAATACACATTATAATTGTTATTGGAATAGAAATTAACGGTAATTTATTTTTCATATTTTTAATCTTTAAATAAATCTTTACATCTTTTCTTACTATTTCTTAATTCACTCTCCATTTTTTGTGCCCAGTTTTCAAAATATTTATTAAGTGCGTTATTAATATGAATTCTAATTTCAACTTTTCTGAATGTACCTATTTTATCTGATTTATTGTGATGAAATGCGCTCAACAATATAGGGTTGGTAGTCATGTTTTTTAGAATATCCTTAGCCAAATGAGCTCTTGCAAGAGATAACTCTTCATTATTATATATATAGTTACTTATTTCTTTTTGCAGAATTTTATCATTTATAGTTTTTCCGTTTTTATTTGTAAAATTGTATTTTATTCCTTTAGGAATAATGGTATAATCTTTATAAGGATACTTAGGTTGATTATCAAATCGAGTGCTATCGGCATGTCCTGTAATTTCAATATTAACTTCACGTTTATCTACCTCATGATTTGCTAAAATATCTTCTACATACTCGACTATTCTCTTATATATGGAAGTGTGTCCTAAATGACCTAATCCAAATTTATCTTTTTTTGCTTCAAACACTGATTTAACATTGTTACAATTTTTAAATTTGATAGGAACTGATATATCCATAGTTATCTTTAAGTTTTCCCTTCTAACTTTAACTTCTACTTCATTACCTTCACATGGATTATATTGATTATATTTTTTTTCAATGCTATCAACTACAGCATCTAAACATTTTTTTTCAAATTTGCCTGTTTTTTCTTGTACTCCTATATTAAAAGTGTCAAGTAATATTTGATAGCCTTCATTAACAAGGTTTGTTCTTTCATAATCTTTTAAATTTTGATTGAACAAACATTCCGCCATTTCTTTATAGTAAATAGCATTTTTAATGTCACAATTATGAGCATAATAAAACGCTGATATTAAAGCGTATTTTACTCTTGTTTTTTCATAAAGAGAAGGAGCATCGATTATTCTAGGTGGCTTACTAATATGTTTGACAAAGGAATCATCAAGTTTGCAATCCTCCCACAAATTATTAATTGTTAATTTTTGTTCGTCCATATTCTTCTTTCTATCATCATCTTTCTGACCAAATAGATTAAATGGAATTAAAAAATAACCTGCTAAGATTATGAATAATATACAATACTTTTTCATGTTCTTATTTTTAATTCAAAAATAATATTTATTTCATTGTGTTTTTTCGGCTTTTTAGTATTGATTGATAATTCATAATCAATATTTTTATCTTTGAAGTATACATTCAAGATTTTTTTTATTTTATAAATAGAAAGAAATTTATTTTTCAAATCATCTATTTTAGTATTTGTAGATATTGCCATTTCTTTTCTTATTCCGTTATGATAATATTCTATGTAATTTATTACTCCTATTTCACCATTATATTCCCAATTATTCTCTTTAAAGTTTTCATTTGTGAAAGCATTTATTTTTATTAAACTTAACTCTGAATTAAAATCATTCTCAATAGCAATTATTATATTTTTTATAATAGATAAAACCTGATAAGGGGATTTATCCTTATGGTAAAAATTATTATAATAAATTTCTTTTTCATAATTAACATCTATTATTAAAGAGTTATTTTCTTTTGTATATACCTTAATTGTTGCTCTATTAGGTAAGTGTTTAGTATTAAAATATTTAATGCTATCATTTAGTAATTGTGTCATTGAATCGCTAAATAATTCCCAAGAAGGAGTTAATATTAATTCATTATGAGGTTCATTTTTAATTGGAGGATTTTCTTCTATTGTCTTTGAAGTATTTATTATTGAACTATCACTTATTGTTTTAGAAGTGTCTTTCTTTCCTAGAACTTCTCCGTTTTGAAGAAAGTTAAAAAGACTATCCACTAAAAGATTATCGCTTAGTATCTTTCCAATTAATTCATTATGTATTGAGTATAAAAATTTCTGCTTGTGACTTTCTCTATCATCAGATTCTATATGCTTATTAGATTTTTGTAAAAAATATTGAACACTATCCCATTGGTGTTTTTTTGAATAATTATAGGCATTTTTCCAATAAGTAATTAAATAAGAGTTTTCTATAGGGATAATATTTTCATTTATTATATCTTCTATTGTATGAATTCTTAATTTTGGTTTGCTTAAATTATATGGATTAATAAAAGAACTGTCACCAATGGTTTGTGAAATCAGAAAGCAAATAATGAAAATAAGAAGGAAGTAAAATATTTTTTTGTAGGGATTAGATAGTTCTTTATCCTCATTTGGAGTTGGTTCTACATCATCCTCATTTGGAGTTGGTTCTACATCATCCTCATTTGGAGTTGGTTCTACATCATCCTCATTTGGAGTTGGTTCTACATCATCCTCATTTGGAGTTGGTTCTACATCATCCTCATTTGGAGTTGGTTCTACATCACCTTTTTCGGGAGGAGTTACTTCTCTTTCTTCTTTGGGTATTTTTTTTTCTTCCATAATAAGGTATTATAACAAGATGAACTTAGCATAAAAATATAAAAATTCTCTTTTATTTGAAAGATTTAGTTTATTTTTTACAGCAAAAAAACAAATACCTTCATTTATATCTTCGTTTTTTTTAAAGTTACAACTTATCCAATATCACCTCAACAGGAAACTTCATACCTCTGATACAATATTTCCCATGGCAGATATTGGGGTGAGGGTGATACGGTTTAGGAAGTTAGTGGCCATAAGAATAGATTATTTGGATTTACCTCACATCTGACTTTCCCTCGGTTTATGAAGCCGAACATTCCGCTTAGAAATATTTGATTTTTTTGGTATTTGGATTGTTGGCTGCAATCAAATTAGATTGTAAGTCTGACAGTGGAGAAAGCAGTTGGAAGAAGTCGATGCTTTTTTAATCGTCAGACTTGATGTTTTTTATCATTTGAAGGATTTCTGATTTGGCAACACTTTCTGTATTAGATTTATCGTAGATTACCAACAAATAAACATCGCAGTGTTCCTCTTCCTCATTTTCAAGAACAATGATTTCCATTTCAACATAAGTAATGACTCGCAAACCGCCACTTTTGCCTCTTCCTTTGCTTTTAACTGCCAATCGAATTTTGTAGGCATCATTGCCCAATGCAGTTCCCAAATGTGGATTGGTGAGTAGTTTCTCCTCCAAAACGTCAAAATCATCTAACAGAGAACGGTATTTGCGGTGCAGTTTTTTGAAGGCTCGCTCAAAGTTCGGTGTTGTTATTATCTCGACATTCATTCAAAAATTGTTTTAAAGTTTTGCCTTTTCTTTTACCTTTTTTGATTTCTTTTACTTCTTCGACTGCCTGTTGAAGTCCCTTCAAAACTTCTAATTTGTTTTTGATTTTTAGATTTTGAAGCTCGTATTTTTTCCACTCTTGGTAGGGAATAACTACTGATTGTGGTGTGCCTGTTGGGTCTTTGATGATTTGAATATTCATACCAAAACGTTTATTAAGGTGATTGTTTCTTCTTTGGGAATAACCATTTGGGGTGAGATTTGGTTTCAATTTTAAACACATAAGGAAACAAGTGTACCTGAAATCCCAATTCCATTTGTTCGTAAACCTATGAAACTAAATGATAAGTTCCAACGTTTTTGAAATAAAGTGGCATTTCTTATAATAACATTTCAGATAGAATGAGCCAGTGTTTCCAAAAGAAGTTTTCTATCTTTGAAAAAGAAAAACAAACAAAGCAATGAATACATTATCATCCCCTCTCAATCCCCTTCAGTTGGAGATATTACAATTGTTTTCCAGAGACTTAGAAGAAAAAGACTTGTTGGCAATCAAGCGAATGATTGTACGTTATTTGGCAGATAAAGCTACCCAAATGGCAAATCAAGTATGGGAAGAAAAATCTTGGACAAATGAAGATATGGAACGATTGGCACATACCCATATCAGAACTCCTTATAACTCTAAAAAGTGACGAAAATGCGTGTAGTGATTGATACAAATATCCTCTTGGTGTCTATATCCCAAAAGTCGGCTTATCGTTGGGTTTTTGACAATTTCTTGGAGGAGAAATATACATTGTGTGTGACAACCGAAATATTGATGGAATATGAGGAGATTTTGAGCAGACACATGGGAGAACAAGTTGCTTCTGTTATTTTACAAATCATTGAAAATGCACCCAATGTAGAACTGATTACCCGATATTTTAAGTGGAACTTGATTACTGTCGACCCTGACGACAATAAATTTGTGGATTGTGCCATAGCAGCAGGGGCGAAATATTTGGTGACACATGATAAGCATTTTGATATTCTATCTAATGTAGATTTTCCGAAAGTAGATGTAATTGCAGCGGAAGAATTTAAAGAAATACTGGATAATTAAATTTCCCGAACCCAGCATATCCAAAACCACCTCAATAGGAAATCTCATGCCTCTAATACAAGCTTTTCCGTGGCAGATATTGGGGTGGGAGGAACGAAAACTTTGCCAACAATTTCCGATTTTGGCAACAGTTCGAGTGGTCAAGTCGATTTAGTCAAAATCAATACACCAATCTTCCAAACCATCCAATTCTTGAACCTTATTGTGAAGTTCGATATACTGTTCCTTTCCTCCAAACCAATCCAAAACCTCCTTTCGCATCAATTGGGTTTTACCCTTGGAAAGAAAGGAGTGATAGGAAGAATGAGGATATTCTCGGAAATCTTTGACAAAACCGTGTTTTTGAGGGTTTCGATGGATGTAGTAAATGGCGTTCACAAAATAGGATTCGGTAGTAATTTTGACTCGTTGAAAGGGTTTTTCAAAAAGACCACCTGTTCGTTTTTTCTCACCTGACTTAAAATCTGCATTGATGCCTTGTGCATATCCGTTGCACAAATGAGCGATTTGATAACTTGGGTCGAGATATTTGTAAGTCATGTATTTTCCTCTGACTTTGTGGGCTTTCGGACTGACATCTAGCACCTTTTGGTACTTTTCAAAGTAGGCTTCTTGTTCTTCTCTTGTTTTGATGCGAACCAATAAGTGAAAGTGATTTTTTAGGAGGCAATAGGCGTAGGTGTCCATAACAGGCGGAATGTGTTGGGCGTATTTTTTGAGGAAAAAGAGGTAGTTCTTCTCTTTTTTGAAAATGTTTTCACCGTTGATGCCTCTGTTGTAGATGTGGTAAAAATATCCTTCCTCCAATTTTTCATAGTAGTAGGAACTCATGGTGGCAGTGGTTTGTTTTGTGTGAGTTACAAATTTACGAATGTAGCAAGAACTTTGGCAACAATTTTCAATTTTGCCAACAGTTCGAGCGAGGGTGGGGTCGTTCAACTGTTGGCAAGGTTTTCAACCGTTGCCAAAGTTTCACTAACTACAAACCCTTCAAAAACACCCCTCCCAAAATCACCAAACCCATTACAAACGCAACCGTAGCGACCATCAAACAAAACTTCTTGGTGCGAACGATTTTTCGATTGGCAGCCTCGACGGTTTGGGCGGAATGTTGGGAGTAGGGATAGGTGAAGGGGAAAAAGACGAAGAAGGAGAAGAGGACGGAAATCAACCACACAACAACGGCAGTGCCGAGCCATGCTTTCATGTCGGTAGCGGCAAAGGCGTTTTCATTGATTTTGAGGAAGAGGGTCAAGCAGATGGACACCAAACCCGACAAAAACTTGGCGGCACTCTCGAAGTGTTCGGGAGCAGATTGCTGCATTTTGAGAGCGTGTTCCCGCCAGCTTTTTTCGGAGGGGCTTTCTCCCCGTGTCAATTGTGCCGCAACGATGGTAGGCCTAGGTTCTTGGGATTCGGGTGTATTTTGTGTTGGATTGGGATTGCTCATAGTAGTAGGTTTGGTTTTGGTGTTGAATAATTGAAGCAAATACTTCTGAAATCCCCATTCGTAGCCCATGAATTAATTCATGGGCTACGAATGGACGCTATTTTTAGGGATTGTCCATACAATAAAATCTCGATTTAGACTTTGGAAGTTTATCCCTAAAGATATGGAATGTTTGAAAATCAGTCTGTTATCAAAAGGAAACTTCCAAAGTCTTTTGCTAATCTCAATTGTCTCCTCTGTGAACAGTCCCATACTTATCAATATCCCCCTCGACATCAAAAGAATAAAATTTGTCGCAAAAATCGCAATAAACCTGAACAGTCGTCTTGTCTGCTCCGCCTGATTCCGATTGCAGGGAATATTGTTTTTTGATGAGGTGGTTTTTGGGGCAAGTGAAATGGTATTCAATGATTTTGGACATGTTGTTTGGTTTTTTGAATGAATGTATGAATAAAATCGAATAATCTGAACAAAACTACTCGCTATCGAATGCTCACTAAGGGAGGGTTTCGAAACCCTCCCTTAGTGAGCAAACCCTGATTATCCCGCTTCCATAATCTCCCGAAAACGCTGTTCGCCTATCTTTCCAACCAAAGCATTCAGCCATTGTTCTACTGTCTGAGCATTGGGCGAACCAATCTGTCGAAAAATCTGATATGCCTCCAACAAAGGTAAAACAGCGTGGTCAAATTTTCTTATATCAAAATACAAGGCTCCGATATTGGTTTGAGAAACTGCAATTCCATTCATATCTCCAATTTGTTGCTGAATGGCGAGGGATTTTTTGAGGTAGTCCAAAGCGGTGTCATAGTCACCTCTGGCTTTGAAAATTTGACTGATATTATTGAGCGTCGTTCCTTCCCCGCTTTTATCTCCAATTTGTTGCTGAATGGCGAGGGATTTTTTGAGGTAGTCCAAAGCGGTGTCATAGTCACCTTTGGCATGAGCAGTTGTCGCTAAATTATTGAGCGTCGTTCCTTCCCCGCTTTTATCTCCAATTTGTTGCCTTATGGCGAGGGATTTTTTGAGGTAGTCCAAAGCGGTGTCATAGTCACCTCTGGCTTTGAAAATTTGACTGATATTATTGAGCGTCGTTCCTTCCCCGCTTTTATCTCCAATTTGTTGCTGAATGGCGAGGGATTTTTTGAGGTAGTCCAAAGCGGTGTCATAGTCACCTCTGGCTTTGAAAATTTGACTGATATTATTGAGCGTCGTTCCTTCCCCGCTTTTATCTCCAATTTGTTGCCTTATGGCGAGGGATTTTTTGAGGTAGTCCAAAGCGGTGTCATAGTCACCTTTGGCATGAGCAGTTGTCGCTAAATTATTGAGCGTCGTTCCTTCCCCGCTTTTATCTCCAATTTGTTGCTGAATGGCGAGGGATTTTTTGAGGTAGTCCAAAGCGGTGTCATAGTCACCTTTGGCATGAGCAGTTGTCGCTAAATTATTGAGCGTCGTTCCTTCCCCGCTTTTATCTCCAATTTGTTGCTGAATGGCGAGGGATTTTTTGAGGTAGTCCAAAGCGGTGTCATAGTCACCTCTGGAATCATAGATTTGACTGATATTATTGAGCGTCGTTCCTTCCCCGCTTTTATCTCCAATTTGTTGCTGAATGGCGAGGGATTTTTGAGGTAGTCCAAAGCGGTGTCATAGTCACCTTTGGCATGAGCAGTTGTCGCTAAATTATTGAGCGTCGTTCCTTCCCCGCTTTTATCTCCAATTTGTTGCCTTATGGCGAGGGATTTTTTGAGGTAGTCCAAAGCGGTGTCATAGTCACCTCTGGAATCATAGATTTGACTGATATTATTGAGCGTCGTTCCTTCCCCGCTTTTATCTCCAATTTGTTGCTGAATGGCGAGGGATTTTTTGAGGTAGTCCAAAGCGGTGTCATAGTCACCTTTGGCATGAGCAGTTGTCGCTAAATTATTGAGCGTCGTTCCTTCCCCGCTTTTATCTCCAATTTGTTGCTGAATGGCGAGATTGCGTTGATACAAGTTCATTGCTTTGTCATTCTCCCCAAATACCCTATAAATCAATCCAATTCGATTGCCCACTTCTGTATCCAAACTTTCGGCTGCGATTGCTTCAATGGATTCAGCATAATGCAAAGCCTTGCGGAAGGCAGATTGACCATAGTAGTAGTTCAGCACCTTGCCGCCGAGTTCATTGACCCTTTCGGCATATTGGGCTTTGAGGTAGTGTTGCAGCCCTGCTTCGATTTCGCCCATTGTCACCTCATGGAAGTTGTGGTAGCGGGCGTAGTAGTAGTTGCCCGCTTGTCGGTCGGAGAAAAGGGGGGTGGGTGGGCGGGCGGGGCTGTTTTTTTGCAGCAGTTCTTTGGTCAGCGGATTCACATAGTAGTAGGTTTGAGCCTGTTCTACCAAGGTCAGTGATTGCAGTTTTTGCAGGTTTTTTTCGTAGGGCAGTTCTTGGTTTTGCAGCTCTAAGGCGCGCTGTTCAACGGGGGTTTGGAAGTGCGCCAACAAGTGCAGGCTGTCACTTTCGCTTTCGTCCAACAATTGCAGCAACTGCCCAAATGCCAAATCAGTGGTCATTTTTCGCAGGGTTTCCTCAGTAGCAGTGCGGTATTTTTCCTTCAATTCATTGAGGCTTTGGATGCTCGCTGCAATACCTTTGGGCGCATTTTGGAACTGCTCGTCGAACCACTCCAATGCCCGAAAATTGCCCCCAAAGGTCTCGTAGAGCCAATTCACTACGGCTTTGTAGGTCAGTTGGTTTTCGCTGTTGGGGTGTATGTTTTGTTGCTGTTGGAGTAGGTGTTGCCGCAGTTGATTGATGCTGAGGTAGCGGATTTTTTTCCAAAAGTCGTTCAGTCCCACATGCTTGAGGTTCACTGTGGCGATGTCGGGACATTCTGCCACCTCATAGCGGCAGGTCAGCAGGAGGGGTGTTTTTTGGTTTTTGTAGAGAAAGACAATAATCTCAGCAATATCACTTTTTTTGTCTAAAAACGGTTTGTTTGGTTTACTTTGCAAAGTTTCCAAATTGTCGAATACAAAAATAGGGAAACAGTATTTTTTGAGTGTTTTCAAAAGAAACTTGAACTTGCTGATTCCTTTGTCAATTTTCTCCAATTTCTCTTGAAAATCAAAGTCGTCGTATTCATCCTCCAATGCTTCCGACATACTGTCCAAGACCGTCTCCATAGTAGCATATTGGTCGAACAGAAAAGGAACGCTGCGGTTGTTGAAGGCAATCATGCGCTGCACCAAATATTCTGCCATCGTGGTTTTGCCCATACCGCCCTGCCCTTTGAGCAATAATGCCTTGCCCTTCAAAAAAATCGGCACAGCATCCCGTTTGTCCTTGCGTCTGCCCACAAAATAGTGCTGTGCGGATAGGCTGCGCTTCAATATCATTTTTTCCTGCCCCGACACAAAGCGAAAACTTTTGAGCTTCACCTTGTCCATTGGAGCCGACCAATCCACCAAATGCGTCACGATTTGTCGTTGGTAGAGTTGCGGCATTAGCCATTGAAAAGGGCGAATCAGATCCGCCGCTCCTGCTTTTCGCCACATTTCGGCTTCTTGCTCTCGGATGTGTAGGAGTGCGCTGCGGAAAGCTCGGTGCAAGGGTTCTCGCTGGGCGATTTGCCGATAGAGTTCCGCCGCAAACTGAATGGCATAACTGTCTAAAATACTCCAACCCATCGCTACCACTGCAGGAATGCCTTGATGCAGCAGGTAATTGGTCATGCCACTGAGTTGGTCGTCGGCAGTGCCTCTTGCGGTCAGACAAGAACTCAACAGCACCAAAGCAGGGCGGTGTTCGGGCTTCCGATTCAGCACCTCCGCAAAATCAGCCGCTTTCACCAACTTGCTGTTCATGCTCAGGTGGTCTTCCAATTCCAAATAACCGACTCCGTCTTGATAGGTGCCGTGTCCCGAAAAATGCAATATGTGGTAGGGATTGTCCCGCAGTTTTTCGGCAAGGGATTCGAGCGAACCGACATCGGTGAAATCTATCTGCACCTGTCCATGCTCAAACAAAGGCTCAAATGCCTCCAATAATTGCCGCTCTTCGGCTTCGTAGTCCAATAGTTTGTCCACTGCCGAATTTTCAGGACTCGAAATCATCACCAATATCTTCAAAGGCAGGGGATTGTTGGCTTTGAAGGCAGTTGTGGAAGGGTGATTTTTCAGTTGATTGGCGAGAAACAGATGGGGAATGTCTGCCAGCAACTCTTTTGTTGTTGGACTTTGTGCCATGCGCCAAAATTGGTTCAACAAAAAATTGCTGTCGCTTTCCAATTGCAGCAATTGATGTTCGGCTGTGCTGTGCAATTGCCCGAAAAATTGCAGCCAATGGTCGCCCGTTGCCAAAATTTCGTTGAGGCTTTGTTGAAATTTTTCGGCTAAATGGGCGGGAAGGTAGAAAGGTTTTTGCAGCGACCTACATTCCTTCAAATACGCTTCGAGTTGTTCTTGAAGCGTGTTTAGGTTTTGTTGGGCTTCTTTGGAGATTTGCAGGGAGAGGGAATGGCTTGGAATCATTTTCGGAATTGGTTTATTACGGTAGTGGAATGTTTGCAATATACATGAATTAGTGGGGATTTGCCAAATGAAGGAGAATTTTCTGAACGAACAGAAACTTTGCCAACAGTCGAAGACTTTGGCAACAGTTGGAGTGGTGGTGCTTGTATGCCGTTCAACTGTTGGCAAGGTTGTTAACCGTTGCCAAAGTTTCACTCCCTTGTCAAAATCACTTCAACAGGAAATCTCATGCCTCTGATGCAGGGTTTTCCGTGGCAGATATGGGGGTGGGAGGTGATGCGGTTTAGGAAGTTAGTGGCCATAAGAATAGATTATTTGGATTTACCTCACATCTGACTTTCCCTCGGTTTATGAAGCCGAACATTCCGCTTAGAAATACTTGATTTTTTGGTATTTGGATTGTTGGCTGCAATCAAATTGGATTGTAAGTCTGATAGTGGAGAAAGCAGTTGGAAGAAGTCGATGTTTTGCTGAAAGTGAAATCCAAAAGGAATCTGTATTGTTTTTGAGGTAGAATAGGATTTACAAGGGTTTCCGTGGTATGACGTATAAAAATCACAAAAAAAACCTATGTGATTCTTTTGCTTTTATGTATAGCATCAACTTTTTTAATGTTGTTCTTTGAGATTGTTTATTTCTGCTTTCGAGCGGAGGTAGTACAATATTTTTTTGCTGCTTATCCCTCGCTTTAGTAACGGTTAGAATTTTTCAGGTTTATCGTACTCCACTTCTGTGATATTAAATTTCGCATAACTAAAATCACCTTTGTCTAATCGCCATAACACATCAAAGGCTGTCGGTATAAATACATTATTCATTTTCTTGTAGTTTGTTGCTTTGATCACCCAAGTTTCCAGATTGTTTTCGCCCATATATCGTTGCGTTTCCATCTCGGTTATTTCTCCAAGTTCATTAAAAGTAAATTTAAAAAATAGGGAAAGTCCATTGTAATTAAAGGTAAGTTTTGCGGTATTGGAATCAATCGGAAACCATTGAAGTCTATTGCTCGGTAATAAGTTCGTCGGATACAAAACGCTTTCTCCAAGCCAACGAAGGAGTTCGCCTTCATTGTATTTTTCGCCTTTTGCATCCGCAACATTATATACTGAAAAAAGGGTAGCAATCAGTCTTCCCTGGTCTGAAATATACATGTCTCGTGCAACAAACATGGCTGTTGTGCCTTTCCAAATAAAGCCTGGTTTCGCCGTTGTTGCGTATTGTTCTCCTGTTATATCTATCCAATCTTTGTTAAGGTCTGTTTTAAATTGTCCATCATGTTTAATTCTTGCATAACTGATGTAGGATTGACCTTCTTTTAAAATATGGTTAAAATACCGTTGTACAGGTTCTGGCAAACTGTCGATTTGGTTTTTATGATAGGTCTGGTTGGAGATATTTTTTGATTGAGCAAAAAGCGCTTTGACTTGTTTGCTGAATTTTATGGACAAATTTATTTTGCCAATAATTAGGATTGATAAGAGAAGTCCAATGAGGGTGATTGTAATTATCATAAGTTTGTTGTGTTTCATCTCTTACAAATAGTTCTTAATGAGGAAGTAGAGTGATAATATTTCTTGCTGTTGTCAGGTTAAGCATCATTGATTTAAGGTGATATGAAAGCGTTAAGAGTTTTTTACTACTTACATATTTTTAAACTGTATTTTTACTCATTAAATAACCACCCAAACCTGTTAACCAAAGCATTAGTGGATATGCCACCCACCTTTCTGTACCACCCATACCAATAAAAGGCAGGAGTAGTGAAGGTGAAAAAACCGCAATACCCCAAGTAGTTAAAGCAATTGCCCCAAACAATATTCCTATGTATTTAAAAGGAGATAGGGTAGTAAATCGAAGTCCAGCCCGGTATCCCGTCTCTTCAATATCAATATTTGTGTTACCAAATAACTTATCGGTACTGAATTTGCTCCAACCCCGGCCTGTATAAACGGCTAATTTTGGAAGGAATTGATAGGCAATTGTTGCTTCACCACCGAAACCCGTTTTTAAGGTAGCATTTCCCATTTTTTTTGTTGGAAAATCGACTGCGCCTCTAAAGGTTAAGTTCCAATTGTTTTGAGCCATGATTGGGTTCAAAAAAAGCAATAGTAAAAGCCCGATTGTAACCCTTAATTTCTTAATGTGCTTTGCACGTATTACAGTATTTTTCATGATAATTTTTTTATTAAAAATTTGAAAAAATTAAGTGTGAAAGCATTTTCACAACAATTCAAAGATAGGGTGAGATTGAAGAAATGCGTTATATTATTCTAAAATAGAATTGTATAATTTTTACATTCAGATAACATCTATTGTGAAATACCTCAAATCACATTTAGGGGAATTTTAGATTAAGCCAGTGCTGATTATTTTCCCATCTTCCATGGTGATGGTCCTATGGGTCTTCGCTGCAAAATCCAGATCGTGGGTAACAATCAATAAAGACTGGTGGTATTCTTCTGCCAGCTCCTTGAAAATATTAAACACCACATTGCTATTTTTTTTGTCCAAATTACCCGTAGGTTCATCTCCCATGATAATCAAGGGTTCATTAATCAATGCCCGAGCAATAGCTACACGCTGTTTTTGACCACCGCTAAGCTGATTAGGGTATTTTAGTGCCTCCTTTTCTATCCCCAGAATCTTTAATTTCTCATAGGCATTGTGTTCCAATTTTTTGGGTGTGAGTTTTGCTAGTTTGAGTCCAGGCAGCATCACGTTTTTAAGGTTGGTGAATTCATTGAGTAAATAATGGAATTGAAATACGAAACCGATTTTTTCATTTCGCACCTTGGCCAAGGCTGCATCCTTTTTGTCTTTCATGCTGATGCCGTCCAGCAATAGCTCACCTTCGTAGCTGGTATCCATGGTAGATAAAATGTAGAGTAAGGTTGATTTGCCACAACCTGATTTCCCCACAATAGAAACAAACTCACCCGTATTGATAGAAAAACTCACATCAGTTAGGACTTTCACGGTGATGGGATCATGAAATGATTTGCTAATGCTTACAGCTTCTATAACTTTCTTCTTTTCCATGCTATTTTCCTCGAATGATATCCACAGGATCAATTCTGCTTGCTTTTTTAGATGGAAAGTATCCCGCCAAATAAGTGGTAATGATTGAAAAAACCGCCCCTATCAAATAGAAGTTCGGATTGTAGCTGATAGGATAGGTTTTTACCGTAGGCAAGGAAGCGGTATTGAAGGGTATTTCGCCAATCAAGGCAGACAGCCCCAATCCAAAGACCAATCCAAGTGCGCCACCTACCAAACCAATCGTCAGGGCAATGGTGATAAAAATGGCATTGACATCTTTGCCCGAAAAACCAGTAGCTTTTAGAATCGCAATGGAATCCATTTTCTCATAAATCATCATATTCAGGATATTGTAAATCCCAAATCCAGCCACAATCAGCAAGGTGATGCCCACCGCATAAGAAATCAGCGTCCGCACCGAACTTCCTGTTTCAAATTGGGCATTGGCGGTTTGAATGTCGATGGCTTCTGTTTCAAACAACTTATGGTATTTTTTAGCAAGAGCTGGCGCAATCGTCATATCAGAAATTTTGATTTGAATATCGGTGACATAACTTGCAGGTTTTCCAAGCATTTTTTGAGTTGTTGCAAGGGTTGTATAGCTCTGAACTTTGTCTATCTCATCTATACCAGATTGAAAGAATCCAACTACTTTCAACGGAAATCGAGTGCCATTGCTGGTCGTTACTTGGATGTTATCCCCCATCTGAACGAGCATTTTCTTTGCGGCTCCAATGCCCAATATGATGCTGTTGGGCGTATTTTTCAAGTCTATGGTTTTCCCCTGTACCACATAATCCTGAAAGGTGAAAAGTCTGTTTTCTGCATCTACGTCAATGCCGTTGATTACCCCCGTTAGATTAATGGCACCTACATTGTAAAAAATGGGAATGGTGGTTTTGGGAGCAACACCTCGGACATTGGGATCATTTTTTAGTGCATTGATGATGGCTGCACTGTTACGAATTTCCAGCAATTCATTTCTGGGTTTTACATGCTTCACAAAATGGTAGGCTCCAGAAAATGCAGTAGATCTGGCAATGGGCTGAATCTTGGAAGGCAAGATTTCATTGTAGAGTCTCACATGGGGAGTCCGGTTCAGAATTAGATTGTCGAGCAAATCGTTTAGACCTGCCATAAAACTGAGTAGCGTGATGAACATAGTGATGCTGAAGGTGACACCAAAGGCAGCAACCATCGTTTGTTTTAGTCGGGCGGTGAGCAAAGCCACTGAAATCTGTGTGATGAGTTTAATTTTCATTGTTCAGGGAGGATAAGTTCTTCATTCACATCTATATTCGATATAATTTCTACCATTTGGTAATCCTTCAAACCAGTTTTTACCATTAGTTGTTTCCCTGACTTGTTCACCACAATCGAGTCGTTGAGCAGGTAGTTTCTTGGTATGAGCAAAGCGTCTTTTTTTGTGCTGATCAACACATTGGCTTCCAGAGAAATATTTGGATACAGGACATTCGGTGGTCGCACAAATTCCGCTTCTATGGTGAAGGTCTTGCTTTGTAAATTCATGATGGGATTGATCTTAGACACTACGGCATTAAAAACCGAATCCTGATAGCTATTCAGCACCACCAAGACGGGCATACCCAATTGGATAATCACGATATCATATTCATCAATCTGCATTTCGAGCAGGTATTTTTCATCATCACCTATAATGGCAATCGGAATTTGAGGAGTGACAATTTCTCCCTTGGTGAGGTTCATCTGATAAACCTTCCCTTTTACTTTACTTTTTACGAGGTAATCGCTGGTGGTTTTGTTGCTGATCAAAAGATTATTTTGGGCTTGCTTAGAGAGATACTTCAATTGCCTTTCAAGCTCCTCCAACTTTTCCTTGGCAGATTTATGGTTGGAGGTTGAGCTTTTGTATGCCAGTTCTTTTTGTTCTAATGTCACTCTGGCTCCGATGTTCTGAGCCCAAAGTCTTCTTTGTCTTTCAAGCATGGATAAATCGTTTTCCATTTGGCTCTTCGTCAAATCCACCAAAGTCCTGACTTCATCGAGTTTGCCACGATTGACATTCAAGGCGTTGAATTCATTGGATAACCGAGCATTTTCCGCCATCAATTTTTGAGCATCATCCACAATAGACAGTATAGGCGAGCCGATTTCCACACTTGTTCCCTCGTCCACAAATACCTCCTCGACAATTCCGCTTACCGTTGCAAAAGCCTCGTATTGATTGTTACTTTTTATAACACCAGAGGCATAGACCGATTCCGTGATGTTTTGAATTACTGGTCGTATTGTTTTCTGGTCGGACTTGCAGCCAGCCAATAAAATCAATGAAAATAGAAAAGCATTTTTCATAGAGTATCATAGTTTCAGTATGTACTAAGATTTCCTAAGGAACATCAATAAAATAATTTCCCGATTTAGACTTTTGAAGTTTTGCTTCAAAGGTTCTCTATTGCAGTGAAAATCAATGTTTTTCAAAGAGTAAACTTCAAAAGCCGTCACCTCAAATGTGGTGTTTATTTTGTTGGCAACCCTATTGGTTATCGAAATGCTTTCTTACAAATGCGAATTGTTCGTTCTCTGTCATCTTATCTGCTGACTCAATGTCAATTTTTATATCCTTAAAATGTAAATCCTTATTCAGGTAATTATGCAGTTCTAACCTTGCATTTGTAGGGCCAAATAAGAGTACATGATCATACTTCAAAATCTCATCTGCTATTTCTTTATAATAGGCTTCATTCATTTGTTCCTCTTTGTTATGCATAATATATTCACTTCTATTTAATACTTCTTCTTTTGTATTATGTGTAAATTGTGAACTTATCGAATGATTGCTTTTTTTAGTATTTACATCTATCAAATTTGCAGTCGAATGATCCATCCAAATGCCTAAGTTCTTTTTTGTATTCATTTTTTGGTATTTATTTTTTAAAAAACTGAAATCGTTTTGGTTGATTCATCTTCAATGCATGAATCGAATTGGAAATTTCCTTAGCTATAATATTTTTGGACTTTGGAGGAAAGAAGTCGGAAGCAAGAGGTGAAATATAAAAACTTGATAATCAAACTCTCCTTTTATTGATGTAAATGGGCGTAAAAAAATAATTATCAGGCAGTTAAATTTATATTTCTGTCGTCTTTACTCCTTCATCTAAAGTCTAAAAAAATTAAATAAAAACTTTTGCTACAAAACTTCTAGTACAGCTAAAAGTAAATAAACGGTAACTCATAAGTCCGTTTCCGATTTCTTCGGAACAGGTATCCCTTGAATATTTGTAGAAAATAGTGCAAGCAATTACAGAACTCCATTCCGATTCATCATCGGAACAGGTTTCCGTTCAACCCAAATACAATAAGCAAATACTGATGTGGTACATAATCATCAGTCATCATCTTCTCCTTCACGTTCACTATTTTGGTTTATATTACTATTATTTATGCCATCTACTCTAATTTCGGTATGTCTAATTTCTCCACCGGTGGTTCCAGTTTGTTTGGCATAGAATAAACCGACCAATGACAGTGCTATTGTTACGAATACGATGGAATTAGAAAAGGACTTTCCTTTCCAATTGGCCCATAATCCGATTAGGGAAATAGCTCCCAAGACATAGAGTATTATTGAAAAAACTTCAGCGATTTCTTCGTGCACTTTAATATAGCGCTCATCTATACCTTGAATTCCTTCAATCACCTCTTCAGCACCCTCACCCGTTGAGAAAGCAGCTATTGCTGTAATTGCACCTAAAATGAAAATACTGTATGCGGCCCGCTTTAAAATTTCTGATTTAATCAATAAACCTCCAATCATCACAAGCAAACCAACCATCGGGATGATAATGGGTAAATGATTGAGTACTAAATGCCAGTGTGCTCCATTCATAATTTAAAATTTGAAAATTTGACCAAATACATGCTTACAATCCAACATCACTCTCGGAAATGACTGCACTATTTGAAAAGTATAAGTTGGCTGTTTGTGATAGCATTTAGCCAATGTTTTATCATTGGTGCGATGCTAACATAGTCGCCCGACAATAATGATTCTTTCATCCCCTTTTCATTTTCAAAGACTACTTCTCCGATAATACAAATCAAGAGTGCTGGAACTTTGGTGACGTGTTCTTTCAATTGTTCGCCCTCCAAAATTTGAATAACCGTGACAGTTGCCTGTTCTGATCTAAGAAGCACCGCTGTTGAAACAGCTTTATCTTGAGGGAGCAAATCTTTAATGTTCATTTTTATTGGCTTTTAAATGTTTTCTAAAACCTTATTTAATTTATCGCTTACCTCCTTGGCATACACTTCAATAGCAGGGCTTCCAATTGCCTTCATTGCTTCTAAAGGGTCAATCATTGCCACTTCAATTTCTTCATTTCCCAACGCACGAATAGACACATTACAGGGCAGCATCAAACTGATATGTTGATCTACAGAAAGTACTTTGTCTGCAAAAACAGGATTGCAGGCACCCCAAATAAGATGAGGTAAATAATCCTTATCCAATTTTTTCTTCATGGTTGCCTGAATATCAATTTCCGTCAGTACGCCAAATCCTTCCGTTTTTAACGCATCTTCAACTTTTGGGCGAATTGCAGTTACCGATGTTCTTGTAAATTCTTTTGAAATAAAATAGCTCATATTGGTTGTTAATTTTTAGAAATTCGTCTAAACTTTTATAAACTCGTCACCTTAATAAACAACTTTGAATCTGTCATAGAAATTTCGCAACGAGCAGGCGCAGTAGTTGCATAGGTATTTCCACAAGTAGGGCATAAGTAGTAAATTTTTGCAAGGGTATTGTCTGTACCTGCTTCAAGAGCTGCCAAAGCTTCCATATAAAAATCCCGATGCTTTTGCTCTACTTTATACGCATACGTCAAACTTATCTGAGCCATATAATTTCCAGCAGCATTTGCATTTTTAATAAACTCTGGATACATCGTATTGAACTCATAACTCTCTCCGTCAATTGATTCTTTTAAATTCTCAATGGTCGATTTTACCGAAAATTCAGGCGTAATTTGAGGTATGCTTTCCCCCATTCTGACTAAAACTACTTTGTGATTATTAGCGTGAATTAATTCAGCGCCAGAAGCAGCTTTATTGGTTTCCGCATTGATTGTTTATATTACTTAAACCCACCCCTTACCCCTCCCAAGAGGGGAATTTCCCACTTGGGACAAGTATTCCCCTCCTTGGAGGGGCAGGGGTAGGTTGCGATTTATTCCTTTTTAATGTGAAGACCTATAGTTTCTGTAATTGGTTTTTCCAATAGCACTTCCCCCAATTCTACGGATTTATAGGCTATACCTAACTTCTCCAACTCCGACTTGACCATCATCTTGCAACGCAGACTTACCATATTTTGAATATATATTTTCATTTTCTACAACTTTTTTGATAAGTGTTTTTAGGTGATTGGACAGAATTAAATGTGGTGTTCTCGTGATGGCTTGAATTTTTTCGAAGTCTTCACCTTATTTAAAATAACAAAAATGGCATTAAAGTTTATATATATGTTTATTTTAGAGTAGGGAGGAGCAAACTGAAAAGATGGATAAAGCACCGTGAAATTGTTTGAGGTAGCTCATAAATAATGACAGGAAAAAACCAAGTGTAAAAAATTGATATGATTGAGAGCAGAGCCAGAAAGGGTGCATCCCAAATTGTCGCAGAAGCTAAAAAAAGCTATTTTTGAGGCACTAAATCAATAAAAATATGACAAAGGAAGAATATTTAGAATTGGCTTTATCTTATTGGGCATCATTTGAATCTTTGAAAAAAGAAGAAAGTTTTTATGACTATGAAAAGGGGTTTGAGGGAGTGATACTGAAATTTGGACAAGATTTATTAGAAAGTAGTATAAGTAAACCAGGAGAAGACCGTCGTAAAAAAAAACAATAGCAAGTCGATTTGGCTCTATCGCTATCGCCAAAACGCATATGTGGAGTAATGGTATCAATGGCTTTCAAGTAAGCCCTTATCTTCAAGAGTTACAAGCTTATGCTGGTCAATCGGATAACTATAGCGCAGCGGTGTGTGACTTAGAAAAATATCTACGTATAGAAACGAATCGTAGTCAAACAGAGCGAGTTACGAAGTATTACGCATCAGAACTTCAAAGTGTGAAACCTGTTTTACCAGTTGCTCAAAGAAAACTAAGTGAGTCTCTAAAAGAGAGTGTTGAACAAGAGGGGCTTGTCTATTCTATGATAGATGGGGGTATGCTTCAAACTCGTGAAGGAGAAAAAGGGAATGATTGGAAAGAAGTAAAGTTAGGGCGTATATTTACAGACCTTGACCACTATGAATTAGATAAGAATCATTGTTGGCTAAAGCAATCTATCTATGCTGCACATTTGGGTAGTCATAAAGATTTCCTGTGTAAATTTGAGCCATTAGTAGATATATTATCGCCGATAAATGAACGACTTGTTTTTGTTGCAGATGGAGCACCTTGGATTTGGAATTGGGTAGAAGAGTCTTATCCTAAAGCTACACAAATCCTTGATTTTTATCATGCAGCAGAGCATTTAAGTAAATTTGCTAAACTGTATTACAAAACAATAGAAGAGCAAAAAAATTGGTTGAACAAACAAAAAAATGCTTTACTCAATGATGAAATTAGTGTCGTTATAAAAGGGATTGAAGAGTTAGAAAAACGTGCACAAAAATCTGAAAAAGAACGAAATAGCCTGCTAAACTATTTGAGAAACAATGAGTTTCGCATGATGTATAAAACTTTTAGAGACACAGGTTTATTTATAGGTTCGGGAGCAATCGAATCTGCTCACCGAACAGTTATTCAAAAAAGATTGAAACAATCGGGACAAAGATGGACTTTAGATGGTGCACAGAAAATTATTGATTTGAGACTTATGAATATGAATCAACAATGGCATGAACTTATAAAATTGATACAAGCAAAGGAACTTGAATTATATAAAAAACAAGCATAAGGCGACAATTTGGGATGCACCCGCCAGAAATGATATAAACTTGGAGTCGTCTAAGAATGTAAGGATGGCGCATTGCCCAAAGCAGGATACTTGGCAATAGCTATCATTCTCAACCAATTGAAGGCGAGGGATTATGAAAGTTTGGTGCACCATGATTACCACATTCAATATCAAAAAGCTCATTATCAACTTTTATATCCATTTAGTTTTTATTGAGGAAATGAGCAATGATAGGAGTGGTCTTAGGAATTAAATATCTTGTTAAAAGACCTATTCGAATGAGTAGGCTAAGAACGATTATAGGCTCGCACATTGACCGCTTATATTACTCAAACCCACCCCAACCCCTCTGAGGAGGGGAATCTCGTACGAAGTGGAAAATTCCCTTCTTGGGAGGGGCAGGAGGGGCGATATATTCCTGTTTAATGCAGAGACCTATAATGTTATTTTCTTTCTTTTTATTCAATGAGCTACAAAGGTGTTGTATATGCGTTGTGACGAGTTTTTGCTGGTGATTGACTGGGAATGTATTGTTCGCTTCCGTATTCTTTTTTTAATTTGATTTAGGGTTGCCGACAGAACAAATACCACATTTGGGGTGGAGACTTTTGAAGTTTAACCTTTGAAGAATATTGATTTTCATTGCAATAGAGAACTTTTGAAGCAAAACTACAAAAGTCTAAATCGGGAAATTATTCTATTGAGGCTTCTTGGCAGTTCCTGAAATTCATTCGACACTATTCCTTTTATGACGATATTTCGCTAAAAATTGTTCCCATTCGTAGCCCCATTGCTGTCAAGTTAAGGTATAATTAAGCAGCCTTAGCTATATATTTTGTTTGTTTGACCTCCTTTACATTGTCTTTTTTATTAATGTTTTTTAATATTATCATAGGTGTTTGTTTACCCTTCTTGGCTTCTTTTTTACAGCATAGTTTCGCCAATCGATACAGCTTTTTTAATAAAGTGAGTAGCTTAGATTTTTTAGGGTGAAAAATTGCAGTTATAAAATTTTCTGCAAACTGTAACTTGAACAAGTTAAATAACTTATATTCACTTGCTTCTATGCTATTGGACTCATCTTCTAAGCTAAACAACATATATTCTAAGTGCCACTTATAACCTGAATTGCCTGTCTCTTTTCCCCCCTTTTTACCAGTGCCTGGAAACAATTCACCCATACAATCAGGCAATTTTATATAGGTAGAGTAGTCTAATAATTGAATGTCTTTAAAAGGTAAATCCAATTGAACGCTTGAAATTACACTATTTAATTGAAGAGCTAATAATCTATTAATCAATGCCTTAAAAAAGCCAATGCTCTGTTCATTAAAACGCTGATTGATACCTTCTTCGGTTATATCAATACCCTGATTATTCTTGAGTTTTTCCTTATAATCAGTTAAACTCACAAGGGGCAGAGATTTCGTAAACATTTTTAACAATAGTTGGCAAAATACAAAGCCCATCAATTTAGAGTTTCGACGTACAAAACAAGTTTCTCGGGCAATTTCTTCAATGGAGGATTCACTAAAAAAAGTTGCCATTTTTTCACTAACTTCGTTCATGTAAGGCAGTAAGTTCTTCATATAGTTTTTTTTGTTTATTAATTTATATATGAAAAAACTAACTGCCTTATTTTGTTTATAGAAACCCTCTCATTTATTCTTAATCTTATTTTCATTCTAATAGGTATTGTTAATTCCTAAACTTGATGGCTATGATTTTATGAAAATGTAAATTAAAAGCTATATTATTTGTTTAACAACATATCAAACTTTAAAAATACTAATTTTACACCATTCCCTGAGAAAATTAAAATTCTTTTGATGTGAAAAAATATTGTACAACCTTAAATATTTTGGAAAGAATATATTTTTTAGATATAAGCCCAGTTTTTTTGTATAGAAGAATCTTGACATTCATTTTTTTCTTCAATGGGATGAATCTATATTTAAGCGCACAAACAGATTTAGAGCCAGGTGATTTGGCGGTAATGGCTGTTAATACCAACCAGTTTGATTGTATCGGAGTGACAGATGATGAGGTGAGTTTTGTCTGTTTCAAAGACATTGAAGTAGGAACAGTAATCGATTTTACTGACAATGGTTGGGAAAGATCCAATGCCAATCAATGGGGAGATACAGAAGGTACAATCAGAGCTGTACGCACCAGTTCAACTATTGCAGCAGGCACAGTAATTACATTTCAACTGTCTAATTCACTTGGGATTAATCCTATTTGCATTAGCCCTGATAACAATTGGACTTTCTCTTTTCTGAATGGCACTTCAGCAGTAAATTTTAATTCATCTGGCGACCAAATCTATTTTATGACAGATGGAACGTGGAACAACAATGGAGGGGTAGGTGGACACAATGCAACTTATAGTGGAGAAATATTATTCGGATTCAATACAAAAAATGCTTGGACTTCACTTGCAAACACTTCTTCTGATTCAGGATTACACCCCGATGTCGACCCTTGCTACAACATGGCACCTAGCTCTTCTTCTACATATATCAAATATACAGGCCTCGCATCCGCTGCAACACAATTGGAGTGGATAAACCGTATTCAAAACCCTTCAAACTGGACATCTTATGCAGATTGTGCAACATACAATAGTTCTATCCCCAATTATTCAGGAGGGTACTCTATTCTTATCAATACCAGTGGAATGAGTATTGACGGAACAACCACTATTTGTAATGGCGAAAATGCAATTTTAACCTTCGATTTACCAAGCATCAATGGCCCTTTTGATGTTGTTTACACAAATGGCACAACGAATTTTACGTTGTTGGATATCGTAAATGGACATACTGTTTCGGTTTCACCCTCTACCACCACTACCTATTCATTTTTATCAGTTGAAGACAATATAGATTGTCCATTGTATTCAAACTTTGATGGAGAAGCTGTGATTACTGTTAACCCAAGCCCTTTGATAGATATTGAAAACAATTCAGGAACCAATCTGCTCACTTTGTGTGAGGATGAAACGACTTTTTTGGATGCCTTTCAATCAGGTAACGGCCCATATATCTACCAATGGTCGAACGGTTCCAATAGCAATGGTATTACATTAGAAGGCCCTATATTGGGGCCAGGCACTTACACCTACACAGTCACCGTCACAAATGGAAATGGCTGTACTGGCACAGATGATGCAAGTGTATTCATAGAACCATTTCCTACCTTTGGAGGGCTCATCATCAATGTATGCGAAGATACTGCAGGTTCAGGTATTGCAACAAATATAGACCTCACAACTTACGATGACCTTATCAATAGTGACTCGAACAATTTCATTGATTGGTACGATGGTGATTTGAGTAATTTCATTTACATCAATGATCCAACCGATGTAGATTTACCTCCGTCTAACAATGCACTTTCAGTGAACATTAATTCTCCTAACTGCATTAATTCCTTTATTATTCCCTACAATATTATTAGCCTTCCAACCGTCACCCTCAATGGTAGTGACTTCTGTACAGGCAGCAGCAGTACCCTTTCGGTCGTGGAAAGTTTTACCAACTACAATTGGTCAAATGGTGATACAGGTCAAAATATTAGCGTTGGTATTACAGGCACTTACACTGTCACCGCTTCAAATGCCACTGGCTGTTCTGGAACTGCACAAATCACCATCAACGAACTTCCTCCATCAAACCCAACCATCAGTGGCAGTGATTTTTGCAATGGTCAAAGTAGCGTTTTATCAGTAATAGAAATCTTCAATAGTTATGTTTGGTCGACTACCGAAACAACCGAGCAAATAACCATCAGTACATCAGGCACTTACACTGTCACAGTTTCCGATGTGAATGGTTGTACAGGCACTGCAATGACCACAATTATAGAAAATTCAAACCCAACTCCAACTATTACAGGTAGCCTTAGTTATTGCACAGGCAGCAACACAACCATAGATGCAGGGTCGGGCTACAACAGCTACATTTGGTCCAATACTGAAACGACCGATCAAATAACCATCAGCACAACAGGTACTTACACTGTCACGGTTTCCGATGTGAATGGTTGCACAGGCACAGACGAAGTATCGGTGAGCGAAAATGCAAGTTTAACCCCAAACATTACAGGCAGCCTTAGTTATTGCACAGGCAGCAATACGACCATAGATGCAGGGTCAGGCTTCAATAGTTATATTTGGTCTAATACTGAAACAACCGAGCAAATAACCATCAGTACATCAGGTACTTACACTGTCACAGTTTCCGATGTGAATGGTTGCACAGGCACTGCAATGACCACAATTATAGAAAATTCAAACCCAACTCCAACTATTACAGGCAGCCTTAGTTACTGCACAGGCAGCAGCACAACCGTAGATGCAGGGTCAGGCTTCAATAGTTATGTTTGGTCGACTACCGAAACAACCGAGCAAATAACCATCAGCACATCAGGTACTTACACCGTCACGGTTTCCGATGTGAATGGTTGCACAGGCACAGACGAAGTATCGGTGAGCGAAAATGCAAGTTTAACACCAAACATTACAGGCAGCCTTAGTTATTGCACAGGCAGCAACACAACCATAGATGCAGGGTCGGGCTACAACAGCTACATTTGGTCCAATACTGAAACGACCGAGCAAATAACCATCAGCACAACAGGTACTTACACTGTCACAGTTTCCGATGTGAATGGCTGTACAGGCACTGCAATGACCACAATTATAGAAAATTCAAACCCAACTCCAACTATTACAGGCAGCCTTAGTTACTGCACAGGCAGCAGCACAACCGTAGATGCAGGGTCAGGCTTCAATAGTTATATTTGGTCTAATACTGAAACAACCGAGCAAATAACCATCAGTACATCAGGTACTTACACTGTCACAGTTTCCGATGTGAATGGTTGCACAGGCACAGACGAAGTATCGGTGAGCGAAAATTCGAGTTTAACCCCAAACATTACAGGCAGCCTTAGTTATTGCACAGGTAGCAATACAACGGTAGATGCAGGGTCAGGCTTCAATAGTTATATTTGGTCCAATACTGAAACAACCGAGCAAATAACCATCAGCACATCAGGTACTTACACCGTCACGGTTTCCGATGCAAATGGTTGTAGCAGCAGTGCAAGTGCAAACATCAATGCTTACATCTTACCAACTTTAAACATTGGAGGAGGCCTGAGTTTTTGTGAAGGAGGAAATACCACTTTGGATGCAGGAGTAGGATTTACAAATTATACTTGGTCTAACAACCAATTCACCCAACAAATCATGGTATCTGATGGAGGAGTTTATACTGTAACAGTTGAAGATAGCAATGGATGTACCAATACTGGGAGTGTAAATGTTAGTCAAGGAAATCAACTAACTCCTTCTTTGATAGGCAATAATAGTTTTTGTGCCAATGCTTCTACCACCATCAATGCCGGAAGTGGATTTTTGACATATCTATGGTCAACAGGAAATGTCACACAAATAATTGAAGTATCGGTAGCAGGTATTTATACAGTTACAGTAAGCAACGGCGGAATATGTAGTGGTACAGCCAGCATTAATATCATTGAAAATCCAATTCCTAAAGTCGATATTTTAGGTGATTTATTCTATTGTGAAAACGATGCATCAACAATTGCATCAAGTTCAGATTTTGAAAGTTATCATTGGTCAAATGGTCAAACTACCAAAGCAATAGAAGTAACTGCTGGTATTTATGCTCTAACCGTAACCGATATTAATGGATGTACAGCAATTTCAATGGTTGAAGTAAATGAAAATTCAAATCCAATTCCTTCAATTTCAGGTGATCTGACCTTTTGTTCAGGCGGCAGCACTACTTTGACGGCAAGTGGAGGTTTTATAGCCTATACTTGGTCAAATGGGCAAAATACTTTGGACATTGAAGTAAGTACGGCAGGGCTTTATTCTGTTGTGGTCACAAATACAATGGGTTGTACAGCAAGTGAAGAAGTGGAGGTTTTTGAGAACGATATTGCCGAGCCAACAATTGCAGGATTGACAACGGTTTGTGAAGGAGGAACAACGGTATTGAGTGTCAATGAAAGTTTTACAAGTTATCTTTGGTCAAATGGTTTGGTGGCTTCAATGATTGAAGTAGGAGCAGGAACATACACAGTGACGGTTTTTGATAGCAATGATTGCAGCAGTTCGGCATCTATGACTGTTTCGGAAATGCCAAATTTGCAGCCGACTATCAATGGTAGCAATACATTCTGTTCGGGAGGCACTACAACTTTGACCGCAAATTTTGGATTTACGAGTTATGCTTGGTCAAATGGTGAAACGACTGCACAGATAGAAGTTGGTACAGCAGGGGTTTATACGGTGACAGTCGAAAACGCAAATGGCTGTTCGGGAACAGCATCTACGACCATTTCAGAGGGTAGCCAACTGAATTTCACAATCTATGGCGAAATAACATTTTGTGAAGGTGCTTCAACGGCATTGAGTGTTGGCGGTGGATTCGATACTTATGAATGGTCAACGGGGGTAACTGAAAACGAAATAAATGTTTCGCAAACAGGTATTTACAGTGTTACAGTTTCAAATGGATTGGGCTGTAGTGGTTCGGCGGATATTGCAGTGAGTGAGCAAACTGCTCCAATAGTAATTATTTCGGGTGATTTAACTTTTTGTCCAGATGGTAGCACAACATTGTTCACAAGTACAAGTTTTGCGGAATATAGTTGGTCGAATGGACAGAATACTTTGGAAATTGAAGTAAGTACGGCAGGGCTTTATTCTGTTGTGGTCACAAATATAGGAGGCTGTACGGGTAGTGATGAAGTGAAGGTTTTTGAAAATAATATTGTGAATCCAACAATTACAGGAATAGCTAACGTTTGTGAAGGTAGTTTAACTTCATTAACTGTCAATGAGAATTTTACAAGTTATCTTTGGTCGAATGGACTGACATCTTCTAGTATTGAAGTGGGTGGAGGAACTTATACGGTTACGGTATTTGATGGAAACGATTGCAGCAGTTCCGCTTCCATCTCCGTTGGCGAAAAGCCCAATCCAACTCCTGTTATTATCGGGAGTGAATCGTTTTGTTCGGGAGGCACTACGACCTTGACCGCAAATTTTGGATTTACGAGTTATGCTTGGTCAAATGGTGAAACGATGGCACAGATAGAAGTCGGTATAGCAGGGGTTTATACGGTGACAGTCGAAAACACAAATGGCTGTTCGGGAACGGCATCTACGACCATTTCAGAGGGTAGCCAATTGAATTTCACCATCAACGGTGAATCGACATTTTGTGAAGGTGCTTCAACGGCATTGAGTGTTGGCGGTGGATTCGATACTTATGAATGGTCAACGGGGGTAACTGAAAACGAAATAAATGTTTCGCAAACAGGTATTTACAGTGTTACAGTTTCAAATGGATTGGGCTGTAGTGGTTCGGCGGATATTGCAGTGAGTGAACAAAGTGCTCCAATCGTGACGATTTCAGGTGATTTAACCTTTTGTTCAGGCGGCAGCACTACTTTGACGGCAAGTGGAGGTTTTGCATCTTACAATTGGTCAAATGGGCAAAATACTTTGGGCATTGAAGCATTTATATCAGGAGTTTATACCGTTACTGTCACAAATACAATGGGTTGTACAGCAAGTGAAGAAGTGGAGGTTTTTGAGAACGATATTGCCGAGCCAACAATTGCAGGATTGACAACGGTTTGTGAAGGAGATTTTACTTCATTATCTGTCAATGAAAGTTTTACAAGTTATCTTTGGTCAAATGGTTTGGCGGCTTCAATGATTGAAGTGGGAGCAGGAACTTACACGGTGACGGTTTTTGATGGAAACGATTGCAGCAGTTCGGCATCTATGACTGTTTCGGAAATGCCAAATTTGCAGCCGACTATCAATGGTAGCAATACATTCTGTTCGGGAGGCACTACGACCTTGACCGCAAATTTTGGATTTACGAGTTATGCTTGGTCAAATGGTGAAACGACTGCACAGATAGAAGTTGGTACAGCAGGGGTTTATACGGTGACGGTTTCGATGGGTGTGGACTGTAGTGGTATTAGCAGTGTAGAGGTGAACGAATTGACATTGCCAACAGGGGGCATCACTACCATTAGCCCTGTTTGTGAAGGGGAGAGTGTGGAATTGCATTTTGAATTGCAGGGTACACCTCCTTTTGAGTTTACTTACTCCGATGGAATCAACAACTTTACGGAAACCAATGTGGAGAATGCTGACTATAGTGTTTTGGTATTTCCAACGAATACCACGGTTTATGAGTTGTTGAGTGTGGAGGATCAGTATTGTATGAATGAGCTGACTGAAAGTGTGGAAGTAGAGGTATTGTCTGCTGCATTTTTGGCTATTACTGCCCCTTCAAATGTAGTGCAGGAAGGGGAGGAGTTGAAGCTAAATGCGAGTGGAGGAGAGGATTATGTTTGGTTTTTGGAGTCAGGAGAATTGCTGGATTGTGAGAATTGCTCAGAAATTACCGTGAACCCATTGCAGACAACTACCTACTTTTTGACCAGCAATAGTGCATGTACAGACACAACTGCACTTACCATCACAGTGCAACCCGAAATTTTTCAAACATTGATTGTTCCTTCTGCTTTTTCTCCCAATCAAGATGGGGTCAATGATTTATTTCGACCTCTCTCTCGTGGTTTGTTGTTGGAATATGAATTGAAAATTTACAACCGCTGGGGGAAATTGGTTTTTTCTACCCAAGATAGTACAGTAGGATGGGATGGATGGTATAAGGAAGAAGCTCAAAATATAGGAGTGTATGCCTACTATATTTTTTACCGTTTTGAAGGAGAGCGCATCAAACGCTTAAACGGTAATTTTACTTTAATTCGCTAAGGATAAAAGAAATGGAAAGTAGGTTTTAAAGATATGATATTGCAGAGGCTGTCAGTTTTTTACTATATTGTTGTATTTGCGAATGAACATTTGATAAAGAAGGGAGGTTTAATAGGAGCAATGCTGACCACACAAATATGAAATAAACTTTGTTTAATTATTTTCCAATGATTAAATTTTTGAAAAAATTGCTGATAACTAATAAATTGTTAAAAGTATTTCTGTAATTTTATGCTTTGAATTATATTTTTTATATATTAATTTCTATTATTTAACCAATATTTTTTTAACCTTTAAACGTTTTTGCTATGAAACGATTGTTACTTTTTTTTACTTTTTGTTTGTTCTTTGTATTGAAGGTGAATGCTCAAGAAGCTTTGCCTTTTTCTCAAGATTGGACGAATCCTGCTTTGATAACTATGGATGATAATTGGAGTGGTGTTGCAGGAATCATAGGGTATAGAGGCGATGGTTTGACAGGATCAACAGGCACAGACCCACAGACTATTCTTGTTGACGGAACTGCTACTCCTGTTGATATTATAGCAAATCAAGGTTCTACAACTGGAATAGCTACGGGTGGTAATATTGAGTTAGACGGATTAGTGAACCCTACTGTTGCATTTCAAGGTTCTGGTACTGCAAATGCTCCTTTTCTACTAATATCTGTAAATACAACCAATTTTACTGGAATTACAGTGCAGTATAATCTGCGTGAACTTGATGCTGATAATTCAATCCAACAAGTAGCACTACATTATAGGGTAGGCAGTTCAGGAAACTTTACAAATGTGGCAGCTGGTTATGTAGCGGATGCGTCAAATGGTAGCGCACAAGTAACTCCTATTAATGTTGTATTACCTGTTGCAGCAGAAAATCAAAGTGAAGTTCAAATTCGTATATTAACCACCAATGCTGCTGGCGTAGATAGCCTCATTGGAATAGATGATATTAGTGTCACGGGAACTCCTCCTCCTCCAAATGTTCCGACCCTTTCCCAATGGGGCTTAATCATCCTTGCTTTGATGTTCATGACTTTAGGAACACTCTATATCAGCCAAGCAAAAGTATCCTTTGAAGAATAAATAAAAAAAGTGCTCTCATAAACCTAAAGCCCTTAAAGAATTGTATTTCTTTGGGGCTTTTTACTTTTAGGTTTTAGACTAAAAAAGCAAAAAATATCTCGCCTCCTTCGTTCAAATAATAGACTTAAAGGTATTCCACAGAATTAGTTAGAATAAGAAAAATCAAACAATCTTTTCTTCAAACTTTTTCAACATCCCATTCGTCTGCTCATTCAGTTTTTTCTTAAAAAACGGAGTCCAACCCAGCAGCCAACCCTGCAAACCCAAAGCCTGTTTCGACCAATTGTAGAGATTGAAGTGGTCAGTATGACGAATGATTTTTCCATCCTTGAACTCAAATTCAGCGTCAATTATGTTGTGGACTTTTCTGTTCGTTTTGCTGAAAGTGTAGTGCGCCTCCCAGTGTGCTGAACCTTTGTCTTTCAAGGTGTTCACATCAGAATACTCGACCACAAAGTTTTGACCTTTTTGAGATTGACACAACATTCGCCACATATTTTTCGCTTTTTCGCCCTTCAAAACTCCAAATGCAGGGTCTTCAAATACGATATTATCGTGGTAACAAGCCGCCATTCCGTCCCCGTCAAGGTTGGTGAAGGCAGTGTAGAATTGTTCGATTAGGTTGTTCATTTTTTTTAATGATAGTTCTACAAATAGTGTCGCAGCGATACTACTGAAATAAATAATTTGTTGATTTATTTGATTATCAAATATCTAATCCACCAATTCTCCCAAACTCTGCTCAGGCACACCAAAAGCGGCCACCAAATCCAGCGCATTGTCTCGAACCTGCAAACACAAAGCATCTACCTCCCGACGAATTGCCTTCGATTTACCACTTTCGATATAGCCCTGTTCTTGGTACCAAGCACTATGTTTTTCAATCGTTTGCAGCGCATACAGTTTACAAACTTGCTTCAACGCTTCACGAGTAGGTTCATCCTTGCAAGCATACACTTTTTCGATGAATTGCTCCAAAACCACTCGGTCAATATACGCTTTTGCCATGGTAATCAAGTGCGTTTGACATTCAATAAACGCATCATAAGAATTCATGCCACTGTCTATGCGCCGCTTCAACCTTTGCGCCACCGAACGCACCAAATCCTCTTCTCGAAAGCGAAAAGCTTGCAAGTGAAATTTGGAACTGCGTAGGTGTTTGGAGTCTGTATTTCGAGTAGTCAGTGGGCTGAAACCCAAATAGTCGGCAATGGCATTGGAGGTAAAAAACTTCACCAACGTAAACCAATTCATGTCGTGAAACTGCTGCTTAAATTCGGACAAACGACCCTTTGCCACCAATTGCAGCAAAACGGTGTTGTCACCTTCAAAGGTGGTGAAAATATCGGAATCGGACTTCAATGCTGCAAAGCGATTTTCAGCCATATATCCTTGTCCTCCACAGGCTTCTCGACACTCTTGTATGGTAGCCGTTGTGTTCCAAGTCACCACGGCTTTGAATCCAGCCGCCAAAGCTTCAATCTCTCGTGCATCATCTTCGCTGCGATTCACAAACCGCTTGGTCAAATATTGCAGCGCAAACGTATAGGCATAAGCATTGGCGAGATAGGGCAGTAGTCGGCGTTGGTGACTGCGATAATCGAGCAACAAAGTTTCCGCTTCATTTGCCGCCCCAAATTGCCGCCTTTTCAAGGCATATTTAATGGCAATGGTCAAAGCAGTTTTGGTGGCACTCAAAGCCGTTTTGGGTACGCCAATTCGACCGCCAACGAGTGTGCCGAGCATGGTAAAAAACCGCTTGGATTCACTCGCTATTGGGCTGCTATATGTTCCGTCTTCTGCCACATCCCCAAAGCGATTCAGCAAATTTTGACGGGGAACACGCACATGGTCAAACCAAATTTTGCCATTGTCCACGCCATTCAATCCCAGCTTCAAACCGTTGTCTTCAATGCGTATTCCTTCCAACACCTTGCCGTTTTTGTCTCGAATCGGTACTACAAAGGCGTGAACGCCATAGCGTTCGCCATTGGTTTCGAGCTGTGCAAATACGGTTGCCATTTCACCATGTACTGCCGCATTACCGATGTAGGTTTTGAAGGCATCGGGCGTAGCAGTATGGATGACAAATTCTTGATTTGCAGCATCATAAGTTGCAGTTGTTTCTATTTCTCGCACATTGGAGCCGTGTCCATTTTCGGTCATTGCAAAGCAGCCAGGGATTTCTAATGTGCCGATTTTTTTCGATAGCCATTTGTGGTGAAATTTTGTACCCAACCACTGAACACTGCCACCCCAAAGCCCAAACTGGACTCCAAACTTGATAGCAAGACTCAAATCGTGGTAGCCCATCGTTTCGAAGACTGCAAAATATTGTTCTATATCGTCCTGACCACCGTATTTTTTGGGATAAGCCAATGCGCCCCAACCTTGGTCTGCTAATAGCTTAGACCAAACCAAGGTCTGTTCTCTAAAAGCTTCTTTGTCTTGCTCTACCGTCAAAGCAAAAGCAGGGTCGTTCAGTATTTTTCGTGCTTTCATTCGGAGGCTGTGGTAGTCACCATCGAGTATTTGTTGTAGCAGTTCGACATTGAAGGGAGCAGAAGGTTCTTTTATCGTGGAGACATTTGTAGGACTGTGTTGGGGGTCTGTTGCAGACATCATTTCATCAAACGCTTCTTGACTGACAACGCCCAATGCCTCTTCAATTTGACACAAAGCAAGGTTGGCTTTGGAGTCAGAACAAGCCGATACTTCTTCTTGAAAACCATTTAGTCGGGCGATGTCAATCCCAAAATTTGCCAAAGTTTGTTTGGCATGGGGCTGAATGTTGGGTGCAGACTCTTTGATGATGTTGAGCCACTCCTTCAATTCTCTAGGAGAAGGTGGATTTGCAGGGTCCAACCATTTCTTCAAAATGGCTTTGGTCGGTTCGTTTAGCCATCCTTGAGCTTCAATTTTGGTGCGAATCAAATTGATTTCGGAGGGAGTCAATACGGCATCTGCCCACGCTACATAGAGCATGGGGAGGAAAGGGAGTAGGGCAGGGAGTTCGGAGAATTGTCGAGGAAGCATGGGGTTTTGGTTCATAGCAGCAAAATTTGAACACGGAGTATGAAAGTAGAAAGTAGCTTGGGTTTTAACCAAGCATTTTGCAGTGAAAGAAATAATTCCATTCTACTTTGTGAACTCAGATGAATACAAAAAGTTCAGATTCGTTGAAATAAAAATGAAAGTAGTAGTTTTCTTTTGATACAATCCGTTGTGCTATCTCAGTTGATTATTGGATTCACATTGAAGTTGGACAAGAATTGAGGGAAATACGGAGACAGTAAACATTTTTCCTTTTTTTTTGTTTAATTACTACTATACCAATTGATTAATAACCTTAAAAATTTAAAAGAATGAAAGATTTAAGCAATAAAAGAGTGGCGATATTGGCTACAAATGGTTTTGAAGAGAGCGAATTGAGAGAGCCTAAAAAGGCATTAGAAGATGCTAATGCAACGGTACATATTGTATCACCAGAAAGCGGCAGCATCAAGTCTTGGGCTACCGATAACTGGGGGAAATCGTACAGTGTGGATAGAAAACTATCGGATGTGAGTTCTGATGATTATGATGCGCTTGTATTACCAGGAGGAGTCATCAATCCCGACCAGCTTCGCATGAACAAAGATGCAATTGAATTTATTCGTAGTTTTTTTGAAGCCCATAAGCCTGTTGCTGCTATATGTCATGCTCCTCAACTTTTGACCGAAGCAGGTGTGGTAGAAGGTAGAAGACTGACTTCTTATGATTCTATCAAAACCGACCTGAAAAATGCAGGTGCTATTTGGGTAGATGAAGAAGTGGTAGTAGATAATGGTTTGGTTACGAGTAGAAATCCCAATGATTTACCAGCCTTTAATGCCAAAATGATTGAAGAAATCAAAGAAGGGAAACACGCTGAACAAATGGTCTAATTATTATATTCAGATTTTTAAATTTAGCCATATAGCCTCGTCCAAAGACGGGGCTTTTTTGGTTTCAGTTTGTATGAGTGATTGCAAACAATAAGAATAAAAAAACAGAGGTGTACCTTATGATACAAACCTCTGTATTATGGTATGATAACAGACTCTTAACTTGTGAGAAAAATTAGCCAGTATTGCTTATCTGAAAATATCATAAATAAGCCATAGTGATTTGATTGTGTTTTATTATGCGTTATTGTTCAGCCGTTTTCTCCGCTTGTTTGGTCAATGCTTTCGCTTTCTGAATCATGTCAATCGCCTCTTTTCGGTAGCTATTTTTATCACTGCCCATTGCTTTTCTCGCTATTTTCAAAACATCCTCATAGTCCAAATCATTTTGCAGTTCATTGTTTTGCAGCAACATCCCGAAAGCACTCATAGCGGAAGCCCATTGCATATTTTCGGAAGTTGCTTCAAAAAGTGTGTGTGCGTTTTTGGTCAATACTTTTTCGGTTTTGGTGCTGGTGTCAGAAGTTGGAGCTTTGTAGCGGATTTTGACCGTCAAAATCTCACCACTATTGGCGGCATTGCTGGTTTTTTCAGCTTTTTGTTTTTGGTACTTCAGCGGGTCGATAGTTGAAGTAGAGTCTTCAAAAGCAACTCCCACAGGAACGATTTCATACAAAGCTGTCACCGAATGACCTGCGCCCATTTCTCCTGCATCTTTGGTATCATCGTTGAAGTCTTCGTCTGCCAATCTTCGATTGGTGTAACCTATCAAACGGTAGCCCTGTACTTCTTTGGGATTGAACTCAACCTGCAATTTGACATCTTTGGCGATGGTGAACAAAGTGCCACTCAATTCATTGATTAAGGTTTTTCGGGCTTCTTTGAAGTTGTCAATATAGGCATAGTTTCCATTGCCGTGATTGGAAAGTTTTTCCATTTTGCTGTCTTGGTAATTACCCATTCCAAAACCCAAAACGGTCAGAAAAATACCCGTTTTTCGCTTTTCTTCAATGAGCCGCACCAATTCATCATCCGAAGAAGTGCCTACATTGAAGTCGCCATCGGTTGCCAAAATCACCCGATTGTTGCCGCCCGATTCAAAGTTTTGGTACGCCAAATCGTAAGCCAATTCAATGCCTGCGCCTCCTGCTGTTGAGCCACCTGCTTCGAGTTTTCCAAGTGCATCCAAAATGGTGGTTTTTTGGTCGCCGTTGGTCGGATTCAACACCACACCTGCTGCCCCTGCATAGACCACAATCGCCACTTTGTCTTGTGGTCGCAACTGTCCGACCAACAATCGGAAAGCACTTTTGAGCAAAGGCAATTTGTTTTCGCTGCTCATTGAACCCGATACATCCATCAAAAAAACCAAATTTTGAGGCGGAACTTGCTGCATTTCTATTTCCCGACCTTGCAGCCCAATCAAAGCTAGTTGGTGGTTCGGATTCCACGGACAATCCGTTAGTTCTGTGGTAATCGAAAAGGGTACTTCTGTTTGTGGTTGTGGGTATTCGTAGTCAAAATAGTTGATCATTTCTTCAATGCGGACATCATGGGGATAAGGCAAGGCATTGGCATTGAGCGTGCTTCGGAGGTAGCTATACGCTGCTTTATCCACATCAATCGAAAAGGTAGAAAGAGGAGCGTTTTGGATGTGGAGGAATGGATTTTCTACAACGACATTTTTGTAGGGGTAAGGATTGGCGTTGTAGCTTTGTTGTGCTTCTATCTCCTCTGGTTTTTCTATTTGAGGATTACGCATAAAACGCTCTTCTTTGGTCTGATTGTGGTAGTCTTCCGCATTTTCATATTTTGCAGGAATACCTCCTATTATTACGGGAGTTTGTTCAATTGCAGTATTTGGGAATTGGTTGGAATCCCTTACTTTGATTCCGTCAATGTGGTACTCTGTTGCTTGATTTCTTGCACCTTTTACATTGACATTGCTGCTTCGGTCTGCTTGATATACTCCTGCAGCACTTCCTGCAATGGGATTTACATTGCGAGTAGGCATGGATTGAATTTGTTCCGAGGTAACGGTTTGACCTGTTGAAGTTTGGTCAGAACGCAAAAGCGGAACTTTGTATTCCACTACTTCAACGATGTCCAATAGTTCCCCACTTATAGATAATTGAGCATTTAAAAAAGTAGTTTTGTTAGCATTGACTTGTACTTTTTCTATTTGCTTGGTGTGATAGCCTACATAGCTAAATGTAACGGTATAAAGCCCTGGGCGAACAGAGGTGAGACTGTAAATACCGTCAAAATCAGTTGTTGTTCCCCCTAAATTGCCGCTTATATCTATTGACACATTCACAAAAGGAATGGTTTCTCCTGTTTCGACATTGGTTACTTTTCCTTGTATCTCACCCGTTTGGGCGTAGAGATTTGTGAACAAACAGATTTGAAGGAAGACGAAAAGAATGTAAATTATTGCGTTTTTCATATTGATGGATTTTGGTTTGGTTTGTGAATTTATTTGCAATTTAAAGTAAATTTGAAACTCATTGTTTTTCTTTTTTGCGCTCCATTCTTTTAGCTTTACGTTGCATTTTTTTTAGCTTCCATAAGGGTATTTCGGGTACTCCTTGGCAAAGATTCCTTGTTGTTAGTTTTGCATCTAAAAAGGTTGTCTTGTCTTTATGTACTTCAATGCTGTCAATTTTTAGCGGGTCATAACCAACAGAACTAAACGTTACCGTATAAAATCCGACAAAAACAGAATCCAATTTATACATACCATCAAAATCAGTTGATGTTCCGACCGTGTTTCCATTTACTTCAATCGTAACATTGACAAATGGCGTGCTTTTCCCCGTTTCAGCATCGGTTACTTTACCTTTTATGTTACCTAATGATTTTTGATTGGTTTTGAATGAATTATTTGTAATGGTGTTATTTTTACGCATCGGCAATAATTTCATTGGATGGGTGATGATTGTATAACCAGATGTAGTAAGGTTAGAATCCAATACAGGAACTTGGTAGTCTATCACTTCAATAGCATCCAATATTTTTATTTGAATAATATCAGTTTGTGCATAAGTACTTAGAAATAGTCCAATTTGAAGCAATAGTAATAAGTATAAGCGTTTCATAAAAGTAGAATTTACCGAATATTAAAATAATCAAAATGACCTCTGCTGTTTTGGATGATGGTAATGCCTGACCTTCCTTCGTCAGAACTCATGAGCCGAGGATTCCAAAAGCGACAATTAGTGATTGACTCACAACCTTCAATAATTTTGTTGAGTGATAGTTGTATGTCTATTTCTTTGGCTAATGATTGGCTTACTTCAATATTTTCAATTGAGATTCTTTCGTAACAGAGATATCCAAAGGTAATTGTGTATGTGCCGTAGGGAATTGAATTTAGACTATACACTCCATCAAAATCCGTCGTTGTATTTATCAAACTTCCATTGATGTCAATGGATACATTCACAAAAGGCAAGGTTTCCCCTGTTTCGGCATCGGTTACTTTCCCCTGTATTTCACCCGTTTGGGCGTAGAGATTTGTGAACAAACAATATTGAAGAAATAAAAACAAAGGAAAATAGTAAGTTTTCATATTGATGGATTTTTGTTAAGATGATGAAACAAAGATCAATGAAAATAGCAGTTTTGGCAAATACATTTGGAAGGCTTTATCATATCGTATTTGCAGAAATACCCAAAGATATTAACGAATTGAAGGATAAGTTAAAATATGTTAATTGGTTGAAAAATAGGAATTTATAGATGCTTGAGTTGAAAAGACAAAAAAAGAGGAAAATCGCTTCAAAACTTAAATTCTTGGATATGCTAAACAATTTCCCCTCCCTTCAATGTTATTGCTTTGTTTTTCTTATTCGATAAATACAACCACAACAATTCATGACAGCGAATCCAACCGCCTCACCACTTATTATCGTACAAAAGCATTTACTTGATTTCGAAAAGACAGGTTATTTTTCTGGACTCATAGTAGATTATTTGGCAGAAAATGAATCACTTAAACCCTTCTACAAATATCCTTTTGAATTGGCAGCCTTCAAAGAAGTCATCGAAAATACGGCTGCAAAAGACTACGATAGGGAAAACCTCAAAGCTGTTTTTGAAAAGCAATACGCCGATTTGGATTGTACTTCAAAAGTAGCCGAGAACATCGCTGCAATGGCAGACTCCAACACCTTTACCATCATTACAGGACACCAAACCAACTTATTTACAGGTCCTTTGTACTTTGTTCACAAAATATTGAGTACGATTGTGTTGGCAGAGCAATTGCAGGCAACCTATCCCGATTTTCGTTTTGTGCCAGTATATTGGATGGGGAGCGAAGACCACGATTTTGCAGAAATCAACCACATCAATTTGTTTGGAAACAAAATCGTTTGGGAAGATGTGGAGGGCAAAGACTCGGCAATGGGGCGCATTTCTACAGAAAGTTTGCAGGGCGCTTTTGACCAAGTAGCTGAGATTTTGGGCGATAGCGATAGGGCAGGGGCTACGCTTCAATTGTTTCGCCGAGCGTATTTGGAGCAGCCGACTTTGGGGAAAGCGACTCAATTTATTGTCAACGAGTTGTTTGGGAAATATGGTTTATTGGTGATTGACCAAGATGATGCCCAACTTCGCAAGACCTTTGTGCCAATCATTGAAGAAGAACTGTTGAAGCGACCTTCAAAGGCTTTGGTGGAGGCTACGAATGTACAATTGGAGGAAAAAGGCTATCACGGTCAGGCTTTTGCGAGGGATATCAATTTCTTTTACTTAACCGATGAATTGCGGCAGCGCATCGAGTGGAACGCTGAAATGGAACGCTTTGAAGTGGTGGACACTGACATTCGTTTTACTGAAGCCGAGATATTGGAGGAGGTGAAAGTGCGTCCCGAAAGGTTCAGCCCCAATGTGATTTTAAGACCTGTCTATCAACAAAAAGTGCTGCCTTGTTTGGCGTATATTGGCGGTGGCGGAGAAGTGGCGTATTGGCTGCAATTGCAGGGGGTTTTTGACCATTATGGGGTGAATTATCCGATGTTGGTGCTGCGAAATTCGGTGCTGTGGATTGACAAAGGCAATGCCAATCGGATGGAAAAATCGGGTTTGGATGTGGTTAATTTGTTTCGGAATACGGAGAAATTGGTGGTGGAATATGTGAAAGAAAATTCTGAGAATCAACTGAATGTTTACACCGAAAAGCAAAAGGTGGAATGTGCTTTTGAGAGTATTTTGAAGAAGGCGGTGGAGATTGACCAAAGTTTGCAGTCGGCTGTGGTGGGAGAAATGAAGAAAACCATCAATGCGATGGAGCGTTTGGAAGCCAAATTGTTGCGTGCCGAAAAACGAAATTTCGACATTGCGACTGGACAAATTCGCACCTTGAAGGACAACTTGTTTCCAAGTGATTCATTGCAGGAGCGAAAGGATAATTTGATTGCTTTTCACTTCAAATATGGAGATGCGTTTATCGAGACTTTGAAGGAAAATTTGGATTCTCCGTTGGAGAAAAAATTTACGGTTTTGGTGGATACGTAGGGTATTTAGTGACTGGTGATTGGTCGCTAAAACTATTAAGTTGCCAATTTATTCCTTGTCGTGTTTTCAAAACAAAATCAAACTTCCTAAATCATGTAGGATTAGGATGTACGATAGACGATATTTGAAGTTTGATTTGTTCAATACGATGTTCATAAGAACTACGGTCACTGAATTTTGTCCATCGAATCCACAAAATGCTTTCAGCAGAACAGAAAAAACAACAATCAAACCATTTAACAATCAAACCATTTAACAATTTCAACCATGAATATACCCCCTTTCCACATTGCCGTACCTGTTCACGATTTGCAGGCAGCGAGGAGTTTTTACGGCGACTTATTGGGCTGCGAAGAAGGACGATCTTCGGAGCATTGGATAGACTTCAATTTGTATGGGCATCAATTTGTGGCACATTTGAAGCCCAAAGACCAAATCGCCAGTTTGCACTTCAATCCTGTGGACGGTCATGATGTACCTGTACCGCATTACGGCGTAGTGTTGTCGTGGAAAGATTGGGAAAAGTTGGCGGACAAATTGAAGGAAAACGACACGAAGTTTATCATTGAGCCTTACATTCGCTTCAAAGGTCAGGTAGGGGAGCAGGCTACGATGTTTTTCTTAGACCCTTCTGGTAATGCCTTGGAATTTAAGGCGTTTAAAGATATTGGCCAGTTGTTTGCGAAATAGGCATTTGTCTATTTTTTTCCTAAAAGTTTTGTCGAATGGCTTCAACGGGATTCATGAGAGATGCTTTAATGGCAGGAATCAGTCCAGACACGACACCAATACCGAGTGAAAGACCCAATGCAATACCAATGTTTTGAGAACTGACAACCAACTCGAAAGAGTCTGTAACTGCATTTCCTATTGCAGCCAATCCATAGACCAAAAGTAGTCCTGCCAATCCTCCTACCAAACAGAGGCAAATGGCTTCCACCAAAAATTCAAACAAAATATAGTGGTTTTTAGCACCCAATGATTTTTTGATGCCGATGATGCCTGTGCGTTCTTTGACCGATACAAACATGATGTTGGCAATGCCAAAGCCACCCACGAGAATAGAGAAAATACCTATGAGCCAGCCAGCACCGTTGATGTAGTTGAAAATATTGTCAATAAAACCGAGCAAAATACTCATTTGGTTCATCGCAAAATCGTCGTCCTCTTTGGGCTTCAAACGCCTTTTAGCCCGCAGTACACCTCTAATTTCCTCCTTCAATTGCAGGGTAGGAACGCCCTCTTTTGCTTTCACACAAATAGCAGGAGTCACTCTTTTGCTATTGATGTCAATGTATCGACGCATATAATTGTAGGGTAAAATCGCTACTTCGTCCATCCCATCCCCCAACAAACTTTTGCCTTCTTCCTTCAATACGCCGACAATGGAAAGTTTTCGACCCATTATTTTCACCTCTTTGCCAGTAGGGTCGTCTATATTGGGAAACAGTTCTTGGGCAATGGTGTGACCGACAATCACCTTATTGTTGCCGAGTTGTGATTCTAACATTGAAAAATACCGTCCTCTCTCAAACTCCATATTGAAAATATCTCCAAATTCGTGAGAACCTGCCACCATGACCACATTTTCGAGCGTATTGTTTTTGTATTTGATGTCCTTGCCCTGAATGACAATCCGAATGGCGGTTGCTTCAGCTCCAATTACTTTTTCTTGTATAGCTTTGAATTCGTTGTAGTTTGGGAAAGGGCGGCGAATGTATTTCCACCAATTTTCGGCAGGATTTTCGTCCCAAGGTTCACGCATGATATAAACAATGTCATCACCCAATTTTTCAAAAGAGCCTTTGACATTGCGTTCTACACTATCTACGACCATCAAGACAGAAACGACACAAAAAATACCAATAGTAATCCCCAATGTAGATAAAAAGGAGCGCATTTTGCTCGCCCACAATTCTTGTAAGGCTAAGCGAATACCTTCAATAAAAATTCTAATGACCGTAAGCATAATTTCTTTGTAACAAATATAGGGATTTTTTTGTTAGACAATCAGCATTAAAAATTTTACCTTTGCAGGTCTAATCAAAAAGTGAGAGAAATTGGCAAAAATGAAACTATCTGCTTTTAACTTCGATTTACCAGAGAAGTTAATAGCAAAAGAACCGACAGAGTACCGTGATGGCTCAAAATTAATGGTTGTTCACAAGGATACGGGAGAAATAGAGCATCGACATTTTAGAGATATTGTTGAATATTTTGGAGAAGACGATGCATTTATATTGAACAATACAAAAGTATTTCCAGCTCGTCTGTTTGGAAGAAAAGAAAAAACAGGAGCAAAGATAGAAGTATTTTTGTTGAGGGAGTTGAACACAGAAGTTCGCCTTTGGGACGTATTGGTCGACCCTGCTCGAAAAATAAGAGTAGGCAATAAATTGTATTTCGGCGATGACGATATGTTAGTGGCGGAAGTAGTAGATAATACAACTTCAAGAGGACGTACCATTCGTTTCCTATTTGATGGCACCAATGAAGAATTTAGAAAAATTCTTAAAAGCCTTGGGCAAACACCACTTCCTAAGTACATTAAGCGAGAACCTACGGCATTAGATGATGAGCGTTATCAAACGATTTATGCTAGAGAGGAAGGCGCAGTTGCTGCACCTACAGCTGGTTTGCATTTCAGTCAAGAGGTGATGACTCGACTTGAAATCAAGGGAGTACATTTTGCAGAAGTAACCTTACACATTGGTTTAGGTACTTTTAGAAGTATTGAAGTGGAAGATTTATCGAAGCACAAAATGGATGCGGAATATTTCAGAATAGGGCCTGAAGCCGTTGAAGTTGTGAACAAAGCAAAAAAACTCAACAAGCGAGTTTGTGCAGTTGGAACAACGACCATGCGAACCATAGAATCTTCTGTATCAGCAGAAAGCTTGTTGAAAACTTCTGAAGGATGGACAAATTTGTTTATTTACCCGCCTCATAAATTCCATATTGCAGACTCTATGATTACCAACTTTCATTTGCCAAAGTCTAGTCTTATCATCATGGTTTCTGCCTTTTTGGGTTATGACAGAACTATAAAAGTTTACAAAGAAGCCATCAAACATGGTTATCGCTTTTACACTTATGGCGATGCGATGTTGATTATTTGATAGAATGATTGTTGAGCAATAGCGAAAATGGTGTGATAGTGAGATAGTTCACAGTCACACCATTTTATAATTAGGAATCTTCCTATTTCCAAACAATTTCTTCTGCTCCCAATTCTGCCCCAATTTTTCGAGCCAATACAAACAAGTAATCCGAAAGACGGTTGAGGTATTGAACAAGAATCGCTGCAACAGGTGATTGTTCCGCCAATGCTACACACAAACGCTCGCTTCTTCTGCAAACACAACGCGCTAGGTGACAAAAGGAAACAGTAGTATGTCCGCCTGGTAAGATGAAGTTTTTCAATGCTGGAAGCACCTCATCCATCGCATCCATTTCCCTCTCTAACAAAGCTATGTCCTCCTCTGTAATATCGGGCGTTTTGACTTTATTTTTTTCGGGATTTGTAGCCAAATTTGCACCAATCGTAAACAAGGCATCTTGTATTTGCTTCAATATTTGGCGGTGATGCTCAGAAATCGCTTGGTCTCTAACCAAACCAATATAAGAGTTCAATTCATCTACGGTGCCATAAGCTTCAATGCGTAAATGGTGTTTGGGAACTCTTCCTCCGCCAAACAACATAGTCGTTCCGTCATCTCCTGTTTTTGTATAAATTTTCATGTATCTCTTTGCGGGTTAGGTAAATGAGTGAAAATAGGATTTACTTATCTGCAGAACAAAGGTACACCTAAATGGACTCATTAGGCAACATATAAGTTCTTACTTTCCTCAATAACAGTAAATAGTTCCCATAGTTGAAAAATATCTTTTTATTATTGGTTTCCGCATTGATTGTTTATATTACTTAAACCCACCCCTACCCCTCCCAAGAGGGGAATTTCCCACTTGGTACAAGTATTCCCCTCCTTGGAGGGGCAGGGGTGGGTTGCGATTTATTCCTTTTTAATGTGAAGACCTATACTATCACATCGCCAAAAATGCAGTAACGAATGAACTCTGGAAAGTAGTCATGGGCAAAGCGAACTAAGATAGTTCTTGTCTGAAATTTACGACCACAACACAATGGATTTTTTCTTTTTTTCGGCAAAAAAATGGGTATGTAAACACCAAAAACTCCTATTGTAAACATTCTGTAAACCAATGTTTACAACAAAAAGGAGAATTTGCGATAATTTATTATCTTGCTGCCATGACAACCACAACAATCCCCATCGTCACCAAAACCTTCCACGCCAACGGCATCCCCATCGAAATGGTACACATCGAAGCGGGCAGCTACCAAATGGGCTATGGTCAATATGACGACCCAATTCCCATTACCTTCAAAGAAGACTACCACATCGCCCAATATCCCGTCACGAACGAACTATGGAAAGCGGTGATGGGCGAAGCGAATGAACACAGTGCTTTTACAGGGTCAAAACATCCCGTAGAGCGAGTGAGTTGGGATGATATATGCGAAAAGGAAGGGTTCTTGGACACACTCAATGCCCTTCCTGCAATAGCGGAGCGCAATGCCGCTTCAGGCAAACGCTTTCGCCTACCGACCGAAAGCCAATGGGAGTATGCGGCACGAGGGGGTAAATATTGGCAGCAATATCCCTATCGCTATGCAGGGAGCAACCACCTAAAAGAAGTGGGTTGGTATGACAAAAACAGCCACAATTCTACTCAGCCAGTAGGTATAAAAATGCCGAATGTTTTGGGCTTGTACGACATGAGTGGCAATGTATGGGAATGGTGTGAGGATATTTGGAATGATGACCGTAGTAAAATTCCGATGGATGGAACAGCTTGTAAGTTGGAGGATGAACGTTACAAAAATCGCCGCTTGGTTCGTGGCGGGTCTTGGGACTACATTGACGACTTCTGCCGTGTGGCTTTCCGCTACTGGAGCTTCCACTACAATCGCTACATCAGCCTCGGATGTCGTTTCTCCTGGTACTAATTACCCTTTGCCCTCTTACGCTCTTACCCTTTTTCTTTTTTTTTTTTTTACCGCCGAAGGCGGTCGAAATTTTTTTTGAAACTGCAATAAATTGTTAATTTCACCCCATGACCACAACAACAATCCCCATCGTCACCAAAACCTTCCACGCCAACGGCATCCCCATCGAAATGGTACACATCGAAGCGGGTAGCTACGAAATGGGCTATGGAGAGGAAAAAAGCCCCATCACGATTACCTTCAAAGAGGACTACCACATCGCCCAATATCCCGTCACGAACGAACTATGGAAAGCGGTGATGGGCGAAGCGAATGAACACAGTGCTTTTACAGGGTCAAAACATCCCGTAGAGCGAGTGAGTTGGGATGATATATGCGAAAAGGGAGGGTTCTTGGACACACTCAATGCCCTTCCTGCAATAGCGGAGCGCAACGCTGCCACAGGCAAACGCTTTCGCCTACCGACCGAAAGCCAATGGGAGTATGCGGCAAGAGGGGGTAAATATTGGGAACAATACCCCTATCAATATGCAGGGAGCAACCATTTGAAGGAAGTGGCTTGGTATGATAAAAACAGTCATGGCTCAACTCAGCCAGTGGGTTTAAAAATGCCGAATGTTTTGGGCTTGTACGATATGAGTGGGAATGTATTTGAATGGTGTGAGGACATTTACAATAACGACCGCAGTAAAATTCCGACAGATGGAACGGCTTGTCAGGATGGGGACGCTAACCGCCGCTTGGTTCGTGGCGGGTCTTGGCTCAACCTTGGCGACGGCTGCCGTGTGGCTTACCGCTTCGGGAGCTACCACGACATTCGGGACAACTACCTCGGATGTCGTTTATCCTGGTACTAATTACCCTTTGCCCTCTTACGCTTTTACCCTTTTTCTTTTTTTTCTTTACCGCCGAAGGCGGTCGAAATTTTTTGGAAATGGTTTTTGGGTATGGGGTATTTTTTTGATATTTTAGGGGAACAAAAAATATTTTGATTACCTTCGTACACAAGGGCGGACGCTTAGGTATTCGCTCCATCCTACATCCATAAAATGCAAACCAAAGAGTCCATATGACACACGAACAACTACTCAAACAGTTATTTGGAGAAGATACAACTTTCAAACAACAAGCAAATCTACAAGACCTTAGAGGAGAACACCATCCTCAGAGTTATGTCTGCAACGATGCGGGAGAAATCATTGGTTTGATTGCGAGAGAATTGGAGGGACTAATCAATATTGAATTGGAGGATGCGTTTTATGAATTGCAATACCTCAATTTGAGCGATAATCCAAGCTTGCAGACCGTCCAAATAAAAACATCCTTGCCACATCTAATCCATTTGGATTGTAGCGATAGTCGGCTGAAAAAGCTATCCTTAGCGACCAATTTTGAATCCCTTCAAACGCTGGATGTCAGTCGCAATCAATTGGAGAAAATCACTTTCAAAGGAAATTTTCCAAAGTTGGAGCTGATAGACCTGAGTGGAAATCAATTGCAGCAGTTCACCGCACCTTCAGGAACAACCAAACTCCAACACCTGTATTTGAACAACAATCAATTTACTAGTTTTCATCTCCAAAAACCACTGCCACATCTGATTACATTGGGCTTGAAAAACAACCAATTTACAAACGTTCCACTTGATTTTCTAAAACCCTTTCCTTCCATCGAAAGTCTGCATTTGTACGGCAATCAACTACCGCCTGCTCTGCAAGGGAATATTGAAAGTAGTGAGTACAAGAATAATTTGGCGTTCATACAGCGATACTTTCGAGAGATGGGCGGCAATCCACAACAAGACAACGAGTGCAAAGTCTTGCTCTTAGGCAATGGAAATGTAGGCAAAACCACCTTTGCAGAAAGACTTATATACAACCGCTTCAAAGAAGTGAGGGAGACTACCCATGCTATTGATGTCAAATTAGACCCTTATTTATTTGACGGTAATCAACTGAATATATGGGATTTTGGAGGGCAGGATATTTACCATGCCACACACCGCCTGTTTATGCAGTCCAATGCCATTTACCTCCTATTTTGGGATATGGTCACAGAGGACAAACCCCAAGACGAGCGAAAAGAAGGCGGTGAAATTCGCTGTTACGACAATCACTCCAAATCCTATTGGTTGCATTATGCCAATCTTCTTGGAAAGGAAAGTCCTGTGGTATTGATACAAACCAAAACCGAAAAGAAAGGACATCAATTTCACTATCCACAAGCCGAATATGATGAATTTCACCATTTGTTCCCCTACTTTGATGCACTGGACTTCAAAGCCAGTATAGAGGATTGGAACAAAAATGGACTGAACAAAATACTGGCATCTATCAAAGCTGCGATAGAATACACCAAAGGAAAAGCAAAGATTCCCGAAGCTTACTACAAGCTGAGAAAAGCCATCAGAGAGCGACAGAAAAACGACGAAAAGTATCTGAGCATTGAAGACTATCTAAAAGATGTCAAAAAAATCAACAGTGAAGTAGCAGCCCCCATTGAAGACCCAATGGATGTATTAGAGAATTGGTTGAGCAAAACGGGAGTGGTACTTTTCAAAAAGGGCTTGTTTCACAACCGAATCATCCTCAACCAATCAGAAGTCATTGAAGCGGTTTATACTTTGTTTAAACCAGGCACAGAATTTTACAAAGACATTCAGGCGAAAGATGGACAATTTTCGGGCAAAGATTTAGAGAAAGCATGGAAAAAGGAGCATCCCGATAGAGCAGAGCAAGATTTGCTCCTCAGTTTGATGCTCACCTGCGAACTGTGCTTTGAAACCACACCCGAACAAAAAGACCGACATTTTGCCGAATTTGAAAACCGTACTTTCATCACTCCTCAATTTCTGCCTACCAAGAAGCCAGAACGATTGGAGGACATTGAAGCCATGTTGAGCGAAAAAAACGTTCAGTACCATGTTCGCTACCAATATCCGATGTTGCACTATGGTTTGATACAAAGTTTCATTGTGCAAAGTTTCATTCTTCCCGACAAGTCCATCGCAAAAGAAAACAATCTTTGGAGGTATGGAATCTATCTAAGGAGTGACAGTCAAAGAGCATTTGTAGAAGCCCATTTGGACGATAACAGCATCACCGTAAAAGTATCGGAAGAAGGAAAACCTCTTTTGGATGCCATCCAAAACCTGCTCGAAAAATTGCAGGATGGGAAAGGAACAGTGAGTGTGAGTGTGGATGGGAAATATTTTGTGGACTTAGAAAAAGTGATGAATTATCCCAGTGAAGAAGGCTTTATTGAAGCACAAAATCATCCCAATCAATTTATCTATATCAAAGACCTTCAAATCTTCAAAAACAGAGACAAAGAACTTCCATTTGGACGAGGTGAAAAAAGCCGTATGGAGGAAAAAATTGTTCCTTATATGGACTTACCCGACAACATCACCCGACATCAGATAGAATATTGGATACAGCATTACCCCCAAAAAGCCTATGCCATACTCAAGCAGATGTTAACAGAAGAACAACTTGAAGAATTAGGTTTAAGTCAAAAAGGACAGGATGAGTCATCAGACATCCATATAAACATCGTAGAGAAAATTGCAACAGACGAAAATCTCCAAAAGCGAACAAAAACCTCTGAGAAACCGCTAAAAGAGAAAAAGCGGGTTTTGTTCATCTGTTCGAGTCCAAAGGGTAAAAATTCTCTTGATTTTGGAAAAGAGTTGAAAATCCTCAAAACTTCCTTGAAAAGTGCAGATAATCGGGATGAATTTGAGGAAATCAAAGTAGAAACCAAAGTCGAGTTTGACAATCTGATACGGCTTTTGCGAACCCATCAACCCAACTATTTGCATTTGATGATGCACGGCTCGAAAAGAAATGGGTTCTACTTTGAAGATGAAGCAGGAGAGGAAGATGCCGTTTCCAGTGAAGATTTTGCAGCTACCCTAAAACTGTATTGTCGAAAATACCAAATAGATTATTTGTTGTTGAGTGCTTGCAATTCCCACAACCATGCAGTATCAGCCCTTCCATACATTCAAAAAGGAGTAGTAGGAACGAAAGACTTTATTTCAGAATATGCAGCCAATTTGTATGCTGAGAAACTCTATGAATTGGTTTTTGACGGAGAAGATTTTGACTTTGCCCACGAAACTGCTTTAAGGGCTTTAGGGCGGAAAGCAAAGAAAGAAATACAACAGAACGTTTCAGAAGACCAACGCTTATATACTTCTGCCGACCAAAAACTTCCTACATCCGAAGTCATCACATTACTCACCAATAAAAACAAACAACCATGAACAACACCATCCAGAACCTACTAAAATCCAAAGGTTATGGCTTAGTAGCCTATCCCAAAGCCCAAATCAAACCCTTGGACTTGCACATCAAAGCAGACCATCACTACGAATCTTTGGATTCTTCTTTGGTATTGTTGTTTGAGCCAGACGAAGCACCCCGTCCGAGAGTAAATGAAGAAGCTGCAAGCATCAGTGGACAAGAAATGTTCAAGATGGAAGCAAGTGCAGGCATCAACTTTTTGGAGGGAATTTTCCAAAAACTAAAACTGAGCGATACGAAAATACTGTTTCATGCAGCAGCCAATAAAAACCTTCAATTGGTCTATCAGTTCAACAATGTCTTGGAGGACAAAGTAGAGCATTTGGATTTGGACAACTACCTAAGTGGAGCGATTCCTTTGGAAAATGAGTTTCGGACTTACATGAAGAAGCTAAAGAACAGTGAACTCTATGTATTGACGGCAGTTTTGAAATCCAATTCCATGACCATACATTTGGAGGATAACAATGGTCAGCAAGTCCAACTCGAAGGAGCATTTTCGGAGTTGGCAAAAGCGAATGTACATTTCAAAAGAGACAAACAGTTCGGCTATACCCTTCAAAGTCCCGAAGGAATCCCCTTAGTGTTTGCCTACAAAGCTGTTCAAATCCTCTACAACCAAAAAAAGTGGTTTGAATTTTGGAAATCCGAAGATGCCCATTTCACCATCAACAATCAAACAGGGCCAGTCATAAGAGGTATGGACGATTTTCCTGTGAAAGATTTGGAAGCAGGTGACGAATTGGTAGAATTTTAACCCTATTCTCCAAGACTTTGATGGCCTCCAATTCTAAAAAATCCTGACTCATGGATATTTTAGTGGAGCAGTCAAAGACTTTTGTAGTTTCGTTTTGAGAGCATACTGATTTTCAAACATTCCATATCTTTAGGAATAAACTACAAAAGTCTCCTACCAATAAAATCTTCGATGAATAGCAAACTGAACAGAACCTATATGTCTCTAAAACAAAATTATCCCTTTGAAATTTTCAAACACCTACCCCACACCCAAATGCTATTCATTGAAGGCACAGGCGATACCCCCTTCAATATGGGTGACGAATATGGGGATGTCCGTGATAGGGGGAATGTACGTCAAGTTCACCCTGTGCACTTATCCGATTTTTATTTGGCTCAATATCCCGTCACACAAGCCCTATGGTATGAGGTCATGAAAGGTACAGAACTTGCCGAACCTTCCGCTTTCAAAAGCAAAAACCGCCCCGTAGAGCAGGTCAGTTGGGATGATATTTGTGGAGAAGGCGGATTTTTGGAACGACTGAACCAAATTCCCCACATTCGAGCATTGAACGAAAAATACGAAAAGCAGTTTCGGCTACCCACCGAAGCCCAATGGGAATATGCCGCAAGAGGGGGCAAAAACCGCCACACCCATTCCTACAAATATGCTGGCAGCAACCACCTCAAAGAAGTCGGATGGTACGATACCAACAGTCATCAATCAACGCAGCCTGTGGGCTTAAAAATGCCGAATAGCTTGGACTTATACGACATGAGTGGAAATGTGAGGGAGTGGTGTACCGACCATTGGCACGGCTATTCAGAAGGGCTAAAAAACGGAGACAAAGCCGTAGAAAAGGAAGGTGAAAGAAGGCGCTTGGTTCGTGGCGGGTCTTGGGACTACTTTGACGACTTCTGCCGTGTGGCTATCCGCTTCAGGAACTACCTCAGCGATCGTAACTACTACTACGGATGTCGTTTATCCTGGTACTAATTACCCTTTGCCCTTTTACACTTTTACCCTTTTTCTTTTTTTTCTTTACCGCCGAAGGCGGTCGAAATTTTTTGAAAATGGGTATTTGTGTTTTTGATGGGCTTCTTTATTTGAATAAAGGCTTCTTTATTTGAATAAAATGAGTGTAAGCAGTGCTGTTTTTTTCCTTCAAAAATTTGGTGATGCAGCGTTTACAATTTCGTGGATGGGTTGTAAACGCTGTTTTTTATAGGTCTTCGCATTAAAAAGGAATAAATCGCAACCCACCCCTGCCCCTCCCAAGAGGGGAATTTCCCACTTGGTACAAGTATTCCCCTCTTGGGAGGAGGGGTAAGGGGTGGGTTTGAGTAATATAAGCGGTGTCAATGCGGAAACCAATATTAGGTAAAATTTACTGCTCCAAACAAAACCCATTTTTTCTCTTTTTGGAGTCGTAACATACAGATGTAAACAGTCCAAATCCACCTTGTAAACATTCTGTAAACCAATGTTTACACAGATAGTACAATATATCTATTCTTTTGTTATTTTTGCCACAAACAAAGCACCTTCAACCACAAAAGAATAAGAAAACATGAACCAATCCGTCCACAACAAACTCGTTTCTTTCATTTGGTCAATAGCAGACGACTGCCTACGAGATGTCTATGTCAGAGGAAAATACCGTGATGTCATACTGCCGATGGTCGTTTTGAGGCGATTAGATGCCCTGCTCGAACCTACCAAAGATAAGGTGATGGAAGAATTGGCGTTTCAGAAAAATGAAATGGAATTTACCGAATGGGATGAAAGAGGATTGAAGGATGCAAGCGGATATGTATTCTACAATATCAGCGAATGGACGCTCCAAAGGCTCAAAGATACCGCAAGCAACAGCCAACAAATTCTGCAAGCCAATTTTGACGAATACCTCAAAGGATTCAGCCCCAATGTCAAGGAAATCATAGACAAATTCAAGCTCCAAAGCCAAGTCAAACACATGGCGAACAAGGATGTATTGTTGGACGTATTGGAGAAATTCACCTCTACCCACATCAACCTTACCCCCTTTGAAAAAGAAGACCCCGAAGGCAGAAAACTCCCACCGCTTTCCAATTTGGGCATGGGCTATGTCTTTGAAGAACTGATACGCAAATTCAACGAAGAAAACAACGAGGAAGCAGGGGAACATTTCACCCCAAGAGAAGTCATTGACCTTATGACACACATCGTTTTTGAGCCTGTCAAGGACAATTTGCCGCCTGTCATGACCATTTATGACCCCGCTTGCGGTTCGGGAGGGATGCTCACCGAATCCCAAAACTTTGTGAAGGACGAAGAAGGCACGATTCAAGCCACAGGAGATGTCTATTTGTACGGCAAGGAAATCAACGATGAAACTTACGCCATCTGCAAATCCGACATGATGATAAAAGGCAACAGCCCCGAAAACATCCGTGTGGGTTCTACGCTTTCTACTGATGAATTTTCGGGTTCGACCTTCGATTTTATGCTCTCCAATCCGCCTTATGGCAAGTCTTGGAGCAGTGAATTGAAGTACATCAAGGATGGCAAAGACATCATAGACCCACGCTTTATCGTCACCCTCAATGATTATTGGGGCAATGCCCAAGAAGAAGATGCCACGCCCCGTTCTTCCGATGGTCAGTTGCTGTTTTTGATGGAAATGGTCAGCAAAATGAAGCCTTTGAGCCAAAGCCCTTATGGTTCTCGCATTGCATCGGTTCACAACGGTTCGAGCCTATTCACAGGCGATGCGGGAGGTGGCGAAAGCAATATCAGGCGGTATTTGATTGAAAATGACCTGCTCGACTGCATCATCCAAATGCCCAACAACTTGTTCTACAACACTGGCATTACGACCTATATTTGGATAGTGAGCAACAACAAAACGCCCAAGCGCAAGGGCAAAGTGCTGCTGATAGATGCCTCTCAACGCTATGCCAAATTGCGGAAAAATCTCGGCAACAAAAACTGTGAATTTACGCCCGACCATATCCGTGAAATCCTCAACGCCTACACCGCTTTTGAAAATGTGGAACGGCAAGGCGAAGACGGTTTGGCAGCAAAGGTGTTTGACAATGCCGACTTTGGTTACTTCAAGGTGAGCATTGACCGCCCCCAACGCCTCAAAGCCCAATTCACCCAAGAACGCATAGCCGAACTCCGCTACGACAAATACCTGCGTGAACCGATGATGCACGCCTACACTAGCTACGGCGAAAAAGTCTATACCGAACTCAAAACCATTGAAAAGGAACTCCTCCAATGGTGTGAGCAAAACGACATCGAACTCAATGCCAAAAAACGCAAAACCCTCACTGCCACAGCGACTTGGAAAAAACAAAAAAACCTGCTCGACATCGCTACCCTACTACTGCAATCCATTGGCACAGCCGAATACAGCGACTTCAATGTGTTTGCCGACTTGGTGGACAAAGCACTGAAAACCCAAAAAATAAAAGTGTCTGCTTCCGAAAAAAATGCCATCTTCAATGCCGTCACTTGGTACGATGAAACAGCCGAAAAGGTCATTAAAAAGAAACAAAAACTCACAGGCGACAAGCTCTCCGAACTGCTGCAACACCTCAACGCAACAGCCGAACAATTGCCCGATTATGGCTATTATCCAAGCGGCAAAAAGGACGAATACATCCTCTATGAAAGCGAAAGCAGCCTCCGAGACAATGAAAACATTCCATTGAAGGAAAATATACACGACTATTTTTTGAGAGAAGTCAAACCGCACGTAGCAGAGGCATGGATTGATTTGGACAAAACCAAAATCGGCTACGAAATCAGCTTCAACAAATATTTCTACCAACATCAGCCCCTGCGCTCCTTAGAGGTGGTGAGCCGTGAAATTTTGGAATTGGAGCAAGAGAGTGAAGGATTGATTATGGACATTTTAAATTTGGTATAATGGAAACGGCAACAAAAAAACAGACTTTTCAAAAGTATGAGGTGTATAAAGATTCGGGGGTGGAATGGTTGGGAGAGATTCCTGAAGGGTGGGATATTATTAGAATCAAAAATTTATTTAGAGAGAAGATAATTCGCTCAGAAGATGGTAAAGGCGAGTTACTTTCCATGAGTAAATTTTATGGAGTTATTCCCAGAAAAGAACTAACAAATAAAGTGGAACCTGCTAATAGTTTGATTGGCTACAAAATATGTCACAAAGGAGATTTAATTATGAATAAGTTACAAGCATGGAATGGTATGCTTGATATTTCAAAATATGCTGGTTTGGTTAGCCCAGATTACTCTGTATTCCAAGCAATTAATGCCATTTCTTCAAAATATTTCATGTATTTATTTAAGACATCCTCATACATTGCCGAGTTTACTAGGAATTCAAGCGGAGTTGGAGAAGGTTTTTTTAGATTATACACCAATAAGTTTTATGCTATTTCTTCAATTTTTCCCCCAATCTCCGAACAAACCGCCATCGCCCATTTCCTCGACACCAAAACCTCCAAAATAGACACCGCAATTGCCCAAAAAGAAAAGATGATTGCCCTACTCCAAGAACGCCAACAAATCATCATCCAAAATGCCGTCACCAAAGGCTTAGACCCCACTGCCAAAATGAAAGATTCGGGTGTGGAATGGATTGGGGAGATTCCTGAGGGGTGGGAGGTTACAAAGTTGAAACAAATATGTAAGGTTTTTGGAAGAATTGGATTTCGAGGATATACTACATCTGATTTGGTAGCTAAAGGAGAAGGAGCTATAACTATAAGCCCATCTAATATTCAAGGTGATGATTATAACTTTGATGAAAAATAGCTATTTAAAGTTGGAATAAATATTTAGAATCACCCGAAATTCAAATATTTGAAAACGATGTTTTATTGGGTGAAGACTGGTTCACTTTTGGCAAAGTCGGATTCGTAAAAAAAACGGATTAAAAGAAAAAGCTACAATAAATCCACAATTTATTAGTTTTGCAAACAAATAACTTTGAAAATGAATTTTTGTACAAATATTAACTTCTATTGCTCTTCAAGTTCAAAAATAAGAAGTTATAGGTAACGATTTCAAACTATATCTGAAAACAAAAATATAAATATGAAAGCTTGCAGCAAAAACAAATCAAAAAATTGAAGGAATACAAAGCCACTTTGATAGACAGTGCGGTGACAGGGAAAATAAGGGTAGAGACGTTTTACTAAAACGTCTCCAAACTCCAAACATAGACTGATTAAAACATAGACGTTTTGGTAAAACGTCTCTACATCAGTCCAAATGACCAACAATTATGCAAAGCAAAACCAACGAACAAGCCTTAGAAGCAGCCATAGAAAAAGCCTTGACAGGCACAAGCATTGAAGCATTGAAAGCTGCCAATCAAACCCTTGCAGAAGCCCCTGCCTTTTACCGTTCAGGCAATGGCTATTATATGGGAGCAAGCCAAGATTTTAATGCCAAATATGCGATAGACGAAACCCGTTTTTGGCATTTTTTGGAAACGACCCAAGCCGAAGAATTAGAAAAACTCCAACGCTCTGCCGATTGGAAATTGAAGATATTGCAGCGATACGACCGCATGGTCAAAAAATACGGTTTGCTGCGATTGCTCCGCAAAGGATTGGAAGTAGAAGACGCACATTTCACGCTTTTGTACCAATTGCCGATGGCGAGCAGCAGTCAAGCGGTGAAAGACAATTTTGAAAAAAACGAATTCAGCGTCACCCGACAAGTCCAATACAATGTGGACAATCCAAGAGAAAAAATAGACATGGTGTTGTTTGTGAACGGTTTAGCCATTATCACCCTCGAACTCAAAAACCCCTGGACAGGACAAACCGCCAAAGTACACGGCATCAAACAATACAAATACGACAGAGACCCCCGACAGCCCTTGCTTCAATTTGGTCGAGCATTGGTGCATTTTGCCTTAGACCCCGATGAAGTCTATATGACCACCAAATTGGCAGGCGACAAAACCTTTTTTCTGCCCTTCAACAAAGGACACCATCACGGCAAAGGCAATCCCCCGAACCCCTTCGGACACAAAACCGACTATGTGTGGAACGAGGTATTGACCCGTGAAAGTTTGGCAAACATCCTCCAACATTTCATGCGCTTCGATGGCAAACCCACAGACGCATTGAGCAAGCGCACCCTATTTTTTCCACGCTACCATCAATTAGATGTCGTCCGCAAAATCTTGAAACACGCTGCCACAAATGGGCTTGGACAAACCTATTTGATACAGCACTCCGCAGGGTCTGGCAAGTCCAATTCTATCACTTGGGCAGCCTACCAACTCATAGAAACCTATCCCGAAACGCCAAACATTCGAGGCGCAAAAAGCATAGACCGCCCTTTGTTTGATTCGGTGATTGTGGTGACAGACAGGCGATTGTTGGACAAACAATTGCGGGAAAACATCAAGGAGTTTTCGCAGGTCAAAAACATTGTAGCCCCTGCCTATTCCTCCAGAGACCTGCAAAGCAGCTTGGAGCAAGGCAAAAAAATCATCATCACCACCATCCAAAAATTCCCCTTCATCATAGATGGCATTGCCGATTTGAGCGACAAACGTTTTGCAGTCGTCATTGACGAAGCCCACAGTTCGCAAAGCGGTTCGGCAGCAGGCAACATGAACAAGGCGATGGGAATGGCACAAGAGGAAGTAGAAGATGGGCAAGACATCATATTGAAGGCAATGAAAGCCCGAAAAATGAAAGGCAATGCTTCCTATTTGGCTTTCACCGCCACGCCCAAAAACGCCACTTTGGAGAAGTTCGGCACAAAACAAACCGATGGCACTTTCGAGCCTTTCCACCTCTATTCGATGAAACAAGCCATTGAAGAAGGCTTTATTTTGGATGTGTTGGCAAATTACACAACCTACAAAAGCTACTACGAAATCGAAAAATCCATTGAAGAAAATCCCCTTTTCGACACCCGAAAAGCCCAAAAGAAACTCCGTGCCTATGTAGAACAGCACAAAAGCACAATTGCAACCAAAGCCGAAATCATTTCCGAGCATTTCATCGGCAAAGTGTTTCGCACCAAAAAACTGAAAGGCAAAGCCAAGGGAATGGTTTTGACCCAAAACATCGAATCTGCCATCCGCTACTACTTAGCCCTCAACAAAATATTGACCGAAAGAGGCAATCCTTTCAAAATCGCCATTGCATTTTCGGGCGAAAAAACGGTGGACGGCATCAAGTACACCGAAGGGAGCATCAACGGTTTTGCAGAAAAAGACACCAAAGAAAAATTCGATTCAGACGACTACCGCCTATTGGTGGTCGCCAACAAATACCTGACAGGCTTCGACCAACCCAAGCTATGCACCATGTATGTGGACAAAAAACTGCAAGGCGTTTTAGCCGTTCAAGCCCTTTCTCGCCTCAATCGTTCTGCCAACAAGCTCGGCAAAAAAACGGAAGACCTGTTCATTTTGGACTTCTTCAATACGGTAGAGGACATCAAAACCTCTTTCGACCCCTTCTATACTGCAACTTCATTGAGTCGTGCAACGGATGTGAATGTACTGCACGAACTGAAAGGCACTTTGGACGATGTGGGCGTATATGAATGGGCAGAAGTAGAAAACTTTATCGAAAAATACTTCAAGGGGGTAGATGCTCAACTCCTGAGCTCCATCATTGACACAGCCGCCAACCGCTTCAATGCCGAATTGGAATTGTCGGACGAGGCGAAAGCCGACTTCAAAATCAAAGCCAAGCAGTTTGTCAAAATCTACGGACAAATGGCTGCCATCATGCCTTATGAAATAGTGGCTTGGGAAAAGCTATTTTGGTTCTTGAAGTTTTTGATACCTAAGCTAATTATCAGAACGAAGGAGGACGAATTGATAGACGACCTATTGAACTCCGTAGATTTATCCACCTACGGTTTGGAGCGTACCCGATTAAGTCACAACATTGAACTGGACGATGAAGAATCCAAATTAGACCCACAAAACCCCAATCCAAGAAGCGCACACGGAGGCGAAGAGGAAGTTGATGTATTGGATGCAATCATTCAAGCCTTTAACGAAAGATGGTTTCACAGTTGGGAAACTACCCCCGAAGACCAACGCATCAAATTTGTGCAAGTTTTTAAGAAAGTGATGGCGCATTCAGATTTCAAGGAAAAATACCAAAACAACAAGGATGCCCAAAATAGAAACATCGCATTTGACAAGATTTTAAAGGATGTATTGACTCAACAACGGCGACAGGAATTGGAGTTATATAGGTTGACTTCTAAAGACGAATCCTTTTACCAAGCATTTTACGATACAATGAAAAAAATGGTGGACAATCCGAATATTGGGTTGTGACCGATGTGGTGCGCCCATGAAATTGAGATTGCGAAAAGCTGCTCCGACTAAGTATTTTTTGGGATGCTCAACTTATCCGAAGTGTGGGTTTATGGTGACGGAGTGATATTTTCCCAATCATTTAGCGAGCTTCAAGGAACATCCCAAGAATTATGTAGGGCATAAAGTGAAAGTAACAGGAATGATGGCTATTTTCAAAGGGAATGTTCAGATAATTGTGGATAGTGAGGACGAAATTGAGGTGGTGGAGTAGGCTTTTTTGTCGTGGGATTGACATTATTTATAGGTTTTAGCCCCAAATCGGTTTTTGCAAACTGTACGTTATCTGTACGTTGGTAAAAGAAAAACCCTGCAAATGCTTGATTTGCAGGGTTTATGAAAATCGTTATGTGAACCCGAAGAGGTTCGAACTCCTAGTCTCCTGATCCGTAGTCAGGTGCTTTATCCAGTTAAGCTACGGGTCCAACACATAAGTGAACTTTTTAAAGGTTTTAAACCTTTTATAGTAACGCCACTCTTATTTTAGCGGTTGCAAAGATACATTTTTTATCTAAATATTGTATTTCAAAACGCATTTTTTTTCACTAAAGTTCCTATTATGAAGTTAAATTCATTGCTTTTTTGGACAGTTTTTGTGAGTTGGTGCTTTATTTTATATGGTGCTGCCAATAGCAATTCTACATCCAAACCCAGTTATATAGAAGAAACATTGGAGCATGCCCCTCCTGCAAAGGTAAACGACTTATTAGAGTTTGCAGAGAAACATTTGGGTACGCCCTATCATTATGGAGGTTATTCTCCTAAAGGTTTTGATTGTTCGGGTTTTACTTATTATTGTTACCAACAACAAGGCATTCAAATACCTCGAAGTTCTAGAGAACAAATCAATGCGGGCATCGAAATTCCGTATGAACAAGCTCGTGAAGGAGATTTGATTGTTTTCACAGGTACAAATGTCAAAAAACGAGAACCAGGTCATGTAGGGATAGTTATTTCTAATAACTCCGAAGGACTCACTTTCATTCATGCTTCCTCTTCCAAAAAAAGAAATGGCGTTGTTTACAATACGATTCCTGTTGAGGAAGAATCTTTTTACAAAGATCGTTTTTTGCAGATAAGACGTGTTTTTTAACTATCCTATCCGTTTTTCATTTTATCCTCTTTCGGTCGATCATCTGTTGAGTGAGCAATAGACTCACGCATTTCGGTATCTGCTTTGACATTGCGGTAGTGATAATAGTCCATAATACCAAGATGTCCATTACGAAAAGCCTCTGCAATGGCCATAGGAATTTCGGCCTCTGCCTGAATTACCAAAGCACGAGCTTCTTCCGCTTTCGCTTTCATTTCTTGCTCATACGCAATTGCCATCGCCCTTCTTTTCTCAGCTTCAGCCTGTGCAATGTTTTTGTCTGCATTCGCCTGATCTATTTGCAGTTCTGCACCAATGTTTTTTCCGATGTCCACATCTGCAATGTCAATAGACAGGATTTCAAAAGCAGTTCCTGAGTCCAGACCTTTTGCCAATACCAATTTGGAGATAGAATCGGGATTTTCCAACACTTTTTTGTGACTTTCGGCAGAACCAATTGAAGTTACAATTCCTTCACCTACCCTTGCAATAATGGTATCTTCACCAGCACCTCCTACTAATTGTTTGATATTCGCCCTTACTGTCACCCTTGCTTTCACAATCAGCTGAATACCGTCTTTGGCTACGGCTGCTACGGAAGGAGTGTTGATTACTCTTGGGTTTACAGATACTTGTACAGCATCAAATACATCACGACCCGCCAAATCAATCGCCGTAGCAGATTTAAAGTCAAGGTCAATGTTGGCTTTATCAGCCGAAATCAAGGCATTGACCACCGAATTGACCCGTCCCCCTGCGAGGTAATGTGCTTCAAGGTCATTTCGAGTCAGATGAACACCTGCTTTTGTAGCATTGATTAGGGCATTTACAATGATGGCTGGCGGTACTTTACGAACACGCATCAATACCAACTGAATCAATGAAATACGAACGCCTGAAACGACCGCAGAAAGCCATAAGCCTAACGGCACATAGTAGAAAAAAACCAATAAGCCAATCAGCAAAATAATGCCGAAAAATAGAAGCTGAATTCCGATACCCATATTTTTAGTAGTTTATACTTGTTTTACAGTGATTTGATTGCGGTGAATACCTATGATTTCAATTTTTGCATTGTCGGGAATAAATTCTCCATTGGTGCGGACATTGTAAATCTTATGTTTGAAAATGGCTTTTCCCGTAGGCTTAACGTCACCATACGCCATACCTGTGTCACTTATTACCAAATCAAAATCATCATCTAAGGTATTCATTTTTCCTGTCAATTCCTTATCCAATGCAACTCCTTTTGAATTTAATGTTTTATATCCAATAACAAAAAGTAAAATACTGATAATTAGAGAAATAAATAAGCTCAAATTACCTGCCGCTATTCCCAAGTTGGCATAAGATAGAGACACACCAACAATCATAATAATGGTGCCTATAACTCCTGCAACGGTTGTTCCTGGTAATAAAAAAACTTCTATTACTAAAAGAAAAATTCCCAATGTGATGATACCAATAATTGCAATGCCGCTCATTAATTGATGGTTTTGAAGGTAAAAATAGGCAAGGGAAATTTCAAAAGCAAATTTACTTTCTACAATCCATTTATATTTCACTCTCAAAAATCAAAATTTTGAAAGGAAAGGATTAATTTAGCTTTTGAGTTTGTTTTGTCAAACTTACCTTTTCTAATATTGAACAATTCATTTTTATGAAAATTAGTTTCCTTTTGATAGGAAAAACCCAAATTAAATACCTGCAAGAAGGTATTGCAGACTATCAAAAAAGATTGCAACATTATCATTCTTTTGAAATTAAGGTAATCCCTACCCTCAAAAAAAGCAAAAATCTGGCAATTACAGCGATGAAAAATAAAGAAGGGGAGTTGATATTGCAGCAATTTTTGCCAGGTGATTTTGTGGTATTGTTGGACGAATCGGGGAAATCATATACTTCAATGGCTTTTGCTGATTTTCTTCAAAGTTTGTTCAACCGACACATTCGTCAATTGTATTTTGTAGTTGGGGGAGCGTATGGTTTTAGTCCAGAAGTGTATGCTCGTGCCGATGCTCGATTGTCGCTTTCTTCGATGACCTTTTCTCATCAGATGGTGAGACTTATTTTCGTAGAGCAGTTGTATAGGGCTTTCACCATTTTGAAGGGAGAACCGTATCACCATGAATAAAGAATCCATTTTTTAATGCCTTTCTGAATATGAAAACAGCCTCTATTGAAAAATATCATTTGAGTAAACTAACGGAAGTTTTTCAAAAACTGCTGACCATTAGAGATACTGTTGATGTAGAAGGTATTATTGCAGTGGGATTGTTTCACAAAGCCGAACAGCAATTGGGTTATTTGTACCAATTGGAGGAACCGTCTTCTGTGCAAATCAAATCTTTAGAAAATGACCTTATTCTATTGAAGCGTTATATCCAACATTTTGAGGAGTATAGTCAAATTACCAAACAATTCTTTCAGAAAGATAGCCAACAAATAGATGTTTCTATCCTGCAATCTTCTTACCCTTTTTTGGTGGCACAAAAAATAGCTCGACAGCTATTCAGTGATTTTATTGAAGGGCATTATTTTGATATAGGTTTGCAGAAAAGTATTGACCAATTGAAGCATTTTATAGCCTTGTTTTGGCGACAAATCCCTTCATCAAAACCTAAAATTCCTATCAATGAATTGGAGATTTTTCAGGACACTGGAGATGCGGATTTTGATTTGAAAACGTATTTATCCGAACGTATTGATACAACGCCCAATAAGATTTCATCTACTCGTATCAAACAAATAAAAGAAGGTTATTATTTTCTTTATCAAAAGTCATTGATTTATCAAATTCAAGGAAAAGAGTACAAGCTAGCAAAGCGTATAAAATTTTTGGGAGCGGGCTTACGCAAACAAAATGAGGAAGTTATTTATAAAGCACTTCGTCTTATTCAACAATTGGTACAGCCAACAGCCATTACCAGTCCGACTAATTATACTAACACACAGCAGAAACTCATCCGACTTGCAGGTACTTCCGAACCAGATTCGATCATTATATTGATAATCAATGACCAGAGACCTATTAAAATATTGGTTGATAAAAACGGAGATTTCGCTTTTGATGACATCGAGCTGGTATTTGGTGATAACATATTGATTTGTTACAACCATGATTTTCTATTTATTGACAATCATAAGTACCACATTCATATTCATCTTGAGCGTCACTACCCATTTATAGGGATGCACGATCCATTGACTCAAAAAGGTTTTCAAGAAAACGAAGCTCAGATTATTGTGCGATGTACTACCTGCAAGAATTATGAATACGATTTTTCGGTAGAAGAAAACAATAATCGGTGTGTCTTTCCAAAGTGTGAAGGTCAAGAATTTTGGAATTGGGAGGATAGAGAATATTGGATGGAAATGTAATCATGGCATTTTTTTTGTGTGATATTGATAACCTTATAATTGAGTTTTTTAAAAAAAACACCCTAATAACATTCATCTACATGGTCTTCCCAATCAAAAAAATATTATATATTGGGATATTTATGGCTATTGTCTATTGGAGCTCTGTTAAAGTATGGGCACAATATTCAAACTATCCAATTTATCCAAATTTATATTTTGACTGTATTTCTACTGAAAAAGGACTTTCCTCCAATATGACGAAAGATATTATTCAAGATAGAGAAGGGTTTATTTGGGTAGGTACTTCTAATGGTTTAAATAGGTTTGATGGTAAAAATTTTAGAATATTCAAACAGGAATCAAACAATCCCCAAAGTATTAGTGACAGCTATGTCAATTGTTTATTCGAAGATAGCAAAGGTACTCTGTGGGTTGGTACTGTGAAAGGAGGATTGTGTAGATATCGTAATGATGGTATTTTTGATATTTTCAAGCATAATCCAAATATTCCGACTACGATAAGTAACAATCATATACGTTGTATTTATGAAGATAGCAAAGGTATGTTGTGGATTGGTACTCAAAATGGATTGAACAAATTTGATACCAAAACAGAACAGTTTGAAAGTTATTTACCTGATCCTAATAGCGATATTTCTCTCCCACAACAATCTGTCATTAGCATTTTAGAGGACTCACATGAGCGATTGTGGGTTGGAACTGAGGCAGGCGGTATAGCGTTGTATATCCCCCCAAACACAATTGAAGGAAGGGGAGAGGGTTCGTTTTTGAACATCAATAAGGGAAAGGGAGTGCAATTGAAAAGTAACAATATTGGTTCATTATTGGAAGACAAGGAAGGTAGAATATGGGTTGGAGTTTTTGACGGAGGTCTTCATATACTTATTCCTCCATCTGATTGTGAAGAGTATGCACATTGTAGTCCAGAAGATTTTAAATTTATAAAAATTGAACACCACAATTCAAATGGCAAAGGTTCAGATGTAATTTTGTCCTTGTTATTAGATGCCTCAAATACTCTTTGGGTAGGGGATATTTATGGAATAAACAAAATGTCACTCGAACCATTTGAAGGAAAATCCATACAGATGATAAACGAAGAAGTTGAATTCGATTATCTTCCCTTCAATATGATTCAGACAGTTGGCACCACAAATCTAAATATCAATAAAATTTTTCAAGACAAAAGTGGACTATTGTGGTTCGCAAGCACCAAGGGTATATACCAGTATTATGGACATCAGCTGAAGTTCAAAATTTTTTTAAATGAATATACCACTGAAAATGAACTTTCAATTATTTCTTTTTTAGAAGACAAAGACGGAGTGCATGTATGGTTGGGAACTTCAAAAAAAGACTTGCTTCGATACAATAAGAAAAATGGGAAGATTGACAAATATTCATTTTCTACTTCAAATGGTCAAGTTTTGGGATTTGCCTCATCCTTATTTGAAGACAAAAGTGGAACACTTTGGGTAGGTACTTGGTATGGAGAGCTTTTTAGCATCAAAAATCGCAATGACACGCCAGAATATGATTATCACCCTTTGCCTGAACTGTCAAAATTGGATGCAATTGATGTTATTTGGAAAATCATTCAAGATAAGAAGGGCAATTTATGGATATGTTCTCACAGCGGCCTGATTAGATATGATATAGCTACCAAACAAGATGTTTCTTTCTTTTCCGACCTTGCCAACCCCAATAGTTTGCATGGAGAAAATGTTTTCGATATTATAGAGGACAAAAATGGCATTTTTTGGATAGCAACTGGTGGAGGTGGTTTGAATCGGTTGGACTGGAAGAGTGATAAAAACTTTACATTCACACATTATGAAACTGATCCACAAAATCCGAATAGCATTAATAGCAATTTTTTGTATGACATCGAATTGATTGGAAACAGTATTTGGGCTGGCTTACAATCAGGTATTCAAGAATACAATATGGAGCAGGATTCCTTTTACCAGAATAGAACCTTGAATGATGATATAAGTGGTGAAATATTAGGAATCACTCTTGACAATCAAAAACGTGTATGGTTTACCACCAATGACGGATTATATTCCTATGACCCGACCAAAGATGTTTTGTCGCAATATTACCGTAAACAAGGATTGGTCAATAATTTTGAGTTTCGAGGAATCTATTCTGCACCCAATGGAAAAATGTATTTTGGTGGTATTGACGGTTTTAATAGTTTTCATGGGAGTGATATAATTGAAGATACATTTTCTAACATACTTCAAATCACAGATTTTAAAATAGCCAATAAATCAGTGATTGTAGGTGTAAAAGATAAAGATTTAAGTAAACCCATTCTTACGAGGTGTATCAACCATACTAAGGAGATTATGCTTTCTTATAAGCATCAATTGATTACGTTTGAATATGCAGTATTGGATTTTATGTCCTTTGAACATTATGAATACGCTTATCAATTGGAAGGCTTTGACGATGATTGCATGAATATAGGGGAACGCAATAGTGTGACATACACAAATTTAGCCCCTAATACATATACTTTTAAAGTAAAAGCTAAAAACAATGCAGGTGTTTGGAGTCAGCCTACGGTACTCAAAATCAACATTAAACCTCCAATATGGCAGACTTGGTGGTTTATTTTATTGATGGTTTTAGCAGTATGGTTAGGGCTTTTCCTAATTCAGAGCCGAAGAGAAATTTTCATACGCAGACGAAATGATGAATTGGAACAAAAGATAAAAGAACGAACCAAAGAATTAAATAAAAACATCACTCAACTTCAAGAAAAAGAAGTCATATTGGAGGAAAAAAATAATGAACTAAAAAGATACATTGCTTCTAATAGTGACTTGGAAAATTTCGCCTATATTGCTGCTCATGACTTACGCACACCATTGGCAAATATCATGGGGCTGACAGAAATATTGAAAATGAGTATAGACCAGAAACTGAATGAGGAAGAGCTAGAGATATTGGAACATATTAACTTTTCTGCCGCAAATATGAAGCGACTAACAGAAGATTTACTGACTTACTCTCGAGTGAATACTCAAAAACAAAACATTGAAGTAGTAGAACTTAAGAAATTATTGGAATTATTGCTTCAGGAACTCAATATAAGCATAGAAGTAAAAGATGCAACTATTGAATTACATAATATACCAGAATTGATTAGAGGAGATTATTCTCAAATCCGTCAATTATTTCAAAATCTTATTTCCAATGCGATTAAATTTGCTGGCTCAAAATCGCCTCCCAAAGTAATAATCACTGCCAAGTTTGAGAAAGATAATTGGTTATTTGCAGTTAAAGATAATGGCATTGGTATTTCTGAGGTTTCGTTAAAAAAGATTTTTTTGCTGTTCGAAAAACTACACAACAATTCTGAATATGAAGGTACAGGTATTGGTTTGGCGATGTGCAAAACAATTGTGGAAAGACATGATGGTAAAATTTGGGTACATTCAAAACCTCATGAAGGGAGTACTTTCTATTTCACCATTTCCAAAAACCTATAAATCCTATATATGCAATCAAAATCAATAGCAGTATCCAGCATTGAAGAATTGAAGACAACTCTGGCAAACATTCGAAGTGAGGACTTTCAACCTACTGTCGCTATTGCATTTAGTTCACCAGACTTTGATTTTCACAATATAAACGCTATCTTCAGAGACAACAATATTGAATTGATTGGTTGTACCAGTGCGGGTGAAATCTCAAACAATACTACCTTAATCAATAGTCTATCAATTTTATTTTTGGAAATGGATCTTGCTCACTTCAAAGTTTTTGAGCAAGCATATGAAAATAAAAAAGCCGATAGAGCTGCTGCTGCATTGGGGGAGATGGCAAAAAATACATTCACAAATCCAGGTATCCTTGTTTATTCCAGCGGTGTTACCATTGATGGAGAAAGCATAGTAAACAATATCAAGCGAATAATGAAAAGAGATATCCCGATTTATGGTGGTTTGGCAGCAGATAATTTTCGGCAGATAGCAACCCACACTTACACCTCCGATAGTTTGAGGCCTTTTGGGATTGTTGCCTTGATAATTGACACAGATGCTATTGAGATAAAAGGACTTGCTTTTAGTGGTTGGAATGAATTGGGTAAATGGCACACTGTCACCAAAGCAGATGCCAATGTATTGTTTGAAATTGATGGCAAACCTGCCTTAGATATGTTTAGAAGGTATTTTGGCAATCTTGAATTCCAAGCCAAAGAAGGAGGTGAAGAATTGTTCACCATTCCGGGACAGTATCCACTCAAAATAACCCGTCCAGATGGCAATGTAATAATGCGTTCAACATTGATTTATGACTTCAAAAACAGTGCATTGATTTTGGCAGGAGCTGTAAGAGAAGGAGATATCTTTAAATTTTGTCCTACACCCAATTTTCAAGTAGTTGATAAAACTATTGAAGAATATCAAAAATTTTCGAAAGAAGTAGCACAAGTTGATGCCTTAATTATGACTTCATGTGCAGGAAGACAATATTCATTCGGGCCTATGTTTGATGATGAAGTTGAGGGAATTTATAACATCTGGAAAAAACCCATGGTCGGATATATGTCTTATGGTGAAATTGGGAGTGCTGATGAACGAAATATTTGTGAATTTCACAATGAAACCTGTTCTTTAGTAACCTTGAAGGAAAAATAAAGAAATGGATTTTTTAAAAAGCTTAAGAGATTTACTCAATGGACTTTCCATTCCTGATTCTATTGAAAGCCAGATTAATGCAGAGTTGCAAGAGCTGGAAAAACAATGGAAGAGGAAAAGTTTTGCTGTTGAACGACTTCAAAAAGATAAGGGTATTACCGAAGAATTTCTCAATATCACCATTCAAGAATTAGAGAAAAGCAATGAACAATTGAAAGAATACCAACAAAAAGAGTTGGAGGAAAAAGAAAAAAAGATAAAAAATCAGGAAGCTCAATTGAAGGATATCACCGATGCAATGCCCTTTAGTTTGGCTTATGTAGATAGGAATTATTGCTATCAAATCAATAATTCACGGTACAATGAATGGTTTGGAAGAACAGCCAATAATTTAAAAGGAAAACACATTAAGAGTATTTTAGGAACAGATCTCTTCAATAATATTGTAAAATCTATGATTGACAGAGTTTTTGAGGGCGAAATTATTCAATATGAATTAGCCTATACCAACAAAGAAGGCAAAGATGTAAACTGTAATATAACCTATACGCCAGCCTACAATGACGAAGGGGAAAATATAGGTGCTTATATTTTTGGTGAAGATATTACACTGCTTAGAGAACAGCAAAAAGCATTGGCACTATCTAAAAAAACACTGACTGATCTGTTTGACAATGTTTATGAAGCAATACTTGAATGGGATAATAAAGGATACATTACCAATTACAACAAAGTGGCGGCAAAGCTTCTTGGAATAAAAGAAGGTGAGCCATTTTTTATTCCTTCAGTCATAGGTAGTGATGATAAAGAAAGGAGCAAACACTTCCTCAAACAGTTAAAAGAACAAGGTTTTGTAAAAAACTTTCGACAACGAATTACCAAACCAGACGGTAGCATTTATTATGTAGAGATAAGCGCAGTGGCAAAATATGATGAAAAAGGGAAGTTTATTGGTTCACGTGATATTATAAGGGATATTACAGAAGAAATAAAAGTTGAACAGGCCTTAAAACAATCGGAAGCTAAGTACAAATCTCTGGTAGAAAACAATCATTTTGGCATCATACAAACCGATATGAATGGAATCATTACCTATTCTTCTCCTCGATCCAATGAGCTTACAGGTTTCATCACAGATATATCTCCTATCGGAACTAGTTTTGCCAACTACATCGCTCCCGAAGATTTGCCTGAAGTAATGAAGCAGTTCGAAAAACTCATTACAGGGAAAATTCCCTATGACATTTTTAGGAGAAGAATAGTCCGAAAAGATGGTAGTTTTTTGTTTGTAGAAGGTACCTCTATCATTTTGAAGGACGAAAACAATCAGCCTTATGGCATCAACGCCGTTTACAATGATGCTACCGAAAAAGTAAAAGCCGAGCAGGAAATTGCCCAAAAAAATCAAGAACTGCAAAAGTACATAGAAAGCAATATGCAACTCGAAAATTTTGCACGCCTTGCTTCCCATGATTTGAGAGAACCTTTACTCAATATTCTTGCTTTTTCAGATTTGCTGAAAGAAGAATTTGAAAGTGATATTAGCGAACAAGCACATGCTTACGTTGATTATATACAAGAATCTTCCAAACACATGGAGCGTTTGATAAATGATTTACTCAACTATTCAACCATCGGAAAATATTCTAATCCAAAACTCACCAATTTGAATGATTTAATGAGAGATATAGTTGTGGATTATTCTGTGGTCATAAAAAAGAAAAATGCCATTATTTCATTTGATAACTTGCCGATTGTCAAAGGGCATCAAACCGAACTGAGAAGTCTCTTTCAAAACCTCATCAGCAATGCGCTCAAATATCAGAAACCCAATATTCCGCCTAGCATTACCATTGGCTTCAATGCTGAAAAAGATCATTGGCAATTTTCTGTGTCCGATAATGGGATTGGAATCGCTTCTGAGCACCACGAACAGATTTTTGTCATTTATAAACGGCTAAATAACCGCCATCAACACGAAAGAAGCACAGGCATAGGTTTGGCACATTGCAAAAAAGTAGTAGAATTGCATGGAGGTAAAATATGGGTGACATCAGTGCTTGGAGAAGGCGCAACCGTCCATTTTACTATTAGCAAACATTTAAAAAAGTTCAAAAAAAATCCAAAAGAATTGAGTTCGATATAAGTTGAGTAAATGTTGATGAATGAAAGGGATGTATTAACTTTGACTTTGTTCTTCAACGTCAATTCTTAATGACCAACTTCATGAAAGCAATAGTCTTTATTATATTTTTAATCCATCTTCCATTTACAGGTTGTCAAAGCGATAAACAATCCATTCCTTCAATTGAAAACAGTGTCAGCTCCAGTTTCATTCCCCAAAAAATAGCTACTACGGTTATTCCCATACCCCAATTATTGAAGGAAACAACACATTACCGATTCATGTGCGTAGATACTGTCTTTCAGGCTACTAAGTTAGATAGTTTGATTATCGAAATGGAAACCACCTTTGAACAGATAGAAAATTTTGTAGGCCAAAAAAATACATTGCAGAAAATCAACTGCTACCTCTATTCGTCTGCCGAAATCAAAGGTTTGTCTATCCAAAATACAGACCAAAATTCGATTGATTTTCAAACAAATACCGCACACATTGTCTTCAATGAAGTTTATGATAACAATTTTTTGCAGTTAGAAAACCAACTATTACTTCGGCACTCATTAGGCGAACCCAAAACAAAAGCATTGGAAACAGGTTTGGGTATCTATTTCTCTAATCATTGGCAAATAAACGGTTACGAATATTGGGCAAGCAAACTCCATCTTTCGGGCAATATGCTATCTCTGGAAAGTTTGCTGCAAAACGATGTCTTTGAGCAACAATCACCTGTGGTGATGGGCGCAATGTCTGGAGCGTTTGCAGCCTTTTTATTGCAGCATTGGGGAAAAGCGGATTTTTTGAAGCAATACGCCAAAGTCCAGTTTGGAGCAGAAGAAATAGCTCCATTAGAAATCGAATGGCTAGAATTTTTAACCCAATTAAGTACAAAATATCTACCTCAAATAACAGAAAATCAACAAGTCAAAAAAACAAAAACTCTTCCTTACTTCAAAGGCTTCAATTTTGCACATGAAGGCTACAATATCTACGATGGCTACGGTTCGCAACAAGCAACAGAAGCACTAAAGGCTTTGCGGCGATTGGGTAGCAATACTGTTGCGATTGTTCCCTACTCAGGTATTAGAAACCCCAATTCCTTGCAGCCTACGGATATGCGTTTGTGGCGAAGACCAGGTACTGAGAATGATGAAAGTGTGGTTCACGCTGCTTTTCAATCCAAAAAACTGGGCATGGCAACTGTTTTGAAGCCCCAAATTTGGGTGAGAGGAAGTTGGCCTGGTGATGTCGACTTCAATACACAAGAAGAATGGGATATTTTTTTTGAACGGTATTACCATTGGATGCTGCACTATGCAATGTTGGCAGAAATCCATGATTTTGAAGTGCTTTGTGTCGGGGTTGAGTTTGCAAAAGCAACTTTGAAGCACCCCGAAAAATGGCGAACCATGATTCATCAAATCAAGCAATTCTACAATGGATCCGTTACCTATGCTGCAAATTGGGGTGAGGAGTTTGAAAATACGGTTATTTGGGATGCGGTGGACTTTATTGGCATCAATTGTTATTACCCTTTGAGCAAACAAGAAAATCCGAGCAAACAGGAACTTCAAAAGGGTTTTGAAACGGCTTTGAGTAGGATAGAAGCGGTCGCCAAAAAATACGATAAAAAGGTGGCTTTCACCGAAATTGGATTCAGAAGTATCGAAAAACCTTGGATCAATCCGCATCACTACGAATGGGGAGATAAACCGAACTATATGGAAGAAGATCAACACCGATGCTATCAAGTAGTCATGGAGGCATTGCAGAATAGGGAATGGTGTCGAGGTATTTTGTGGTGGAAATGGCCTTCGTATCTGTCACATAGTCAGGAAGATAAAACAGAATTTGCGCCAAATGGTAAAATGGCGGAAAGGGTAGTGGAGAAGTGGTTTAAGGAATGATTGTAGTTTTTTTTTTCATTTGTGTTGATAATTCGCAAATTAATGTAGAAAAAATAGTCCTACTTGCAACTAAGTGCAGTTTAAAGCACCTCTCTTTAACAGGAATACTATTGTATTTTAACCAAAAGTCAACATACAAATGCCTCGCACTATTTTACCTGTATTTCTCCTAATACTCACATTTTGGATAACATCTTGTAGCGAAACCAATCAAACTCCAATACCAACTACTTCAGAACTTTCTACAAAAGCGAAAGAACAAGTCCATCCATTGATGGGTTCATGGGAAATGAAAGAAATCCATTGGAAAACGCCTGATACCACCTATTCTATTCAAGAAGCCCATCCAGGTATTTTTATGATTAATTCAACAAAACAGCTAAAGGATTCCCCCACTATACCGAAGGTTAGTGGAGGGAGGAATTTAGCTACGTCATTATTGACCTTGTGATTGGATGTATTTTTTAATAACATCTATTTTATGTAAATTTACACCATCTTATGCTAATCACCAAAACATACAAATACCGAATTTATCCTACCCAAAAACAAGAAAGTAGGATGACTAACCACATGAATATGAGTCGGTATGTTTGGAATTGGCATTTAGGCGGAATGATGAAGCAGTACAAGGATAGCAAAACCTTTCCTTCGATGATTGAACAACAAAACCTACTGCCTAAACTAAAGGAAGAAAAGCCGTGGTTTAAGAATGTTTATTCCATGGTGCTGCAAGACGCCAATAGAAGACTACACAAAGCACTCATTACATTTTTTAAATCCAAGAAAGAGGGAAACACCGATACAGGATTTCCTAAATACAAGAAAAAAGGACAGTGGAATAGCTTGAACTATACCGATTACGGCAGAAATATGCCAAGTTACTTTTCTACCATGAATCGCAAAATCGGTAAAGAAAAAGCGAATAACCATATCCCTGTTCCAAAAATAGGCTTTGTCAAAATAAAACGGCACCGAGAACTCCCCAAAGGAGCAGTCGTGAAAACCATGTCCATCATCAAGGATGGATGCAAGTGGTTTACCTGTTTCACCTTTCAGTTTGAAAAAGCTGTTAAAGAAGTGCCTAAACAGGACTTGCTAACACATTCAGTAGGAATAGACATGGGTTTGAATGATTTTGTTTATACCAGTGGCGGTTTATCAGAACCACTACCCAAGTTTTACCGAAAACGAGAAAAGCATTTGGCTAAGGTGCAGCGCAAGTTATCCAAGGCTAAGAAACGAAGCGCAAGATATTACAAACTACTTAAAGCGGTTCAGAAAGCGCATTACCGTGTCAAAATGCAACGGCAAGAGTTTCATCATCAAGTAGCGAATTGGTTGTTAAAACACTATGATTTGATAGCTATTGAAGATTTGGCTATTAAAAACATGATTCGCAAAGCCAAGCCTAAGCAAGACGAAGAAGGTAATTTTACTCGCAACGGCAGAAAAGCGAAATCGGGACTTAGTAAATCTATTGCAAATGCAGGTTGGTACTCCTTTCGTGTAATCTTGGAAAATAAGGCTAAGGAACTTGGAAAGGTAGTCGTAGCTATTGCGCCACAGTACACAAGTCAGAAGTGTAGTGGTTGTGGCGCAACAGTAAAGAAAGCCTTATCAGTTAGAACACATAGCTGCAATGAGTGTGGTTTTACGGCAAACCGTGACCACAATGCAGCCATAAACATATTGACTCTCGGACTGGAGAGTTTAGGGCTATATGCCTATGATGCCCCCACTATACCGTTAGGTTAGTGGCGGGAGCAGTCACAGACGAAGAATGAAAATAGTGCTGCAAAAAGCACATTTAAAAAAATAAGACCCCTTCAAAGATTGTTCCTTGAAAGGGTTGAAATATTTATTCATTATTAAAGATTATCAGCTCGTTATCCAATCCTTTACCGTGTCCAACAAGCCCACTTTTCCCTGCAATTTCACCTTATCTTTTGTTGCCAATACACACAACTGCGCCATCAACTCTGTAGCCGTAGCTGCACTTTGCACATTGGCGAAATTCACCTCATCCAAGTCAAACTTTGCAGCCGAAGCCACTTGTGCAATGCCATCCACACTCAGTTTCATCCCTGCCTTCAAAAAATCCCTTGAAGGTCCCGTATGCCGAACCGTTGGCGCATGGCTATTTTTTGCCCAAAAGTGACCAATCGCATGGAAAACATGCCCTTCCTCCCAATCAAAACGAACCGCCACCACAGGCGCATCGTATTTGACCAACAAATCATGACTTGCCGCTTCAATTTTCACCTTTTCGTGGTTCAAAACTTCAATCGGGTGACTTCCCCACAACCACCACTGAGGATCCGCCCCCAGCACCACAATATCCGACCAAAGACTGTCCATAGTAGGCTCAACAGAAATCACTTCCGTCCCCGTATTCTTCCGATTCCAACGTACCATGCCCTCGAATTTCGTTTCCAAAATCTTGTCCAAAGCCCAATCAGAACTCACCAACCAACCACCTTGTCGTACAAAAGCTTCAATATTATTCAGCAAAACTTCATCATACTTACCCGAACAGTTCACAAAAGCAATATCGGCTTTCATCAATCCATTTTTGTTAGGGTTCACCTCAGTAGGAATTTTCAGTACTTCCAACACCTTTTCGGCTTGGTCGTAATCTCCCGAAAACACCACTACTTGCCCCTTCCGAATCCGCTTCAATACCTCTAAGTATTCAGGCTGATGCTCCGCAAAACGTTGTTTCACAGATAGAGCCGCTATTTTGTATGCCTTTTCCATTTTGATTTGGTAATTTTAAACAAGAATTTGTGGATTTGGAGGAATAAAAATTCCAAACGAGAATTGCTTTTATCCACTATAAATGAGCAATTCCTCCGAAACCCAAAATTCCTGTTGCTGTTATAAGTCGCCCCACAGAGCATCGAACTCTGAACTCAAGCTTCAAAGGCTCGTATGTTAGCCATTTACACCACAGGGCAAGATTGGATATTGGATACTCAAAAATATCTATTATCCAATATCCGATTTTGTGGAGAGAGTCGGTACCGAGCCGACCACCTTTTGTGCTTCAAACAAACGCTCTACCATCTGAGCTATCCCTCCATTTTTTTTTGTGTTTAGGTGTTTAAGTCATACTTCCTACTTCTTAAAAAAAAAATCGTGCAAGTTATCAGAGCGAAGCGTGCATCAATTTGAGGCTTCTCTGCGGGTGCGTTATTACACGTTCTTTAAAGGATGGCTACCTTCAAGCCCACCTTCCCGACTCTTCTGTCGCCCAAACCTTCTCGCCCGTCCTTTGAGTTGAGTTTTTCAACCCCAAAACGGTACTGTTCCTCTCGTACTAAATGTATGTAAGCTCTAAAATGTTGGGTCACGATTTTGTTGCAGAAGGTGGAGGAGTCGAACCCCTATCCGTAAAGATACCCTGGTGTTCAAGACCAGTTACAGACCAACCTGTGGCACCTTCTTTTTTTTTTAGAAGACAGAATAGAGAAGTGGGAAGTGAGATATTCTCTCCCGATTCTCTAATCTCGCTTCCAAATAGTGGGAATGATAGGACTCGAACCTACTAAACCTTGTGAGTGCTGGTTTTACAGACCAGTGCGACACAACCATCGTCGCCGCATTCCCAGAAACAATCAAAATGTAAATTGAAATAAAAATGAAATCACCTATTCCCCCAACAGACATTCAAAGCATCACCCAAACATCAATAGCACCTAAAGAATCTAAAAAAACAGTTTATCCTCTTCCTCCACCTCTCTCCGAAGCCTCTCCATCCATTCCAACTCATTCTCGTTCAACTCTTTCCCTTTCCAAATCAAATGATAAACAGACAAAAACAATGCACGCCTTTTTCGTACAAAAAGCGGTAACTTTTGCAGCCAGAAATCATCTAAAGTATTCTCTTTTAAATACCCTTCCATCAAGTTCGTCAAAATGAAATCTGCACTTTCCTTTTTGTCTTTCTGCAAAAAACCAAACTTATTGTTTTGCAGTAAATGATACATCACAATCGCAATGTCGTTTATAAAGTGATGATACTCACAGTCATCAAAATCAAAAGGAATGATTTTCTTCTGCTCGTTTATAAAAAAATTACTCTGATGCAAGTCACCGTGAATCAATCCATAACCGTCTTTCGCTGTTGGCAAAGCAGCAATCTGCTCCAACAAAACATCCATCACTTCCAATGCCTTTTCATGTTTTGCATCCGTAGGAATGTATTTTCTTCGATTCGCAAACATATCATCCTCCCACCATTCCTGTCGTTTGTATTTGGGTTTTGAAGGCGTGAAATCTTTGGTCAAACGGTGCATTTGTCCCAAAACTCTGCCCCATTCTTGCAGCAAATCTGCACTCCAATCCTTTACTTCAATCAACCTTCCCTCCGCTTTCTCAAACGTATAAGCCAAAAAATAACCTTCCTTTGCTTCAATCATTTCAATCAACTCTCCATTCACAGAAGAAATCGCAGCAGGTGTTTGTACGCCATTGACTGCCAAATAATTGACAAACTCCAATTCTCCCATCAGATAGTCTTTCGTTCGGCGAACACTGTGGGTAATTTTCATAATAAATTGCTGTCCATCTCCTCGTTCTATCTCATACACAAAACTTTCAAAACCGCCTAAGTCTTTTGTTTGCTGCATGGAGCTCCCAAAGCGTTTTGCAGCTTCGGTGAGGATTTGGTCGTTGTAGAGTTTTTGAGTTGCTGGAATCATTTATTGCAGATTTTATTTGAACCTACAATTTCATTAATTTTCATTTAATATTGAAGGATGGCTCTCAGAATTAGCAAATTTTATTTGGGAACCAATACCAAATCATTATCAATAGCTATCCCTGCTATCATCACATCATTATGCCCAATCGGTTTTCCTGTTTTTCTTAGATTCGCATAAATACCTGCTGCCACTTTTGCCGATGTCAATGTAAGAGGAATTACATTGTTTAACCGCACAAATCGTTCAAATTTTGCCAGTTGTCTTCTTGCATCCTTATACATCAAACCGTTCATTATTTCGTAATAAGTCACTACACTTATATGAACAAATCCATGCTCAACCAAATATGTATCAATTTTCTCAATTACCTTTGTATGGTCACGAAAATAATAAGAAACCGTATCTGTATCTAATATTGCTTGTTTCATAGCTCTACTTCTCTATTAAACAACTCATTACCTGAATCTTTAGCAATATTCAAATAGTCTTCAAAGTCCGTTTCACTCATATCTGACCATGCCCCAGCTAATTGAAGAATAGCATTGCGGTTTTTCTCTTTATTTTTAATTCCCTCCTGAATATCAGTCAAATAATTATCTATCTGTTGCAGATAATCTATTGGAATCAAACTTAACTTATGTAGAACAGATTGATATAATTCTGCTTGTACCATAATTGTGTTCAAAATTTTGTTGAAAAAAGAAAACAAATATAACCATTCCTTGGTTTTCAATCCTCAAAATCAAAGAACTAAATCATTCAAAATTCACCATTATACCTATACAAAATTATAAAAAAGCGGAGAGTGAGAGATTCGAACTCTCGACACAATTACTCGTGCATCTCATTAGCAGTGAGACTCCATAGACCACTCGGACAACTCTCCTGTTATATCAATATTTTTATTTTTTGTCTCGCTTCTCGCCTCTTACTTCTTGCTTCCAAATTGAAAAATAACCCCCAAAACCAACCGACTTCGAGGGTCTTTAACAAACTATCTAATCAACATTCAACTATGCGTTTTTTTGGGTGCAAAACTTTGGCAACGGCTTCACGCCTTGCCAACAGTTGCAGCAGGACGCTCAGGCAATTCCATTTCCAAAATCTCCATCAACAATTCCAAACGAGATGGACGATTCAAAAACGGAATCAAGTTCGGCAATGAGTAGTAATCCCCACCGAAAGTAAACGTATCAACAGGCAATTGCTTCGCTTTCATTTGCTTCTCGATATAGCCACTCGCATGACCGACCTTCACCAAAATCACATTCGCATCCGTCTTCAATTCTTGCATATACTTTTCGTAGGTCTTAGTGAAATAAGGAGCCGCATTCTCACCCTCATCCGTCACGATAATGATTTGTTCCACTCTTATCTTTTTCACTCTCAAAGCCTCCAAAGGTGCGCCAATACTCGTAGAACCACCTGCTCGAATCAAACGAAACGCCTTTTCCCAGTCGGTCAATTCCTCGCCACGAGCCTTGACTTCATAAGGCATAGAATCAAACGCATATACATGCAAATCCGATTCACTAATCCCCGAAATCATCGCAGCCAAACGCTTACCAATCTCAATCGCACTTTCCATCGAACCCGACTTGTCCACAAACAAAGCCGTTGACTTCAGAATCTTACCCTTGCGCTTGATTTGTTCGTTGGTGATGTTCTCCAACTTTTCGGTAGTTTCGGCATCCATTTTCGTTGCATCAGAAGCCACTCGTGCCTTGAAAGCAGAAACCCGATTCGACTTTGCAGCCTCCTCCAATTTGCTATCAATCAAAGCCTTGACTTCTGGGTGTTCCATCGCCCCTCTGGTTTTCAATGACTTCAAATTGTTAATCACCTCTTGTGGCGACATCACCCCAATCAAAGCCACCAAAACCGTAGGAGTCAGCTTGTTCACCGTACCGACCGCCACTGTATAAGGAATGTTGTATTCCACAATCATTTGCGCTTGTTCAGTAGCAGATTGCGCCTTCGCCAACTGCTTCACCATGTAGGGCAAACTTCCCTTTGGTGGGTCGTTCTTGAACAAAATCGCATCGGCTCGCTTTGAAGGCTTGATGTGCAGACCCGCATACAATTGCTTCATTGCCTTACGTCCACGCACGACCGTTTTATCGAAAAATTGGTCTTTTCCTTCTCGCTTACGCAGGTAATATTTCACCGCAGTTCGAGCAGAACGAGGCACTTTGTTGTTGAATTTCTTCATAAAATCCACCACTCTCGCCACTTGGTAAGGCGGCAATTCTTGCAACAGCGCAAAACCTGCATCTCGAAAAACGGACTCATCACTTGTCAGCAAGTTGGCAATGAACACTTCTTTGTGGTCACGAACATCGCCGTTGTATTGATACCAAACCGCCAAGTGACCGTAAAACAATGGATCTAATTCGAGCATATCGCTGTGCAATTCTGCTACTTTCCCCAAATCACGGTGAGGTGTAGTCAACAGACTGTTTAGCATATCCAATCGCAAATCTCGTTCATTTTTAGTCATCTGTGTCATTGCTTTAAAAATTGTTTTATTGTTAAATTGTTGTATTGCTAAGAGTTTGAAGTGACATCTTACTATCTAAGAAAGAAAACCACGTTTCCCCAACCTCGAAACCGAAGCCACCACATCATTCACCGCCACCTCCAATCTCTCCGCCAAACCTTCCACTTCAAAATCATTATCATCCGTTTCCATTGCAGTCAGCACTTCCAAAACTTTTTGATCAAAATAAATGTGGTCAAACTCACCCTTCAATATCGCTTCAATCTTTTGAATCACTCCATCCCCTCGATTGTTCAAAAAACACTCGCCACCCGTCATTTTTGCCATCACTTCAAAAGGCACTTGAGCAGCAGGTGTGGTCATGGCAAGGCCATAGACTTTCACCCGATTTTCCTCCGCAGCAGCTGTCACCGAATACACATCCAAACCACTTGGACACTGATTCGCCCAACTATCTCCATGACTCGCAAAACTTTCCGCACCACCCGTCACCTCCTTCAGCCAAGCTGCAAAAGCGTGAGGCGGAGCATCACCAACCAAAAGGGCAAAACGGCAACTGTGTGTACGCCATTGCATCTTTTTGCAGGCATCAAAAACACCTTGATACACCGCTTCGGGCGCATCTCCACCGCCACTTGGCTGCAATTTGTTGATGTTCATTTGCATCTTTTTCAAGTCAGCAGTCAATGGGTAAATACGGGTCACAAAACTTTTGTCTTGTGGCGGATGGTCTCGATATTCAACCAAACCAATTTGCAGATTAATGTCGTTGTTTGCCGACAATCGTTCCAACACCTTCAATAACTGCGCTTTGGCTGCATTGATAAAACCGCCCATGCTTCCCGTTGTGTCAATCACAAAACAGACATCTACTTGATTCAATTGTGCTTCAAGACTGTTGTCAGCCATTGCAGTGGATGCCGTCGCTTTGTCTTTATTTTTGAAGAAGTTGAACATGGATGATAGTTTTTTTGGTTTATCAGAAGATTACAATAGTTTTCAAAATTTTTGGAAACTATTGTGATTTAGTTAGCTCGGTAGGATTCGAACCTACAACCCGCTGATTAAGAGTCAGCTGCTCTGCCGATTAAGCTACGAGCCAATTTTAAGCACTTCAAATTAGACTACAAAAGTTTTGGAAACTTTTGTAGTCTGAATCGGATATGAAGTAGGTAAGATTGGACTCGAACCAATGACCTTCGCCTTATCAGAGCGATGCGCTAACCAAAACTGTGCTACTTACCTATTTTTTGTAGTTGGCGATTGATGACTAGCTTTTTCAAAACCATTCACTAATCACCATTCAACTATTCACAAAATCAGTACTCTGAGTGGGATTCGAACCCACACTGGTACGGGTCTAAGCCGTATGCCTCTGCCGATTGGGCTACCAGAGCATTTTTTGAAAATTCAAATTCAAGGTTCAAATTCAATTTTATAAAAATAAGTCGCATAAGTGGGTAAAGCGTGTGACACTTATCAGTAGATGGGATTCGAACCCACAATCTTTCCAAATACTTGGAACGGACTCTCCAATTGTCCTACTACCGCCCTGTAGTATGTATGCTTTATCGGTTGGGATGCGACTATTTCCTTGATTTTGTGGGCGTAGTAGGGCTCGAACCTACGACTCGCTGATTAAAAGTCAGCTACTCTAGCCATCTGAGTTATACACCCTTGAAATTGGATATTGAGATATTTAAACGCCAATATCTTAATATCTAATCTTGAACTCCCGACGGGACTCGAACCCGCAATAACTGCATAGAAAGTGCAGTGGCTTAACCATTTGCCCACAGGAGCATTCCTTCAAAACTTTGACAACGGTTGCAAACCTTGTCAGCAGTTACTACTAAAAATTGGAGCAGGTAGAGAGAATCGAACTCTCCTCCTAGGTGTGGAAGACCTTCACATTACCGATATGCTATACCTGCTTTTTTGATTGTTTTTAACTGTTGGCAAAGTTGAAAACTGTTGCCAAAGTTCTAAAACATGGTAGGCAAGATAGGATTCGAACCTATGACCTTCGCCGTGTAAAGACGTTGCTCTGAACCGACTGAGCTACTCACCTATTTTGTTGTGTTTGTAGAGACGTTTTACTAAAACGTCTCTACGTATCTGTGCATTTATCAGGGTTATCTGATAAATTTATGATAAAAGAAAAACATCACGCAAGTTGGTAAAGCCGTGTTGTTAAACACAGGGATTGAACCTGTAACCTTCAGAACCCAATTCTGACGCTCTAACCAGTTGAGCTAGTATGTATGCTTTGCAGCGTTGGGGCGCGATGTTTTTGGTTATTGTTTCTTCAACTATTGACAAAGCCTGAGCCATTGTCAAAGTTTTATCAGGACTAATCCAAGAAAGCCAAACTTCCAGAACGTGCCTCCGTATTCATGGCAACTTGATGCCAACATGGAAGGTAAATTGTAGCGTGGTCAAGGTGTTTGACCGTTCCACGAGCATAAACACCTGGATTTCTACGCATTACTGTCCAACTCCATTTCTTTGCCTCTGGATTGGTTTGCAGGTAGGCTCGGTATTCTTTTTCAAGCAAACCTTCTCGAAATTTGTAACAAACATAGACTTGTGTTCCACCAGTTCGGAAAACCTCTTGAATGATGTGTGGTTTTCCACCCCCTGCACGTCTCAAAGGTTCATTTTTCAAAACCATAAATGTTTCTTCTTTTCGCAGCACCATCTTAGGCTGTGGAATGAAAAACCATTCACCTTGTCGAATAAATGCTTTGTTATGTCGCTTGTTGCGATTTTGGAGTTTCACCCCTTTTCGCTTCAATGCTTGCGTTACCATTGCAGGTTTGAGGCCGTCCATTGCTTGATGTACTTTGGTAATATTATTGCTTACCGAAGCTGCAAACCAATGACGCTCATCGTGTCCGCAAAGAAATTTCTGAACATCGTTGTCTTTTGGATTGATGTTAGTGTTTTCATTGACTCCTACCAAAATCAAGTGTCGCAGTTTGGGCTGAATATCAGTGGCATAAATCACCAATTCTTTGTCCTTTTCTGCCTGAACGACTTGCAGTTTGAAATATTCCTTTCGGGTATTTTCTACAATGTCAAGCGTAAAAGAAGATTCTACACCTTTCTCCTTTTGGACATCTATTTGAAGGTTTGCTCCAATTCGGGCAAACTGTTTTTGTAAATTTTGTGTGTTCATGATTGAAGGTTTTTAGGAGGCAAGATGTAGGAAGCAGGAGGTAAGACAAATTTCTTACTTCTTGCCCCTTTGCTCTTGCTTACCATCTAAATTTTATAAAAGCATATTGATTTGCTGCAATGCTTTCCATTTGGCTCGTTCTTGTTTGTAAGCCTCTTTTTCTTTGTGTCCTGCTTCCCATTCTTTGAATTCACCTTTGGGGTGGGATGCAAGCAGTGCTTTGAATTTTTCCCAAAGTTGAAGTAGTAATGTTTTCATAGTCAAATGATTTTGTAGTGATGAATGTTATTATTGTAGCAGAGATAGGATTCGAACCTACGGCCCTCTGGGTCCAGACCAGATGCGCTAACCAGCTGCGCTACTCCACTATTTTTTTTGTGTTTAGGTTGATAATTGTATTTGTGTGTTTATAGTTACGTTCTGTATCTAATAACTAGTCATTAAAATAAAATCATTGTATAAGTCAGAAAAGCGTGTGTTGTTACGTGGGATTCGAACCCACAATGAACTTTCGTTCAACAGATTTGCAGTCCGTCGCCTATACCAGTTTGGCAAGTATGTATGCTTTACATGTTGGGATACAATAATTTATTTTCTTCAATTGGTAGCGGAGGTGGGACTCGAACCCACGACCTTTTGCTTATGAGACAAACGAACTGCCGCTGCTCTACCCCGCTATCTTTTTTGTTGTGTTAGGGTGTTGGTGTTTTAGTGTGTTAAAGTGTTTTTTTGTATGGTTATAAAATGGATTATCGATTTACTTAGCGGGTCCTACGGGATTCGAACCCGTGTCGCCTGATAGACAGTCAGGCAGGATGTCCTGGCTACCACAAGAACCCTTTTTTACGATGGACGACTGACGAAAAACGGCAGACGGTTTCGCACTATGCTATTTGTCATATTTTTGAAAAAAACAGCCTTTCGCACAAGTTGTTAAAGCGTTGTTACTAAGTGCTCTACCACTGAGCTACAGTCCCTTTTTCATTGATGACGTATCCTGTCGCTGGCTTGTAGGGTTTTGTTATGTGTTTTCCCTACAAGGAGAAAACGAGGATGCGCCTTTCTTACTTTTTGTGGAACTGGTAGGAATCGAACCTACGACCTCTCGATTAAAAGTCGAAACAGTATGTAAGCTTTGACGGTGAGGGTGCGAAGCCGTTTTTATTTTGAAGTAGAGACGTTTTACTAAAACGTCTTTACATCTTTATATTGATAAATGTGTTACTGTATATTTGATAAAAATTACCGCATAAGTCGTAAAAGCGTTCGTGTCATACGCAGGGATCGAACCTGCGACAAACGGATCTTCAATCCATTGCTCTACCAATTGAGCTAGTATGTAAGCTTTGACTGTTGGGATGCGGTAAAATATCTTGGAAAAAACAACGTCTCGCACAAGTTGTAAAAGCGGTTTTACTAAGTGCTCTACCTGCTGAGCTACAACTCCATACCTTAATTTATACTTCAGCTATTACCAAAGCTATAAGCTGTTGGCAAAGTTTTTAACAAATGGTGGAGTTGGCAGGATTCGAACCTGCGACACCTTGATTTTCAGTCAAAAAGTATGTAAGCTTTGACGATTGGGGTGCGATGTTGTTTTTTAATTTTATCTTTTGTATTCAAAGAACTCGTTGTTATGAGGTGTTCAAAATCTAAGCCTCATTTATTGTTATTTTTTCTAAAAAAGGTATTGGCTGTGCTTTTCCATGATTTTCTTCCATTATTGCCAAGGTTAGTTTTATGGGGTTGCCAATACCTATATTGATGATTACTAAATATTTTTGCATGGTTGTATAGTTGTATGGTTAGGGGATTTAGAAATCTGACTTCCCAATTCTCTCCTCTCACTTCCCAATACTATCCATACACGGCTTCAGGTCGGACGATGATATCACCGCTGGGTCGAAAATCTACTACATAACCTTGCAGTTTATCTGCACCTACTTCAAGGTATTGAGCAACAGCTTGTTTGATTGCAGTAGTCGATAAGTTGCCGTTTAGGTTAAGGTTTTGACGATTGATATCGTAAGATTGACCATTGTATCGAACGTGAATCATGATTGTTTTTGTTTTTAAAGGTTAAACAATTGACTTTTAGTTTTTAGTGGACACAAAAAAACCCACTTTGCTATTTTTGCTCAGTGGGTCGTGTTTGTTCATCAAATTGATTGTATGATTGTCAATTGAGTTGATGTTTGAACCCACCTATACTTGTATCTCTTCCTCCATTATCACTGCCCACAAAACTCCCTGCTTCCGATTTTATCGGTTGGGGTAGTTCGTTTTTGAGGCATACGATATGTTGAGGAAATAAGATCATGTTTGATTGTTTTATGTTTTTTAGGTTGTTGTTTGTGTAATACGTGTTGATAAACTGCAAGAGGGCGGATATAGTTCCATCGTGAGTATTTTTTTTGAAGAAAATTAAAAAATGATTGAATTGACTGTAAGAGAAACAGGCTTAACTATCTGATAATCAATTTAATTGAAGCAAAATAAAAATTTTCAAGAAAATACATTCTTTACCGAATCAATTTTTCAAACAGCCAATGGGTAAAATAAGCCTGATTATTCAATCCCCCACTCCTTCAAAATCTCCTCCGTATGTTCTCCCGAAGCAGGGGCACCCGATTGTACCTCTGAATGGGTTCGGCTAAATCTTGGAGCAGGAGCAGGTTGCATCATTCCATTTACATCAATATAAGTATTGCGCTCCACATTGTGAGGATGTTGTTGGGCTTCCATAAAATCCAGCACAGGTGCAAAACAAACATCTGTACCCTCCATGATTTCACACCATTCATCCCTTGTTTTTGCTTTGAAAACCACCTCCAACTGTTCTTTCATTGAAGGCCAATTTTTCCTATTCATCTGTGCGCCAAAAATTGCAGGGTCGAGTTTGGCTTTCTCCATGAGTAGTGCATAAAATTGGGGTTCAAGTGAGCCTATCGAAATATGTTTTCCATCTTTTGTTTCATATGTATCATAGAAAGGTGCACCCGAATCGAGTAAATTAACTCCCCTTTTAGGCGACCACATTCCCATGGCATGAAGCGAGTTGAACATCGCCATCAAGACCGCCGAACCATCGGTCATTGCAGCATCTATAACTTGACCCTTGCCTGATTTTTGTACTTCAAGGAGTGCTGCCAAAATACCCATCACCAAAAACATTCCACCTCCCCCATAATCACCCACCAAATTAAGCGGAGGCACGGGTTTTTCGTGCGCTCGACCAGTTGCAAACAGCGCACCTGTGAGCGAAATATAATTGATATCATGCCCAGCAGCCTGCGCCAACGGGCCCGTTTGTCCCCAACCTGTCATGCGTCCATAGACCAATTTAGGATTTCTCGACATACATACATCAGGTCCAATTCCCAAACGCTCCATCACTCCAGGACGAAAGCCTTCAAACAATACATCGGCTTTCTCCACCAGTTGCAGCAAAGTTTCGATACCTTTTGGGTCTTTGAGATTCAAGGCAATAGAGCGTTTCCCTCTACGGCTGCAATCAGGCATTCGCCTCATTTTGGGGTCGATTTTTCGTTCTACTAAAATCACTTCTGCTCCCATATCGGCCAGCAACATTCCTGCGAAAGGGCCTGGCCCAAGTCCACCCATTTCAATGATTTTGATTCCTTTAAGAGGTCCCATGTTGTTATATTAATTTTTCTGCCAATTCCTTCATCCTTTCCATTCTTGCCTTTTCGTTCGCCATCATCCACGGGTCTTGTGAAAGTTTGTCGTAAGCTAATTTAAAATAAGGCTTTGCTTTCTCTTTTTGCTGCAATGTCCAGTAACATTCTGCAATTTCCTCCCAAATATAACCCGATGAATCCACACCCTTCGATTTTGCCAATGCCTTTTGCTGCAATTGTAGTGCATCTTCCACACGCCCCAAAGAACGGTAAGCTCTCGCAATACACCATTTGGCAATACCTACACTTCGCTCATTTCCATATTCTTGTTGCCACTCCAATGCTTTTTCAAATAAGCTCAATGCCTTTTCATACGCTTTTTTATCGTGGTAAGACCAACCCATGTTGTTGTAGAGCGAACCCAACCAAAGTTTTGTTCTTTTGTCCTGCGATTTTTCAGCCAATGCCATTGCTTTTTCTTCCCACTTCAATTTTTCATCAGGGCGAGCAATTTCTGCAAAAGCAATCATGTGCAGTGCATCTACAGCATAATAATCTTCTGCAACCGATTCTGCCAATTGCCATGCTTCGGTAAACAAAGGAATTGCTTTTTCTGGTTGGTTTGAAGAGTTGAAAACCCTCCCTCTTTCGAGTAAATAACGAATTTTTACCCTGTGTTCCTCTCCATGGTTTTGCAGCCATGCTTCAATACCATCTAAGGTCAAATGCGCTGCTTCAAATTTACGCTGTAAACCTTGTGTGCGAGCGATTTGGGTAAGCAACTCAGCCTCGTAAGCCTCATTTTTTGCAGCCTCTGCTTGTGGAATAAGCTCACGAAATTTGGCTTCCGTTTCTTGCGGATTGCTGTAATTCCAGAGTTTGTTAAAATCAGGTAGTTCTATCATTTGATTGAAATTTTAATCATTTAAGTGAAATGTTTAGCAGGACTTTTGAAGATTTATTCTCAAAAATAAGTGATTTTCAGGTATAAACTTCAAAAGCCTTCATTTCATATATCAAAATTCACCGAAACACTTGTAGAAACGGGTATGGCTTGACAAGTCAAAATATACCCTTCTTTTATTTCGCTTTCGGTCAGCGCATAATCTACCTTCATGTCCACTTGTCCTTCTAATAAGGAAGCCCTACAAGTCGTACAAACACCTGATTCACACATAAAAGGCACATCCAAATCTTGTTTCAAACAAGCGGCCAAAATGGTTTCTCTTTTTTGAATCGGCACATGATGAGGTTGTCCATTCAAAACGACCATTGCAGGGATTACTTCCTCATCATCCAAACTGATTTTTGCAGGAATGTTAAGTTTTTCAGCAGCATTTTCCAAGTGTTTGCGGTGAGCAGCCATTTCTTGGGCTTGTTTACTCATATCAAAGTATTCAACGTGGATTTGATTGAAGTCAATTCCTAAATTTTTCAACAATGCACTTTCAACGGTTTGCATCATTGCAGTAGGACCACAAATAAAATGTTCGGAATCCTTCAATTGTCCATCATAGTTTTGCTGCAAAAAAGTAGTGTAATCACTTGGTTTGTAAAAATTTCGCAATCCTTTCCAGTTTTTTGTTGCTTTGGTGAAAATGGGATAGAAGACAAATTTTTCTCCAAACTGATACTGCAATTGCTGCAATTCATCCCAATAAATCGCCAGTTGTTGGTTTCGGTTGGTATAGAATAATGTGATTTTATGCGCTGTATTTTGTGTTAACAAACACTTCAAAATCGAAATAATGGGGGTGATGCCGCTGCCTGCTGCATATAAAAAATAGTTTTTCGGCTGTAATGTTTGGCTTGGACTGAAATCTCCTAATGGCGGAAAAACTTCCAGTTCATCTCCTTTTCGCAGCGTATCTACCAAAAAACCAGATACCAAGCCGCCTACTTTTCGTTTGATGCAAATGCGAAAATAATTATCTGTTGCCGAGCAACTTGATAAGGAATATGACCGCAAGATGAACCGTCCCAATATGCGTATTCGCAAGGTGATGTATTGACCTGCTTTGTAGGTAAAAATGCTTTGTAAATGTTCAGGAATCTCAAAATAAACCGAAATTGCGTGCCGGTTTTCTTGGGCGATATTTGAGATTTTGAGGGTGTGGAATTGTGGTTGTTTGTTGGATGTGGACATTGTATTGTTTTTCTTCTAATTGGTAAAGGTAAGGATTGAAGTAGAAAAACAAAAAGCCCCAACGGTATTTTACCATTGGGGCTTTTTTATTTCAAGAATATCGAATATCCAACTTACGCCACCGTTTCTTCCTGACGCTCAGGGCGCAAAGAACGAACCGCACGACCAGCTGTCCACATTTCAGAATTGTGAATTTCATCCAATTCCACTTGCAGTTTTTCACGGTAGTCCGCTTTGCTGTTTGCTTCAATGGTAATCTTCGCTTCATTACCAGAAGCCACACTTTCGTACAAAGCCTTGAACACAGGAGCAGTCGCATCACGGAAACGGTCTTTCCAATCCAAAGCACCCCGTTGAGCCGTAGTTGAGCAGTTGGCATACATCCAATCCATGCCATTTTCACCCACCAAACGAATCAAACTTTGGGTCAATTCCTCAACTGTTTCATTGAAAGCCTCACTTGGAGAATGTCCATTTTTGCGGAGTTCATTGTATTGTGCTTCCATGATACCTGCAACAGCACCCATCAAAACACCCCTTTCGCCTACCAAATCACTCGTCACCTCTTTTTTGAAAGTCGTTTCAAACAAGTAACCAGAACCAACGCCAATACCCAGTGCAATTACCCTCTCATAAGCTCTGCCAGTCGCATCTTGGTGAATCGCAAAGCTCGAATTGATACCTTGACCAGCCACAAACAAACGGCGCACACTCGTACCCGAACCTTTTGGGGCAACCAAGATAACATCCACACCTTCAGGAGCTTCAACGCCTGTTTGGTCTTTGTAAGTAATCGCAAAACCGTGTGAAAAGTACAAGGCTTTGCCTGGAGTCAAGTAGGGCTTCATTGTAGGCCAAACAGCGATTTGACCAGCATCTGACAAGAGACTTTGAATCACTGTACCTTGCCGGCAAGCCTCTTCAATTTCAAACAAAGTTTCGCCTTCTACCCAGCCGTCGGCCAAAGCTTTGTCCCAAGTTTTAGACCCTTTTCGTTGTCCAACGATTACATTGAAGCCATTGTCTCGCAAGTTCAAAGCCTGTGCAGGTCCTTGAACTCCATAACCAATAATTGCAATAACTTCATCTTTTAGCACTTCTCGTGCTTTCTCTAAAGGAAATTCTTCACGGGTGACAACGTTTTCTACCGTTCCACCAAAGTTAATTTTAGCCATTTTTAAAAATTGTTATTATTGTTGAATTGCTAAATTGTTGTTAATGTTAGTATTGTTAAATTGTTCTTTTCAAAAAAATCTGTGTCTCAGTGCCTCTGTGTTCAATTGAATCAAAAAAGCATCTGCGAAATCTGCACCAACCCCAAAAATCTACGGTTCAGAACTCATTTTCCACAGGCTTTACATCCTTCAATATCAACTGCATAATGGTGACATCTATCCATTTACCATTCAAATAGCCGACCTCTTTTTGTGTACCGACCATCTCATAACCAAGCTTTAGATTGTATTCGATGCTTGCGGTATTCGTTGACCAGATTTTAGCGACTAAATGATGGTATTTCAATTCTTTGCAAATTTCGATAATTAGCTTTTTCATCTTCGTACCATAACCTTTTCCTATTTCACTATTTTTGAAGTAAACAGCTGTTTCACAGGTTGTTCGATAGCCCACTCGGTCACTATATTTTTTGATAATGCCCCATCCCACTACTTTTCCCTCTACTTCTGCTACTTTCATCAATTCTCGTTCACCAAATTTGTGGTACCAACCTTCAATATCTTCTGTAGTTCGCCGAACAGCATCCATTGTAGCCGTATAAGCCAAAGTATGCTCATTGTAAATATCGGCTACTGCCTGAGCATCCGATAATTCAAAGGCTCGTATGGTGATCATATTAGTTGTTTTTATTAATGATTGCCATTTATTTTTGCCACAAAATCCTCCAGTTGTTCATGGTGTTCCATGCTGTAATCTTCTTCGTAGTTGTTCATGGTTGGCAATTGTGGTATGATTTCTCGAAGTGGAATACTTCTCACTGTTAAGGCTACTCGCCCAGAACGTGCATATTCTACCTCACCAAAGCTGCTGAGTTCTCCCAAAAATGCCTCCAACGCTTCTCGGTTGCCTGTTTTTTCGAAGACAATCATGTTACCAGAACGTGCCAATTCTCTTGCAGCATATTTTGCAGCCAGCATCCGCACATTGTTGGCATATTGTTCTTCAATCATTTCTATTTTGAATAGACCTAATTGCGTAGAAACGAGCATGTTGTCTGTGTGGAAATCTGCATGAATGACCTCTATAATTTTGCGAATTTGTTTCACCACTTTGTTTACCATATCTTCTGTTTCACGAACAACTATGGTGAAACGAAAAACACCTTTTTTCTCTGTTTCTGAGACGTTTAGGGTTTGGATGCTGATGTGGCGGCGGGTAAAAATTGCAGTGATACGGCTTAATAAACCAACTGTGTTTTCTGTATAAGCCGTGATGGTATATATATTTTTCATTTTAAAATGGATATTTAGATATTGGATAATAGGATATTGAGAAAGTACAAATTTCAAGTATCAAATCCAAATATAATTTTGAAGTTGATGGTTCATCTATGTTTTTAGTGGAATGACTAAGATTTTTGAAGTTTTCTTTTAATAAAAAACTGATTTTCAAATACTTTTTATTTTTAAGAATAAACTTCAAAAGTCTCCTGCCACCAAAATTTCCCATGAACTTTTGAATTTTATTGCGGTCTCTCCAATATGATTTCAAAAACTGCCTTACCAGAAGGTACCATTGGAAATACATTTTCCTCTTTTTCGACCACAACTTCCAACAAGAACGATTCTTTACTGTCCAACATTTCTTGAAGAGCTGCATCTAAATCTTCTCTTTGTGTCACCTTTTTGGCTTCAATGCCAAAACCTTTGGTAATTGCAATGAAATCAGGGTTTTGCAGTTCGACAAAAGAATATCGGTTTTCAAAAAACAATTGTTGCCATTGACGCACCATTCCTAAATATCCATTGTTCAAAATAACGATTTTGACTGGCAGACCTGATTGGTGAATCGTTCCGAGTTCTTGAATAGTCATTTGAAAACAACCATCTCCAATGATGGCAATGACCTCTCTATCTTTGTCCGCAAATTTGCAGCCCAAAGACGCAGGCAGTGCATAACCCATTGTACCTAAGCCGCCAGAAGTTGCCCACCCGTCGGTTTTGGTGTATTTGTAGTAGCGAGCAGTCGCCATTTGATGTTGTCCAACATCGGGAACAATGATGGCTTCTCCTTTCGTTTTTTCGGAAATACGGCGGATTACTTCACCCATTTTGATACCTCCTTCGGTTGGATACAAGCAGTTTTTGATGACTTTCTCGTATTCGATTCGATCACATTCATGGTACTTCGCTAACCATTCAGGATGTTTTTGTTTGTGAATCAGAGGAATCAATTTTTCGAGCGCATCTTTGGCATCGGCATTGATAGCCACTGTTGTCTTCACATTTTTGTCAATCTCAGATGGGTCAATTTCGATGTGTATCACCTTTGCTTGTGTCGCAAAACGGCTAACATCGCCTGTGATTCGATCGTCAAACCTCATTCCTATGGCAATCAACACATCACATTCGGCACTCAATAAATTGGGGCCATAATTACCATGCATTCCTGGCATTCCTACATTGAGAGGGTGATCAGTGTCCAAACAAGAAAGCCCTTGAAGTGTGCAAGCTGTTGGAATACCTGCTTTTTCGATAAATGTCTTCAATTCTTTTTGTGCGCCTGAAATCAACACACCTTGTCCCGCCAACAAATAAGGTCGCTTACATTCGTTGATGAGTTTTGCAGCTGCTTCCAAATGCGACAGTTTTGCTTTGGGTTTGGGCCAATAGGTCTTGATTTTTGGAGCTTTGTTGTATTCAAATTCCAAAGTTTCCAACTGAGCATTTTTGGTTATATCAATCATTACGGGGCCTGGGCGGCCTGTACTCGCAATGTAAAAAGCCTTTGCCATCACTTCTGGAATTTCTGAAGCCTTGGTGATTTGATAGCTCCATTTGGTGACAGGCATCGTCACACCTACTACATCTGTTTCTTGAAAAGCATCTGTACCTAACAAATCTTTAGATACTTGTCCACTAATACATACAAGTGGCGTGGAATCCATGAGTGCATCCGCCAAACCTGTCACCAAATTGGTAGCTCCTGGCCCAGAAGTCACCAAACATACGCCCGGCTTGTGTTTGATACGGGCATAACCTTCTGCTGCATGAGAAGCTCCCTGCTCGTGTCGCACCAAAACGTGCAAAATTTGTTCTTGATAATGGTACAAGGCATCGTAAACAGGCATGATGGCACCTCCAGGATAGCCAAACATGACATCTACTCCTTCTTCAATCAAGCATAAAATCAAGGCCTCTGCGCCTGAAACGATTTTTTTCTGCTTTGGTTGAGGTTCTTTTCCAACTGCCAATTTTTTTGAAGCAGTTGTTTGTTTCTTATCTTTATTTGTTAATTGCTTCATGCCGTTTATTTTTAAATGTTTTTTTTTGTTTTAGTGTTCTAAAGTGTTGGGGTGTTTGAGTTTTACATTTGCATTTTAAATTTTCCTCACTCCCCATCTGTCACACATCCCTCTGATGCAGACGAAACGAGTTTGTAATATTTATATAAAATCCCATGTTTCACATTTGGTTCAGGCTGCTGCCAATTCGCTTTTCTTGCTGCAATTTCTTCATCCGACAAATGGGCTTCAATGACATTGTTCACCGCATCAATCGTGATTTTGTCGCCATCTTTCAGTAAACCCAACAAACCACCAATATGCGCTTCGGGAGTGATGTGTCCTACCACAAAACCATGTGTGCCTCCCGAAAAACGACCATCTGTAATCAATGCCACATCTTTACCAAGACCAGCACCCATAATTGCAGCAGTTGGTTTCAACATTTCGGGCATACCTGGAGAACCTTTAGGTCCTTCAAAACGAATCACAATCACATTGCCCTTTTTCACCTCGCCAGCTTGAATCCCTTCAATCGCATCTTCCTCACAGTCATACACCTTTGCAGTTCCTTCAAATTTTTCGCCTTCTTTACCTGTGATTTTCGCCACTGAACCACCTTCAGCCAAGTTACCATACAAGATTTGCAGGTGTCCAGATGGTTTCAATGGGTTGTCAAAAGCGTGAATGATGTCTTGATTTGCAGGGAAATCAGGTAAATCCGCCACGTTTTCTGCCAAAGTTTTGCCTGTCACGGTCAAACAATCACCGTGTAAATATCCTTCCTTCAACAACATTTTCATCACCGCAGGTACTCCTCCAATTAGGTGCAAATCCTCCATCAAATATTTACCGCTTGGCTTCAAATCTGCCAAATAAGGTGTTTTGTCACTGATTCGCTGCACATCTTTGATTGTCAGAGGAATATTTGCAGATTTTGCCATTGCGATAAGGTGTAAAACCGCATTGGTCGAGCCACCTAAAACCATTACCATTGTCAGCGCATTTTCAAAGGCTTCAAAGGTCATAATGTCGCTCGGTTTGATGTCTCTTTCGAGCAACAAACGCATGGCAGCCCCCGCATCCAAACATTCTTTTTGTTTTTCGATACTCAAAGCAGGATTGGAGGAACTATATGGAAGGCTCATTCCCAAGGCTTCAATTGCCGAACTCATCGTATTGGCGGTGTACATTCCGCCACATGCTCCTGCACCTGGACAAGCATTTTGGATCACCCCTTTGAAGTCTTCGGGGGTAATTGTATCTGCAAATTTTTCACCCAAAGCTTCAAAAGCCGACACAATGTCTAATGTGCGGGTTTTCCACTTTCCAGAGTGAATCGTACCTCCATAGACCATGATGGACGGGCGATTGATGCGTCCCATTGCCATCACCGAACCTGGCATATTTTTGTCGCAACCTACTACTGCAATCAAACCATCATACCACTGTGCATTTACCACCACTTCAATTGAATCTGCAATAATATCTCTCGAAGGAAGAGAATAGTGCATCCCATCTGTTCCCATCGAAATCCCATCACTTACGCCAATACTGTGAAAAATCAACCCTACTAAATCACTCGATACCACGCCTTTTTTCACTTCTTTCGCCAAATCATTGAGGTGCATATTGCAGGTATTTCCCTCATAACCTGTGCTGACGATTCCGACTTGTGCTTTCTTCATGTCCTCTTCCGTCAAGCCAATACCGTAAAGCATGGCTTGTGCTGCGGGTTGTCCTTCATCTTGTGTGATTCGTTTGCTGTATTTGTTCAGTTGCATATTTTTTTTGTGTTGGTGTTTTGAGGTGTTGGTGTTTTAATATTTTAGGTTTTGTTGATTACTTGAATTTACCCTACATGGTAGTGCTACAATTTCGCCATTTCATAATATTTTAAAAATAGATAATCTCTGGCTCTTGCATATTGACCAATTTTCGGTAATTGTTTGCCAACATTTTACCCATGGTGTGGTCAAAATCTTCTGTCATTTTATTTCCTTCAATAGATTGAATAGGTACAACTTCAACAGCTGTTCCTGTCAGAAAGGCTCCTTTCACCCCCTCCAATTCTTCTGGTTTGAATTTTCCTTCTACTACTTCAATGCCAATTTCTTTTGCCAATTGAATAATGGTTTTTCGGGTAATCCCTGGTAGAATATTGCCTTTCTCGGGGGTATAGAGTTTGTCGTTTTTTTCAAAGAAAAAATTGGAACTGGGTCCTTGTGCAATGTAACCTTCATCGTCTAACATCAATGCTTCGTCATAGCCTGCTGCTTTTGCTTTTCGAGTGGCCAAAATCGAATTGACATAATAACCACTGATTTTCCCGTCTCCGTGAAAAGCAGGTTGCTTCAATCGGTGATAAGGTGAAATGTGTAGGTTCAGATGTGGAGCATGGTAATATTTTTTCCATTTGAAGGCCACAATCAATACTTTGGGTTCTTGACTCGGAACCAAACCCATTTGGTCGCCTCCATATACCAAAGGTCGGACATAGGCATCTGTCAAGTTGTTGCGGTGCAGGAGTTCGTGACTTGCTTCAATTAGCTCTTCGTACGAATAGGGGATTTCTAAATCCAATGCCTCTGCTGAGCGAAAAAAGCGTTTGAAATGCTCTTTTGCCTTAAAAAGTACAATACCATGTTCGGTGCCGTAGGCTCTGATTCCTTCAAAAGCGGCATATCCATAATGCAGTGCTTGTGAATAAAAACTTGCTCCATTGTTTTTTGCTTTTAGAAAAGCACCATTGTGAAAAACGTAATTTTTGTCGGTAGTGTACATGTTGTTTGTCGTTTTCTTGGTTAAAGTTCAGTTTTGTAAATATTCTATTTTTTTTAAATTCGCTATTGTATAAAATCATGCTAAAAAAAAAGCCATCCTCGTTAATCAGGGATGGCTGTTATGAATACTTTAAATTCTATCAAATTTGGTTCACATACCTACCCCTGAAATGGTTCGCTGACGACAACGATGACCACAATAACAGAAGTGATGAGTATGTTAAAAAAAGAGTTCATCAATTTTTTATGATTTTTTTGAACTGATAAAACAAAGGTAAAGCATATTTTTAAATTATCCGCAATTTATTTAAGCATTTTTTGCGAATTTTTCATTTATTGTTTTACTTTGAAAAGTTGCTAATATTTCAGAACATATTAAGTAATCTTAAAGATACGACCATTTTTTTTATTTCTCAAAACTTAGAAATGGTCAAAATTAGAATCCCAATGAATAAAGAATAAAGTCCGAAAACTCTGATTGAAAAGTGTTTTTTATTCGTTACTTAGTCTTCCATTTCTCCATTATCCCAACTTCTTTTACTTCGAGATCTTCTGGCACTCCATTTTTTACCGAACTCCAAATCTTTATCCCAAGTTTCAAACATATTTGGTCGCTCCACAAATAACGGCTTTTGAATCACATTCACCTTACTTTGAGGCATCAATTCTTCGGGAATGTGGAGGAGGTTTTTGGTACGGGTGACAGCTACATACAAAACGTTGATTTCCTCCAATAGTTTTTGTTTCGGTAAATCACTTTCCTTGCTTTCTTTCATTATTTTCAACAAAGTCGCTTCGTTCAAAAAATCGTTTTCGAGTGTCACCACATCGTATTCCATGCCTTTGCAGCGGTGAACGGTCGAAAAAACCATATCGGCATTGTGTTTTTCCTCATCCACAAGGTGCATATTCTTAATCGTTTGAATGTGTGTTGGCAAAGAATTACGGTATTTTTTGACCACATCCACCACCATTTTCATGCTCCTATCTTCCGTTTTTTCGATGTAATCTTCCAGTTCCGACATGCTGTTCATGCTCTTAATCAGTTTGTCTCGAATCCCTTTGCGGCGACCATTGTAGAGACTCAACACATCGTAAATCGAAGCCCCTTCATCAGCGTAAGTATAACTGTTGATATTGCCTTCAAAGTACAAGTTTTTGATTTCCTTTTCTTCTACTGCCAACTCGATTGCCTTGACCAATAAAGCCAAATTGCTGCGTGCCAAAGTTGCCTGTGTTTTCACTGCATCATTGTTGCCAATTCCTTTGATATCAATATCTTGGTAGTTGGTGAGGTATTTTTTCCATTGCAGAATTTTACCCGCCAAACTCGCTACATCTGCTTCAAATCGAAAACTGTTGCTCAGATTGAAGGAAGGATAATCCACTTTTTCCAAAGAATTGACGGCATACCGCCATCCATAGATTTGTTGATGTGTGTCGCCCACAATGACCTTGGTGCCTTTTTGCTTCAAAAATACTTCGAGCATGGCAGAAGATGCGTCTTGGCCTTCGTCAAATAGAATGTAATTGTAGGGTAGAACGGGCTGCGATAACTGAAATTTTTTGAGGTAAAAATCGTGGGTAATGTCTATTTCTCCTCGCTCCATTTTTGCCAAAAATAAGCGTGTGTATTGCAGAATATCATCGTAGAAGTTTTGGACAAAAACCCTTGCTTTTGGTTCAGCAATGACATCTAAGTAGTTGAGATTTTTGACTTTTTTGGCGGTGCTATTGCAGAAATAACTGACAAATTGTTGGACGTGATTGGCAATGACGTATTCGGTATGTTTTTCTTTGTAGCCTTTGATTTCGAGCAAATCTTTGATTTCGTGGGTCTTGTAGCCTGGGGCATTGATATTGTAGCCGCTGTTTTTGACAATGTGGTGGTAGGCAAGCGAATGGGCAGTTTCGACCTGTACGTTGTTGAGTCCTTTGTCGGTAAACTTTTGGATGGCCTCCAATTTGACCGATTTGTTGAAGGCTAAGTACAAAATACGGCTTTGCTTCGGGCGACTTCGGGCGTATTCTATTACCGTTGTCGTTTTGCCCGAACCCGCCACAGCATTTATTTTGATATTGCCTGTGCTGTGTATGATGGCTTGTTGTTCGTTGGTTAGGTTCATATTGGAGGGATAAAATTAACCAATTCTTTTACATTTTGTCGAGATTGTAAAAGAAATGGTGGTGATGAAAATTCCGTATTAAGATTTGAATATTATTTAAAAACATTTAGGATATTTGGGTCATTAAAAACAATCAATTTGCTCATTAAGAAAAACAAACTATAAAATGCCGAGAAAGAAGAAGAATGATATTGTTCCTTCATATGATAAATTACTAATGCCGACTTTAAAAGCACTTAAAGAACTTGGAGGCTCAGGCTCTATTGAAGAAATAAATGAGCAAGTGTATGAAATAATAGAGTTGAGTGAGGATATTCTTCAAATGCCTCACGATGATAATGGAGTGCAAACAGAAATTGAATATAGGCTTGCTTGGGCAAGGACATACCTAAAAAAATATGGCTTAATTAATAACTCTTCAAGGGGTATCTGGGCAATAATTGATGCAGAAATAGACATTAAAAATCTTACTTCTAATGAAATAGTTAGGGCCGTTAGAGCCTCAAGTAAAAAGAAATTATCTGAAAATAAGCCATTAAAAGACCATAAAAAAGTTGAAAATGAAATAGAAGAAGATTTAGAAGAAGAGATTGAATGGAAAGAAGAATTGCTGGATGTTCTTCAAAATATTGATCCAAGTGCTTTTGAAAGGCTGTGTCAGAGATTATTACGAGAAAGTGGGTTTACACAAGTTGAAGTAACAGGTAAAGTTGGAGATGGTGGAATTGACGGAAAAGGCATTGTACGTATAAGCGGGTTTTTAAGTTTTCATGTTATATTTCAATGTAAAAGATACAAAGGGAGCATTACTTCAAGTCAAATAAGAGATTTCCGTGGGGCTATGCAGGGTAGAGCTGATAAAGGTTTATTCATCACGACAGGTGTGTTTACTAGAGATGCCATAAAAGAAGCCACAAGAGATGGTGCTCCCCCAATAGATTTAATTGAGGGAGAATTACTTTGCGAAAAATTGAAAGAATTTGGATTGGGAGTAAAAACTGAACTAATTGAAAAAATAACAATTACTGAAGATTGGTTCAAAAAAATCTAATGAATCATCCTCACCACATCACCGAAGCCCCCTTCTGATTGATTTTCGAGATAAACACTTTGCAGTCAATCCCTTTGTTTGTCAAGGTTTTCGCCATCAAATCACCTACTTGATGTGCTTTACTTTCGTTGTCTGAAAACGCAAACATGGAAGGACCCGAACCTGAAATTCCAAAAGCAAATGCGCCCGCATACATAGCGGCATTGCGAACACTCTGAAAGCCTGGAATGAGGGAAGAACGGTAAGGTTCCGCCAGCACATCTACCATGCTGCGCCCCAACAATGCCAAATCATTTTGGTACAATCCTGCAATGAATCCACCCAAATTTCCCGTTTGGGTAATCGCTGTCTTCATGCTCACCTCTTTCGGAAGGATTTCACGAGCAGCTTTGGTGAGAATCTCTACATGAGGATGCACGACCGTACAGTAAAGGCTATCAGGTACAGGTAGTTCGATGATGTCTATGGGGGCATAACTCCGAATCAATACCACGCCTCCCAACAAGCAAGGCGCAACATTGTCGGCATGACGGGCACCACTCGCAACGGCTTCACCGTCTATCGCAAAGTCGAGCAGTTCTTTTTTGGTTAACGGCATCCCAATCAAATGATTTGCAGCGACTACGGCTGCTACGGCACTTGCAGCACTTGATCCCAAGCCACTGCCAAAAGGCATTTTTTTGTGGATAATAATGTCTATTCCTTTTTCATAGTTGAGGTGTTGTACCAAAGACAATACTGCTTTGCTTGCTGTATTGAGTTCTACTTCAAAAGGCAATTTTCCTTCATCTCCTGTGATTTCTACGATTCGTACTTCTCCAATCTCATTGAATTGTACGCTGACTTCGTCGCCTGGCGCATCGACTGCCAATCCTAATACATCGAATCCGCAACTGACATTGGCTATTGAAGCGGGGGCATAAGCTGTGACCATCTTTTTTTGTGTTAATGTTTATGATAGATAATTACTAATAGCGATAATCTCCGCAAAAACCCCCGCAGCAGTCACTTCCGCACCCGCACCAGGCCCTTTCACCACAAGCGGACGCTCCTTGTAGCGTTCAGTGGTGAACACAATCATGTTGTCGCTACCCGAAAGACCGTAAAAAGGATTGCTGCTGTCGACTGATTTCAGAGAAACCTTTGCGCCCTCTTCGGTGATAGTCGCCAAAAATCGGAGTACTTTCCCTTCCTTTGCAGCAACATCCCGCATATTAGAAAAATGAGCTTCATTTTCCTCCAACGCTTCAAAAAATTCTGGCACCGTCACCGCATCAACACAGGCTTGCGGCAAAATATTCTCTACTTCAATCTCCTCCATTTCGATTTCCATCCCAATTTCACGTGCTAAGATAAGGGCTTTTCTCGCCACATCCTTACCACTCAAATCATCTCGTGGATCGGGTTCGGTATAACCACGTTCTTTGGCTTCTCTGACGACTTCAGTAAATACGGCATCTCCCACAAACGAATTGAAGATAAACGAAAGAGAACCAGATAATACAGCTTCAATTTGCAGCACCTTGTCGCCGCTTTTCAACAAATCACCCAAAGTGCTAATAACAGGTAAACCTGCGCCCACATTGGTTTCGTACAAAAACTGAACACCATACTTGTTCGCCAACGCCTTGTATTCTACATAGTTGTTGTATTGGCTTGAATTGGCGATTTTGTTGGGAGTGACAATCGAAACACTTGCACCCAAAATGGTTTTGTAGTGCTGAATCGGGTTGGGGCTTGCAGTACAGTCAATGAAAATGCTGTTGGGCAAATTCATCGCAATCATCTGTTGAACAAAGCCATTCAAATCCGCTTTTTCACCCATTTCCTGCAAATGCTCCTGCCAATTGGCAAACTCAATTCCTTCCTCGTCAAACAACATTTTGCGGGTATTGGTCGCTGCTGCCAACTTCAATTCGATGGATTGCGTATTGCGTAAGTAAGTTGCTTGTCGTTGGATTTGCTGCACAAGTGTTGCGCCAATCAAACCCGTTCCGACCAAAAATAGGTGAATGGATTTGGTATCCGATAAAAAGAAGGCACTGTGTAAAGCGTTGAGAGTCTTGGCATCGTCTTCTTGCGAAACGACCACTGAAATGTTCAACTCCGAAGAACCCTGTGCAATCGCTCGTGCGTTGATACCGTTTTTGGCCAATGCCGAAAACATACGCCCTGCTATGCCAATGGTATTTTTCATATTGGAGCCAATAACCGCTACAATACACAAATTCTTTTCCACTTTCACCTCGTCAATTTGATGCAAGCGCATTTCATAAGCAAAAGCCGTTTCAATGGCTTTTTTTGCAGCATCTGCTTGTATTGGCTTGACAGCAAAACAAATAGAATGTTCGGAAGATGCTTGGGTAATCAAAATGATGTTGATGTTGTGCTGCGCCAAAACGGTGAACAAACGCCCTGCCATGCCTGTCACCCCAATCAATCCGCTTCCTTCCACACTTATCAAAGCCACATTGCCGATAGACGAAATTCCTTTGACGGGTCGTTTGTCTTTTGAAGTGAAGCCAATCAAAGTACCAGAGAAAGTAGGATTGAAGGTATTGCGAATCCGAATCGGAATGCGTTTGTCGAGAGCAGGTTGAACTGTTGGAGGATGGATTACCTTTGCGCCAAAATGCGACATTTCGAGTGCCTCCTCATAGGTCATTTCTTGTAGCGAAAATGCTTTTTTCACCTTTCGAGGGTCGGCGGTCATCACACCGTCCACATCCGTCCAGATTTCCAATTCGCCTGCCCCCAAGCCTGCTGCCATGATGGAAGCTGTATAGTCTGAACCGCCTCTGCCAAGGGTTGTAGTGATGTTTTTGTCGTTGGAGGCAATGAAACCGCCCATTACAAACACGCCTTTTTTGTCGCCAATTGCCGATTGAATATTGGCATTGGTTTGGTCAAAATCTACTTTGGCATTCGTAAAGTCGCTATCGGTTTTGATGATGCTGCGGCTGTCCAAAAAAGTAGTACTGCCCATCGTTTCCTGCAAAAAGTGGGCAATCATGTAGGAAGAAAGCAACTCACCAAAACTTGCCACATAGTCTTTGATGCGTGGGGAAAGCTCTTTGATGAGGTACAAGCCCTGCAACATATTTTCGAGATTGCGGGTCTGTGCCTTCAAAAAGGGCAAGAAATTTCGCAAACCTTTATCAGAAAACAAACCTTCGGCTGCTCTTCGATGTCGGTACCGTAGTTCGTCAATTTGCTCTCTAAACTCCTCATTTCCTGCGGCTGCCATCGTTGCCATATCCAACAATGCATCCGTTGAACCACCCAAAGCAGATACAACGACTACAATGGTTTCACTTCGCTCTAAGGTGTTCTGAATGATTGTTTTGACCTGTTTGATTCTATCTGCATTGGCAACCGAAGTGCCTCCAAATTTTAAGACTATCATGTGCTTGGTAATGAAAATTAAAATATGAATGAAAATGAAAAGTTACACTTTGCGTATTCATTTCTCTTAAAAAGAAAAATACCATTTTTTCAAAAAAATGGTATTTCGTTGATTGAATCCGCAAAAATAGCAGCAATTTGTTGGAATCTGCAAATTTGGGTTGAAGATTTGTCAAATGGGTTTAGATTATTCAACAAACAAATCTGATTAGTTATTAGCCAAATCTATACAAAAATTTATAGATCTGGCTACTTATAGCGTTTTTTGAAGGATATTAGTAAAATATAGGCTTACTTTACGCAACATATTCTACTGTAAATCCGTCTTTCATAAAACCTATTTTGCAATCTGCCAAAATGTTCCTTTATGTCTTTCTTCAAAAACAAAATGCGTCCTTTAGAAATACCCAACCCTTGCGAAGAGTCATGGTCTGAAATGACCCCTGTTGAGCAAGGCAAATTCTGCAACAGTTGCCAAAAATGTGTAACCGACTTCACTTCAATGACTACAGCCGAAATAAAGGCTTACTTTCAAGAGAAGCAGGGTGCTGTTTGCGGTAGAATTGGTGTAAAACAGTTGGAAGCCCTCAATCAATCCCTTCAATCGGTTTCGTCTTGGCACAAGTGGAAATTGGCTGCGGCAACTTTGACGGGTCTGACTTTGGCCGTCCCTTCAATGGGACAAACGACAAGTGATGTTCCTTCAAAACCAGTGCAAAAAATCGAGTATAAAGGTTATTTTCATGCGCCTGAACAAGTGGAGAAAGTGCAGGTGGAGGTTGAAGAGAAGCAAAAACAGGCAGAAAAGTGGATTGTCGGGAAAATCGTGGATGCTGATACAAAGGAGACAGTGCCTTTTGTAAACGTTCACATAGTAGGAACAGATATTGGAACTACTTGCGATTTTGATGGGATATTTTCATTGACATTGAACGAGGAGAAGTTTTTCTATGATGCTCCAATCATTCTTCGTTTTGAATCTATTGGGTACGAAACTAGAGATTTAGAACTTAAAAAAATGCCCAATCAAGAATTAGAAGTGGCAATTTATTTAGACCCTATAATGATGGGTGATATGATTTCTTACAGAAAACCCAATATTTTCTCCCGCACTTGGTTCGGCATCAAAAACATATTTCGCAAAAAACATTAAAACTTTTACATTTACCGATTGTTCCAAAAGCACCAAACAATTAATTCACATAACTATATGAAAGCACCTCAAAATTTGAATGTATATATGCCCTTGATATTTGCCGTTGTGTTGATATTGGGGATGCAGTTGGGCTTCAAAATGTATGAAAAACTGCACGGGCAAGCTCCAAAAATGACCAACATGAGTGGTATTTCTGAATTGCAGGAGGTGTTCAATTACATAGATGCTAAATATGTAGATGGTGTGAACGATGGAAAGTTGGCGGAGTCTGCGATTGAAGCGGCATTGAAGGAGTTGGATCCTCACTCCAACTACATTTCACCCGAAGATTTGCAGGCGGTCAATGAGGATTTGCAGGGGAATTTTGAAGGAATTGGCGTAGAGTTTTCGATTGTAAATGATACCATAATGGTGGTAACGGCTATTGCAGGTGGACCTTCTGACAAATTGGGGATTCAATCGGGCGACCAGATTGTTGCGATTGAAGACAGTACGATTGCAGGGATTGGCATGACGAATGATAGAGTGGTCAAAAAACTGCGGGGTAATAAAGGTACGAGCGTAAATGTGAGCATCAAACGAAAGGGAGTCAATGATTTGTTGAAGTTTGACATCGAGCGAGACGACATTCCTTTGTACAGTGTGGATGTGAGTTATATGATGGACAACGAAACGGGTTATGTCAAAATCAACCGCTTTAGTCGAGATACCTACAATGAGTTTATGGATGCACTGTCGGTATTGAAGGAAAAGGGCATGGGAAAATTGATTTTGGACCTTCGCCAAAATCCTGGGGGGTACTTAACTGCTGCGGTGGACATTGCAGATGAATTTATTGACGGTCAAAAACTGCTGGTATATATGCAGGGACAACACTACAAGCGCAAGGAATACCGAGCAAAGCGAGCGGGATTGTTTGAGAGTGGTGATTTGGTGGTCTTGGTGGATGAAGGATCGGCTTCGGCAAGTGAAATCGTGTCGGGGGCGGTGCAGGATTGGGATAGAGGGATGATTTTGGGGCGACGTTCGTTTGGCAAAGGTTTGGTGCAGGAACAGTACGACCTTTCTAATGGCGGCGCACTCCGATTGACCGTGGCTCGCTACTATACGCCTACGGGTAGAAGTATTCAAAAGTCGTATGAGGGAGGTGTGGATGCTTACCGCAATGAAATCGTGGAACGTTATGAACATGGCGAATTGCAGAGTGCTGACAGTGTGAAGGTTCAGAATGATTCTTTGGTCTTCAAAACCTTGATTGACAAGCGCACAGTGTATGGCGGTGGAGGCATCATGCCTGATACTTTTGTGCCTTTGGATACTGCTCAAAACGAGGTATTTGTGATTGAAGTGCGGAGTAAAATTCCCGAATTTGCCTACGAACATTTCAGTAACAACCAATCTTACTACCGTGCTTTCAAATCGGTGAGTGAATACCGCAGCAATTATAGCGTTGACGAGGCTTTGTACGCTACGTTCAAAAGGTATATCAAGGAATCAAAATTGGAGTCGGATTATGATGAACTGGCGATGAATCGGGATAAGGAAATGTTCAAAACGTATATTAAAGCCTACATTGCCCGTCAGTTGTGGCACAACGATGGTTTCTATCCGATTGTGCATGAACTGGACGAAACGCTGAAAGAGGCTTACCAAAAAATTCACGGTACGGAAATGGCGAGTTATGGGTTTTGATTTGAATGAATTAGGAGAATTGTAGGTTGGTCTATATTCTTGGTTCTTAATTGTTTTTATGCACCGCAAGCCAAAAAAACATTTCATTTTTAAAAAAAAAGTGAAGGATGTTATTTGCAGTCTAAAAAGACTTCGTATATTTGCATCGGAGAGTTGGCAGAGCGGTCGAATGCGGTGGTCTTGAAAACCATTGTCTGTAACAGGACCAGGGGTTCGAATCCCTTACTCTCCGCCAAAAAATACAAAAGCTTGGAAGTCATATTGATTTCCAAGCTTTTTTTTGCTCTATTTTGAAGTTTATTCTTACAAGATGTGTCATGGAAAATTTGAAAACCAGAAAACTTCAAAAATATAGGTTTCTTAACTAAAAATCTATTTGAGCCAGATTTAGACTACTTGCCACCTTCTTCTTTGGCAGGTTTTGTACCCGTTGCCGTATTTTGTCCTATTTTTTCACCGTTTTTGTATTGGTATTCAATGGTCACATTTCCATCTTGATCATACCAACGAGCGTAACCATCTCTTTTACCATTTTTGAAAGTACCCGCTTCTTGAAGCTGCAAATTGCTGTAGTAGCGTTTGCGTTCTCCATCAATCTGGCCATTTTTATAATCGGTTTCTTCGCTGATACGTCCTCTGTCATACACAAAGACACGACCTTCCAAGTTGCCGTTTACATAAAAACCTTTTTCGGTGATATTTCCTCTGTCATCCATTACTAAGAAAAGTCCGTGCTTCACTCCATTTCTATAATTGGTAACACTTTCGAGCAAATGACTTTTCACACCTTTGTGGTATGTTGCCCAAGTGCCTTCACGTTGACCATTGAGTAGATCTCCTTCTTCTTCAATGTTTTCCTGAGCACCCACCTTGACGGCTTTCTGCATACCCGCCATGCCTGAATAGGGAGTTAGTGCATAATCACCTGCCTGAACTGCAGCGGGTTTTGGGGCAGCAGTGTTCGATCCTCCTCCGCAGGCGGTTAGTAAGCTTATAACCAAACAGAAACTTATAATTAAATTATTTTTCATAAGAAAATATATTTTGAAAGTTTGTTAAGAAATTGTTGGAATATCGCAGATTTTTTACTTAAAAAATTTTAAATATACTATTGCTATAATAACAATTATGAGCAATACCCGAAAAACCATCAATTGTTTTGTATTCATAACGATAATAATATAAATAGACTCTTTAAAGAGTATCAAAGAACCTAATAATTGCTATAATTATAAATTGCTTAATGTTGATTGAATTGCATCAAAGTTTGGCAAATCGCCCGCCGAAGCCAATACCTCAGCATATTGAACGACTCCGCTGCTATCTACTACAAAGGCAGAACGTTTGGCAACACCTTTCATACCCAATACAAATTCTTCATAAATGGTATCGTAAGCCGTTGCAGTGCTTTTGTTGAAGTCAGACAAAAGTGGGAAATTGATGTCGTTTTCGGCTTTGAATTTTTCTAAGGTGAACAGTGAATCTACAGAAATGCCTATTACCTCGGCATTGGCATTGTTGTAAAAATCCAATCCTCCGCTAACAGAACACAATTCAGTAGTACATACACCTGTGAATGCCAATGGGAAGAACAAAATTACCAAGTTTTTGCCTTTGTAATCAGCAAGAGATACTTCTTTCTTCTCGGTATTGTATAATGTAAAATTAGGGGCTTTATCGCCAACTTGTATAGCCATGATATTTTGTTTTTAAAAAAGTGAGTTGCAAATTTACTATTTTGATTGATTGCAGCAAAACGTGAATTGTAAAGGAATGTTAAAATGAAAAATCGGATAATTGCCAAAGCAGTTACCCGATTTTTAGTTCACTTTGATTAAGTCAAAGTTGAGTTTATTGGTTTCAACGAATACTTACCATTCTAAGCTAAGCTTATTTAGTTGCCACCAATTTGATACTCAAATCAAATTCGTCGTAAATGGTTTTGTCGCCCAATCCGTCAAAAAAGCTGCCTGAACCGTATTTTACATTGAAGTCAGAACGGTCAATAGTTGCATCTGTTGTTGCAGTCATTTCGCCTTCCTCTCCTTCGGTTAATTGAGCTTTTAGTTTAATTGATTTGGTGGTTTCTTTGATGGTCAGGTCACCGATTATTTTGTAATCGCCTTCTGTACCTCTTGAAACAACGCTGGTAATCACAAATTTAGCAGTAGGATAAGTGGCTACACCAAAAAAGTCGTCAGATGATAAATGACCTACCAATTTGTCTGCCCATTCTCCTTCCAAATCAGAACAAGAGATACTTGTCATATCAATTTCAAAGCTGCCACCGGTCAATGCCCCTTCGGTAAATTCGAGATTACCGTTTTTTACTGCAATGGTTCCTGTGTGAGAACCCAAAACTTTATACCCTTTCCACACTACTTCGCTTGCTTCGGTATCTACGGCATAGCTTGTAGATTCGGTTGGGGTGGTGTAAGAAGAACCCAAAAATGTGAAAAGAGTCAATAAAATGCTGAATGCAAATGTGTTTTTCATCTTAAAATGATTTTTTTAAAAAAAATGTTGAAAATTAATAAAATATTAAATTGATGAATCAGTAAATTCAATTGGCTCTTTTACAAATAATTATTTGCATTTGAGTTTTTTAATTTGAATTTTACTTAGTGTTATTCGCCTGATGTACCTCTCATTTTGTCAAGTAAGCCATTCAATGTTTGGGCTTCTTCAATGCTTAGGTTTTGTAAATGTTGAGTCAGATGTTCGTCAATTGCAGCAGATGCCAATTCAAGCAGTGTCATACCTTCTGCGGTCAACACTATGTCCACTCTTCTGCGGTCTTTTGGACATTCTTGGCGAATCACCAAGTTTTTTTTCCGAAGTTTTTCCACCAACCTCGAAGCATTTGACATTTTATCAATCATCCTTTTTTGCAGAAGTTTAACCGTGACCGCTTTCGGATGTTGCCCTTTGATTATTCGCAAAATGTTGAATTGTTGCCAAGTAATGTCATATTCTTTGAGCGATTGTGTGACTTCTTGTGAAAGCCATGCAGCAGTGAACAGAATGTTGATATGTGCTTTTTGATATTCACTTTTGAAGTGCCGTTGTTGTATTGCTTGTTCAATGTTCATTTTTTGCTACAAATTTGATGTAAATACAATTGATGTAGCAACATTGTTTATTTTTTTTGAAAAAAAAATCTAAATATGCACTTACTTTGTTGAATTGAGAGCGTTAGAGGTAGGAACAGGTTGTTCTGTATGAAGAAATTATAAGGTGATGCAGGGTCATTCAAAAGATTCACGAAATAAATGACAAATAGAATCGCTTAGGCAAATTCAAACAATACTTTGTAAGCAAGCGAATTAAATTTTGAAAGTGCCTAATTTAAAATTTTAGTTTGCCTTACAGACATTTGATAGCAATAGAATGGTACAGTTTAATTAAATTGCGTGAGGTAATTCACAAATACAAGTTATTTCTTAATAAACGAAAAAGTATGTTTTTCATTTATATTTTCAACAGATAGAATATAGTATCCTTCTGGAAAATTAGATACATCTATTTCCGCATTTTTAGTAACAAGAGGTTTTTGCAAAATTCTCTGACCTAAACAATTATAAATTGATAGAGAATTTTTATTTAAAAAGTTTAAACTCGTCTCTATTTTTAAACTTTTTTCTACTATTGTTGGATAAACTTTGATGGGAGAAGAGTCCAAAGTTTCTTCGATAGCTACAATTGAAGGTTCAAACTGATATACTGCTCTATTAGCGGGTAGAACCATTGGTGGTAAAGTTTGAGCATATAAATCAGAAAAGGAACTTACTGTTTTTATAATAGGATTGGTGTAGTCCGTAGTAAGAACAAATTTATTTTCTAAATCTTCTAAAGTGAAGTAGTCTGTGCAGTCTGTTGAATAATTTATTCCTATTATTGGCCCATCTACTACGAACCATTTAGCTGCATCAGCAGTATCTTCAATATACTTTTCCCCATATCGAAATTCAATGATTTGACTTGCTTCATGTAGCCATACTTGGAAACTGATGTATTCTTCATCACTCACACTCGCCCAAAAACCTGCTTTGTGCCATTCAATCTTAAAAATGCGATTTCCCACTTCTCCTTCAGTGAGATAGTGAATACGCGAACCTGGAGGTATTTCGTCTATATCATCCCAAAGTTCATTCAAATCGTCCATATCGGCATGAAAAGCGTATAGACTCGGAGCATAGGAATATTCTTTGTCCTCTCCTTCGTCCAATCCACAATTGGTGTAAAATTCTAAAATCCCCGAATAATCTATTGCTATGGAGTCGAATTTTTTTCCAGCTATTTCAAAGTTAAATCCTATGCTGGCAAAAATGAAGTATTCTATTGGCACTACATCATCCCATGACTTATTGTAAAATGCTGTAGTGCTTATCGTACTGTCAAGCGGTATGTACTCCTCAGTGAAATACTTAAAATCATATTCTATATCTTGGCAATATAAATTATAGTTAGAAACTAAACATATAATTATTATCCATAAGGGAAGTATCATTTTATTCATAATCTCGATATTTTAAATCTAATAGGCAAACGATAGGTAAGGTAAGTTCTCCAAACATCTTCTGTTATATTTCGCTGAATATTGCCTATTGTAGCTAAGTTCATATCGTGTTTTGTAATTACATAGTTCATATTGAAGGTATAACTATCTCCCAAACGTTTATACTTCCCTACACCAAAAACAATTTGACCCCATTTGCCAAAATCATTTTCAAGACCAATATCAAAACCTGCACTCACATTGGTAGTAGGGGACCAGAACTGGATAGCATATTCAACAGATTTATTATTTTGCTCTGTAAAATGTTTGTTGCTACGAATTCTTTCTGGCAAATCTATACCTATATTCACAGAACCTAATAACTTAATATTCTTATTTAAAGGAATTCTTCTTGTATAACGCAGAGGAATAGAAATAATGTTTATTGGAAATTGTATCCCCCCACCTATATAATCATTTGAAGTACCTACTCGATACCTTACAGGGATATTCCTTCGTATCATTGTTAAACCACTCCCCCAAGACACTTTGTTATTTCTTACATTATAGTCCAACTGAAAGGAGTAAAACATGGGATTACGTCCAAAATCGACTATTATATCACCTTGGTGTTGAGTCATTATGCCATTACTACTGAAATATTGAAAATTCAGTCCATTAGAATACGAAAAGGCAAGACTCACATTATTTTGAGCATTTAAGATGCTAATATTAAATAAAAACAGACAGTAGATGATTATTTTTTTCATAGATTTAATTGTTGAAATAGAAAAAATACACTTGCTGTATATTGCATCATACAGCAAGTATATTTTTTTAATTAAATAAATATCATAATGAGTAATTAGTCACAGGTAGTGTCATTTTCATACGTAATATGATAATTATACCCATTTTGATTAAAATTCTCATCCTCGATATAATAATCCGCATCCCACTCAAAATTTTCTTTCATTCGAATGTGATTGTCTTTATTAAATGAACCAGGATTACACCATTTAGCATCGAGATTCTTTTTTCTGCCATTAGTTGAATTAGTATTACCAGTAATATCTTCAGGGCTACTACATATACATTCGTTCTCATCTATTTTAAAAACTTCGCCTATAAAAGTTATTCTCATTCTACGTCTATCTGTTTTCCAACCATTTCCATTATTTTTCGGTTTATAGGCCTTCATTTTAGCTTTCACACAATGCTCCAATAGCCAGTTACGTTGAGCAGTTTTATATTTAAAATATCTAGGTTCTCCATCAAATGTATAATCATGGTTTTTCCAATCCTTATCAAAACTTTTCTCACAGCATACATCTGATTCTACCTTTATAGTTTTCTCAACCGTATATTGTTGATTGTCACTACAAGTAATGGTTAATCGCGCATCATAATTTCCGTTACAAGGATAGGTATGTGTAGGATTTTGCTCTGTACTTGTTTGTCCGTCCCCAAAGGTCCATAGCCAAGATACAACAGTTAGTGGATTTTGAGAAGTACTCAAATCCGTAAAGTTAACAATGGCATTTTGTCCTAGCGTAAAATCAAAATCTGCATTACAACCATCTCCCAATACGACAGACTTACATTGTCTATCTGAACACATATCATCCATACCTCCTGTACCCCCACCAGGTTCTACTTGAACTACTACTACACAAATCGAATAAACACCAGCAGTATTATATGTAAAAGTTTTAACTTCACCTGGGGTATTACTAGTAATCCCGTCCGCTGTCCAATAAATTTCTGTGTTAGGATCAGTAATAGTGTTATCTCCTGTATAGGAAACATTCACATTCCATCCAGTAATTATGGTATTAGTAGGGTCTAAAGGGTCGTATAATGGAGTTACACCATATTCAAAAGAAGCATCACAATTCAATACACTATTCAATTCTTCCACTCCTACATTTTCATGTCCATAGGGATCACCTCCATTTTCTAAGTCAGCTAGAGTTGTTTCATTGCCATCATATACCATATAGGCATAATTTTCATTGGGCAAATAAATAATAGTATCTCCGACCTGTATTATATTTTGAGGATTGAAAAAAGTCTGTGTCAAATCGTCTAATATAAATCCTTCTGGAATATCTATTGGATGAACTCCTTGGTCTAACAAAGTTAATTCTTGTACCTCTAAATGAGCTCTTAATGAAGAAAAATTAAGGTCGGCTTCAAAAGTCCTTAGTTCTATATCTTCATCAATAGTATCAACAGAGTTATTGTGAAGTTGTTCTAATTGAGTCTTTATTCTATGGAAGGTTGGAAAATCATCAAAAACTAAACGATTGTTAATATTTTGGACACCAATATATGTTTTTGAACTGCTCTTAATAGTTTTAGGAGGGAAAGACTGTTCATTTACTTGGTCTTCTTTCGTACAACTATAAGTTATAACAGCACACACACACACAACTATGCTAACAAATAATTTTAATTTTATGGTCATTTTTTATATAGTTTAAGATTAGAAATTATAATAAAAGTTTTTGTAGCTAAAAAAACATATTGTCTGCAAGGTACTATAAAAATGTAAATAAAGAAAACTTTATACTAAAAAAAATAAAATTATATTGAAGTTACTTACCGAATCAAATCTCTCGTTTTGTATTTCATCCTTAATTTTTTGAAAAATACATCTATTCATTATCAGAGGCCCATTTCTTTTTCAAAATTTTCCTATATTGGACGGTCGTTGGCTTTGCAACACATACACTAAACTTTGGTAGCTTGGTTAGCGTCTAAAATGGAATGAAAATCAACATCAAACACCACAATTCAGCTACTAAGGTTTTTTTAGAACCAAGACCACAAGCATCTATCATGATAACGGTTAGTAAAAACTACGAATTTGACCCTGAAAAAGACCTTATAGGACAAGGTGGATTTGGGAAAGTATATCGAGCGAGGGATACGAACTTGGGTATGGAAGTAGCTATTAAGAAATATGCTGGAAATCTTCCTGCCAAATACAGTTTGTTTGGAGAAATCAAAAGAGCCATTCATTTGAACCACCCCAATTTGGTGCGTTATTACGATGCCTTTGAGTTAGAAGACAGCTCGGCTTTTGGCGACAAGATTCAGATTGGCGTATTGGAATTCATCAATGGAGGTGATTTTACCAGTTTGCTGCGCACACGCCCTGGCTTTGATGTCTTGCGAAAGGCATTTATCGGCATTATGGAGGGTTTAAAATATTTACATGCCAAAGGTATTATTCACCGAGATTTGAAGCCCGAAAATATATTAATCCAAAAAGAAGGAGGGGAGATTATTCCCAAAATTGCAGATTTTGGTATTAGTAAAGTCATTGAAGATGGTGGTTCAGGAGCTTCTTCCATGATTATAGGATCCATCGAATACATGGCTCCAGAACAGTTCAATGTGGTGCGATATGGCAAAGAAAACCAATTGCACACCAACTTGGATTTGTGGTCTTTGGGTACGATTATATATGAAGCTTTTACTGGTTCTGCGCCTTTTGGCAAAACCAAACAAGGGGTTTCTCGTGACGAAATCATGCGAAATATTTTGGAGAAAAACCTAACCGAAATCCAAAAAGTACCCGAACCATTTCGCCAAGTAGTTCGAGCTTGTTTGATTCGAGATGCCAGCAAACGTGCTCAGACGGTCGACCAACTGTTCGACCTTATGTATAGTTACGAACACGGTTCTACTCGCCGTATCGACAAGACTCAACCCAATTATGAAGGAAACATAGAAACAATCAAGGGTGGAGGAACGAGCATTTTGGAAAAAAATACACCTAAGCCTCCAATATCTATCACAGATGATTCTTCTGATGGCGCAAACACTCCGCAAAATATAGCTTCAACAGCTTCAAAAACTACAGATAGTACGGAATTTAGTTTTGCGATGATTGTTCCCTTTGTAACAGCTTTTTTGGCCTATGCTTTTTTTGAAAGTAAAAAAACACTATTTGGATGGGATACTCCAGTAAGCAGTTACATTATTTATCCTGCTTTGGTGTGTGCTGCAATGGGATTGGTCAATATTTTCACGATTTTCTTTAGAGACATAAGACGTGCAGAAATACCTGCTTACCTTTTCTCCTTTTTGGTGTTGGTGTATTTTTTAACCCGAAGTTTGCTTACACATCACTACACCAATTCAGGGATTCAAGGTCTTAGTTTTGATTTCACTTCTCATCCTTTTGCACTCTACTATCCCTATTTAGGTATTGGTATTGTGTTGGTTAGTCTATTGGCATCCCTCAGCCGTATTCGATGGTTTGAATTAATTGCACATTACGGGAGCATTGCATTTTTACTGTATATACTTATTGACGTGAGTATTGAAGCATCTACTGCATGGAACATTATACGTATTTTAGGAGTTGTTGCAATAGCAATAGGCATTTTCCTTTGGAACAAACAGAAGCATGACCTTAAAGGAGTTTAGACAACGGTACATATACAACCCCGAAGTAGATACTTTGGGAGAGGGAGGCTTTGCAAAAGTATATAAAGCCTACGATACGTTGATGAAACGAACCGTAGCACTCAAGTTTTACCGTGGTGATTTTGGAGATAAATACAGTGTGTTGGCAGAGATAAAGCGTTCCATGTCTTTCAACCATCCCAACCTGATTCGATATTATGATGCCATTCAAATCCAAGTTCCCTCTAGTTATGATGCTAGTAGTATGCTACAAGTAGGAATTATGGAATATGCCAATGCGGGTGACCTCAATGATTTTATGAAGACTTTTCCTTCTTTGATGGACATCAAAGGAGTTATTGGTGGTATATTGAAGGGTTTGGCGTACTTACATCAACATGGAGTTGTACATAGAGATATCAAACCTCAAAACCTATTGGTGAATAAAGAGGCTGATGGAAGTTGGGTAAGCAAGATTGCAGATTTTGGACTTGCCAAAAAACTTTCGGAGCATAAAGAACTTTCTTCGCAGTTGTTGGGTACTATGGAATACATGGCTCCCGAACAGTTCAATCCTGAAAAATATGGTATCAGCGGAATATTGGGTACAAACATTGATTTATGGGGCTTTGGGGTGATTTTGTTTGAAACCTTCACTGGTGAATTGCCTTTTGGTAGTCGCACAGATGGAGATAGTCATGAGCAGGTGATGTACAATATCATGCGAAAAGATCTGGGTGAAGGATTGGTGGAAGTGATGCAGCCTTACCGATCTATTATTGAGTGGTGTTTGGTGAAAAATGCCAATCTAAGAGTGCAGAAAGCAGAGGATTTGTTGGATTTGTTGGACGGCAAAGAGGAGGCATTGCAGCAGGTAAAAGAGCATACGGATACGGTGATGAATAGCCAAATTAGTTTGGATGAAGACCAAAAACGCTTATTATTTGTTGGTAATATTGTACTTTCGCCGTTGTTGGGCGTTTTACTATTTTTTATATGGAAAGGAAAATACCCGCTAAAAGCTCGCCAGACACTCAACTTGGCTTGGTGGTCATTGGCAGCATGGTTGGGTTTGTTGTTGGTAATTGTAGTTGGAATGATTTTTATGGAAACTAACTTAGTAACGAATTAAAATTAAAATGAAAAAACCACTTCTAAATCAGATTGTTAGAATAGACCAAGTGATGAACGAAAAATCCAAGACATCTACTTCAATATTTGTTAACAACAGCACTATTTAAACTAACTTTGGCTGATCAATAGCCCTAAATATTTTTTGTAGGAATAATACCTAATTTGTAGATGAAATTCAGAGAACGATATACATTTGATTCTAATAAAGACTTTATCGGTAAAGGAGGGTTTTCGAGGGTTTACAAGGCTTTTGACAACATCCGTAAACGTTATGTAGCACTGAAGTTTTACAAAGGCAATGTTTCTGATAAATACGACATTATCAGCGAAATCAACCGAATGGATGATTTGATTCATCCCAACCTTATCCGATACTACGATGCCAACATTATTGATTCGGTCAATGCGATTGGAGAAACGGAACACATACAGGTAGGGATTATGGAGTATGCAAATGCTGGTGATATTAGCACTTTTTTTAAAGTAAAAAGAAGTCCAGAAGTTATCAGTGCAATCGTCAAAGACATCCTAAAAGGATTGGCTTATTTGCACAAAAATGGTATTGCTCACCGAGATTTGAAGCCCAAAAATATCTTGTTGACTCAGAATAAAAAGGGAAAATACATTGCCAAAATTGCAGATTTTGGTATTAGTAAGCGTATTGATGTCGATGATGCTACCATGTCTTCGCAACTGATGGGAAGTGTGGAATATATGGCTCCTGAGCAATTTGCACCTGCCATGTTCGGTATCAATCAAAAGCTGGCAACCAATGTGGATTTGTGGTCTTTGGGCATTATCATCTATGAGTTTTATGCTCAAAATCTTCCTTTCGGAAGCCGTACGGCAGGGATTAATTACGAACAAATTCTCAACAATATTCTCTTCAATGACCTCAATATTGACTACAGCATAGTTTCTGAACCACACCGAACCATCATTCGCAAATGTTTGGTGAAAAAAGCATCTGAACGTGCCAAGGATGCAACTGAACTATTGGAAATATTGGAGGGTAAAAAGACGGATAAAAAAAATAAAAAGGAACCGAAAGAGGCGAATAACCCTAAAAATGAAGGCACTAAAACGGCCATCCTTACAGGGTTAAAAATACCAACCGAATCTACTGACAATGATAAGAAAGAAACTAGAGAAATTGAGAATCAAAAAGAGGTAAAGCCAATCCAAAAAGAACCTTCGTTCCAAGAAAATAAAGAAAAAACAACGATTCCTATTACGAAAACCAATGATTCTCCGAAAGTAGAAAAAGAAAGACCCATTAGACCGTTGAACAACAAATCTGTATCCAATGAAATAAATGTTGGAAAAAATTTGTTTAAATTGGGGAATTACACAGAAAGTTTCAAAATTTTAGATCTTTACCAAGACCATCCTGCTTTTGACACAGAGGCCAAGTTTTTCTTGGGCTATATGTACTACAATGGCAACTGTGGAGGGGCTTATGATGAGGTGATAGGACGAAAATTCATGAATGAAGCCAAACTACAAGACCGTAGTTTGGTAATTGAATTGATGTTGAAATATGTGTTGAATAAGTGAGGATTTATTTGAAGATTTATAGATTTTAAATGATATTTGTCCAAAAATAGCGTATATGGCAAAAGTTCAGTGTTATAACTGCAAAAAGACTACGCCCGTAGTGGCACCTCGATATAGATGTAAATACTGCAATTACCCTCTCAATAAGTATGTGGAACAAGAGGACGAACCTGAGGAGGAAATCATTATCGAAAAATTGAAGCAAGATGTTCCTGAATCGGTGACAATTCATGATTTGTACCGTGATGAAGTGCCTGAATCTCAAAAAGGTATTGAAGAGGTTTTAGAAAAACTAAAACCAGATGAAACAGTTCAAAAAACGATGACAGGGCCTGTTATCATCAAAAAGAACCTCAATCCCGAAAAAGATGGTAAAATCATTGCAGGTTGGTTGGTTGTTCACACAGAAGGCAGACTACCTGTTACTTATGAGCTTTTTGAAGGAACAAATGTCATTGGTCGTCCCGATGGCCCGCATCATGTTGACATTCGGGTTGAAGACGATGAATATGTGAGCAGGATTCACAGCATCATTACCATCAAAAAAGACTTTCTTCATAGATTTTACTATGAATTGACCGATAATGGCAAACTAAGACGAGGCAATCCGAGTACAAATGGTACGTACATCAATGGTCGGACCGAAAGATTGTCTAAAAACAGTGTAGTGCATCTTCGAGACAACGATACCATTCAAGTGGGGACAACCAAATTGGTATTCAAAAATATTGACAATTCAGATAACCTCGAATCAGCAGCACACAGTGTCATCGAAACAGACTTCACCAGTACTGTAGCCATTAGATAATCAACAAAATATCACAAACTAATCAACCAATAATATGACGTCTAGAGGGAAGAATTTATTATTAGCATTGATTTTCTCTTTCATTTTAATGGTAGTCGTTGTAGCAGGTTACAACATCATACCTGAACCTACACTAAAGCGTTTCTTTCAAATGTTAGGAGGCAGTTTGCCGGGAGGACTCATACAGTTTTTTACCTACATTGCTTTCTTTTGGGGCATATTCGAAATCCGTGCTCGTATGCACCGTCTTCAATTTGAAGAAGCAGGACTCAAAATGGGGTTGCTTCCAGAAAAAGAGCAATGGGTTCTTTCACCAAACGATGTGAATGACCTCAAGCTAAAAATGATTGAAAAAGAACAAGAGCGCAAGTTGTTAATCACAGATGTAATCAAAAAAGCGAGTACAAAATTTCGAGCAAACCGCAATATCTCGGATGTAATGGGCATCGTTTCGGCTCAAATCAAAATCAATATGTCCAAAGCGGAAAGTGCACAGTCAATTATCCGTTACCTCGCATGGGCTATGCCTTCGATTGGTTTCATCGGTACGATTATGGGGATTGCACAGGCTTTGGGAGTATCGGATAAAGTGGCAGATGACCCCGAAATGTTGGGTCAAGTGACAGCGTATATGTATGTTGCGTTTGACACTACACTGATTGCCTTGTTTCTCAGCATTATTATGATGTGGTATTTCCATAGTTTGCAGGAAAGAGAAGAAGATCTTCACTCAGAGATGGAGGAATATGTGATGGAAAACTTGGTGAATAGGATACATTTGGAGTAATTTCTTTGTTTCTATCTTCCAATCAACACGTACCCTGCTTAATCTTCCGATTTTTGAAGTTTTGCCTTGTAATAATCCTAATTATAATGTTTTGCTGTGACAATAAAAAGCCACTGAAACTGCTTATGTTTAAAATACAACCTAAACATAAGCAGTTTCAATGGTATCTAAAGTCAAGAGAAAATTGTACGATTGTATTAAACATCTTGGAAAATAAATAGAATTTATTTGTAAACGATTCAAAAATAGCTCACCAAATGCAATATGGATTCTTGCAAACGATTAAGAATAGTACAATAAGGTTGGCCATCTAATTTTAGGTAAAGTGATTGGCTATGAATACCCTGAATTTGATGAACATAATAATATTTTTGAAGGACATTTAATCCTGAAAACATTATCATACTACAAATCAAATTTAAGTATTCAATCATTATTTGATTATGACTAATATTCAAGAAGGGGCTTCTGATGCTACTATATCTTCTTCCCTGTTCTTCAAAGCTTACCCTTCAACGCCATGATTCTTTGGTAAGATTCATCGATTCTTTGTTCTGGTATTTTGCCTTCCTGCACCAACTTTTTGAGTGCATCAAAAGCTTTTTGCGGCAAATTTGGGTCATATACTTCGCTGTTGTTTCCAAAACACAAAATATCCACGCCTGCATTTATAGCGAGTTCTATACCTTTTTCAAAACCATAGTGTTGTGTAATTGCTCCCATATTCATATCGTCCGAAATAATTACTCCATCGTAGTTCATTCCTTTTCGCAATCCATCGGTAATCACTTTTTTAGATAGTGTTGCAGGATACAGACTATCCAAGTGTGTATTGAAAACATGTGCGGTCATAATCGCATCTACCAATTTTGCATTGATCAAATTTTGATAAGGTATCGCTTCTTCAGCGTTCCAAGTATTGGTCACATCCACCAGTCCCAGATGAGAATCGGCTGTCGAGCTACCATGTCCAGGAAAATGCTTCAAACAAGTGAGTACCTTTTGTTTGTGGTGGGCATTGATGTAGTAATAAGCGTGTTTGAACACTTCGGCAGGGTCGCTCGAAAAGCTACGCTCCAATTTACCAATAATCGGATTGTCAGGATTTACGTTCACATCTACCACAGGCGCAAGGTTCATATTGAAACCCAGTTTTTGAAGGGCAGAAGCCAAGATAGTAGTATGATAGAAAGTGCTATCTGTATTGTTTAACTCTCCCAAATATTGATGTGAAACTGTTTTCGGAAAACCGTCTTTTTCCTTCAATCGGCGGATGATACCTCCTTCTTGGTCAACCGTTACCAATAGCGGTATTTCAGCATAAGACTGCAAATCTTCAATCAGTTTTTTGACCTGAATAGGCGATTCTATATTCCGCAAAGGTTCGGTTTGGCGGGTTGGAACGTGAAGGTCAAATAGTACGACACCGCCTAAATGTAAATACTTGATAGCTTGTACTATGGGAGCATCATCAGATACGGTTAGACCACGAAAACCCATGATAAGCATTTGACCGAGTTTGACATCGAGCGACACTGAATTTTCTTTTGTGTTTTCTTGTACGGCCGTTTGAGCAGTATCGTTTGTTGAAGAACTAGGTGATTTTGATTGGCAACTACTTAATAAGCAGATGAATAGTAAAAAAGATAAATAAGGAATAGATGATTTCATTTTTTGTAGTACGTTTTTTATTCCAGAAAAGCCTTTGAAGTAATTTCCTTCAAAAGTTGCGGTAAGATAGAAGGAACTTGGAAAATCAAACGTCTTTCTGACAAAAAATTGTATAAAATTTACTTCAAGAGGGAATCAACTCAACTTTTGGCGGAAAGAAATTGATTGGAATTTGTGATGGCTTCAACTTTTGGGGATAGTGTTGTTTAGGATTTTATTGGAGAATGGCTTATATTTGGAGGGTAAGTTGTAAACAAAAATTAGAAAGCAAATATAGGAAAAATGAAAATTAATGTTAACATGATCTCCGCTCATCAATATGTTTTTGTATTGATTTTATTTCTTTATAGTTTTACCTTGACACAGCAAAAAACCGTAGTTATTTACCTAATTGGAGATTCAACAGTGGCTAATTATGCAGATAATTACGATGAAGGTAAAGACTATTACAAAACAAGATTTCCTGTGACAGGTTGGGGACAGGTTTTTCAAGAACAATTCACTGGAGTGGATTTAGCTGACTTCAAAAATATTTTTGATGCGGATAGTGTTATCATTGATGACCGTGCAAGAGGAGGAAGAAGTACACGGACTTTTTTTCAGGAAGGAAGATGGAGATCCGTTTACGACAGTCTCAAAAAAGGGGATGTTGTAATGATGCAATTTGGGCATAATGATGCCGCAGAAAACAAACCAGAGCGGTATGTTGATATTGAAGGATACAAAGAGTTTATAAGATTGTTTACGTCCCAAACTAGAGAAAAGGGAGGTGTACCAATTATTCTTACTCCTGTCTGTAGAAATTATCCATGGGAAGACAATCATCTATCAAATGTGCATGGTCAATATCCTAATGCAGCATTAGAAGTAGCAAAAGAAATGGATGTTTATTTTATTGATTTAAATCAATTATCTATGGATACATTCAGCGAGGTCGGTATGGATTATGTAACCAATAACTATTTCATGAACTTACCATCTGGAGTATATGAAGCCTATCCTGATGGACAATCTGATAATACGCATTTTCAACCAGAAGGAGCGAAAGTTGTGGCAGAGCTGGTTTTTGAAGCAATGAAAACTTTAGAGAAATAAGTTTCTGAAAATTACTTCTTGCATTCAAGATAGAGCTGCAAATTAAATGTAAAAAAACAAAAAAGGATATACAAAAAATTATAAATGAAGAATATCGAAAAATGTGGAAAGTCAATATAAAAATGACAGAAAACCCATGAATGAACATAGGCTACTCAATTTAGAATTTGGACGAAAGATTAAAGACATAAGATAAAAAGTTTTAAATTATTGACAGTAAAAGAGTTAAGTAAAATTGAATTGAAAATGCAATTTGCTAATAACCAAAAATTTACTTCTTATGTCTTTCATTCAAAGTCCAAACTCAATGAAGACTACAAAAGTTGTTTGACTTTTGAAGGAAGCTCACCTTATTTGAAGTGGATTCAAAAGGATATTTCCACTTACGTTGAATGTTATTTTTCTCCTAAAAAATAAAACAAGCCTTCCACAATCATTGCAAAACAACTTATATCGATGATTTATCGTAGTTGTTTCTTTTAATTGAAATAATAATTGGACTACTGAAAAAGCGAAAATTGGTTGCTTTTGATAGTCCAGAAATGGATTATTTTTGCCGCATTATTTTTCACCATCTGCAAAGTGGTGTTTTTTATTTACTGCCATCTACAAGGTGGTGTCAATGTGAAAATTATGACAGTTACAAAAGCTCGATTGAGCGTAAATATCAACAAAGTGGCTTGGCTGCGAAATGCAAGAGGTGGAAATATGCCCAACTTACTACAAGTCGCTCAGGATTGCGAACGATTTGGTGCGGAGGGAATTACCGTACACCCCCGCCCTGATGAACGACACATCAAATACCAAGATGTGTATGACTTGAAGCCTTTGGTGACAACGGAGTTCAACATTGAGGGGTATCCAAATGAACGTTTTATGCAATTGGTGAAGGAAATCAAGCCTGAGCAATGTACGCTTGTGCCTGATCCTCCTGGAGCGATTACTTCAAATGCAGGTTGGGATACGGTTAAGCACCACAATTTTTTGAAAAAAATAATTGCATCTTTGCAGGGTGATGGTATTCGGGTATCGCTTTTTGCTGAACCTCACAAACACATCATGGAAGGAGCTTCAAAAGTAGGAGCGGATAGAGTCGAATTTTATACAGGACCTTATGCTGAACGCTATCATGAAGACCGTGTAGAAGCAATTGCGCCTTATTTAGCGGCAGCAGATTATGCAGTAGAATTGGGTTTGGGTATCAATGCGGGGCATGATTTGAATTTGGACAATCTTCGGTATTTGAGGCAAAGTATGAATGGTTTATTGGAAGTTTCGATTGGTCATGCACTGATTAGTGATGCACTTTATTTCGGCTTAGAAAACACGATTCAGTTGTATTTGAGGCAATTGCAGGAAGATGTATAGGAAATGAAAATCAAAATCAAAATGAAAAATATTTGATTTTCAAAATTTTATATAAAATGCAGAAAACCAATATTGGATTTAGGTATGGTTTGATAGCTGGCTTGGCGATGATTGTGGCCTATTTGGGTTTGTTTTTTTTCGCACCCGATTTGCTATTTAGGAGAATGGGCTTATTGGCGTTTGCTATATTGTTGGTGGTGATGATAGGGGCGGGGGGTAGTGCGAAACGTCAATTTGGTGAGGAAGAGTTGTTGTTTCGAGAACTTGTTCGGCCTATATTTACCGTTTTTGTGGTTAGCATGATGTTGGTGATGCTGGTACATTATATAGTGTACAATTTTTTGGACTTCAATATGGAACAAATCACGAAGGAATGGTTCATTGGAGAAGCCAAACGACAAATGGAATTGGCGAATCAATCACCTGAGCTTGTGGAGAAGGAACTGCAAATATTGGAGAATGGCGATTATAGTTATGGTATCTTCAAGGCGATGCAAACTTATGTATTGAGCTTGGTGTTTGGTTTTTTGATGGCTGCTTCGATTGCAGTTGGATTGATGTATGCGAGGCTGTTCGGTAAAAGATGATTTTAAATGAATTACTTTCACATATTCTCAGACTGAATTTTTAAATGCTTTGTTAAATTTATAAAAAGTGAACAATTACTAATCACGAGTAACTAATCACTAATTTAATTCTATGGACATATCTGTTGTTATACCTCTTTTGAATGAAGAAGAATCCCTTCCTGAATTGGTCGCATGGATTCAAAAGGTAATGAAAGCGTATCAATTTAGTTATGAAATCATATTGGTCGATGATGGAAGTACAGATAAATCTTGGCACGTGATTCAACAACTGGGTGCAGAATTGGAGGAGGTGAAAGGCATCAAGTTTCGGCGAAATTATGGTAAATCGGCTGCCCTCAATGAAGGTTTTTCGCTGGCGAAAGGTGAAGTTGTGGTTACAATGGATGCAGATTTGCAAGACAGTCCTGATGAAATTCCTGAACTCCGCAAAATGATTGTGGAAGATGGTTTTGACCTCGTTTCGGGTTGGAAAAAAGAACGACACGACCCGATTTCTAAAACGATTCCTACCAAAATTTATAATGCCGTAACTCGATGGGTAACAGGTGTGAAATTGCACGATATGAATTGTGGTTTGAAGGCCTACCGCAATACAGTGGTCAAAAGCATCGAAGTGTATGGCGAAATGCACCGCTACATTCCTGTGATTGCAAAATCAGCGGGATTTAACCACATCGGTGAGAAAGTGGTGAAACATCAAGCACGTAAATATGGCACTACAAAGTTTGGTTTGGAGCGGTTTGTGAATGGGTTTTTGGATTTGATGACAATTGTGTTTATGTCTCGTTTTGGTAAACGTCCGATGCACTTTTTTGGATTGTGGGGTACGGTGATTACCCTAATTGGTTTTAGCATCATTACTTATTTGGCGATTGCTCGATTGGGTTTCGATCAATACAAAATGACCGAGAGGCCTTTGTTTTTTTATGGTCTGATTATGTTGATTGTAGGTATGCAATTGTTTATGACTGGTTTTTTGGGTGAAATGATTGGACGCTCTGCTTCGGATAGGAATGTGTATCAGGTGGAAGATACTATTTTAGACAAAAGACGAAAGACAAAAGACGAAAGAGAATAATTATTGGGTTATACGTATTTTTATGAATAAAATAAAATCTGTTATTGCAGCTTCAATTGAAGTGAAAAAAAAGGTGCTGGAGGATGAGTTTTTGCTGCAAACTATTGCTGCAATTAGTGAACAGATAATTCAAGCATTTCGCAGGGATAACAAAATTTGGTTTTGCGGCAATGGTGGAAGTGCGGCGGATGCTCAACACATTGCAGCAGAATTATCGGGTAGGTTTTATTTTGACCGTCCTCCTCTTTTTGCAGAGGCGTTGCATGTGAATACTTCTTACCTTACGGCAGTAGCGAATGATTATGGTTTTGATCAAGTGTATGCGAGACTTATTGAAGGTTTTGGGAGTAAAGGTGATATTTTGGTCAGTCTTTCTACTTCGGGAAATTCTCCAAATGTCATTAAGGCGATGGAGCAGGCTAAAAAACAAGGACTTATCAATGTGGCTTTGACGGGGCAAACGGGTGGAAAATTGAAGGAAATGGGTCTGACTGATTATTTGGTGAATGTTCCTTCAATAGATACGCCTCGTATTCAGGAGGTACATATTTTGGTTGGACACATTGTTTGTGAGTTGGTGGAAAAGGAGTTGTTTTCTAAGTGAGTTTTGGGCAATGTAGATTCTAAATACTGTAGAACAGAAATTTCTTAATATTTTGAGCAGCATCACTGCGACTCTCTTTGTAGCAATAAGTCTAAATAGTGCCTGGGCTATGCCCTTTTGAGTGTCAAATAGCTTTTGTTACAGTGCGCTAAGCAATCAAAAAAAGGGCTTGAATCCATTGGATTCAAGCCCTTTTTTTGATTGTCAACGCTAACCATATTTCGTCAGTCGTCCACCGTCAGTCGTAAAAAACTTATTGTACCAACAATTTTTTGGTTACTTGTTTATTACCTGCATTCAACATTACGATGTAAGTACCTGCTACCAAGCTACCTTTTTCGATATCAAATGAATGTGTACGTGCTGCCAATTCTCCCAAAGGCTGATTGCGAACTACACGACCTTGAAGGTCAAATATTCGAAGTGTCAAATCAGTAGCTTCTAAAAGTGTGATTTTCAAGGTGCTTTGTGCTACCATTGGGTTAGGGAACAACTCAATTTGAGAAATTCTATCGCTAAGGTCTTCAATAACCGTAGGCAATTCGTAGGAAGGGAAAGCCAGTTCTGTATCACAACCTAGTAGAGTAAAGTTAGTGCTACGGTACATTCCACGACCATGCGTGCCGGCATACAATACATTACAACCAATATTTCCCATTTGCTCAAAACGTAAACTATGAACAGGTACTCTGCCCATGATACCGTTCTCCTCTGTCCAAGTTTTAGAAACTGCGTCATACAACCAAACGCCTAGCTCTGTACCTGCAACGATTCGATTTGGATTGAACTCATCAATCGCCACACTATACACAGGCATTAAAGGAAGGTTGTGTTGCATAGAGGTAAATGTCGGATTGACCGAGTTGGCATTGAAGGATTCCACTATATTTTGGTCTTGACCGTAGTTTCCAAGACCCACTATAATGTGTGCAGGATTGAAGTCAACATCAATGCTTGCAATATACTGACCTTGTGCCCCTGTTACAACAAATTCTCTCGTTGTAGGAACATCTCTATCTAAATTGGTTATACGCATCATTCTACCATCATTTGTACCAGCATAAACTGTTTTGCCGTCGTTGGATACTGCCACAGCACTGATACAGCGTGAGGCGGCGAATTTTCCGAGTTGTTTCCAATCAGGTATAGCACTAAAATTGAGTGCGCCTTCTGTTCCCCATACACGACCGTCACATGCACCTGTCACAAATAAGGATTTTTCTTGGGTAGGGTCAATGAGATTGCCTATTCCATCCTCCCACAAAATGAAAGGGGTAATAAAGAGTGGATTTCCGTCCAATTGACCATCAGGATTACAACCCCCTTCAGGTGTAGTAGGTGCACAGTCAGCATTTTCGTCAAAAAATGCACTCAATGGAGGAGTTGCGCTACCTGTACGTACAATCGCACCATTTTGTGATTCTGCAAAAATAGCCAAAGGGTTGATTTTGGAAATGTCGCAAAAGCCACCGTCACCACCTGTGATGAAAGCTCCTTCTAGTACAGAACTACCGTCTAAGGTAACAAAGATAGTCGAGTTATCTTGTGTGCCACCTACTACACGTCCATCTCTACCTGCTGCCATACCGTAAAATTGGGTGACAATGTAGTTTTTGTTGATTGCTGAGAAAGTAGGGAACACATTTTGAGCATCCAAACTGCGTGCAACTCCACCGTCTGAACCGACAAACATGATATTTGGATTGGTAGGATGGAAGACAATGGTGTGTTTGTCAGCATGAACACTATAAGGAGGTGCGCCACCGTCCAACTGATTCCAACTATCACGAGCGGACCAAGACCATAAAGTGATACCTCCCATGATAATACGCTCTTTGTTGGCAGGGTCAACGGTTACACATAGGTCATACCAACCTTGGCAACCTTCACCAGCACCTTGGCTCATAGGGTCAAAGAAATTACTGCTACCTTCTCCAATGATGATCCAAGTATCTCCACCATTTTTGGTTTGCCATACTTTTCTTAGACAACCTCCACTAGTGACTGTAACAATGTACAAGTAATTGTTGTCAGTTGGTGACATAGACAATACTTTGTTTCCTGATGAAATTTCAAATTGCCCAGATGTAGTACCTGTGAAGCCATCTTCAAAATTTAAACCATCATTGGCTCTGTAGTATTTGCTACCTGCTACAATATGTGCAGTACCGTCCGATGCTACTGCTACATCATAGGCCACAGAAGTAGTAGGAACACCCTCTGCTTTAGCCCAAGTAGCACCACCATCTTGGCTTATTTGCAATCCTCTGCTTGTTGAAGCATAAACACGATTAGCATTTGTAGGACTAACTTCAACGTCTTGAATCGCTGCCCAGTCAACATTATATAGATTGCTCCCTGTAAGCGTAGGCTGGGTTGATTCTAATAGTTGGAAAGATACACCTCTATCAGTAGATTTGTAAATACCATTACCAGGCAACACTGAATTTCCAAGTTTGCCTTCACCATAAGAACGTCCGTCAAAGTTTTCGCCAGTTCCTACATAAATATCGCCATTCGGTGCTTGGGCAATAGCTGAAATAGAAAGTGTACCAAGTTCTGTGTTTTGTGGATGATCATTCCAGCTCAAACCGCCATTGTCGGAGGTGAAAATACCACCTGATACACCACCAATCACCATTCTTTTGGGATTGTCTTTGTCAGCTAAAATTGCACGGGTACGTCCACCAACATTGTTGGGACCCATAAATTGCCAGTCAATTTGAGCAGATTTGGTTGTTCTGCTTTCAGCAGCTTTGTCAGCAGTTTGTCGGGCATTGATGACATCTGCCATATCAATACGTCCTGTTTCAGGGTTTGCTTTCATCTGCATAAGGTACTCAAAAGCACCAATGAAAGACTGTGTTTTTTTCTCAACTTTGCTGATAGATTCTTTGTTATCAGTCAATTGTGTTTTTGCAACAAGTACCAACTCATTTGTCTGCTGCATATACATATACCCACTAGCCACCACGGCGAGTAAGCAAAAAATAGAAATTATAAATCTTTTCATACGTATAAAATTTATCATTAATTTGAGTAATTTTTTGGATTGATGAATGATTGCTTATTTAGCATAGTTATATCTCTTTATTAGACGAACAACAGGTCGAATATCCATATTGTTGAAAAAAACAGCAAATATTTATTTTGAGGTTTATCGCTTCAAATGAACACTTTTTATTTGAAGGAGGTTATTCTTCAATGAGTTATAAAAAATACAATAAATTGAAAGCCAAGTATTAATTTTTATTTTCTAAGATTTAGAAATATCGCACAAAATAAGTTAAATCTTGTGTAAATGTAGTGTTGTTTGGCTGACTTTATCGGTAAAATAGTGATTTTCCTTCTTTTGATGAACTATTCAAAAAAATCGTTGGTTGATAATAACTGATTACGTAACTTTGCAGTCCATTTATAAAAATGGCTTTTTTATTCAAAGTTCGGGGTGTAGCTCAGCTCGGTTTAGAGTACACGTCTGGGGGGCGTGGGGTCGCTGGTTCGAATCCAGTCACCCCGACAATTGAAAAACAAGCAGTTATGGTAAATTTTCGTAACTGCTTTTTTTGTTGGTTAAAACATAGTTTAAACATTTTTCCCAACACTTCATTTTGTTTAAACCTCCTTTACACTCTATTTTTTCACTGTAAGATTTTTTTAGGACGACTCAGTAGCTTATTTTTGGAGACATCCTCCGCCCAAACCCAACTCCCAACCCTCACCCCAATAGACCCCAACAACAGCCATACCCACAGCCTGTATGCCTTTCGGGAAATGTTGACCGAACTTTTAGTTCGTACAACATCATTTTAAAAAGGAAAATCAAAAGTCTTGGTTTATTCACTAATTTACCGATGTGAACCAGAAATGATTTGCCAAAAATACAAAACAGATGGATTGAGATGGATAGAATCAAAACAACCAAAGATATTGGAGTACTCAAAGGAAAAACCTTGGTTTTCGGTGGAGTGTATAGCAATTTACAGGCATTGGAGCGAATGATAGCGATTGCGGAGGAACTGCAAATTGCGCCTCAAAATATTATCTGTACAGGGGATGTAGTGGCATATTGCGCTCAGCCAGAAGAATGTGTACAAAAAGTGATGGATTGGGGAATTCACACCATTGCAGGAAATGTGGAGATTCAATTGCGAGAAGGAGAGGAGGACTGTGGATGTAATTTTGATGAGGGGAGTCGCTGTAATTTATTTTCGGGGCAATGGTATCCTTTTGCCAAAAGGCGATTGAGTGAGGCATGTATTGATTGGATGTGGGAATTGCCTGATTTCATTAGCTTTGAATTAGCAGGGCTGCAAGGTTTGGTGGTACATGGATCATTGCAGGAGACTGCGGAGTTTGTGTTTAAATCCACCTCTTGGGAGGTAAAGGCTGCAAATTTGGAGCAGGGAAAGGTAGATATAGTTTTGGCTGGGCATTGTGGCTTGCCTTTTCACGATGTCCGAAATGGGCAGTATTGGCTAAATGCTGGAGTAATCGGAATGCCTGCCAATGATGGCACAACGAGGGTTTGGTACATGGTTTTGGAAGCGGAAAAGGAGAGAAGCCTTGCTTTTTCTCACCATTCATTTGACTACAATTGCGAAGAAACTGCCCGTTTGATGGGACTTTATAGCCTTACACCTGAATACGCCAAAACTTTGGTGACAGGGCTTTGGGACAATTGTGAGGTTTTGCCAGACTCGGAGACGAAATTGCAGGGAATAGAAATTTGTTTTTAAGTTGAATTTTGGTAGAAGCCTTGGGTTATCCAGTTTAATTGTTATTTTTATTCTTTACTAAATACTACCAAATATTGAAAATCATACAATTTCTTTTTATCCTATTTTTCCCCCTATTCGTCCTTGCTCAAACGAGAGCCGTTACCGAGCTTCAAACAGAGTGGAAATTTGCCAAAGGCGCAAATGAAATGGCACACCAAACCGACTTCAATGATGCCGATTGGGCGACAGTTAGTGTGCCACACGATTGGGCGGTAGAAGAAGGTTTTGAAGTAGAGGGTGATGGCAATACGGGTAAACTACCGTGGAAAGCAGAAGCGTGGTATCGGAGGAATTTGGATATTTCACCCAGCGACAAAGGCAAAATCTTGTACCTCTTGTTGGATGGAATCATGGCTTTTCCTAGCGTGTACTTGAATGGAAAATTGGTGGGGAAATGGGATTATGGCTACAATTCTTTCTATCTGGACATCACCGATTTTGTCAATTTTGAAGGAACGAACACGCTTGCCATTCATGTAGATACCCGACAACACGACAGCCGATGGTATCCCGGAGCAGGCATTTACCGAAAGGTGCAATTGATTGCCGTTCAGCCCATTCACGTAGCGATTTGGGGAACGTATATCACCACGCCAATTGTGAAGCCTCATTATGCAGATGTCCAAATAGCGACCACACTTAACAATACTTTGGATGCAGCACAAGAGGTACGAATCAAACACAAAATTTTTACTGTTGACAGAAAACAAGTAGCGGAACAAGAACTAGCTGCAACGCTCTCAGCTCAAAAAAGCAAAAGAATAGAAACCACTTTCACCCTCTCCAATCCCCGAAAATGGGACATAGAACATCCACATTTATACACCGTTGAAACAGAGATTTACAAAGAAGGTAAAAAAATAGACGATTATTCTTCAACTTTTGGCGTGCGAACCATTGAATTCACTGCCAACAACGGTTTTTTATTGAACGACAAACGAGTGCAATTGAAGGGAGTCAACATGCACCACGATCACGGCCCATTGGGTACAGCCTTCAATAAGCGAGCAATGGAAAGACAATTGCAAATCATGAAAGACATGGGCTGCAATGCCATCAGAACGAGTCACAATGTCGCTGCCCCCGAACTTTTGGATTTATGTGATGAAGTGGGAATGTTGGTCTTCAACGAAGTATTTGATAAGTACGATGGCAAAGCAGATATAGTGGATACCACCGATTTTGATAATTTTGCCCATCGAAATATCCGGAATTTTGTGGTGAGAGACAGAAACCATCCTTCCATATTTTTGTGGAGTGTGGGCAATGAGATTGGAGATGTACAGTGGAACAAAGACAATGGTTTTCACCGATTGAAGACCATGATCAACTATTTGGAGAAATACGATCCGACTCGCCCCAACACTTTGGTTTGTGATAGCTACGAAAGTGCCAAATTGCGGCATTTTGATTTCTACGATGTGCACAGTTGGAACTATGGACGCAGGTATCGTTTGGCCCGTCAATTAGAGCCGAACAAAGCGGTAATTATCAGTGAATCAGCTTCAACGCTCAGTACGAGAGGTTTTTATGAATTGCCTCTGCCCGAAGATAAAACCGCCTTTACCACATCTCTGCAGGTAAGCTCCTACGATATGAACGCTCCTTATTGGGCAGAATTGGCGGACGATGATTTCATGTGGCAGCAAGAAGAACCCTACATTGCAGGAGAATTTATTTGGACGGGTTTTGACTATTTGGGCGAACCGACTCCCTACAACAACGATTGGACAAAGGAAAACGGAATGACCGACAAAGAAGCTTCTAGAAGTTCCTATTTTGGTGTAGTCGACTTGTGTGGAATTCCCAAAGATCGTTTTTACCTCTACAAAAGTTATTGGAAACCAGACGAAACCACCATTCACATTCTACCACATTGGAACTGGAAAGATCGAATCGGCAAGGAAGTTCCTGTATTTGTGTACACCAACGGCGAATGTGCCGAACTGTTTTTGAACGGCAAATCGCTCGGCAAAAAATGCAAAAATCCAAAATCCGAAAATTCAACCGAACGCTTTAGATTGATGTGGAAAGAAGTCATTTATGAAGAGGGCGAACTCAAAGCAGTTGCCTACAAAGAAGGTGCAAAAATCGGTGAACAAAGTTTAAAAACTGCAAAAGAACCCTACCAAATCAAACTGACTCCAGACCGCAAAACCATTCAGGCAGATGGCAAAGATTTGTCTTACGTATTGATTGAAGCCATTGATAAAGAAGGAAATGTTTGTCCTTTAGCCAATCATGAAATCACCATTCAACTCAAGGGAAACGCCAAAATTGCAGGAGTCGGCAATGGCAATCCTCAATCTTTTACTCCCTTCAAATCCAATATGGTGAATTTATTTTATGGCAAAGCGATGTTGATTGTAGGTTCAGAATTTACCAAAGGAGAGGTGACGATTGAAGCTACTGCAAAAGGATTGAAGACAGGAAAAACCAGTGTTTCAGTAAGATAAATTTGTAAAAATAATGACCAACCGCCAAACCCAACTCTCCGCCAACATTGTAGCCTTCTGTCGTTTTCTACGCAAAAACGGCTTCAATATCGGCATTGCAGAAGAAAAAGATGCCCTGCAAGCCATGGAAATCATACAACCCTACGAGTCACCCGAACAACTGCAATTGTGCCTTCAAACTGCTCTTTGCCGCACTCCCCTGCAATTGCAGAAATTTCCCAAATTGTACCATCAATATTGGCGAGAATTGGATAGAGCAGTGGACAGCAAAATAAAGGAAGTATTAGAGGAAAAGGAAAAGCCAAAACCTTCTAACCAGCAGAAAATCAGTTTTCAAGCCTTGAAAAATTGGCTGAACGGCAATCGAAACGAGGAAGAAGAGGAGGTAGCAAGTTACTCCAATGTGGAAGCAAAAGGAGGAGGAGAGTTCCCAGATTTTGACGAAGATGAATTGAAAGAAGTCTTCAAATGGGTGAAAAAGCTGGTCGACAAAATCGCCAATCGCAGAAGCCGCCGCTTCCAAACAACCCATCAAAAGGAACAAATTGACCTCAAAAAAACCATCCGCCAAAACATTGTACGGCAAGCAGAAATAGTGAACATTGCGTATCGCAAAAAGAAAAAAAATGAACTGAAGGTAGTTGTTTTGTGTGATGTCAGTCGTTCGATGGCACTGTACAGTCAATTTTTTATACAGTTCATGTTTGCCTTCCAGAAGCTTTTCCCCAAAGTTCAGACCTTTGCATTCAGCACAAAATTGTATCCTATTTCCAAAGAATTGACCCAGCAATCTTTGCAAAAATCGGTCAAAGATGTAATCCAAAAAGTAGATACTTGGTCGGGGGGTACCAAAATTGGTGCATCTTTGCAGCAATTCAATCAGGAGTTTTCCCACAAAATGCTCGATTCCAAAACTTTGGTCATCATTCTCAGCGATGGATGGGATACAGGTGATTCTGAATTGGTCAGCGAAAATATGCGTTTTTTGCATCGCAAGGCACTAAAGGTATTGTGGCTCAATCCATTGGCAGGTAGTTCGGATTGGACTCCCGAAGTTGTTGGTATGAAAGCCGCTATGCCTTATATTGACCTTTTGTTGCCTTTTCACAATTTGGAGAGTTTGGAAAGAGTGGTGAAAGAAATGCGGTTTTGAAAATGCTTTTTTGGTAGCTTTGTTTTCTATTTTTTACTTCAATAATAACCCATGCAATACTTCAAAGAGAAAACCATCTGGATTACAGGAGCTTCCGAAGGAATAGGGAAAGCTTTAGCCCTTCAATTAGCTGAGGAAGGAGCAAGCATCATTTTGACTGCTCGGAATGTAGCAAAGTTGCAGGAAGTTCAGGCAGAATTGAAAGGCGAAGGACACCTTATATGGCCGATGGATTTGTTGGAAACGGACAAAATTGGAGCAGCCGTTGAAGAAGTGCTGCAAAAAGTGAATTCCATTGACATCTTGATTAATAATGCAGGTATTTCGCAGCGTTCTTTGGTGAAAGACACCCGTTTGGAGGTGGATCGAAAAATCATGGAACTGGATTATTTTTCGGTTATCACCTTGACCAAAGCCCTTTTACCCCATTTCTTACAGCGAAAAAGTGGGCATATTGTCACGCTTAGCAGCATTGCAGGGAAATTAGGAACTCCGATGCGAAGTGCTTATTGTGCTGCAAAACATGCGGTTATTGGATTTATGGATAGTTTGCGAGCCGAAGTTCATGGAGATAACATTCAAGTTTTGGTGATCACGCCTGGTTCTGTTCAAACCAATATTTCAAAAAATGCTTTGGAGGGAGATGGCAAAAAACATGGCGTAACGGATAAAGCCATTGCGAATGGTATTGCAGTAGAAAAATGTGCTGCAATGATTGTAAAATCCATAAAATCAAATGATTCAGAATTGTTGATTGCAGGTGGAAAAGAGAAAATGGCGGCGTATTTGAGGCGATTTGCACCCAGTTTGTTGTTTAAGATGATGAGGAGTGTGAAGACGACTTGAAACTCAAATATCCAACAAAACTCCGTCTTTCCAAACTTTCGGTAAATCCGCAAATTGAGGATGTTTGACTTCAATAATGATCATCGCATCATCATAAGCCGTTTCAACATCTTTCCCTTCACTCAAACCAATATACACACCCGATGCAAAGTCCAAAGCCGCATCGTCCTCAGCTGCCTTGCTCATGCCAATGACATACATGCCCAATTCTGACAAAACTTTTGCTTGAGATTCAGAATAACAGGCATTCAACAAAATCATTTGGATGCCCTCTTTGTGCTGTCGAAACAAACGGCTAAGAGCTCTAGTCGGCATGAGTTGTGGATTGTTTTGGTCGTTGGTGATGATGATACCCGATTGTTCGCCATGTCCTGCAAAATGCACTATATGAGGTTTTTGGTTCATCGCAATGACCAAATTTTCGATGGTAAGCGCAAATTGAGGATGCAAAAGTTCATAGTGCTCGTTTCGTCTCATGCGCTCACTGATGATGCGGTACTCCTTATCAGTCTGTAAGCTCGCTTGATTGCTGGGATTGGCAGCAAGAAAAAGGATTTTTTGTTTGATTTTTTCATCTTTTTTACCAAAGTTGATTTGACTGCTGCCTATGTCTTGTATCACAATGTTGTCATTCCCTGTCACCTCACTTCGATTCTTGATAGCGTCTTCGTAAGAAGAAAGATGCAAATTGGGATAATCCTCTTCCATTTCGTCCAACTCAGATTGCAGTGAAAAGGTGATGCGAGCCGACTCTATATTGTAGTCATTTTGACCCAAAATCCCCTTATTGTGGCTATCTTCATTTCTATGGTTTCGAGCAGAGATAGAAATGAGATTTTGAGTATGTCTATTTTCTTGTGTTTGTTCGGCAATAGCCAAAGCACATTCAATGGCTTTATTCAATTTCCCTTTGGCCAATAAATTTCGTACATCTTGGTAAGTGCTACACATAGAATGGGGTTTGTTTTGTAATGAATGTTCAATGATACGCTTTTTCTGCAATTCTGCCAAACTCCAGTGGATGGGTTTAGCAAAAAACAACTAACATAACAACCAACTCAATCGTAGGCATGTAGAAAAAAACAATAGTTTCTCTTTTTTCCGTACCTTTGCCATCTTAAAGAATAGGACAAATAGAAAAAATGTCCATTTGGGTTATAATGATTTGGTATTGGCAAGTTTAGAGATTCGTCTTCAAAAAAAACAATCAAGCAGGCTTTGCGGTCATCATAATTCAGAATTTACAATTAACGTTTATTAATTTTTATTGCATGATGACTTTTGAAGAACTGGGCTTGAAATCGGAAATAATAAAGGCGGTCTCTGATTTGGGTTTTGAAACGCCCACGCCTATACAAGAAGAAGCAATCCCCTATATTTTATCTTCTGACAACGACCTGTTAGCGTTTGCCCAAACAGGTACTGGAAAAACGGCTGCATTTGGGCTACCTGTAATTCACAAAATAGACGATTCCTCTCGTAAGACACAGGCATTGGTATTGTGTCCTACTCGTGAATTGTGCCTTCAAATTTCCAAAGACCTCCAAACATTTATCAAATACCTACCCGATGTAAGCGTAATGGCAGTATATGGTGGGGAAAGAATAGACATACAATTGAGAGGATTGAAGGCAGGTGTTCAGATAGTGGTAGGAACGCCAGGGCGTACATTGGATTTGATTCGCCGCAAAAAACTACACATTCAAAACATCGGATGGTTGATTTTGGACGAAGCAGATGAAATGTTGAGTATGGGCTTCAAAGATGAATTGGATGCGATTTTGGCCGAGACACCTGAAGAAAAACAAATCTTGCTTTTTTCGGCAACCAAACAAAGCGGCATTAATTCGATGGTGAAAAATTTCATGCATCAACCGCATGAAATTCAAATGGGTACGACCAATGAAGGTGCTGCAAATTTAGACCATCACTACTACATGGTTCACTCCAAAAACAAATTTGAAGCACTCAAAAGAATCGTTGATTTAAGCTCCGACATTTACGGTATTATTTTTTGCAGAACAAGAAGAGATACCCAAGAAATTGCCGACAAATTGAGTCAAGATGGCTATAATGCAGAAGCCTTGCACGGTGATTTATCACAATCACAAAGAGATTATGTGATGAAACGTTTCAGAAAAGGAACACTGCAATTGTTGGTTGCAACAGATGTGGCGGCACGTGGATTGGATGTAGATGACCTCACACACGTAATCAACTACCACCTACCTGACAATATGGAAACCTACATTCACCGAAGCGGTCGAACAGGTAGAGCAGGAAAAAGTGGTATTGCCATTGCGCTCATCAACTCAAAGGAAAGAGGTAAAATTTCGCAGCTCGAAAGAAAACTTAGCAAGAAGATTGAGCGCAAAATGATTCCAACGGTTGAAGACATCAACAAGGAGCAACTTTCTGCTTATATGAGTAAAGTGGAAAACACTGAGGTCAATGAATCTTCGATTACACCACACTTGGAAATGATTTACGAACGATTCGAAAGTCTGAGTCGAGAAGAATTGATACAGAAATTTTTGTCCATCGAACTCAATCGCCTTTTCGACTACTACAAAGGTTCTTACGACATCAACATTTATTCCAAAGACAGAAATAGAGATAGGGAGAAAAAAACAAGGACTTCGAAAGCCGAATTAGCAGAAAGAACACCACGGTCAGAAAGATCCGATAGACCTGAAAGAAAGCCAAGGTCAGAAAGAACGGAAAGGTCAGAAAGAACGTCACGTTCTGGTGAGTTTTCAGATTCTGGATCTATTTCTATGAAGCGTTTTTACCTCAATGTCGGCAAGAAAAACCATCTTACTCCGTTGAATCTAATTGAGTTAATCAATGATTCTATCGGTAGAACAGATGCCGAAATTGGCAAGATAGAAATCCTCCGCAACTTTTCCTTTTTTGAATTGGACGCTAAGTATGAGCAAGAATTATTGTTGGGAATGCAAGGAAAAACCCACGGTAATGATGACTTGGTTGTAGAACCCACTGTTACCAATAAACAAAGTAATTTTGGCATGGATGAAGGTCCAAGAGACAATGCTTGGAAAGGGAAAAAACGAAAAAAGACAAAGGATACAACGAGCAGAGGAAGCAGTAGAAATGGAGGCGGAAGCAGTATTAAAAGTGAATGGAAACGAAAAGGAAAGAAAGACAAAAAGGCTAGAAAGGTGTAATGTTCTAACAAAATGAAATAGAAAATGTATCTTAACTTCAAAAATAAGATATACTGCATAATCGGTACATGGATTAAACAATCTATGTACCGATTTTTTGTAAAAAATCTTTTGTCAATTGAAAATCTAAAAATATGGAAAGCATAGACTCCAAAAAAATAGGCTTACTACTTGGGCCAACACTCTTTCTATTAACCCTTCAATTCTTCCATCCCGAAGGAATGAGTAAAGAAGCAAACGCCATTCTTGCCTCCACTTTGTGGATAGCAGTTTGGTGGATTACCGAAGCCATACCCATTGCTGTTACCTCACTTTTGCCTATCATTTTGTTTCCACTCACAGGTGGTCTGAGTCTAAGTGATACAACTGCCTCCTTCGGACACAAATACGTCTTTTTATACATAGGAGGTTTTATTTTGGCTATTGCTATTGAACGCTGGAATTTACACAAACGCATCGCCCTCAATATCATCAACTTTATTGGAACCAACATCAAAAGTATCATTTTGGGTTTTATGGTGGCCACTGCATTTCTATCAATGTGGATTTCCAATACAGCGACTTCCGTGATGATGTTGCCAATCGGTATGGCAATTGTTGCCCAATTGAGAGACAATCCCAATACCAACGAAAACGAAAACTTGATATTTGGCAAAGCCCTTATGTTGGGAATAGCTTACAGCGCTTCCATAGGTGGAATGGCAACCCTAATTGGTACACCTCCCAATTTGGTTTTGGCAGGTATTGTACAAGAAATGTATGGCATTGAAATCACCTTCTCCAAATGGATTGTATTTGGCTTGCCCATTTCGATTAGTTTACTATTTTTGTGCTGGAAATACTTGACCACTTTTGCCTTCAAATTCACCCAAACTTCCTTCCCCGGCGGCAAAGCAGAAATCAAAAGACAACTGCAAAAACTGGGTAGAATCAGCTATGAAGAAAAAACCGTTCTGGTGGTTTTTGTAGCAACTGCTATAGCATGGATTGGACGTTCACCACTTCAAAATTTTATCCAATCCACTTATTCAGATGCAGACATTGAATTGTATCAAAATACGGCTCTTGCACAAATAGACGACACCATTATTGCTATCATTGCAGGGATAGTCCTTTTTTTATTACCTGCTTCAAAAGACAAAAAAAGAACTATTCTTACATGGGAAGAAGCAGTGAAATTGCCGTGGGGTATTTTGTTGCTATTTGGAGGAGGATTGGCTTTGGCAGAAGGTTTCAAAAGCAGCGGTTTGGCACTTTGGATAGGCAATCAAATGACCTTGTTGGAACACGTGCCATTGTTTTTACTCTTGTTGGTATTGGTGGCTGCGGTCAATTTTCTCACCGAAATCACCTCCAATCTTGCCACAACTGCCATGATTTTGCCTGTCTTAGCTTCAATGGCAGTGATTATTGGCGTACACCCCTACATATTGATGGTAGGTGCAACGGTCGCCGCTTCTTGTGCCTTTATGTTACCTGTTGCGACTCCACCCAATGCAGTAGTTTTTGGTTCGGGTTATTTGACGATTCCAGACATGGTGCGAGCAGGCATTTGGATGAATGTTCTTTCGATTATATTATTGACAATTATTACCTACTTCATACTGCCTTATTTGTGGGATTTCAACCCTTCAAGTTTTCCATTGGAGTGGATGACGAAATGATAACAAAGCAAAGGCTTGCTAGAATGAACACCTGCAACCCAATTGCACAAAAAATGTCCTACATTTGTAGTATCCAATAATAACAAATGAAATACCTATCCATCATATTATCCTTCTTTTTACTCACATTATCTGTGTTGCCTTGCACAGATGTATATGCGTGTGAAGAGAACAATATGATGGAATCCCATATGTCACACGACCATTCAGAAAACGAACAAGACCATTGTCCGCCTTTTTGTCTGTGTTCTTGTTGCGGAATTACCTTCACGACTGAAAACCTTCAAGTAAGTTGTGAAACAGCACCTCCTGTGCAAAATCAAGGATATAGTTTTTTCTATTCCTTCAATTACGTTTTTTCCTTTATCTCCAATATCTGGCATCCGCCAGCCTTGTGATACCTCATTTTTTTGTGGGAAAAGTCTGTCTAATAAAGACTTCGGTAGTTTCGTTTCGTAAATAATTAATCTTTCATAAAATACCTTTACAACCTTTCAGAGGATAACCTACCGTAGTCTCATTTCACAATATTTGTCAAAAAAACAGACTTTTAAAGTATTAGACTTTGGACGAAAGAAGTAGGAAGTAAGATGCAAGATATAAAAAGTTGATAATCAAAATTTTAACTCATTGACGTGATTGGGTGCAAATAATTGGTTATTAATCAATTAAGCTCTTACTTCTTGCATCTTTGCTCCTTCGTCCAAAGTCCAATTAAAGTAGAATGAAATCAAAATAATCACAAAAAAATTATTGGGTAGAGTAAATATCTCAACTCCAATAGGACTTGAATATCAGCAATGTTAAATATAAAAACCTTTTCATACCCAAAACTCCAATAATTTTTTAGGGAAAGTTGGCTTCAAAGTGAAGCGAAAAAGTCAACTCAATCAAAAAATAAAATAAATGTTTGATAAAATAATTGCTTATTCCATCCACAATAAGCTGATAATTATATTGTTAGTTGCAGCTCTTATTTTGTGGGGTTTGTATTCTATACAGCAGCTACCACTTGACGCAGTACCTGATATTACTAACAATCAAGTACAAGTCATCACCACTTCGCCCTCTTTAGCGACCCAAGAAATAGAACAATTTATCACCACACCCATCGAATTGTCGCTGCAAAACATACAGCAATTGGAGGAAATTCGCTCAATATCTCGTTTTGGATTATCGGTTGTCACAGTGGTATTTGAAGAAAAAATGGATGTGTATCTCGCTCGTCAATTGGTCAGTGAACACCTCAAACAAGCCGAAGAAAACATTCCTCAAGGTTTAGGAACACCTGAAATGTCTCCAATTTCTACCGGCTTGGGCGAAATTTACCAATACGTTGTTAGACCCAAAACAGGCTATGAAGGCCGATATTCGCCAACCGAATTGCGGAGCATCCAAGATTGGATAGTCAAGCGGCAATTATCTGGTATTGAGGGAGTCGTAGAAGTTAACACATTAGGAGGCTATTTGAAACAATACGAAGTAGCCGTGAATCCAAGTATGCTCAAATCGATGAACATCACCATAGCAGCCGTTTTTGAAGCCCTCGAAAACAGTAATGAAAATACAGGTGGAGCTTACATCGAAAAAAATCCAAACACTTATTACATCCGCACCAACGGACTTGCCAAGTCCTTGACCGACATCGAAAACATAGTGGTAATGGTACGAGATGGCAGGTCAATTTTGGTCAAAGACATAGCAACTGTCCAATTTGGGAAAGCACCTCGATACGGTGCGCTTACCCGTGACGGACAGGAAGTTGTCGGAGGAACAGTCATGATGCTCAAAGGCGCAAACTCAGCAGTTGTTACCGAACGAATCAAAGAAAGAGTTGTACAAGTACAAAAATCACTGCCTGAAGGTGTGGTAATAGAGCCGTATTTGGTTCGAGACAAGTTGATTTCTACTGCAATAGGTACAGTCAAAACCAACCTGATTGAAGGAGGCTTGATTGTCATTTTCATTTTGGTTTTGCTGCTCGGCAATTGGCGGGCGGGTTTGATTGTGGCATCGGTTATTCCTTTAGCGATGTTGTTTGCCGTTTCGATGATGAATGTTTTGGGCATTTCTGCTAATTTGATGAGCCTCGGAGCGATAGATTTTGGGTTGATTGTAGATGGAGCCGTTATCATTGTAGAAGCCATTGTCCACCGCCTAAAAGTCGGTTTTTCAGGGCAGCAACTCACCCAAAATGAGATGGATAGACAAGTTCAAACAGCTTCTATAAACATCAGAAGTTCGGCAGCTTTTGGCGAAATCATCATTTTGATGGTCTATATTCCCATTCTGGCCTTAGTAGGAATTGAAGGAAAAATGTTCAAACCGATGGCGCAGACGGTCATGTTGGCAATTGGCGGCGCATTGATACTTTCTTTGACCTATGTACCGATGATGGCGGCTTTGTTTTTAAACAAAAAAGTCGCTGACAGACAAACTTTTGCAGACCGAATGATGGCATTTTTTCAAAAGTTATACGAGCCAGTCCTTCAATTAGCACTTCAATTGAAAACCTTTTTTGTATTGGCTACCATTGTTTTATTTGCAGTCAGTTTCTATGTATTCACCCAAATGGGAGGAGAGTTTATACCCACATTGGAGGAAGGAGATTTGGCATTGCACCAGATTTTGCCGCCAGGAAGTTCGCTCACCCAAAGTGTCGAAACCTCCAAAATTATTCAGAAAAAATTGATGGCAGAATTTCCCGAAATTGAAGACATTGTGACCAAAATTGGCTCGGCAGAAATTCCCACTGACCCTATGCCCATCGAAACAGGTGATATCATGGTCATCATGAAACCCAAATCCGAGTGGACGAGTGCCAAAACCCGTCAAGCGATGTTTGACAAAATGGAACATTCGCTGGAGGGAATTCCTGGGGTGAAATACGAATTTTCGCAGCCTATTCAGATGCGCTTCAATGAGTTGATGACAGGTTCGAGAGCAGATATTGCCATCAAATTGTATGGCGATGATTTGGATATTTTGTTTGAAAAAGCAAAAGAAGCCGAAAAAATCATTGGCAACATCAAAGGGGCAGGAACTGTCAAGGTCGACCAAAGTGTGGGAATGCCGCAGGTGATGATTGACTTCAAATATGATAAAATGGCGCAGTACGGCTTACAGGTCAAGGAGGTCAATCGGGTGATAAAGAGTGCTTTTGCAGGTGAAAAAGCGGGAGTAGTTTATGAAGGCGAAAAACGGTTTGACTTGGTCGTGAGGCTTGATGAAAGTTACCGAAGCGATATTAGTCAAGTTGAAAGTTTATACATTCCGCTTCAAAATGGCACGCAAGTTCCCCTGCAAGCGATTGCAGAGGTTAAATTGGTCGATGCACCCATGCAGATTACGAGAGAAAACACCAATCGAAGTATCGTTATTGGTGTAAATGTTGGTGATTCGGATGTCGAAACCTTGGTGGAGAATATTCAGGCAGAATTGGACGAAAAACTCACCTTGCCAACGGGTTATTACTTCACCTATGGGGGGCAGTTTGAAAACCTCAAAGCCGCTTCAGCCCGTTTAGCAGTTGCAGTACCCCTCGCATTGGCATTGATTTTTATTTTGTTGTATTTTACTTTTGGTTCTATATCGCAGGCATTGCTGATTTTTACGGCCATTCCTATGTCTGCCATTGGAGGTATTTGGGCATTGCAGTTGAGGGGAATGCCCTTTAGTATTTCGGCAGGGATTGGTTTTATTGCCTTATTTGGTGTAGCCGTTTTGAATGGAATCGTGCTGATTGGCTACTTCAATCAATTGAAGAAAGAGGGCATGACCAACATTCGAGAGCGCATTTTGCAGGGAACAAAAGTGCGGCTTCGACCCGTTTTGATGACAGCCTTGGTTGCATCTTTGGGTTTTTTACCGATGGCATTGTCCAATTCTGGCGGAGCAGAAGTGCAGCGACCTTTGGCAACGGTAGTCATTGGAGGTTTGATAACTGCCACATTCTTAACCCTTATTCTATTGCCGATTTTGTACAGTTGGCTGGCTAATTGGGAAGAAAAAAAAGAACACTCACCTTTGAAGACTATTCCAAAAATAGCCATGTTGTGGGGATTTTGCTTGTTTTTTGGAAACACTGCAATGGCACAGCAAAAGGCTATCACCATGGAAGAAGCGGTGAACATGGCTCTTCAAAACCACCCTTCTATGCAGGCTTCAAAGCTGCAAGTAAAACAGAATCAAGCACTGCAAAATTTGCCCTACAGTCCTGGTGCAACCAATATCAGCTATCAAGGTGATGCTATATTGGGTAGGAGTGGACAAAGTTTGAATCAATTTTGGATTACCCAAAATTTTCCAAGTCCCGCCAAAACCAAAGCCCAAAATGTGCTGCAAAATGAACGGTTCAATCTAAGTAATCTTCAAAAACAACTGACAGAGAAGGAACTGCAATGGAAGGTGTCACAAGTGTATCTTGATTTGCAGCAGCGCAAAACATTGCATGAATTGTACAAAAGTCTTATTCAGACCTATCAATCCTACTACGATGTGGCGAAAATTAGGGCAGATTTGGGTGAAACCAATCGAATGGAAATGTTGTCTATTCAGTCGTCAATGAATGAATACAGGCTTTGGGAGAATCAAGTGACGCTCGAAATTACCAGCCTTGAAAAACAATTGACCAATCTTCTTTGTACGGAGGAGGAGGTCACTTCAATGGATACCTTGAAGTTAATTCCTTATATTCCAATAGATAGTGTTCGTTCTCTTCAATTGCAATTGGCACAACAAAACATTTTGACGCAAAAAGCGAATACCGCTATTATTGAAGCAAATACAAAGCCCGACTTCAATGTCGGTTATGCCGCCCAAAACTTTTTTGAAGGAGGATGGGAGAGTGGTTTGCAGGCTGGTATACAAATTCCTTTGTTCAAAAAACAAATCAAACAAAAAATCCAAGCCCAAGAAATACAAGTTGAAGTAGCACAGGCAACATATAAAACGGCACAAGTGACCTATAATCAACAACTTTTGGAAGTGGAATCGGTAATTCAGCAATACAAGGTTGCAGCTGATTATTACCGAGCGCAACTCGACATTATCAACCCTGAAATGGAACGCATTGCTCGACTCAATTACCAAGCGGGTGAAATTTCCTACCTCGAACTGCTCAATGTTCTCAACCTTGTGGCTCAAAATAACAAGCATTTTTGGGAGCAAGTTTTGGGGCATAATCAGGCGGTGTTGATGTATCGGTTTTTGACGGCAGACGATTGACGTTAAGTTGTATGTCATTTTGTAAAAATCTTGTGTTGAACTCCTAATGGAGTTTTGTTATTACTTTCTTGGTTTTTCTACAAATATTCAATTCTTAACGGGATTGTTCATTACTGAAAAAAATAAAAATTATAAATCAAATGCAAATCATAAATAATTCAATCTTATCACTTTGTTTAATCATCGCTACCCTACTTCTGTTTTCATGTAGTCATGACCACGACCATGCAGAAGGCGATGGGCACAATCATGGTGCTACCGCAGTTCATTCGGAGGAGGATGGACACGATCATGAAGACGAAGAACACGAACCTCACGAAGAAGGCGAAATTCACCTCTCCAAAGAACAAATCAAAACGATGGATATCCAATTTGGTGATTTTTCGGAGGTGAAAATTAATGACTTCGTAAGTGCAACAGGTACTTTGGGTTTGCCGCCCAATGCCTATTCATCGGTTAGTGCTAAATCAAGCGGATTCATCAAAAACAGCAATCAGTACATTGAAGGTAGTTATGTCAAAAAGGGAGTTGTAATGGCATATTTGGAAAATTCTGAATTTATTACGTTGCAGCAAGAATACCTTGAAGTGGCTTCAGAAATGGTTTTCTTGCGCCAAGAATTGCAGCGAAAACAAGAACTGGTCAATGCCAATGCAGGTGTTCCCAAAGACTTGCAAAAAGTTCAATCACAGGTGAATCGGAACAATGCAACATTGAAGGGAATTGCCAAACAACTCGAATATTTGGGTATTTCTGTTGCTAATTTATCTACTGACAACATTGCAGAGCGAATAGCTATTGTCTCACCGATGGCAGGGTACATTACTTCTATCAAAATGCACAACGGCATGTATGTTGAACCGAATATAGAATTGATGGAAATTGTAAATGAAAGTCACTTGCACCTTGAGTTGGATGTGTTTGAGAAGGACATTGCGAAAATCAAAGAGGGGCAGAAAATCAGCTATACCGTTCCTGCAATGGAAAATGAAAGCTATGAAGGAGAAGTGCATGTGATTGGTAAAGAGTTCAATACCGAAAACAAAACGGTGCGGATACATGGACATTTGGAGAAGAAGCGACCTCGATTCATCAAAGATTTATTTATTGAAGCCAAAATCTGGTTGAATGACCAAACGGTTCAAGCTTTGCCCGAATCGGCGATTGTCAAAGACGGTGCTTCGTCTTTTATCTACGTGGGCAATCCAGAAACGGAGGCAGATGAGGTGGAATTTGAGCAGGTGATGGTCATGCCGAGTTTGACGGATAAGGGATTTACCGCAGTCAAAGTGATTGGTGAAATACCTGATGGAAAGCAGATTGTGACAGTTGGAGCGTATTATGTATATGCTCAATCGAAGGTGGGAAGTTTGGAGCATAGTCATTAAAAAACAAAATCAAAAACAATGGATAGTTTGACCCAAGCTGCTTTAGGGGCGGCAATAGGAGAAGCGATTTTGGGAAAGAAAATTGGCGACAAAGGAGCAATTCTTGGAGCTATTGTAGCCACGATTCCCGATTTGGATGTCGTCTTACATCTTTTCTACGATTCGTTTGATATGTTGAGTATTCACAGGGGATTCAGTCATTCGATTTTGTTTAGCATATTGGGGGCTTTTTTGATAGCGTTTGTGCTGCAAAGAGCAAAGTGGACAACTGCAATAAACTATTGGAGGCTTTGGATATTTACTTGGTTGTCATTGTTTACCCACAGTTTGTTGGATGCGTTTACGGCTTATGGCACACAGTTATTTTTGCCTTTTTCTGACCAAAGAGTAGGCTTTGACAGCATCAATGTGGTGGATCCAGTTTATACAATTCCCTTATTGATAGGATTGATTTGCAGCTTGTTCCTTTACAAAAACAAACCTTCAAGAGCCACCTTCAATTATATAGGAATCGTGGTCAGCACTCTTTATTTGTTGGGGACTTTAGGTGTCAAAAATCAGGTTATCCAACATTTTGAAGCGGAATTAGCGGCACAAAACATTGCCTATCACTCCTTGCTGACCATGCCTGTTGGCATTGCAAATGTGAATTGGTATGGAGTGGCGAAAACAGAGGATGGACTGTATATGCACAAATATTCTATCCTTAACGACCAACACCTGCCTTTTGTATATTTTCCTTCAAATGATTCTCTTTTGATAGACGTAAATTCAGCTTTGGTGGAGAGAATGAAATGGTTTGCAAAGGGATTCTATACGGTTGAAAAAGAAGGGGATAAACTGCGGTTTTACAATTTACAGGTGGATATGAGGGGAATCGTTGATAAGGAGAATGTTAAAGCTCCAACGGTTGGATATTTTGTAATTACACCGCTTTTGGATGGAGGTTTTGAGTTTTCTTCGGGGAGGCACAAGTAAGATTCAAAAGCATAGGAAAGAAGAAAAAGCACCTGTTCATCTGCAACTCAATTGCGTCCATTTTTCGGTAAATTTGTAAAAATAACTAAAAAGAATATCATGTTAGAAACTTCAAAAGATACAGTCATTCCTTATCAATCTTCCTGCAAAACAGGTTGTTGCAATGACGAAGAACCTATTGTAGAAGAAGTACATTCCGATGGTGATGGACATGACCACAATCACAACCATGCACAAACATCAGGATGGAAAGTCTATCTACCAGCCATCATCAGTTTTGTGTTATTGGTATTGGGTTTAGCGATGGAGCATTTACTACAAGTCTTGTTTTTTGAAGGATGGATAAAGTTGTTGTGGTTCGCCATAGCCTACATTCCTGTGGGTTGGCCTGTGTTGAAGGAAGCTTTTGAAGCAGGGCGAAGTGGCGAAATATTTACCGAGTTTTCGTTGATGTCAATTGCAACAATTGGAGCTTTTGCGATTGGAGAATATCCCGAAGGTGTGGCAGTAATGTTGTTTTATGCAATAGGAGAATTGTTTCAAGGAGCTGCTGTACGACGAGCAAAGGGCAATATTAAAGCCTTGTTGGATGTGCGTCCAAAAACTGCAACGGTTTGGCGGAATGGCACTTATGAAAACGTATTGCCTCAATCTGTAGCGATTGGAGAAAAAATACAGGTAAAAGTAGGGGAGAAAATACCTTTGGATGGAACCTTGACTTCTGAAAAAGCGGTATTGAATACATCGGCTTTGACAGGGGAAAGCAAGCCACAAACTGCAATAAATGGTGAGCAAGTGTTGGCGGGGTCTATTAATTTGGAAGGGGTGATTGACCTCAAAGTAGAGAAATTGTTCAAGGATAGTTCGATTGCTCGGATTTTGGAATTGGTGCAAAATGCTACTGCTCGTAAGTCCAAAACAGAATTGTTAATCAGGCGATTGGCGAAGGTTTATACGCCAATTGTAGCTTATTTGGCTATGGCTATTTGTTTGTTGCCCTACTTTTTTGTGGAGCAGTATGTGTTCAGTGAATGGCTGTATCGGGCATTGGTCTTTTTGGTTATTTCTTGTCCTTGTGCTTTGGTCATTTCGATTCCTTTGGGTTACTTTGGCGGTTTGGGGGCCGCTTCCAAAAATGGTTTACTCTTCAAAGGCGCAACTTTTCTCGACCAATTGACGAAGGTGAATACTTTGGTGATGGACAAAACGGGTACGGTGACGAAAGGAGTTTTCAAAATCAAAGAAATTGCAGTAGAAAATACTTGGAGTGAGAAGGATTTTATGAATCTATTGATGGCTATTGAAGCGAAGTCAACACATCCGATTGCTAAAGCGATAATGGAATATCCCTCCAATGGTGTGTTTTTGGAGGCAACTGATATTGAAGAAATTGCGGGGAAAGGACTGAAGGGAAAAGTAAATGGGAAACAATTATTGGTAGGAAATAAGGCATTGATGCAGCAATTTGACATTGCTGTTCCTTCAAAAACGGATGACATTGTTGAGAGTATGGTTTTGTTTGCTGTGGATGGTGAATTTGCGGGATATTTGACCATTGCAGATGAATTGAAGGAGGATGCCAAACAGAGCATTGAACGAATAAAAAAAGCGGGTATTAATCATTTGGTGATGCTTTCTGGCGACAAAAATTCGATTACCCAGCTTATAGCCAAAGACTTGGGGATTGAGGAGGCGAAAGGCGGATTGTTGCCCGAAGACAAATTGAAGGAGGTAGAACGTATCAAAAAAGACCCTAAAAAAGTTGTGGCGTTTGTAGGTGATGGTATCAATGATGCCCCTGTTTTGGCAATCAGTGATGTCGGGATTGCGATGGGCGGATTGGGGAGTGATGTGGCAATCGAAACGGCAGACATCATCATTCAAACCGATCAGCCTTCAAAAATTGTGACAGGTATTCAAATTGCAAAATCTACACAGTACATTATTTGGCAAAATATTTTTCTTGCTTTTGGCGTGAAAACCATAGTGTTGGTGATGGGAGCAGTAGGTTTGGCAACAATGTGGGCAGCCGTTTTTGCAGATGTAGGGGTGGCAATGTTGGCGATTTTGAATGCGGTGCGATTGCAGGGGATGGAGTGGAAGTGAATGAAATGCTTACATTTTAAATGATTGACTACGAATTTAATAAAAGGCAAGTGGTCTTTGTTTTGGTAAATGAAAACCGCTTGCCTTTGGTTTTAAAAGTCATTGAATCCAACTAAATTCTCATTTTTCATTAACCCGCTATTTCACCTCTGCCAAGTATCCAGCCAATTGCAGCCCCTGCCAAAGCACCCATTAAAGCAAAAACAAATGGGTCGACCAATGTAGCTATAAGTGTAGTCATATTGGTCATGCTATAAAATACTAGGTCATACGATAAGGCCATTAAAAAGCAGATAATGGCTCCTGCCTTTGCGCCACTGACTGCTGTTTTGATACCTGCCCAGCGACTAAAAATAAGTGATAACAACAACCCAGAGAAGAGATTCCCTAAAACCAATGCCCATAAGATGGGTTCTTCTCGATTGAGTCCTTGAATAGGACCTAATTGTGATTGAAAAAAATCTGCGAGGAGTAAGCCATAAAAAATTCCTCCAGTAAAGAAGAAAACAAGGCCTCCAACGAGTGTACTGATAGCTAATTTTTTGAAGTCCATAGTGTTTGTGTTTAGGAGTGATAAAATAAAGAATTGAGGGCTATCCGTCTAAAGTTAGACAGATACTTATATTGCTTGAACTGTGGAGATTCCTTTAGGAATCAAATATTTATAGAAGCAGAATAAAGAGGTAAGGCCAACTCCGTTAGGAGTTGAACGGAAACTTGTCCCGATGGTGAATCGGGATGGAGTTCTGAAATGCTGACTCACTTGTTCTATAAATATTTAAGTCCTACGGACTTACAAGGTCTGCTGAACTGTCCAACCTTAGAAATATAGCCGAATTGAGAAAAAATTGGTGTAATCCAACCTTACAATATAGAATTTTTTGACTGATTTATCAAGATTGTACCAAAAAAATAGTGAAACATTAAACAAAAACAGTTTTTGAAATAGTCCATTGAAGATAAATGGAAAGAGAAAGAAACGCTGAGAATTGTATAAATCAAAAAAGTGGTTATTGAGCATAGGAAGGGACTTTTTGGCTTTAAAAATGTTTAACTTTGCAAGGTCAAACTCCTCATTCTATTATTACTTTTCATTTTTACATACATTTTAATTCTAATTTACCATGGAGCCTACACAAATGATTCTCTTAGCCGTAGCTGCCATTGCAGCTTTCTGGATATTCACCAAAATTGCAGGAGCGATTCTCAAAGTATTGCTTTTTGCAGCATTTCTATTGTTTGGTTATCTATACTTTTTTGGAGGAAGCATCGAAGATGTCGTTGAGCCAGGACTTGAGCAAATGTTCAAAAATAATACTCTTGACGAATTGATGGTCAAACACTGCGACCCTGAAAAAATGGATGCCTTGAAGTGCCAATGTGTGATAACTCCCGTATATGAAGATCTCCACAAACGCTTCAATGTAGAACAATTGGAAGAACTCAATCGTGATCAAGAGCGCATGACTGAAGAAGTATTGCGGAGTTTTGGCAATACAAAAGACGATATGACAACCTGTGCAAAAGACAAACAAAGTGGCTTGTTGAAAGTATTTGGTGTATTGAAGAACATCATCCAGGGATTTATGGGTAGTGATGGTCAATAATTGAGAAACCTTTTCAGTTCACATAGAGTTGTACTGAAATGGCTCAAGGCTTTTGAAGTTTATTGTTTGAATAACCTTCAATAAATCAATTTTTCTTTATTTTCAATCCTTCAAAAAATTGACGATCAACGAAATACTGAAAAAATACTGGGGCTACTCTGAGTTTCGCCCTTTGCAGGAAGACATCATCAACTCTGTCTTACAAGGACATGATACCCTTGCACTGATGCCAACAGGAGGTGGTAAATCCATCTGTTTTCAAGTACCTGCTTTGGTACAAGAAGGCGTATGTTTGGTTATTTCACCACTCATCGCCTTGATGAAAGACCAAGTATATAACCTCCGAAAACGCAATATTACAGCCGCCGCCATTTTTTCAGGTATGACCAAAACCGAAATCGAACGAACGCTCGATAATTGCGCCTACGGCAATACCAAATTCCTCTATCTTTCACCCGAACGCCTTCAAACAGAACTCTTCAAAGCCCGTTTGGACAAACTCAATGTCAGTTTATTGGCCATTGACGAAGCCCACTGTATTTCACAATGGGGTTATGATTTTCGCCCACCTTATCTTCAAATTGCAGATATTCGAGAACTGCTCCCTGACATACCTATATTGGCATTGACGGCAACGGCAACTAAACAAGTTCAAAAAGACATTCAAGAAAAATTGGCTTTTAGAGGAGGTAATGTTTTTGAAAAAAGTTTCACCCGCTCTAATCTCTCTTACTCTGTTTTTTTTGAAGAAGATAAAACCAAAAAACTACTGCAAATCCTTCAAAACGTGCCTGGTACGGGTATTGTCTATGTTCGCAGTCGCAAGAAAACCAAAGACATTGCCTATTTTCTGCAAAAAAATGGCATCAGTGCCGACTTTTACCACGCAGGTCTTGATGCCAAAACACGCTCCGATAAACAAGACAAATGGATCAAAAACCAACGTAGAATTATTGTATGTACCAATGCTTTTGGAATGGGGATTGATAAACCCGATGTGCGGGTAGTTGTGCATATTGACCTCCCGGAAAGCCTTGAAGCCTACTATCAAGAAGCAGGTCGTGCAGGGCGGGACGGCAAAAAATCGTATGCGGCACTGCTCTACCACAAATCCGATATTTTCTCCTTAGACGAACAACTCGAAAACCGCTACCCTTCGCTCGACATCATCCGCAAAACCTATCAGTCACTCGGCAATCATTTTCAGATAGCTATTGGAGCAGGCTTAGACCAAAGTTTTGATTTTGACATGATTGAATTTGTCAAAAAATTTCAAATCAAACCCATACAAGCCTTCAATGCCCTCCGCATCTTAGAACAAGATGGTTACATTCATCTAAGTGAAGCAGTATATTTGCCTTCAAGGGTGGTAATCCGCCTCAATAAAGAAGATTTTTACAAATACAAAGTAGCCAATCGACGGGTAGAACCCTATCTTGATGCCCTCCTTCGATTGTATGGTGGCACACTCTACGACCATTTTCGACCCATCAATGAAAGGCAATTGGCGCAAGTTTTGCGTACTTCTGATGAATATGTCAAAAATGCTCTCAGCCACCTCAACGACCACAAAGTGATTTACTATGTACCACAAACCAATAAGCCCCAACTGACTTTTATGCGTGAGCGCACACCTGCCGATCAACTGTCAATCGATCGAAAACGGTTAGATTTCAGAAGACAAGTACAGCACGGCAATGTGAATATGGTAGTAAAATATGTGACCAATCAGGAAATGTGTCGAAGCCAGCAACTAGTACGTTATTTTGGAGAATTAGACAGCGATACATGCGGAGTTTGTGATGTGTGTATCAGCGTCAAAAAACAGAAACAAGAAGAAGAACGCCTTGAAGCTATTAACGAAACAGTCAAAACAATGCTCAATAGCGAAAGCCTTCCTTTTGATTTATTGGTGTCACAAGTTGCACAGCAAACCACAAAATATAAACAGGACGAAATCGTTAAAGTGGTTCGATGGATGATGGACAATGAACAACTCAAAGAAGAAGAAGAAAAGTTAGTTGTTTGTTGATGAACGTTTTAATAAAAACCAAAAGAATGAACCTAAAACCTTTACCCCTATTTTTACTCCTTGTTATCTTCAATCCTTCTTTTTTGTATGCCCAATGTGATGGCAGTTTTTTGCAGACCATACTTTTTGAGTGTGATGCGCCATTTGATATGGACAATCGAACGACCTTCAATGCAGTTGCTGGCACATGGTCAGGAGGGCCGTATATTACCGCCGATGGTATCTTCAATCCCAGTGGATTATCTGCTGGAAATTATACGATTACATTTTCAACAGATCAAGGTCCTTGCAGTCCTTCAACAAACTTTATCGTCACTGTTGAAGCTTCACCCGAAGTATTTCTCACCCAAAACACCTTAGAACTTTGCCAAAATGACCCCAGTGTGGATATGGTAGCCTTTGAAGCTGCTAACAACACCATTCCTGGCTTTTGGGAAGGACCCGGTATTAGCAATAATACCACTTTCAATCCCAGTGGATTAAGTGGAGAGATTGTGGTTAGTTTTATTGCCTATTGCGACAATGACGAACCTACTTCGTGTACACCTCCAGTCGTTCCCAACCCAGTATGTGGCTGCAATGATGTGCTGTACACCAGTCCCTGTGCCGCTGAATTGGAAGGTGTGATTAGTTACACACCATGGATACCCAACTTTCCTCCTTCATGTCCTTCAAATAGCGGATGTGAACCAGCTGTGAAGACATTTACCATCACGGTATATCCTTCAACCAATGCTGTGCTGACAACGAACAGCCTTCAACTTTGTGACAATGATGCCCCCATCAATCTGAATAATTATGTTGCGCCTTCATCCAGTCCTGGTACTTGGAATGTACCCAACATCTTCAATCCTGCTGCATCTGGTGCAGGCAATTACTTTTTTGAATTTACAACAGGGGTAGGTGATTGTGATGACAGCGCCACATTGAGTATCTCTGTTGAAGAAGGGTTGGATGTAATACTAACCCAACAGAGTTTAGTCGTCTGTTCTGATCAAGGAACCGTCAACCTAAACAACTACGTAGCTGCCAATTCTGATTCGGGAACATGGAATGGAACAGGGGTCAATCCTGCTACAGGGATTTTTACCATCACCACCCCAGGCACCAAAACTCTTTCGTTTAGTACAGGTTTTGATACTTGTGACGATCTCGAAACCTTTGTGATAGTCGTAAGCCAAGCCACCGATGCCATACTTACGACCAACGCTGTCACTATTTGTTCCAACAATGGCCCACTAAATTTGAGCCAATTTGTCGCCCCTTCATCGAGTTCTGGAGCTTGGACAGGTGTGGGTGTCAGCAATGGCATCTTCAATACCGCAGCAGGTTCACAAACTTTGACTTTTGCGACTCCTCCAGGGACTTGCGACGACAGTGCCACACTAAGCATCACGGTTGTGCCTACTCCCAACGCCATTCTCCTTACCCATCTTGTTGAAGTATGTTTTTCAGACGGCATACTCAATCTATCTGCTTATGTAGCAGCCAACTCTGCCAACGGAATTTGGGCAGGTCAAGGTGTTACTTCTACCACCAGTCAGTTTGACGTGAGCGCAGGAACTCAAACGATTACCTTTACCGCCATCAATGGAAATTGTCAGGATGTAGAAAACTTAACGATTGTTGTGCATCCTAGTCCAACAGCAGCACTTACCCAAAACAACCTATCTGTTTGCAGTACAGAGACAGCGATAGATTTATCCGCTTTTCTAACACCCAATACCGATAGCGGTAATTGGACAGGAGTTGGGATTTTAGGAAATATATTTGATGTCAGTTTTGGTAGTCAAACACTTACCTATACAACCAACTTGGGTATTTGTGATGAAAGCGTACAATTGAACATTGAAGTGGACAATGCCCCCGATGTTTCAACTATTCCTCCATTCAATAGTCAATTATGTACCAATCAAGGGGATGGTTTTATACAAATCTTAAATCTAAACGATTTATTGACAGGAGATAATGGCGGAACTTGGACGTATAGCCCAGTCGTCAATGGCTTCAATCCCATAAGCGTCAATACCTTCAATGCCAACGGACTACCAGAAGCAACTTATACGCTAACCTACTCCATTGATGCAGGTGCGCCTTGTGGTATTTTATCGAGCAGCCAAACTGTTGAAGTGATTGATTGCCAACTCAATTGCACAGCGGATGCCAGTTTCAATATTCCCTCCGACCTGTGTGGCGAAGCGAACAACACGCTCGATTTGAACACTTTAGTTACAGGCAACAGTGGAGGTGTATGGACAACTTCTGCTCCAATAGGCACACTCACTGGAAGTTCCTTGAATCCAACAGGTTTGTCTGGGAGTTTCACCATTACCTATACGGTTGTAGATGCCATCGCAGACTGTCCCAATGCTGTCCAAACTGCTAACATCAGCATCATTGCACCACCAGTAGTGGCCACAAATCCTCCGTCTAATAATTTTTGCATCACAGACACGGGCTTCAATTTGTTTGAATTGGTACAAACCAATCCAAACGGTGTATGGAGCAGCATAGATGCACCCAATGCCATCGACAATACTGGTTTTTTTAGCTTCAATGGACTTACGGCAGGTCAATATGAAGTCACTTATACCGTTGCTGCTCAAGCACCTTGTACTGAAGATGCGGTAAGCTCAGAAATCCTAATCCTTCAATCAAATGACGACACAGCAGGTACAGATGCCGCTTTTTGCAGTCTAAGCACTTCCTTGAGTGCAGTCAGTTCAGAAGCTGGTTTTTGGTCTGTTGCCAGCACGCCTTCTGCCTTTGCAATGGCAATTTTTGATGATGAAAACAATCCACAATCCAATGTAAGTGTCAATGAAGGTGGTACATACATTTTTGTTTGGGCGCACATTGACCCTAACGCCAATGCGTGTTTTGACGAAGACGAAGTGAGCATTTTTTTTGCAGACCCATTGGAGGTAAACACAGAACTTATTTGTGCAGCAGACAATCTCACATACAATGTATCGCTTTTGTTATCAGGAGGTTTTGCGCCTTACATAGTAGATGGCAATGAAATAGCTGGTAGTATTTACACCTTGAACGTCAATGACGGCGAAGCTTATAGTTTGACCGTTGATGATTCGGGAAATTGTGATGAAATTGAAGTGAATGGCACGTTTACCTGTTTTTGTCCGCCTCCTGCCAATCCAACGGCAGTTGCGAACAACCTCACTTTTTGCGAAGGGACAAGCATTCCTACTTTTAGCGCAGTTGACAATGGTACAGATACTTACAACTGGTACATCAACCAAACGGACACTGAACCCATTGCAGTAGGTATCAATTTTACACCTTCAATAGCAGGCACTTATTGGCTCGAAGCGGTTTCACCAGAAGGTTGTGCTAGCGAAAATCGGATTTCTGTGGTCTTAGAAGAAATCCCCAGCCCCGACCCACCACAAACATTGCCATTTAGTACATTTATTGTTCAAAATCAATATTTTATTGTAGAAGGAATTTCGAGTGGAGGAGGTACTCTCAATTGGTACAATGATGCAGGGGAATTGGTTCATACTGGATTGACCTATCAACTTCTAAGCGAAATGGTTGGAAATTTTATCATATACGTTACGGAAACCATCAATGGTTGTGAAAGTGAACCAACGGCTTTTAACTATACCGTGAATCCATTTGACATTGAAGAATGTCCAAATATAAACAACCTCAATATTCCCAATCCTTTGCACATCTGCTCAGGTTCAGAAATCAACCTTTCGTTTTTACACGATGATATTTCCAATTATTTGAGAGGAGAGTGGACAGATTTGGACGGCAACGTATTGAGCAACGACAAAACACTACTTGTATCGGAAACGGTGACAGGTTGCAACCCAGTAACCGTTCAATACATTGCTCATACTTATTGTGTTATCAATCCTGTAGAGCCTTTTGACACCGATACAGCGACCATCATATTTTACCCCTTTCCCCAAAGTGCGACCATTGTAACAGGTAATAGCGGTTGTTCAGTTCAAATTTTTCCACAGCCACCATGCCCTAATTTCAGCGTTTATACGGATGAGGATGAGTTAGTTGAAGGTATATTTGATTTGCCTTTGGGAAGTGGTACAGCAAGTTTTATATTGGCAAATGATGATGCAGATGCCCAAGGTTTGTTTGATTGTGCGGGAATGATTGAGTACGGCTACAATTGTACAAGTAGTGATTGTCCGATTATCAGCACCATCAATGGCCCATTAACCGCATGTAGTGGAGAAGAAGTTAACCTAACTCCAGTCATTGATGACCCTAACAATCAACTGGATAGAGTCGAATGGCTCTTGCCTGATGGCAGCACTATGACTGGTACAGCTTTGACCATAAATGAAACTGTGACAGGTTGCGATGCACAAATTTTTAGCTACGAATTGCGACTTTATTGCAGTCAAAACCCCAATGCAATTTTTGATAGTAGAGTTATCAATATTTCTATTTTCCCCGATTTTGATATTGATTTACTGACACTTACCAGCGATGAGTGCATGGTTCCTATGCTTACGATTGCTTGCGATATTTACACTATTGAAGCCGTAAGCGTACCGACAAGCATAGAAGGAGGAGACTCTGGTACTGCGATTTGGACGGTTTCCAATACCAACAATTGCTTTGAAGAAGAGGTAAGTATCGGTTACGATTGCCCAGATCCAACTTGTCCAACAGTTGAAGCACCTATTGCGGTTTCGGACACAGAATTAAACGTTTGTGAAGGTGAAGTCAATGTTCAAGTTTTTGAAGCGCAAGTACCTAATGGAAGCATTGTGAATTGGTACAATGTAGCAGTTGGAGGTACACCGATTTTGGAAAACTCACCTATTTTTACTGCAATGGAAGAAGGCACTTATTATGCGGGTGCTATGACTTTGCCAGACAGTTGTAAAAGTGCCAGTCGATTAGCTTTTACGCTTAGTATGAATCCATTAGACGATGCCAGTTTCAGTTATCCGAGTGTGAGTTATTGCTTAAACGAGGTAAATCCTCTACCCACTGTCGCTACTCCAAACGGTACTTTTAGCTCTTCAGGTAGTTTTCCTATCAATCCAGTAACAGGCGAAATTAATTTGATAGATTTGAGTATTGGCGAAGAATATACCATTGAATATCAAACGAATGGAAATTGTCCAAACACTTCAACATTTACCATCAACATCATTGAAGATAACCTTGAGGTAGATGCAGGTTCACCCATCAGCATTTGCCGAAACGACCTCATTTCTCTCAACGGAGTCACCTTATCAGGTTCACCCAATTCGTTTGAATGGTCAACAAATATTGACGGGAATTTCAACAATCCACTGGATTTGCTTGCTTCTTTTTCTCCAACAGATAATAGCAATAATTTCTATCTATTTCTAACGGCGACAAATAGTTGTGGTGCTGTTTATACGGATTCGGTAGAGGTGCTGATTACCGAATTAGGTGAATTGAACTTTGAAGGGGCGACCAGCTTAAACTTGGGTGAAACGACTCAGTTGGAGGTTACGGGTGGCAATGATTCTTTTGTTTGGTCGGCACATCCTGATTTAAGTTGTACCGATTGCGCCAATCCTATTTTCACTGCAAATACGGCTGGAACGAATACACTTGTTGTTGAAAGTGAGGAAGATTGTATTCTTCCTTTGACCATCAACGTCACCGTCAATGCGCCCGAACCAACTAATTCATTGCTGATTTTCCCCAATGCTTTTTCTCCAAATGGAGATGGGGTGAACGATGAATTTAGGGCAGTGAGCAATACCCGATTGGAAAGTTTTTCACTCCTGATTTACAACCGTTGGGGTGAGCAGGTTTTTCAAAGTTCAGACATCAACAATGCTTGGGATGGTAGCTACAAAAATAAAGTGGGTGAAATTGGTGTATATGCGTATGTGCTTCAATACCAGTTTGAAGGAGGTAAGCCTCAATTGAAACGAGGGAATGTGACTCTGATTTGGTAAAAGAAAGTATTGGAGTGTTAGCGGCTTGTAAAATAGATAATCAAAAAAACAAAGGAATAATCACACTTACAATAATGGTAATGGAAAAAAATAGAGATGAGTGTAGGCCAACGCCTTTTGCCCAAACGTTCTTCCACGGTACAAAGGCTGACCTAAAGATTGGTGACTCAATTGAAATTGGTCTTAACTCAAACTTTGGACAAAATAATAAGGCAAAATATATATATTTAACAGCCACACTGGATACCGCTATTTGGGGTGCTGAACTTGCTTTGGGCGAAGGACATGAAAGAATTTATTTGGTAGAGCCAACAGGTTTAATTGAGAATGACCCTAATTTAACGGACAAAAAATTTCCTGGTAACCCAACAATGTCTTACCGCTCAAAACATCCATTTAAGATTGTTGGGGAGATTACCATTTGGCAAGGACACTCATCAGAACAAGTGAAAGCAATGAAGGACGGATTGGCAAAACTTAAAGAACAAGGCATTGAGGCAATAGAGGATTGATTATCACTAAACTAAAATTAAAATTAACTGCACACACACCATACATCATGATTTACTTGAAGGTCAAGAGATACGAGACTTGCAGTTAGGTTTTTTATAAGTTAAGAAATTTATACAGGCAGATATTTTTATAGGCATAAGTCAAATACAGGCTATGAATGAGATTTAATTTTTAGCGAAAAATCGCCATAAAAAGCATAAAATCTCAAGACATCAATCTAAAAGCCAATCCCTTATCCTTTTTCAATTGCCGAATCAGTGCATCCAAGTTCACAAATTTCTGTTCAGCACGGATTCGATGTTGAAAATCCAGCACAATCATTTCACCATAAATGTCTTCATTGAAGTCAAAGATATTGACTTCAATCGTTTTGGAATCACCTGCAACCGTAGGGCGCAAACCAATGTTTAACATTCCTTTGTGCCACGTATCTCGAACCTTTACCTTTACTGCATACACGCCATTTTCGGGAATCAGTTTGTACTCGCTATCGACAGAAAGGTTGGCAGTTGGAAACCCGATTTTTCGCCCCAACTGATTGCCTTTTACCACGATACCTTCTAGTAAATAGGGATGCCCTAAAAGATAGACCGCCGTTTCGACATCGCCTTTTTCCAGTGCATCTCTGATTTTGGTAGAGCTGACCGAATTGTCCTCGACCAACTGCTTCGATATTTCTTCTACTTCAAAATGAAGCACCTCGCCCATTTGCCGCAAAAGTTGAAGGTCTCCTGCTCGGTTTTTGCCGAATCGGTGGTTGTAGCCAATGACAATCTTTTTGGGCTGAAAATTTTTGACCAAAAAATCTTCAATGTATTCCTGTGGACTTTGCTGCGAGAAATTGCGGGTAAAAGGCACGACTACCACATTGTCGACCTCATAATTTGCCAACAAATCACACTTTTCTTCTAAAGTAGAAAGCAGCTCTACTTTCTTGTCGTTCACAATCATTCGAGGATGTGGATGAAAGGTAACCAAAATACTTTCACCTCCAATATCTTTAGCTAAATCATTGATTCGCTTCAAAATAGATTGATGTCCAATGTGAACGCCATCGTATGTGCCAATGGTGATAACGGCATTTTTGAAGGTCGGTAAATTGTTTAAATTTCGAAAAACACGCATAGAGGAATGAAAATTAGAATAGCCTGCTCCGAGAACTCGGAGAAAATCAAAGGTAATGTGAAAATTTGGAATTGTGGAATGGTTTGATGGTTGAATGGTTCAACACCCCAACACACTTTCACCCATTGTTCAACAAAACAAGCCCATTTTCTGCAATGGCTACAATCCCTGCATTGGTGTGAAACAACTGTGTATCATCCGCTAAGATAGGGCAATCCAATTCCTGCAAAACCGCAAAATCTTGGGTTCGGCGAATCAACATTTTGTCGTCCGATGCTTCAAAAATCAAACCATGCCCTGCCTGCAAAACTTTGTAGGCGACGGTTTTGGGTTGGAGTAAAAACTGATTGCTCAATTGACATTGAAGGTTTTGGATGCTGAAATATTGGTGCTGCAAAGTTGTTTCTTTTTTTCCTGCAATTTGCTGCTGACACGTCATTATTCCATGATTTCCAAATATTTGCACTGATTTAATAGGTGCATCCAACAAGACAGTTGAGAGGTTTTTGCCAGAATGGTAAAAAGTGTAGGTTTTGCCGCCAACCAACTGCCACAAAGCTTGATGGTGTGTGTGCATACTTTGCCCAAAAACAGGCGTTTGTTCGACTCGAATAAAAGATTGATTGACTTCATCCAAATACACCGTTTTGAGGTAATCATCTTCCACAATTGCTAATAAATCATGGAATTGTACCCATCGGCTTTTAGGCGAAAAAGTCAGATTTTGAAGCAAACGAAACTGCTTTTGTTGGGTTTCTAAAACCAATAACTGGTGCTGCTTTTTAGCCAATATTTGTTGATTGCCAACAAATATTTCTTCAAAATCGCTGCTGTCAAATCGGTGCTGCAAAGAAGCATATCCCTGACTGCTGACTTCAAAAATGAGGTATTGTTGGTTGGTTTTCAACAACAAGCGATTTTGTAGGGCTACTACTTCAATGATGCTTTCACTTTGCTCCAATTGGTAAAAAGCGTTGACCTTTAAGCTGCCTTTTTTGACAATGATGGGTTTCAATGTGGGCGATTGTTGCTGAACCGTTGGAGTGGTTTTCGACAATTGCAGGGGGGCACGGTGTCCGTTCATAAAAATGGCTTCAAATTGTTGTTGTAAAATCGGATTTGTAATCGGACGGTAACATTTCGGCGTTTTTAGTTGTAGGTCGCTTGCAAAAACGGGAATTTGGCGTATCATGCGCTCTGCCAGATTTTTGTAGGTTTGGTGAATGCCTTTGAAGGGGTGTATGTAGGCCAAAAGTTGAAAGACGATTACCGCAAAAGCAAAATAATCACTGTCTTGTGATATCCTACCTTGGTAATAATGGTCTCGTATTTCATCGTACAAAATGCCTGAATGTGGTTGAGTTGGGGTTTGGTAGGCATCGGTATCAATGAATTTCACGACTCCCTTGTCGTTCACCAAAATATTCAAACCACTCAAATCTCCAATCACTATTTTGTGTGTATGTGCCTGTGTCATTGCCGTTTGTATCTGCATGGATATTGTCCATTTTTCGGTTTCACCTATTTGTTTCCTTTGGCAAAAGGGCGCACTGAAAAGAGAGGCTAAGGGGAAAAAATCTTTGCCGAGGTAATCCATCGTAAAGCCGATTGTTTGTGTTTTTGAAGCATTGTAAATCAACTGCAAGGGTTTTACAAAATATCGGCTGTCCAATACCTGCAATTCTTGTATTTGCTGCAAAGTAATGGTAGTATTGGGGTTGTGGTAAACCTTGGCTACTTGGTTTTGTAGTTCGGGAATGAGCAAAATGCGCCCTTCTCCACCTCGATGGATTTCGTTTTGGTCGGTGAGGGTGATTTGGGTGTTGTTTTGGGTTATTGCTTTCATTGTTTTTGATTTTTTGTGCTTCATATATACCTCACTATCGCCAAATCATCCATATTGACCAATTGGTATTGTGTGCGTAAAATATTGCATTTGCGGTTGAGCATCGTTGGGTGTTGGGCAAATCGGGTGTCAATAAGCAGGAAGTTGTTTATCCAATTATCTTCCTTTTTTGCAGTAGGTTGGGGGCTTGCAAAGCTCAAAATTCCATCCGTTGCAATCGCCAATTCTTGTGGATTTTCTACTTCAAAGCTGTTCTTCGTCAGGTAGTTTTGAAGGGTTTGTTTGTCGTCTTGTAGGTGGTAAGCGGGGTAATCAGGCGTGTTGTTTTGGTCAACGATGTGGATGTTTCCGTTTATTGCAATCACTCCATCTCCTAACACACTTATCCATGCTTGATTTTTGTTACAAACCATTAGCAAAAGTGTTGATAAGAGTTCATTGGTGTCTAATTGCAGTTGTTCTTGGGTTTGCTTCAACTGGGTGATAAATTGAAGAAATAGCGTTATTCCCAAAGTTTTGGCATTGCAGTTTTTTGTGGTAAACTCCTCTTTTGCAGCTACTTTTCGCATGAGTTTGCAGGTAAGCGTTGAAGCAAAATGTGAGTCTTTTCCACCAGAACAACCATCTGCTACAACTGCAATTTGCCACTCTTGACCTATTGAAGTTTGCAGCAGAAAGTCTTCACAAAAATGTTTGTGTTGGTGTCCTCTTTGAAGGGTTGTGTAGATTTGCATTGGTTTCTTTTTAAAATACAATATTCTGTCCACTTGAAGCACTCGAAATGGATTGGCTGATGAAACCTATCATTTTTTTGATTTCTGCGCCCGATGTTCCCACTTTTGCCAAGTGTTGCAGTCCCATTTCTTGTTGGGCTTTTCCGAAGCTCGACGAATGACCGACTCCAAACAAAATGGTGGTGAAGGAAAATACATTCTGCTCGTTTGCCAAAATCTTGTTGAGTTCGGTTTTGACTCTACTCGCTTGATTTTGAGAACTGTTGTCTTCTCCGTCGGTAATGACAAAGAGCAGTGTTTTGGTCGTTACGCCTGATGCTTCGAGGTTGCTGCGGTAGTCGACTGCTTGCTTCAATCCCTGCAAAGTGGCATCGTATAAGGCCGTTCCTCCTCCGCAAGGTTTGAACTGTATATTGGGTACTTGCAGAATGGGCTGAAAACCTGTTCTGACCATGACTTTTTCGTTGAATTCGATGACGGACACGAGCAAATGATCGGCTACATGGGATTGCTGCATGGATGCCACAAAATCATTGAAGGCGTGGTTGAGGTCTTTGACGTAGGTGTGTATGGACGGTGAAACATCGACTACAAAGACGGCATTGATGGTTTCATCGGTTTGGATGTCATCGGGATTGAAGTTGTTGAAACTGAGATTGAAATCTATATCTTGAAAGTTTTGCATGATTTTATTTTATTTTGATGTGTTGATGTGTTGATGTGTTGGTGTGTTGGTGTGTTGGTGTTTTGGTGTTTTGAGACTAATGGTTTCTGGTTTTTGTAGTTGAACTCTCAATATCTACTAAAATCCAATCACCAATGACTAACCTCAATCAAGCACTATATCTGTTGTTTTTGCAAACTGAATACCTTGTTTTTTGGCTTCTTGGTAAATGGGGTCGCCGAGGTGTCCTAAGCCTTGAACGTCAGACATTACATCCTCCAAGACTACTATTTTACTCGCCAAATTAGGGGCGTATTTCATGGCTTGTTTGAGGCTTGTAGCTACACAATGTGACTTGGCTTCACCTACTAAATAAACGGTTTGGAACTGTTCCAAAGTTCGGATAAGTGTTTGGTTGAGTTGGGTTTCGGGGCGATCGGCTACGGGAACTTGTGCCATAAAAATTCCGAAGTGTTCGGTCAATGGATAAGTTCCTTTGGTGACGGCTTGGTACCATTTGCCTGAGCGTGTCCATGTGACCAAAGCTTGCATCAATTCGTCATGAAGTGCTGCTCCTTTTGAGCCAATCAAGCAGTGTTCGGGCCATATAAAGTGCGGAAATTCCCCTTGGGCCTCCAAATCTGCCACATATTTGATGGCCATTTGAGGTGAAAAACGGGGTGTCCATTTGCCTTCGTTGATTTCATTGAGGGTGATTTGGGTGAAGGGGGCAGGGAATTTGCCGTTTTTGTCCATCCAAAAGGAAGGATGTGAGATGTCATTGACGGGATGTGAGTCTAAGGTGACGCAAATATGGTCTATGAATTGTTGGTTTTTCTCGATGAATTTGCGGAGACGAATCATGTCTTGGTCTGCATTATTGACGTACAATGCGCCATTGGGGTGACAAAAATCATATTGAGAATCAATAATTAATAAAGCATTTTTATTTTTCATTTTGATATTGTTTTGAAAAATTAGGTAATGTTGTTGTAAATATCTTATTGTAATAATTACACTATCCTTAACGTGAGTTATACACAAATAGTTCGTGTAAAATTGACACTTTTAATATTTTTTTATTTATGAGTTATTTTACTTTGTTTTTTAGGGAGTTGATTCAAAAAAAGATTTTGTAAATAATACTTTGCCTACTTCGTATTTTGATTCCTTCAATCAAGTGGGGAAATTTTTGAATTTTCTGTTTAGTTGTACCTATCAAGGCGAGATTTTTTTTATTGAAGTCTATGTAGGCTTGCTCAAAAGGCATAAATAAAACATAACCAATTAATTACAGAAAAAAACTCTTTAAATCTTTACTAAATTCGAATCTGCCTGTTAAAATTAGCAACAAGCTTATGACAAAATCAGTATAATATAAATGTAAAAATTACCCATTCAAACCTTCAAGCCTATTGAATTATGTTCGAAATTTATGGTAAAAAAGATACGACTACTGGTCATCCCATACCTACCGCTTACAATGAATTTAGTACCTATCTTCTACCTATTTCTGATGCAATGATCATCATGAATAGCCAGTATGAAATAACTTTTACCAATAACTACGCTCAACAAATATTTGGCTATCAGCCGAATGATCTAATTGATAAAAACATCAAACGATTAATTTTTAAAGAACACTTACAGTTATTTGTCGAAAAATTAGCTACTTGTTTTAGTGGATTGGTTCCCGAATGTGAGCTCGAAATTCTTTGCCAGAGGAGTGATGGGTCGGTTTTTCCTGCCTTGATTACTGTAAAACCTTTGAACAGTGGCACAACGAGTTCGGTGGTGATTGTGTTTTCGGATGCTGATTACCATAAACTTGAAGAAGAGAGATTGTTGCTCCAGCAGTTTTCGGTAGAATATGCGAAGGAGTCTGTATTTTGGCTCGATAAAAAAGGTAATATATTGTATGCCAATGAAAAAGCTTGTCAATCTACAGGTTACAGTACCTTAGAGTTGTATTTAACGAATGCTTCTTCACTTGCTCCTTCCATGCAAATTAGAGACTGGGTACAACTTTGGAAAGAGATCAAACAAAATGGTACCAATATTTTTGAACTACACATAAAAAACAAAAATAACAAAACAATTCCTTTTGAGGTGGCTGCTAACTATACTGCCTTAGAAGGCAAAGAATATATCTGTTTGTTTGCACACAATATTAGTGCTCGCAAACTAAAAGAAAAACAAATTGAAGAGTATGCCCGTGCTTTGGAGCGTCGTAACAGGGAATTAGAAGAATTTAACTACCTTACTTCGCACTACCTAAAAGAACCTCTTCGCCGTATTGGGGGTTTTATTCAACTTCTGGATAGGCGGTATCGCAATAAGCTGGACAATGATGCTTGTGAATTTATTGATTATGTGGTAGATGGAGTGAACAGAATGGATGAATTATTGCAGGATTTGTCTTCTTATTCCAGTTTGAGTCTTCGCCACCAACCATTTACAGTCACTTCTTTGGAGCGAATTTTTGATGCCAGCGTTCAAGAATTAAGTAACCAAATAAGAAAGAGTGAAACCGTTATTACTCACCGAACGCTTCCTGATGTGATGGGAGATACTTATGAATTGACGCATTTGTTCACCAATTTGATTCGGAATGCCATTCAATATTGTGGCGATAACAGCCCAAATATTCATATTGGAGTAGAAAAAGGCGAAAAGTTTTGGACGATTTCGGTGAAGGATCAGGGTATTGGGATTGAACCTGATTATAGAGAAAAAGTATTTCGAATCTTCAATCAACTTGAGCCTCCGAAAAATGTGAAGAGTGGAACGGGGGTTGGTCTGTCGATTTGCCGCAGAATTGTGGAGAAGCACAACGGACATATTTGGCTTGCCTCAGATGATAGCGAAGGATTGACAGTTTATTTTACCTTGCCCATTCTTTGATTGCAGATTTTATTGATTTTAGACTTTGGATGAAAGACATAAGATAAAAAGTTTTAAATCATTGACAGCAACGGGATTAAGTAAAATTGCATTGAAAATGCAATTTACTCATAAACAAACATTTACTTCTTTTGTCCAAAGTCCAAATTGATTAGGCAGATTTCGTTGATGGTACAACTGAACAATGACACAATTGAATGTAGGTTTTGCAGATAAGAAATAGGTATTTTTGAGTTTGAATTTGTTTTTCTAATTTGAACTTTAAAAAATGACTCCTATAGACGAAGGTTATATCAAGTATCAGATTCATTGGCAGCCTACTGCTACACCTGCTTCTTTCTGCAATGAAGTCGCTGTGCTCAATTATTGGAGAACAGAAATGTATCTTCGAAATTGGATAGGTTATGATTCCAAATTGAAGGTAGGATTTGGAAATATCAGTATGCGTACTCCTTCCAAATCAGGCAGGTTTCTAATCAGTGGCACACAAACAGGTCATCTTTCCGAACTGACACTTCAAAATTATGCTTTGGTGAAAGATTACAACATTGCAGCCAATGAACTCTGGTGCGAAGGTTCAACCAAGGCTTCTTCCGAATCGCTTACCCATGCTGCAATTTATGAATTGAACGATGATTATCAATCTGTCATCCATATTCACTGCAAAGAAATGTGGCTTCAACTCCTTCACAAAGTGCCAACAATATCCGCAAATATTCCTTATGGTACTCCCGAAATGGCTTTTGAAATCCAGCGGCTACATCTTGAAACGGATTTGGCTCAAACAAAAATCGTGGCAATGGCAGGACATGAAAACGGTTTGATTGCTTTTGGAAAAGACTTGAAGCAAGCGGCGAATGTTTTTTACTGCAATGCCACAATACTTACCCCTTGACCGCCATATTGTGGTTCTTCGTCTCGCACTTCTAATACCTGCTTGTAAGTCTTCAACATTCGTCTAATTGCCTTTCTGAGAATCCCATCACCAATGCCATGAATGATTTTGAGTTCATCGACACTGTACACAAGGGCTTGGTCAATAAGACTTTCTACAACACTCAAAGCTTCCTCTCGCCTCATTCCTCGCACATCAATGTTCGTATCAAATTCACTTTTGGCTTGTGGCGAACTGTAATAAGAAACAGCTTTCTTTTCCTCTTTGGTTTCTACAGGTTCAACTACAATGAGTTGTTTGCGTTTGACATGGGTTTTTAGTAGGTCAAACTGCACAATTGCCGCATTTTTTCGTAGTTCAGTTACTTCCCCAATCTCTTTTCCATCTCTCAATCGCACATACGAACCCACTACAATTGGTTTGTCCGTATCTCGGTAATAGAGTTTGTCTTTGAGAATCTCGACGTGTTTGTTTAGTTTTTCTTTGTCTTTTTCAATATCCTGTTTGATCTTGCTAATCAGTTGTTTGTCTTCTTTATTTTCATTCCACGTTTTCACCTTGTTCTCAAAACGGCGGTTGGCTTCCTGCAAAAAGGTCAATGCCTTTTCTTTTGTTTCCAGAATAATCTCCTTCTTTTGTTTCTCTAAACCTTCCTTCAATTTGGCATAATCCGCCAAAATGATGTCCATTTGAGCATTTTTTGCAGCCAAAGCCCTTTCCTTTTCCACAATCTCTTGTTTCTCTTTTCTCATTCTCGATAGCAATTCGTCAAACTCTTTGTATTCCGCATCGACCCTCCGTTTGGCTTCTTCGATAATATCTTTTTTCAAGCCGCTTTTTTGGGCCAACTCAAATGCAAAAGAACTCCCTGGCTTGCCCATTTCCAATTTGTAAAGAGGAGAGAGGGTGCGGTAGTCAAAGGCCATTGCGCCATTCACTATCCCATCCGTATCTGTGGCAAATACCTTCAAATTGGAATAATGGGTGGTAATAATTCCGTAACAAAACTTTTTGTTCAGTCGCTCCAAAATCGTTTCTGCAATCGCTCCTCCCAAAGCAGGATCTGTTCCCGAGCCAAATTCGTCAATCAACAACAGGGTTTTTGCATCGGCATGATCTACAAAAAAACGCATATTTCTGAGGCGGGAACTGTAGGTACTTAGGTCGTTTTCGATGGATTGTTCATCGCCAATGTCCACAAAAATATTGCGGAAAATGGTCATCACCGAATGGTCATTGGTTGGCACCAACATTCCCGCTTGGAGCATTAATTGAAGTAAACCAACGGTTTTGAGCATCACCGACTTACCTCCTGCATTAGGACCACTGACTACCAAGATTCGATTTGCCAATGAGAGTTCAAAATTCAATGGAACTGTTTCTTTTTTGGCCACTTTGTTTTTGAGGTACAGTAGCGGGTGGCGGGCATTGTAAATTTCAATGGTTTTGGTATTGGAAATTTGGGGTTGATGGGCGTTCATGTCCCATGCCAATTGCCCCTTTGCCCTAATGAAGTCTAAGACTCCGAGCAGTTTTTGGTGGTGTTCGAGGTCTTCAGTGTGGGTACGGATAAATTCGGTCAGTTCTTGAAGGATACGGTAAATTTCTCGTTTTTCGGCTTGTTGTAGCTCTACAATTGCATTACTGATTTGAAGTGTAGTATCGGGTTCGATGTAACTAATGCTTCCCGTGCTGGATTCATCGTGAACAATACCTCTAAATTTACGTTTGTGTTCTGCTTTGACAGCCAATACCCTGCGTCCATTTCTTACACTCTCAATTGTGTCAGCCAGCCAATTATTCTTTTTGTATTCGTTGATGACCGCATTGAATTTTTTCTGCAAATCGCTATATTGTGAATCAATGGCTCGTCGAATGTTGAGTAATTCTTTGGACGCATCGGTGCGAATTTTGCCATTTTCATCAATGATGTTTTTGATTTGATGCAGTAGGTCTTTCTGAAAATTGAGATCTTGCAGAATAGCCATCAAAGAGGGGTAACGCTCTCGTTTTTCGTCACCTTCTCTGCCAAAATAGAGTGATATTTCAAACACGGTTTGCAGCACTTTGAAGATGCGAAACAGTTGTTCTTCATTCAATACAGAGTTGTTGATCCTCAATAGGTCTATTTCCTTTTTGAGGTCGAGGTAGTTGTGTGAGGGAAAAGGTTTTTCCTCTACCATCAAGAGTTGTTTGAAATCCGAGACCTGAGCAAGTAAACGTTCGATTCTCTCGGCATCGTTTTGTATGCGAATTTTCTGTACCAACTGTTTGCCGAGTGGACTGTAACATTTTTCGGTCAGCAATTCTAATACTTTGTCAAACTCTAATTTGGTATATAATTCTCTGGGATATAATCGTGTGGGGGTGCTACGTCTTCTGTTTTCCTGCGACATCTGTTCGGTTTGTGTTTATCTACTGCAAAAGTACCTAAGAATGAATGAAAATTGAAATGAAAGTGAAAATCAAAACATCCTTGTTGATTATTGGCGAAAATGGAAACAAAAGGAATGGTGGGATAGTTCCAAATAATTCAGATTAAAATTCGGCTCCAATCCGTTCTATGCGTTGGATCAATCCAATTCCTTCTTTTCTTTCGACCAAAGCAAAATACTGAAATGCAGTAACGATTAGATTGGTGGCGAAAATGAAGAAGTAAAAGGCAAAAAAAATGGTTTGCATGACAATGGCATAAATGTAAATACCTGAATCAAAGAGGGAAATAAACTGAATGGAAAAAGCAAGGAAAAAACCTGGTAGGCTGATAAGTGAAAAGGAGATGAAAGAAGTAACCATATAAATCGAAAATGTCTGCCACCAATATTCTCGAATCAGATACAAACTGCGGTAGAATCCTCCTATGAACCCACGTCTTTCCACCAAACGAACCATGAAAATGAAAGATAAACTTACACTCATATAAATCAAACTGCAAAAAGCAATTCCTCCCATCAAAAAATGAATTGTTCCGAGCAGGATAGAGCAAAAATACAAGACTATCATGATCACTACCAACATGATGGTTGTAACAGCATACAACCATATATCGTGAAAAACCTTTCTATAAACAGCCCTTACAGTGATTTTGCTGGCATCAGGATATCGAATATAGAGCAAAATATAGGAATACACCACTCCAAAAAAGACCATTACCGAAAGTCCAAATAGAACCAGATATACGAAAATCAAAAAAACAAAATTGGCAGTTCTATCTATACTTTGTAGCAACAAATTATTGGATAAATTACTTGGGAAAATGGCAACAGTAAGTAGTACATTGATTGCCAAAGCAATCAACATAAAAGGCAGAGCAATGAGCATGACCGATTTGAACAAACCTGTAAAGTTTTTTCGCACAAAAACAGCCGAAATGCTGATGACTTCTGTGAAGGTGCGGGCTTTGCGAAACTCTATTTTAGCGTTCATTCGTATTTAACCGTCTTCGTATGCCATAAGTTCTATCATTGACAGGAATTTCGTATTGCGTAGTAGCTTCATGAGGTTTTATCTTCATTTTGCCATTGGTCATGTACTGTTTTTCGAGCGGGCGATAGCGTTCGAGGTCGGAAATGATGCTATCATTTGCCTCTGAGTTTTCAAAAAGATGGTAGGTTTTCCAATAATCTTCATCATAAGTGCGGTAGCGGGGTTGGTAAAAAATGCTTTTACTTTCCATTGCCTCGCTCTCCAAAATCGGCTTAAAGTTATCTGTTTGAATATTATTTACCAACAACTCGGAGTAAAAAAGCAAGTCATAATCCTCTTTTTTTGATTTGTAGGTAACATCGTGGCTCGCATTGATATAACTCAAATACAATTTCCCTTTGTGGTCTTTGTAGGTCATCACTGTTCTGGATTTTTGAGGTAAACCATTCATCTGTTTGCCTCTCAGCCTATTGTGTGCATTGATTTCGGCACGCAAAATGGCGAAATCACGGGTACGCACATAAAAACGTCCATCGTAACTTCCTTTCCGTTTGCTATACATCTCATAACTAATGCAATATACAAAGTCATTGCCATAGTAACTGATACTATCCATTGTCAGCGATTCCAGTTCATATTTTGCACGGTTGATGTATTTTTTCCAATAAGCTACGTTTCGCATCACATTGCCACGCAGTGCATAGTGTAAATCAATATACAACACATAATCTCCCTGATTGTAAATATCACTTACCCTCAACTGATTGATTTTGATGGTTTCTCGTTCTTTGATGTCTTGAAAATTGTAGTTTTCGGCATCGTAAATGCTTACTTCTGATTCTGCAAAAGCAGCATAATGTCCGTTTTCTTTGAAGTATTCTCTATAAAAACCATCCAAAAGATAGGGTTTGTTCACATAATTGATAGAAATGCGCCGAATAGCAAGCTCCATGATTTGTTCGGCAGATAATTCTTGTGGGCGTACAGTGACAGAGCTAAGTAGATATGCTTTGGGACGCATATAAATAATGTGTTCTTTTGGTCGTCTGATGCTCGAAAGGGCAATACTGTATGACGCATGACCAATACAAGAAACTACCAATGAATCTCCAATCGAATACCGTTTATTCAAATGTAATTCGTAAGATCCTTGATTATTAGAGACTGTGCCAATAGCTGTTCCTTTGATTCCTATATTTGCAAAAGGAATCGGCTCGGAAGTTTTGGTATTTAATACCAATCCTGTAATGACCAATTCTTCTTGGGCATAAACAGAAGCGGCCATGAAAAAGAAGAAAAGAAAAAAGAAGATGTATCTCACTGGGTAAAGTTTTAACCTTTTTTAGAGGCAACAATTATACCAATTTTGATGAAAAGTAAACGATAAATAGAGAAATATAAATATTCAAGCCATTTTTCATCAATATGTTATATTTGACAAGGCTTACCAGTTCTCTACTTCAATAGCTGAAAAACCATAGACACTTTGCAGCAAGCTTTTCACCTGCTCTAAATCTGAAACATAAGCCGCCTGTTCACCACTTCCTGCAATGGCATAATTAGGCGCATCGCCTATTGAAGTCAAAATTGTTTGCAGGGTTTCACTTGTCAAAGGCGGATCCCCCGAAGTATTGCGATACCACAACATCTGAGCAAATCCAAGCATTGCAGACCATTCTCTACTCAAGGCTATAATATTTTGATTTGCAGTACCCAATTTATCCATTTCCTGCAAAGTCACATTCACATAATGCACCAAATTGGCAGCAACCAATTGCTCCAAAACTGATTCTAAACTATCGGCTGCTACTTCAAATGTCAAATCTGATTCAACCTTGTTTTTGTTGGTAATCGCCGTTCTGCCCTCCAGCAACAGGGAAAAAATTTGTGCAGTAAAATTCCTGTCTGGCACACTCAAATCTCGCTCAGCAGCCATTTTTGAAAAAGCAAAAGAATACTCCGAAGTCCAATCCAAAAAACCATCTACATTCCCTTCTTCATCCGCAATTTCTTTACCATCAAAACTACTACTTGCCAATTCTGCATCACTGCAAAGCGAATAATTGCGAGCTGCTCCAAAATACCCCATCACCAAATCCCATGCATGTTCTCTGGCAGTATAGTTGGTGTTGCCAACCAATTCACTGCTGCTTGAATTGATTGAAGCGGCTATCTGTTTTACAGCATTGTTGTATAACACTGATCCCAATAGCGTTTTGTTCAGCAATTCCTTCAAGTCCAAGCCATCCTTTTGTGTAAAAACCGCATTTGTGCCAAGTTTGGACAAATCTTGCGAATTAACTGCAATGGTATTCAGCCAATTCACTACCGAATCCGCCGCTCCAAAATCGTTGTTGATGTTGTCTGCCAAGTTTGTACTAGTAGAAATTTCTACAAAGGTATTTTGGAGAGGTAAAAAGCCATTGATAGGAGTCAAAATCGAATTTTGCAGTCCCTTTGTATTGTAATAATCTAGCAATTCATTTACTTCAATGCTTACTGCCTCCGAATTACCCAGTCCTTCAATAATGATATCCAAATCGTTGATTAACAAATGCCTGATGCTGGCCACTTCATAAAAAACAGTGTTGCCTATTCCACCTTCAAATATGACTCCTTCGCTACTTCCTCGCTCAAATTCATATATCATAGGAATCGCAAGACTATAAAGGCAAGAGCCATCATCTTGGTCGGCAGCAGGGTCGTAATTGAGTGCAGTGACATTGGTGCAGCCGTCCTCCTTGACACATGAGTTGAAAAAAAATACCATCAAAATGCCAAACAGTAGAAGCGGTAATAAACTCGAAAATCGATATCTAATCATATGATGAAAAATAAACAAATTTTTATTCAAAGATAAAACAAATTGATATTTTGAAAACGAATTGAATGTGAGAATCAATTTATTGTTTTACTTTTGGTTTTCATTTTAACGAATTCTCAATGCCCTTAATCATCTATAAATCATCGGCAGGTTCAGGTAAAACCTATACCCTTGTTAAAGAATATGTCAGTTTGCTGATTCGTCGCCCCTACGAATTTAGAAATATTTTGGCGATTACCTTCACCAACAAAGCTACCGATGAAATGAAGGGGCGCATCATTCAAGCTCTTTCTTTATTAGCAGACGAAAAATTTGAGGGATTGGCAAAACAATTGGCCAAAGAAAATCCAAAAATCAACCCTTCCGACATTCCTAAAAATGCTCAAATTGCCCTCCAAAACATCCTTCATAGCTATTCCGAATTCAATGTCAGTACGATAGATAGTTTTTTCCAAAGGGTTTTGCGGGTTTTTGCAAAAGAACTGAAACTACCGCTTCGGTATGAAGTCGAAATGGATAGGACTTTTGTATTGGATCAAATCACGGCACACCTCATGCTTGATATTGGTGAAATTGACGGTCTGACCAATTGGCTCGAAGATTTTGCTTTTTCCCAAATTGAAGAAGACAAAGGCTGGAACATTGAGCGAAATATTCGAGAATTGGGAAATGAGATTTTTAAAGAGGAGGTTTGGGAGTTGTTGATGATAGAAGACTTGAAGAATGATAATGAAGAGAATATACAGAATGAAAACGCCAATAAAAATGTAAAAAACTCTAAAAATATTCGAGAGTTGCGCTATAAAAGGTTGAAGAAAATCATCAATCAACTTTGGGAAATCAAAAGGGGTTTTGAGCAAAAATTGCAGGATTGGGGTAAGGAAGCTATGGATATTATTGAAGGATATGGTCTAAAAATGAATGATTTCAAAGCAGGAACTGCCAATTTCTTTGAGAATATCCAAAAAGGAGAGTACAAAAGGGGGGCAACTATAGAAAAGATCTATCAAGGAAATACAGATTTGTGGTCTAACAAAACGGCTGCAAAAAAAGCCATTATTGACCAAGCGGTGAATAGCAGTTTACAGGATATTTTGGTGGAAGCCATTGATTACCATGACAAAAACTTGACGATGTACAATTCGGCAAGTGAGGTATTGAAGAATATTTACGTTTATGGTATTTTGAACGATCTCAAAGATAAACTTAGAGACTATCGGACGGACAACAATATGATGTTGATTTCGGATACCAACAATTTGTTGAATGCTGCTATTTCGGATGATGATACGCCTTTTGTGTTTGAAAAAGCGGGTGTGGTTTTCAAGCATATTTTGATTGATGAATTTCAAGATACCTCTGACTATCAGTGGGCAAATATCAAGCCTTTGGTCATCAACTCACTTTCTGATGGCAATTTTTCGTTGGCAGTCGGTGATATCAAACAGAGTATCTACCGTTGGCGAGGCGGCAATATGAAACTTTTAATGTCGGGTATCAAAGAAGCCTTGGGGGCATTTATTGAAGATAATTCTATTCAGAATCTGTCACATAATTGGCGCAGTCACAAGCATGTAGTAGCGTTTAACAATGCTTTTTTTGCAGCAGCCGTTGAAGTGTTTACCGCTACGATGAGTATTCCCGAAGCACGTCAACTATCTGAAGCTTATGCCACCGTCAAACAGGACATTCAGCACGAAGAAGGAGGTTTGGTCAAAGTAGAATTTTTGCCTTCTGATGGTTGGAAAGAGGAGGCGAATGAGCGCATGTTGGACACCATTGCAGAACTGCAAGAGGAAGGTAAACCATTGAAGAACATTGCTATTTTGGTGCGAACCAACTTGGAGGGCAGCGATATTGCAGAAGTATTAGCGGCGGCAAATATCAAGGTGATTTCTTCGGAGTCTTTGTTGTTGAAAAATTCACCTAAAGTGATGTTGCTAATCAGCATTTTGCGCTATTTGAGCGACCACAGAAACGTGATTGCCAAAACCGAAATTTTGGTGCATTGGTTACAAGTGAAGGGAAAAGCCCACGAAATTGACCACAGTATTTATACAGACCATCAAATCAAAGCTTCGGAAGATGACAAAGAGAAGGAGATGGAAAGTCTTTTTCGGCAATTGCTGCCTCCTCGTTTCCACAAAGATATTGCAGATTTGGTGAAAAAACCGCTGTATGAACTCATCGAGTTACTCATTGAAGTTTTGCACCTCAACGACAAAGCAGATGCCTATATCCAACGTTTTCAGGACTTGGTGTTGGAACACAACAGTACCAAAAGTGCGGATGTGAATCATTTTTTGAATTGGTGGAACGACCATGAGGATAGTGATAAGACTTCGATTATTGTACCGAAAGGCGAGGATGCAATCACCATTATCACCATTCACAAGGCCAAAGGTTTGGAGTTTCCGATTGTGTTGATGCCTTATTGTGATTGGTCTTTGACACCCAAAATGAATTCCATTATCTGGACAGCAAGCGACCAAGCACCTTTTGACGAAATGGGTCCTTTGCCTTTGAAATTCAGCAACAAATTGCAGGATTCTTACTTCAAAGAAGACTATGAAAAAGAGTTGTTACTTACCTACATTGACAACCTCAATGTGCTGTATGTGGCGTTTACCCGACCCGTCGAACGGTTGTATATTTTCACCAAAGAGGTAAAAAGAGGTGGAAGTTTGAGTAGCGTGTATCAATTGTTGTCCATGACTCTGCAAAGTGAAGGTTTTGAATACAATGACCATTTTGACGGTGCTACCAATTCCTTTCTTTTTCCAGATTCTCTCGAAGAAAGTACCGTAGAGATGGATGAAAAGAAAGAAGAAACCAATCAGGTGGATATTTTGACGACTTATCTCTGCAATGATTACCAAGACAAAATCACTATTCGCTCAGATTCTGACCGTTTTTTCTTGCTATTTGACAACGAAAAATCAGATGCCATCAAAATGGGTCAGAAAATCCATAGTGTTTTGGAGAAAATGGTCTTTGCCAATGATTTGGAGAAAGTGATGCGTCAACTGCAAATTCAAGGGATTTTGCAGGCCAACGACTTGTCAACGATTCGAGAACGCATCGGAATGGCTTTTCAAAATAGAAAAGTACAAAGTTGGTTTTCAAACGAATGGGAGGTTTTGGCAGAGCGTCGTTTGCTCCGAAACCGTCAAATTTACATTCCTGACCGTGTGTTGGCGAAAGGCAATGAGGTAATCGTGATTGACTACAAAACGGGACAGATGGAAGCCAAACACAAAAAACAGGTGAACCGCTATGCTCAGATTTTGCAGGGTATGGGTTATCACGTTGTGGAGAAATACTTGTTGTATGTGGGCGATAAAATGGAGATTGTGGTAGTGAATTAAAAGATAGGTTTTTGGCTTATTTTTAGTAATTTTGTGTATTCATCAATCAAAAAAATCTACTATCATGGATAAAAAAGCAAGACAACAAAAATGGTTTGTGTTGAGTGCTTTCGTACTTTTGGCAGCTTTGAGCCGCCTACTTCCTCACCCTCCTAATTTTACCCCTATTGGGAGCATGGCACTTTTTGGAGCAGCCTATTTTTCTCGCAAATATCTGGCTTTTTTAGTGCCTATTTTGGCATTTTGGGTAAGTGATTTGGTGCTGAATAATGTGGTCTATGCCGAATATTTTGAATCTTTTTCGTGGTTTAGTACAGATTTGATGTGGAGTTGTGTGGCAATGGCTTTGATTGTTGTACTTGGTAGATTTTTTCTGAAAAAAGTATCTATAACCACGGTTTTGGGCAGTAGTTTGGTGGCTTCAATAGTATTTTTTGTGTTTTCCAATTTTGGTGTATGGGCTAGTGGCGCAATGTATTCAATGGATTTGGGTGGCTTGATGGCGGCTTTTGCGGCTGGTATTCCTTTCTTTGGCAATACCGTTGTGGGTAATTTGTTTTACTCCGCTGTCTTGTTCGGTGGTTTTGAAGCTTTGAAGTATCAATTACCTTATTTGCAGAAACAAGTTAGTTGATGTGAATATTATTGGATTAGAAGACACGAAAAAAGCGAATGATAGCAAATCATTCGCTTTTTTGTCTTTGATGCCAACGAAAAATTAGTATATATACCTGATAAAATAATGATTTTTAGAATCTCAGCACTGAACAAGATAACAAAAAATTTGTATTTTTACGTAATACTTTATACTATTAGACTTTGGACAAAAGAATCCCATTCAACCTTCGGTTGAGCTAAAAACATAATAATATTTTCTTATATTATCACTTGATTTGTTCAATATTTTGCTTGTAATTTTGTTCATTTTTGAGTTTTTTCTTTGGTTTCTGCTTCGGTTTCTGCTTTAAGACGGTTATTTCTTACGCCCCTTTCCATTTTAGACTCTTGAGGTTTGAAGGGTCGAATATCAAAAGTAGAAAAAAGTCTTTTTGCTCCTTTTCGGGTCATTGCAACTGACTTTCTCTGTTTGTTCTGTTGAGGCTCTTTTTACTTCAGGCAGATATTCTTCCCATGGATTGACACAAACTTCGGTTTCTGTGGATGCAAAGTACAAAAGCCAATAAGTCAGCTGTACTGTCCATAACCAAGCATCCAAAGCCTCTACATTAGATGTTTGGTATTTGTCGGCTAAGAATTGCTGTTTACTGAAACGATTATGAACCTCAATATCATAGCGATGTTTGTAGTCCGTTTGAATTTCGAGTGTGGTGTGCGTTCTGCGATTTTTGCCCCATACACCCACAAACATATCTCGCTTGAATAAACAAGCTCCCGTTTCTTTGTCTATGAATCGAATACACGCCAAATCAAATGGCTTATCCTCCATTTTATAGCTATTTTTACCACGCAAAAGCACATCATTCCAACGATAAATTTGAACGAGGATTTTGCGTCCTTTTGCTAAAGTGGTTTCATATTCTACTTCATCATCAGTAGCTAAATCAAAAATGGGGCGTTGGGCTTTACTAAAATATTGCTTGGTTTTGCGATGCTTAAATTTACGCACACGCTCGGTTTGTAAATAATAAGGCTCATCTTCATAAGTTTTCTTGCGTCCGCCCTTTTTTTGTTCACCACAGTAAGGTTTATACACTTTCATTCCATAGCGCACTCTACTGATTAAAAGCAGATTATCGAACTTCTCAATCAATGGACTAATAAATTCTGGACCGTATAACTCGAATCAGAAGTGTTCGTAACTTTTGTACTTTCGGCAAAAGGTAGATTCTCATCTTCTAAGACATTACACAGTTGCTGAACGACAACACTTATTTTATCGGATTGTAAATCTACTCGTAGATTATCCAAAGGAACGCTCCAAGCAGCAGGATGTTTTTCATCATAAAGATGTAGATTAAGACATGAAATATAATATCCAATGTCATAGGTTTATTACCATAAATGCGTACATTTGGGATATTGACAAATCCTCGTTCTGCCAATGTCCGTGATTCGGGTTTGCGTATTGTTGTAAAATCAGTAGAGAGTTTGTACTCCGATTGATAGGGCATTTTTTTGAAAAATAATTGCCGCAAATCTGATTTTAACGCTAACTTGTCTGCACCGTTAAGTTCTTCGCCAAAATCTTTCATTACTTTTCCAAGTATCGAGTAATGATATTGAAAAAATGGACTCAAACTTAGGGATGTGGGATTAGGGGCATTTACTTCACTGCCCAATGCCATAAGTACATTCACTAAAGCCTTGGCGTGCTTTATGTCTGAATTTAAAATATCATGGCAAAACTCTTTTGTAATAGCTATGTTTTTCACATAATATACTATAGCAATAGTTTTGCCTATTTTTTTTCAAACAATTTCCGTCCAAAGTCTAATTATACTAACACTATTGATCTTCTTAATAGAACAAAAACAAACAATTAAAAATGCTAAATCTTTCTGTAATCTTAGACGACAGTGCAAGAAGGTATGCCAATAAGGAGGCGATTATTTTTGGCGATACCCGTCTTACTTTTGGACAGCTCAATGTAGCGGCTAATCAAGTAGCCAATGGGTTGAAAAACATTGGTATAGAACGTGGTGATAAAGTGGCTTTGAGTTGTTTAAATTTACCGTATTTTCCGATGGTTTATTTTGGCATTCTCAAAACTGGTGCAACGGTTGTGCCTTTGAGTGTGTTATTGAAGCGAGATGAGGTGGCCTATCATTTGCAGGATTCTGATGCCAAGGCCTATTTTTGTTTTGAAGGAAATGCTGCTTTACCGATGGGAACAGAAGGTTTTGCAGGTTTCGAAGAAGTGGCAACTTGCCAACATTTTTTTACCATTACTGCCAACCCTGCCGCTGCTTCGCCTTTTGAAGCAACGAAAACTTTGGGACAGGTGATGTATGGTCAATCGACTACTTTTGAAACCGCAGCAACTTCGGCAGAAGATACGGCGGTAATTATCTATACTTCTGGAACGACTGGACGACCCAAAGGCGCAGAATTGACGCACTCCAATGTGGTGCTGAATACCAATTTGTGCCGCTTACTTTTTGAATACAAACCCGATGATGTGACGATTACCGTTTTGCCGATGTTCCATGTTTTTGGGCAAGTGTGTGTGATGAATGCGAGCCTTTTGCAGGGGATTACCAATGTTTTGTTGGCGAGGTTTGATGCAGGAGATGTGTTGCGAATCATGCAAAAAGAAAATGTTTCGGTGTTTGCAGGTGTACCAACGATGTATTGGGCATTGTTAAATTATGAGGATACGGAGGGTGAAATTGATATGAAGCGACTCAAAGAACGTTTGCGTTTGTGTGCTTCTGGAGGTGCGTCCTTACCAGTGCAGGTGTTGCGGGATTTTGAAGCGAAATTCGAAGTGCCTATTTATGAAGGTTTTGGGATGTCGGAAGGTTCACCAGTTGTTACCTTCAATCAGCCTGGGATGGTGCGTAAACCTGGTTCGATTGGTACGCCTGTTTGGGGTGTAGAGGTGATTATTGCGGACGAAAATGACCAACCTTTGCCTGTGGGCGAACGTGGACAGATTTTGTATCGTGGACACAATGTCATGAAAGGATATTACAAAAAGCCTGAAGCGAATGCTGAAACGTTGAAAGGAGGTTGGCTACATTCGGGTGATGTGGGCGTGATGGATGAAGATGGCTATTTCTACATCGTGGATCGAACCAAAGATATGATTATTCGAGGAGGTTTGAATGTATATCCTCGTGAGGTAGAGGAAGTGATTATCAAACACGAAGCGGTTTCGTTGGTAGCGGTGATTGGTGTACCACACGATAAATATGGCGAGGAAATCAAGGCTTGTGTGGTCTTGAATGAAGGTGCTTCGGTGACGGCTGAGGAACTACAAGAGTTTGCTAAAGCAAATATTGCAGCGTATAAATATCCTCGAATAGTGGAATTTTTGGACACTTTGCCGATGAGTGCAACAGGTAAGATTTTGAAGCGAGAATTGCGAAAATAGTTGGGCTACACGATGTTGTTTTTCAGTGCTTTGATTACTGCCTCGGACTTGGAGTTTACCTGCAATTTTTTGTAGATGTTTTTGATGTGGTATCTTACCGTATCTTGACTCACAGAAAGGATGTCCGCAATCATTTTATAACTTTTGCCTTTGCAGAGTTGGTCGAGTACTTCCTGTTCTCGGGTTGTAAGGTTGTGTGAAGGATTGCGGAAAGCATTGAATGACCCAACAACCATGCGGGCGACATTTGAACTCATAGGCGCACCTCCATTTTGTACCTCTTTGATGGCTTCTAACAAGCGGCTTGGAGGAGTGTTTTTAGTCAGATAGCCACAAGCTCCTGCCTGCAAGGATTGAAAAACTGAATCATCGTCTGAGCGAACGGTTAGCATAATGATGTCAATATCAGGTGCTTTTTCTTTGATGGCTTTTACACATTCTATGCCCGACATTCCTGGCAATACAATGTCCATCAATACAACATTTGGTTTTCGTTCGATGATAGCAGGTAGTGCGGATTCTGCATCGGGATAGGCTCCCAAACACAAGAAATCTTTGGTTGCGTCAATGATGAGCCGCAATCCTTGGCGGATGTCTCGGTTGTCTTCTACAAGGGCTACTGTTATAGGCTGATGATACATAGGGAATAGATGAAAATTGAGAGTAAAAATAGGTTTCTAAAGATACAAAAAATAACCTTGTGAAATGTAAAAACCCTTGCTTCAATGAATGTGAAACAAGGGTTTTCTGCAAAAAATACATTATTTTTAATGTTTTTTAACTACTTAACTTACTGATTCTGGTTCTTTCTCCAAAATCACTTGTTTGAAGTACTCATAAGTTTTAGCAAAACCTTCTTTTCTTCCCACCTTAGGTTCCCAATTGAGAATTGCCTTGGCTTTGGTAATGTCTGGTTTACGTTGCTGCGGATCGTCTTTTGGCAAGGGTGTATAAATTACCTTGCTGTCTGTGTTGGTCAAAGAAATGACTTCCTCGGCCGATTCTTTGATGGTGATTTCTTCGGGATTACCGATATTAACAGGCAGGTGATAATCACTCAACAACAAACGATAAATGCCATCTACCAAATCGCTTACATAGCAGAAAGAGCGTGTTTGAGAACCATCTCCATACACGGTGATGTCTTTGCCTGTGATGGCTTGGTAGAAGAAATTAGGCAATGCCCTTCCGTCGTGCAGCCTCATGCGAGGGCCATAGGTATTGAAGATGCGTACAATGCGGGTTTCGACACCGTGAAAAGTGTGGTATGCCATGGTCATTGCTTCCAAAAAACGTTTGGCTTCGTCGTAAACACCTCTTGGCCCAATCGGATTCACATTTCCCCAATATTCTTCAACTTGAGGATGTACTTCTGGGTCGCCATAAACTTCCGACGTTGAAGCTACCAATATTCTTGCCTTTTTATCCTTCGCTAATCCCAACAAATTGTGTGTACCCAATGAACCCACTTTCATGGTTTGGATAGGCATTTTGAGGTAGTCGACGGGGCTTGCAGGAGAAGCAAAGTGCATGATATAGTCCAATTTGCCCGAAATATGAACAAACTTGGTGATATCATGGTGGTGAAAATGGAACTGCTTCAATGGAAATAAATGCTTGATATTATCAAGATTACCCGTCAAAAGGTTGTCCATTCCAATGACTTCATATCCTTCTGCAATGAATTTATCGCACAGATGAGAGCCTAAAAAACCTGCTGCTCCTGTAATTAATACTCGTTTTTGCATTTCGTTTTTTTTGATGATTTAATAATTTTTAATGCTCTCAACTATTTACTAGGTGCTTGCGAACCTAAAGTTGCACCATTCGCTTCAACCAATTCTCGGCCTATGCTGCAATAAAAATAGCCATTTTGATCCATAACTTCCAGACCATATAAGTTTCTTCCATCAAAAACGACTTTATCTTTTAGAGTGCTGTTCATCTTATTGAAGTCAGGCGTTCTGAAAACCTGCCATTCGGTACAGATGATTAAGGCATCTGCATTTTTAAGAGCTGCATATTGCTCATCCGCAAATTGAACACTATTTGTGTCAATTGCAGGATTTGAATCAACGTATTTTGCCACATTTTCCATTGCTTCAGGGTCAAAAGCAGTTACCGTTGCGCCAGCATTTGTCAAGGCTTCAATCATGTAGAGTGCGGGGGCTTCTCTGATATCATCTGTATCTGGTTTGAAGGCCAATCCCCACATGGCAAAATGTTTGCCTTTCAAATTATTGGAAAAATAATTCTTGATTTTGGGCATCAGACTCAATTTTTGGTCGTCATTAACTGCCAAAACCGAATTGAGAATTCTAAAATCATAGTCGTTTTGATCGGCAGTACGGGCTAGCGCAGATACATCTTTAGGGAAACAACTACCCCCAAAACCAATGCCTGGAAACAAAAATCGCTTTCCAATTCGGTTGTCACTACCCATACCGATACGCACCATATCCACATTTGCGCCCACTTTTTCGCATAAGTTGGCAATTTCATTCATAAAAGTGATGCGAGTAGCCAAATAGGAATTTGCAGCATATTTGGTCATTTCGGCTGAAGCTTCATCCATAAAATAGATGGGATTGCCTTGTCTTACAAAAGGTTCGTACAATGCTTGCATCAATTTTTGAGCACGTGGTGAGCTAGTACCTATGACCACACGATCAGGACGCATAAAATCATCAATTGCCTTACCTTCTCTCAAAAACTCAGGATTGGACACAACATCAAATTCCACCTTAGCATTCGCTTCAATCGCCTTGCGAACCCTTTCTGCAGTCCCAACAGGAACAGTGCTTTTATCAACGATTACCTTATAGTCGGTAATAATGTGACCCAAATCTTCTGCAACACCTAAAATATAGGATAAATCAGCAGAACCATCCTCACCAGGAGGGGTTGGCAACGCTAAAAATATGATCTGAGCAGATTGGATGGCTTCTTCTAAATTGGTCGTAAAATGCAAGCGTCCTTGTTTTACATTACGCTCGAAAATAGGCTCTAATCCAGGCTCATAAATGGTCACTTTACCAGATTGAAGTTTTTTTACTTTGGCTTGGTCTATATCTACACAGGTAACATGGTTGCCCGTTTCTGCAAAGCAAGTACCACTTACTAAACCGACATATCCTGTGCCTACAACTGCAATATTCATTGTTTATTTGTTTGGTATTTAAAAAAAGATAGTTATAAACATATTGTGTGCCAAAATTCGATAAATGAAACGAATGGCACTAAATTTAGACTAAACATTGTAGAAAAGTCTCGCTTATGTAGCTCAGTTGTTCTTCATCCAATTCAGTATGCATAGGTAGCGAAATGACCTGTTGGCAAAGTCGTTCAGTAATCGGTAAATCTCCCACTTTGTAACCATATTGTTGATAGGCTTTTTGAAGGTGAAGTGGAATCGGGTAGTAGATCATCGAAGGAATTCCTCGTTCCTGTAGTGAATCTCTAAGTTTATCTCTATCGCCATCAATGATTAATGTGTATTGATGGAAAACATGAGAAGAATTTGTGGCACGATAAGGTGTTTGTATGCGTGAGTGATTTTTAAAAGCTTGGTCATAAAAATGTGCTGCCTCTTGGCGGGCTGCAATGTAAGAATCCAACTTCTTCAATTTTGCCCGCAAAACAACTGCCTGAAAACTATCCAATCGAGAATTCACCCCAATTTCGTCAGAAGCATATTTTTCACGTTGTCCATGATTGGCTACTACGTGGATTTTTTCGCCCAGCACAGGATTATTGCTAAAAACTGCTCCTGCATCTCCATAAGCTCCTAAGTTCTTTGAAGGATAAAAAGACGTACAGCCAATATGACCCATCGCACCCGTTTTGCGAACTTGTCCATTGCTGAATGTATAATCAGCACCAATTGCCTGTGCATTGTCTTCTACCACTGCTAAATTATAGCGTTTTGCAATCGCCATGATTGGTTCCATATCTGCACTCTGACCGTAGAGGTGAACAGGAATGATACACTTGGTTTTTGGAGTAATAGCCGCTTCAATTTTATTCACATCTATGTTAAAAGTGCGGGCATCAATTTCTACAAAAACAGGTTTCAGCCCCAAAACAGCAATTACCTCAGCCGTTGCCACAAAAGTGAAGGCCGTTGTAATTACTTCGTCACCTGGATTCAAATCCAATGCCATCAGCGCAATTTGGAGTGCATCCGTTCCGTTGCCACAAGCAGTCAGATGACTCAGCCCCAGATAATCTGCCAACTCACTGCTAAATGCCTTTACCGCAGGGCCATTGATGAACCAGCAACTTTGGAAAACTTCCTCAAAACCTGCTTGCACTTCTTCTTTGATGTCTAAGTATTGACCATAGAGATCAACCATATTTATTTTTTGGGTATCAACCATTTGCTATCTATTGATTTAATAATTATTGAGTTTTGGTACAAAAAACACTGCAAAGATAACCAATATTTTGACGGTTAAGCATTTTGTTTATGAACAAATCGAAACGAAATGTCTCCTAAAATCATTTTTTGAAGCACTTCAATGATAAATCTGTATTTTGGCAAATCAAAATGTACTATCAAACCAATCTATTCGGTTTTTCGTAATTTTAACTTCTGATATAGAATGTGATGGATTGGAAATTTGAAACCATGTTTAAATAAATTAATGTATATATGTGTTTTGTAGTCAGCAAAAAGAATAAGAACGTAAAAGGAACGATACAACTCGATGGCTCTAAGAGTATTAGTAATCGAATTTTGATAATCAGGGCTTTGTGTGGCGAAAACTTTGAGGTAGAAAACCTATCTAGCTCTGATGATACCGAAGCAATGATAAAGGCATTGGTGCAGGCTCAAGGATCTTCTGCAATTATTGATGTTGGAGCTGCTGGCACAACCATGCGATTCCTTACAGCTTATTTGTCTAACAAATTAGGAGAGTGGGTATTGACAGGTTCTGACCGTATGAAACAACGACCAATTGGAGTTTTGGTCAATGCCTTACGCACTTTGGGAGCAGACATTGAGTACATGGAAACGGAAGGTTATCCGCCATTGAAGGTGAAAGGGAAAAAAATGGAAGGAGGAACGGTAGAAATACAAGCGGGAGTCAGTAGTCAATATTTGTCTGCTTTGTTGATGATTGCGCCAGTACTTCAAAGAGGATTGAGGCTGCAATTGATTGGAGATTTGGTATCAAAGCCCTATTTGATGATGACACTCAATATAATGAATTACTTTGAAATAAAAAGTGAATGGATGGATGAGCAAACTATTTTTGTCGGTTCACAAACCTATCAAGCCAAGCCTTTTTATGTAGAATCTGATTGGAGCGCAGCATCATATCATTATGCTTTGGCGGCTTTTGGGGAAGAAGTGGACTTGTCTTTGACGGGTTTGTTGAAGGACAGTTTGCAGGGAGATAGTGTTTTGCCTGAAATCATGCAAACCTTTGGAGTCCAAACAGTTTATGGGGATAAGGTAGTACATTTATCCAAAAATGGAACGGCTGCAAAAACCTTTGCTTACAATTTTGTGGAATGTCCAGACATTGCCCAAACACTGGCGGTCGTTTGTGCAGGATTGAAGGTGGAAGGAGATTTTAATGGTTTGGTGACTTTGAGTATCAAAGAAACAGATAGAACCGCAGCCTTACAGGAAGAATTGGCAAAATTTGGCGTTTCTTTCAAAGAAAAAGGGGAAGATTTGTGGTGTATTTCCTTTCCAAATAACCTTGCAAATAATACATCAAGTGTGGAGGATTTAATTGAAGTGAAAACCTATCACGATCATAGAATGGCTATGGCTTTTGCTCCTTTGGCAATGGTAAGACCAGCTTTTGCAGTAGAAAATCCAATGGTGGTCACTAAATCTTACCCTACTTTTTGGGAGGATTTGAGGGAATTAGGTTTTCTTTTTTGATAATTTATTTGCTATTCAGCTAAATATTTGCTAATATGCGACATAATGTTCTACCAATATTTAATTTTTTTAGGAAGAATTAGTATGTTTGGGCGTTAGAATACCAATTTACAAAGACAAAAAATAGGTGAGATATTTAGTAATTAATAGATTAAATGCAATTTACTGATAGGTTTTAATGTTGCCTTTTCTGTTAAATGGCTATATCTCTCTTATTCGATCATGATAACCCGATTTAAGAAAGTAAACCAAAATAAAAACTGTGAGAACGAAAGTATTCGTAAGTTATAGAAAAGAAGACGAGAAGTATTTCAGAAAAATTAGAAAATGGGCAATTAACCAAGATTTCGGTGAATTCGATATTTTCATGACTTCTTCTTTCGATAAAGGGATGCGTACCCGTACTGGGAAGCTTATTAAAGGGCGGTTGGAACAAAAAATCCATGAAGCTAAGTTCATAGTTGTCATTGTAGGTGATGAGAATGAATCACACCCTTGGAGGAAAATGGACGAAATGGCAGTCCAGAAAAACAAAAAACGATTCTATATGAGAATCCCTTACACTAGTGATGGCCTCCCCCCAGAATTTGAAGAATTTCAACAGTTGGCATACAACCCTAATGCAATTGAAAAATTGATGCGTGATTGGGTTACATTGTACGGAGAAGATGAACCCATTATACCTTATGTGCCCAAATACAAGCCACGTCACAGCCGTTCTGATAGCAATGGTGGCGGCTACCGTCCTCGAAATGACAACTACCGATCTCGAAATGATGGCTATACTCCTCGCTATAATCGTGACAATAGAGATAATAGCGACAATCGTAATCGTGACTACAATAGTGATCGAAATAGGAGCTATGACAAACCTTACGACAACAATAGAGGATATGACCGAGATCGACCATCTTACAACAGACCTTACAACAATGATAGGAGTTATAACAATAGAGACCAAGATCGTCCGTCTGACAGACCTTATGAAAAGAAAAAATATTATAAACGAAGTGATCGAAATAGCTCTTCAGACAAGCCTCAAGACAATACATATAGAGATACCGAAAACAACAATTCGGATGATTAATAGTAACCAATAAACGTTGAAGTTTGTTATATTGAATAAATACAAAATTCAAGCTCTTATATCAAGACGCTTGAATTTTGTATTTTATATACCTACCTACCGTCAACTTCTCTTTCATAAGGTAGTGCAGATTCGATAATATAAGCAGTTTTAGTGGAGGGTAAATGAGTTAAAATCCGAAATTTTGGACGCTTCAAAAAAAAGTGCCTGCTAATTGTTTAGTGAAATCGGCATATTCTCCTAATTTTGCACTCCATTTGATTAAAATAACTTCAAGCACTTTGCGTTTCTTACACAAATAAAGCAGTGAATTTTATGAATAATATTTTCTATATCCGTCAAATGTCATTTTTGGCGATGTTTATAATGTTAATAGGATTGGCTTATGCCTGCAATGATGGCAAAGCAAACTCCCAAAAGCAAGAAGTCAAATCTGCACCCACCACTGCATTTGAACCAGATTCGGATACCTTCAATGTATTGCTACTGCCTTTTCATCCCGACAAAGACTGCAAAGCAGCAAATACGGAAATGGAATCTCAGTTGATGGAATTCATTGAAACCTCACAATGGGCACAGGCCATGAAAGTGAATGTTCAAATGCTTGAAGGTCAGCCCTGTCCCTATCAACCTCAAATCGCTAAGAAACTGGGTAAAGAACAAAATGCAGATGTAGTCATCTGGGGTTTTTACAATGCCAAAAAGCAAAAACCTGAAATACTATATACTTGGATCAACGATGTTATTTCAGGACATACAGGTTTACCACAATTGGCCGACCTTCGCAATGGCTTTTATTTAAAAGACGATGTAGGGTATATCGGAAACTGGATGATAGGCGTAGCAGCTTGTAAAGCGAATAGATGGGCAGAAGCATTGTTGCATTTTCAACACATTTCTACCGATAAATGTGATGTAGCAGTTACTCCAATGATTGGACATTGCTTCTACGCACTGCAGAAAGAACCACAAGTAGATTCCATTATGCAAGTAGTCGTAGATTGTGTGCCAGAATATGTAGCATTGGCAATGAGAGGTTGGAGGTTTTATATCAGCAGAAAGTACCAAGAAGCATTGGACGATTATACGGCTGCTTTAAAAATCAATAATAGATACAAAGCCGCCTACGAACACAGAGGAAGTTTATTGTTTGAAAACAAAAAATTTAAGGAAGCGGCACAAGACTTCTCACAAGCCATCGCTTTGGGGTCGGACGAAGAAAGTGTATTTGCTACCCGTGGTATTGCCTACCACAATAGTGGGGATAGAGAACGAGCCATTGAAGACTATACCAGAGTTTTGGAATTAAACCCTAAAAATTCAAAGGCAAATTTTGACAGAGCCAATGCTCACTATACTTTAGGAGAATACGATAAAGCTATCATAGATTATACTGCTGGAATTAGCAAAGAGCCTACAACCAAAAGGGCATATCTCAATAGAGGAATCACCTACGTAGAAATAGACAACTACGAGGCTGCCATTGCAGACTTTACACACGTCTTAAAAGAAGAACCAGAAAATGTGACTGCTCTGACTTACCGTGGTGCAGCGTATAGTTTTCATGGGAAATTAGAAGATGCAGGACCTGATTTTGTGAAGGCATTGATATTAGATCCAACTAACAAAATGGCATTAAGCGGAAGAGAATATTTGGAGAAAGTAAAACAAATGAAAGATAATACCGAAGCAAAAGAAAAGTTGATTCGAGAGGCCAAAACAGAAACCATTATTGCACCTGAACCTACAAAAGATGGGTCTATTAAATTTGACCTAAGTAAGGAAGTACAAGGAGGAAGCAAATAGGAGTTATACGGAAAAATTAAATGAGAGCATACAATAAAATTATATGGGGTTTAATTCTTATATTTCTCTGCAATGGTGTTTTTGCACAGTTTGGAGACATCTATAATCCGAGGCGAAATAATAAAAAGCAGTACAACCGCTATGACATTGAGGAACTTTTGAAGTCAGCAGAAGACGGCGGGTTTGGAGATAAGGATACTACAGAGATGAAAAACAAACTCTTAACGACTCCCGAAGAACTCCGAAAACTGGGAGTAGAGGAGGATATGATTAAAGAGTTGATCAAACTGAATACACAAGGCGATAGCGTAAGTGTGGCCAAATATGAGGCAGAGAGGAAGTTGAAAGAAGAAGACTTGGGAGAAGCAGTCGATAGTTTTAGCTACGATGAAGTCATACAGTTGATTGAAATCAGAAAGCGGCAAATACTCGAAAAAGCCTTGAAACTCCCTGAACCAACTATTTATGGTCACGAATTTTTTCGCCGAACCGTATTAGCTCCATTTGGTGAACTGCGTGAAATGCGCCCTCCTCCCAACTATCAACTCGACAAAGGCGATGAAATAACTATCATCATGTGGGGTATGAAAGACTTCAATAAGGTCTATGTGATTGACGATTTGGGGGCAATAGAACCGAAATTGGTGGGGCGTATCAATTTGAAGGGTATTACTTATCAGAAAGCAGTAGAGATTATCAAAGACCGATTTGCTCAAACCTATGATTTTGATAGAGAAAAAATTGAAGTAGCTGTTTCTTATTCCAGAGTTATTTCCGTCAATTTTGTGGGCAATCTTTTCAATCCAGGAGCGTATCGATTTCCAGCCCAAACTTCTGCTATTGATGCTTTGGTGATGATAGATGGCCCCAATGCCATTGGATCGATGCGAGAAATTTACATCGAGCGTAATGGGCAGCGCATCCAATCGCTTGATGTTTACAATTTTTTGAACAAACCAGATAGCCGTCAAAACTTTTTCTTGCAGGAAAACGACTATGTGATTGTCCCCTCATTGCGAAATCTGGTGAACATTTCGGGGAAGATTCGCAGACCGCACAACTACGAAATGAAAAAAGGAGAGGGGCTTCGAGATGCGATTGAATTTGCAGGAGGACTTGATGCAGGTGCTTTTACCAAAACCATCAGCATCAAACGTTACTACAAAAATCAAGAGATATTGTTGGATGTCAATTTGGATAGTTTGGTGGCTATCAACAAGGATATTCCTTTGGTGAACGGCGACAGTATTTTTGTCTATGGTATTCCCAAAGAACTGCGAAACTATGTAGAAGTAGTCGGTGCAGTGCGGGTTCCTGGACGCTACGAACTGCGAAAAAACGAAAGAATCAGCGATGTTTTGATGCGAGCCGAAGGAATACTGGACGATGCAGACAGGTCGAGAGCCTACGTCATGCGCTTGAAAAAAGACCTCACCAAACAAATCATACCCTTTGATGTAGAAGATGTTTTGCTAACCGAACAAGCGGCTGACAACATTCTACTGCAAAATTTGGATACCATACAGGTCATTTCCCGTCAAGATTTCCGACAAGACTTCAAAGTAACAGTTTTAGGAGCTGTCCGAAAAACAGGAGATTATTCGTATGCCGAAGGGCTGACTCTGAACGATATCCTTTACCTTTCGGGAGGATTGCGAAAAGAAGCTGCAAACGAACGCATTGAAGTGTCTCGATTGATTAGTTTTTCGGATGAAAATACTGGAAAAAAAGGTTCACAAAGAGTAGTGGTCAAACGCATAGATATTGGGGCTGATTTGACTTTCGATGAAACTGAAGATTTTGAATTGAAGCCCTATGACCAAGTTTTTGTGCGATTTCAGCCTGATTTTGAGCCACAAGCTACTGTCAAACTTTATGGCGAGGTGATGTACCCGGGAGAATATGCGCTTTTGAGCAAAGAAGAACGCATAGTCAATATAGTGGAACGGGCGGGCGGATTCACCAATTTTGCTTTTCAAGAAGGAGCACGAATGTATCGGGTATATGATAGTACAGGTGTAGTCTTATTGGATCTCGAAAAAGCATTTAAGAAACCGAACAAATCGCAGTTTAACTATATCTTGGCTGAAGGGGATTCCATTTTTATTCCCGAAACGAAAAACATTGTCACTATGATGGGGGCAGCAGGGTTTTCGGATGTCGATACCATTCCAAGATTAAGCGTACCTTATGACGGTCCGAAACGTGCAGACTATTACCTCCGAAGATATGGTGCTGGTTTTGGAAGGTATGCCAAAAAATCACGAACATTCGTCAGAGAACCCAATGGACAAACCAAAAAGACATTGAATTTGGGTTTGGTAAAACTGTATCCAAAGGTAGAAAATGGTGGCATTGTGTATGTGGATGTGACGGACAGAAAACGGCGTGAAAAAATTAGAGAAGAACGAAAAGAAGGACTTAGTTGGAACGAAGCCTTCGATAGTTTTGCTGCAAAACTAGCAACGGTCGCAACAGTATTGCTGCTGTTTTTGCAGGTTAAATAATTTAGGATAGTCAATATTTTTGGTTTTATAAAACTTCAACATATCAAAACTTTAACACCTCAACAGAATAAAACAATAAAAAATGAGCGAATCAGCCAATAGTCAAATCCGAACGATGATACTTATTCTCAAAGAATATTTTTGGGAATTGATTCGGAAGTGGTATTGGTTTGTGATAATAGGATTATTATTTGTCGGCGTATCGCTTTACAGAATTGGGCGACAGCCCATTACATATACTGGGCAGCTCAGTTTTATGACCAACAATGATTCAGGAGGAGGAGTAAGCAGACTGCTTCAATTTGCAGGGCAGTTTGGTTTGGGCAACAATCAACCTGTGGCATCTGAGCGATTGGTAGAATTATTGAAGTCAAAACGTATGATTTACAATGCGTTGATGAAAGAAGTTGAAATCGAAGGTACAAAGCAATTGCTCTTCAATCATTACATAGAGTTGTTTGAATTGAGAAAGGATTGGAAAGGCAAAGAAGGGTTAAACGATTTTAAATTTACGCCAAAACACATTGAAGACTTCACTTTTATAGAAAACTCGGTGGCCCAAAGTATTTATAATCAGATTATTTTTGGATACCTTAATGCTAATCCAGGGAAAAACGGCATAACCACGATTAGTTGTGAGGCTACCTCGGAAGCATTTTGTATAGAATTTTTGGTGGAGTTGATTGAGACCCTCAGTGATTATTATCAGAAGAAAGCAGTTGAACAACAACGCAATACCTACGAACTCATCAAAGGCACGGCAGACTCTATACAGACAGTCTTAAGAGGGGCAGAGTATTCTCTTACAAAATGGTATGAAGACAACCGTAAACCCTTGGCAGCGGGAACTTTATCAGCTGAAAAAGCAATGGAAAAAGAACGGTTGGAGCGCAAAGTTGAAATGTCCTATGAAGTTTTATTGACCGATTTAAAGAGCTTAGAAATTGCACGATTGGACCTTAACAGCAACAAACCTATGCTGCAAGTAGTGGACTATCCAACGTATCCGCTTCAAAAAAATCTGCCCAACAAGCTCATGAAATTAATCGTATCAGTTTTTTTGTCCATAATATTGACCAGCATTTTAATTATTGCTTACAAGATTGTTAAAGATGCTTTTGCAGAAGAAAAAAACAAGGTAAGTATTTGATAGTCAAAACAAAATATTTTGCTTACATCATATTGTTTTCCGACTTCTCCAGCCACTTGAATTTGTAAGATAGTGTTGTAGTCAGCCAGATTCCCACCGAAACACTGACAAAATAGCGCAGAAAATTTAGCATTTTGCTGACTTCTAAACTCGAACTTGCTGCTAAAAATTTTATCGCCTCTGCCATACCTCCAAAAATAAACAGAAACAATAAAGTTCCTCCTACAATGGATTGCCAATTGCCAGTATTAATTGGTAGGCTTTCCCTTGACAACCAATAAAATACCAAATTGAAGCCAAACATAAAAGCGGGAATAACTGCAGCTGATTGATGTAAAAATGGAATGAGTAGGAGCGGACTAAAAATGAATATTGCCATTTTGAAATCCATCACATAGGAATTTTTCTTCAAAAATGGCTGAAGTTTGGAAGGCTTCAATATCAGTTGGTAAAAAGCCCATAATATCGCTCCTCCCAATAGATAACCTCCAAGAACATCCGCTATAAAATGCACGCCCAAGTAAATTCTGGAAAAAGGAATCAAAAAGATTAGGGCAATGCTCAAATAAGTGATCCATTTTCTGCGAAACAAAATAGCCAATGCTCCCCAAACACTCACAGCTACGCTTGTATGTCCTGACGGAAATCCATACGAAAATTCTCCCAGGTTACGGTAATAAGAGATGACATCGAAAGGAGGCAATCCAAAGAAAGTGACTGCACCCCGTTTAAAAAAAGGAATGTCCCCATGCCCATGATTAACATAATCAAGTAGTTTCAAACTCGAATCAACGTGAAATGGGCGTGGTAATGCAAAATATTGTTTGAAGAAGAAAGTAAAAACGGCCGTCCACAAAAGTATCTGTATGAGTATGAAGCCTTTTTTGAAGTGAATACCAAAAATTAAAAATGCAATTAGTATCATAAGAAATTCTTGATATCCTAATGCTGTTACGAATTGCATAAAAAAATCAAGGTATTTATTGGAGAAGGATTGTATATAATGGTTAAAATCTGTTTGAAACATAAGCTTGTATGCAATTGTTAAGAAAGATGTGAATAGAAATGCTAATGTAGGAAAAGTTGAGATGTAAAATGAAATTTACAAAATTTTATTGTTTACATTAAACAATTTGAAGCAAAGAAGGTCAAAGGCTATGTGAAATTTTATTGTAAAGTTCATTTTTTAAAGTAGCTTCTAGAATAAAACTTTTTATAGTCTAACAATTATTAAGTAGATTTGCATTAAACATAAAAAACACAAAATTTTTTTTCTTATGAAGAATATTATTGTAATTCTCATCACTTTCATTGCAGTGTCATTCATCACTGTCAACACAATGGCCCAAGAACTCAAACTTTCGCCAAATGGTAAATTAGAAAAAATCTCAGGCCCAACAATGGATTTTGAGCAAGAAACACACGACTTTGGTGACCTTCCTGAAGGACCAAAAGGTATCTATGTTTTCAAATATACCAACAATGGTACGGAGCCTTTGATTATTACTAAAGCCAAAGGATCTTGCGGATGTACAGTTCCTAACCCAACGCCTGCACTAAATGTGCCTGTAATGCCTGGTCAGTCAGGTGAAATCACAGTGAACTACAACACCAAAAATAGAATTGGAACTTTTACCAAGTCTGTTACATTGGATACCAACATCAAAGATGAAGAAGGGAATCCAACACAGGTTCGTATCTACATCAAAGGTAAAGTTTTGAAAGCGGAAGAAGAAGAAACTATGCCAATGTCAGTTCCTTCAATTGTAGAAGAACAGAATTAATATAGGTCTTTACTGACTTGATAAATAAGAATATATCCGATAAGAATTTGTATAATTTTATAATTTAACAAATTTATAAGGATATGTATGCAGTATAAAAAAATAAAACTCCATAGTAATAAGTAAAACTTGCTATGGAGTTTTTGTAATTAGTAAACTCCTCTTTTTGAAGTGGAGAATAAAAAATAACCAACCACAAATAAAATAAATTAATCTCTTTATGCCAAATATTTCACACAAAGGGAAGTTGATACCTGCTTCACCTATTCGTAAATTGGTGCCTTTTGCAGACAAAGCAAAAAGCAGGGGCAAGCAAGTATATCATTTGAACATCGGACAACCCGATATTAAGACACCTCAAGTTATGTTAGAGGCTATTCGCAATTATTCGGATGAAGTCATTGCTTATACTCATTCAGAAGGGCCTTTATCTTATCGCCAAAAACTTGCTGCTTATTACGAAAGCGTAAACATTGAAGTAAGTCCTGCCGATATCATTGTTACTAATGGTGGATCAGAAGCCATTCTGTTTGGCATGTTGGCAACTTTAGATGCTGGTGATGAAGTCATTATTCCTGAACCTTGTTATGCGAATTATCACGGTTTTGCAGCAATGGGTGATATTGTGGTCAAACCTATTACCTCTTTCATTGAAGATAGTTTTGCATTGCCACCTATTGAAGCATTTAGAGATGCGATTACTCCTAAAACCAGAGCTATCTTGATCTGCAATCCGAGTAATCCAACAGGCTATTTGTACTCCAAAGAAGAATTGGAAACATTGCGAGACATTGTGGTTGAATATGATTTGTTTTTATTTGTAGATGAGGTGTATAGAGAGTTTGTTTATGATGGAGAAGCGCATCATTCGATTCTCAATGTAGAAGGATTGGATGAATATGCAGTTGTGATGGATTCTATCTCTAAGCGATACAGTGCTTGTGGTGCGAGATTGGGCTGTTTGGTATCTCGAAACAAAACCTTGATTCAGACTGTTTTAAAGTTTGCACAAGCACGCCTAAGTCCTCCTGTTTTGAGTATTGTGGCTGCCGAAGCTTGCCTGGAAGTGCCTAAAAGCTATATGAATGAGGTGATTGCAGAATACAAGGCTCGAAGGGATATGCTCATTGAAGGATTGAATCGAATCGAAGGAGTGATTTGTCCGAATCCGAAAGGGGCTTTTTATGCTTTTGCTCAATTACCTGTCGAAAATGCCGAAGATTTTTGTCAATGGATGTTGGAGGAGTTTGACCATGAGGGTAAAACAGTGATGATGGCTCCGGGTGCGGGTTTCTATGCCACACCTTCTGCTGGCGAAAACCAAGTACGCCTTGCCTATGTTTTGAACAAAGAAGATTTGGCAGGTGCTTTGGAGTGTTTAGAAGCGGGTTTGGCGGTTTATCCACACCGAACTGTTGAACAAGTCGCTACTGCTTAATGACTCACTCACATTCAATGCTTATTTTTTTAACTCAACACAAGTATTTCATTATGAGAAAGATAATTCCTATTTTGTTTTTAACCTTTTTTTCGTTGGCTGCAATGGCACAGGAAAATGCCGCAGAAGTAGTGAAGAAAGGGCCTGTTATGAAATTTGAACAAAAACACCATGATTTTGGTGCTATTTCATTGAAGGCAGGCAAAGTAACCCACGAATTCAAGTTTGTCAACAATGGTACAGAGCCATTGATTATCTCTGGTGCCAAAGGTTCTTGCGGCTGTACAGTTCCTAAAGTACCCAAACATCCCATTATGCCAGGCGAAGAAGAAACAGTGAAAGTGGTTTTCAATCCCAAAGGTAAAAGCGGAAAAATCAATAAAACCGTCACCATTACCCACAATAGCGGTACACCTGGCGAAAGTACTACTACCAAAATCAGCATTGGTGGAAGAATAGTTCAATAATTATAGTATAAGTTTATTTCAAAAATGATTTACCTCTACGAATACAGCAATCGAGTTTTTTGGGGAACGAACAATGAGGTAAATCATTTTTTGGATTTTTTGAATGATATTTGGCAAAAACGACACCATACGCCCTTTGCTTGGCAACAGTACTCCAGTAGCTCAAATAAAATAGAACCTTCCCTTGATAATAATCTATCTAATCAACAGTTTATAAGCATTGACCGCCAAAATTACCTGCAAGCCAAAAACTATGTAGGTATCGTCAAGTTTGCTTCAAAAACCATTCATCTACTACCCAAGATTTTTTTTGAAGAAGAAATCCAAGCAACGGAAGAAACCTTATCCTTTGTTCATCAACAACTCATGCGTTGGCTGACGTATAGTTCCAAAATCTATTTTCCACTTATTGAAGGTTATTATGAAAGCCATGCGAAAATCGACATTGCCGAAATTATTATTTTCACCTTCGCCCATTATACCCATCAATTGCTTCAACAACAGCAATTTACTACTTATGAAACAGTCAGCAAAAATACAACTTATGTAAAAGGGCGATTGAATACAGCGCAATATGTCACCAAACATCTATCATCGGGCAAATGGCAGGAAATACCTTGTAAATTTGATCAATATGGTTCAGACAATACCTTCAATCGAATCTTGAAACATGCCGTTCTTCAACTGCTCAACATTACCCAAAATGCCCAATCTCAGGACTTATTGCAGCAAATAGTCCAATCTCTCCCCAATGTATTGCTTCAAACATACCAAGCAGAAGACTGCGACAAAGTTCAGATACATTCACTTTTTGAAGAATGGCAATTGGTTTTGAATTACTGCCGTCTTTTTTTGGCAAGTTCTGCAAATTTCAGTAGTCATACATCCACCAAAGCTTTGGCGTTTTTGATACCTATGGAGCAATTGTTTGAGCAATTTGTCTATGGATTCCTTCAAAAACATTTTGCACGTTGGCAACCGACTTTTCAGGATAACAGCACCTTTCTTGCTTTAGATGAAAAACAAAACCCTATTTTTCAACTTCAATACGATATTACGCTTTCCATTGAAGGAGAACCTGTTATTATAGACTGCAAATACAAAGTAATTCATTTTGAAGGTGAAAAGGTGAAAGGCGTAGATGTAAAAGATTTGTATCAAATAGCCACTTATGCAGTACGTAGAGCCTGTCGACAAGTGTTTTTGGTTTATCCCAATATGCTTCAAGACTGCAATGAAAACCCCACAAAATCTTCAAAAAATGCTACCTACTTTGACATTGTAGAGTCGTTTTCGGGAGAAGTTATTCGGGTATGGGTGGTAAAAATACCCATGATTAGCCACAATAACAAAGAGAAATGGGAGAAGGAAATGATAGAGGTGTTTACACAATTATTTTTATGAATTTGTTTTGAAATATTGTTTATTGCTGATTTTCAGTTTTTTAAAGTATATAGATTTTTTTTGCTTCTTTAAATAAAATAATTTATTACAAATTGTTTTTTATTCTCCCTATTATATCCTACTTTTAAGCACATTAATCAACAATCGAACAGGACAATTATGGTTTTCAACTGGGAAGCAGCACCATTACTACGCATTTTATTGCCATTAGTGATAGGCATTTTGCTCTTCATCAATTTCGAAGTTCCTACCCAATTTTTATCCATTACTTTATTGCTACCCATTGCTATTTGCTTCATGATTCTGTTTGTGTTACGCAGACAAAAATGGGCATATCGTTTTCGATGGATTTTCGGAACACTATTGGCATTAGCGTTGATAATGGTAGGTTTTGAACGTACCAAACAAACTACTGAAATACTACAAAAAGAACATTTTAGTCGTTTTTTGAGTGATTCCAGTTTAGTACTGATGCAGTTGGAAGCACCGCTCGAAGAAAAGGAAAAAACCTTCAAAGCAGAGGTGAAAATATTGCAAGTAGCCAATGGAAATCAAATAGATAAGGTAATTGGAAAAGCGTTGGTTTATTTTCAAAAGTCAGAGGATGTAAGTGAATTGAAGTATGGCGATGTGGTCTTAACGAGTAGTACTTTTCGTAAATTGGAAGGACCTAAAAACCCACATGGTTTTGATTATGCCGCCTACATGCAAAATTTTCAGGTCTATCACCAAAGCTATGTTACAACTGATAAATGGCAAAAAACGGATAAAAATTACGCCAATTCTTTCTATCAAAAAGTCTATCAGACAAGAGCCTATTTCTTGAAGATCATTGAAGAAAAAGTAGGTTCTCCTGCTGAAATTGGGGTTGCTTCTGCAATTTTGTTGGGCTACAAAGCCAATTTAGACGATCAAGTGCGAGATACCTATGCCAATACGGGGGCAATGCACATTTTAGCGGTTTCGGGATTGCACGTTGGTATTATTTTCATTCTCATCAACAACTTGTTGTTCTTTTTGGAGAAAATCCACAAGCGGGGTAAAATCCTGAAATTTTTCTTGGTGATTACCGTGATTTGGGGTTATGCCTTCATCACAGGCTTGCCGCCTTCTGTTTCGAGGGCTGCAACGATGTTCACCATCTTTGCAATTGGAGAACTCTGGAATCGAAAATCTTTCAGCTTCAATGCGCTGGCAGCATCCGCCCTTTTGCTATTGTGCTACAATCCGTATATGATCAAAATGGTTGGTTTTCAGCTGTCTTATGCCGCAGTTGCTGCAATAATGTGGCTACAAGGACCAATTTACCGCATTTTTCAGGTCAAAAACTACTTACTTGATTACATCTGGAAAATTTCGGCAGTTTCTATTGCCGCACAGTTGGGAACAGCACCTTTGAGCGTGTATTATTTCCACCAATTTCCAACCTATTTTTGGTTGTCCAATTTGGTAGTCATTCCTGCGGCGGGCATTATTTTGATGGTAGGAGTAGGGCTGTTGGTATTGAGCAGTATTCCGTATGTCGGCAGTTTTTTGGGCAATATTTTGGGAATTGTTTTGCAGGGCTTAATCAATGCGGTTTACAATGCCCTGCAAATCATACAATGGCTACCATTTTCGGTCATTGAAGGGTTGGTTGTCAGTGATTTGCAGTTTTGGCTGCTGTATGGAGGAATGATGGCATCGGTTTTGTTTTTCATTTTTCACCACCTCAAATACCTACAATGGACTTTAGTTGCCATGTTGTTGATGTCGGTTACTTTTGCCTGGCAACAATTTCAATCTGTGAGACAAAAACAGATGGTTGTTTATCATCTTCCCAAACAAAGTGCCGTAGAGTTCATTGTAGGTGATGAATCTTATATAATTGGTAATGAAAGCCTTTTGCAGGAAAAAGACAATGAAACCTTTCAGTACAACATTGCTCCGCATCAATTAATGTCCAGCATTGCAGCCCTTCAAATAGTGCCATTTCCAGCTTTTCATAATGAAGCATCTACTCCCAACTGTCTTTTTTTTGACCCTCCTTTTATCCAATTTTGCAATAAAAAAATCTTGTTGCTCAACGATTCTACTTCAATTCCAGCAGATTTAGAGAAAAAAATGAAAGTAGATTACCTCATTCTCTCCAACAATCCTCGTATCAGCCTCCAAAAAGCACTGGATTGGTTGGATTTTCAACAAGTTATATTTGATGCTTCTAATAACTATAAACAGGTCAGTCGCTGGAAAAGTGAATGTGAACTACATGGATTGAAGTGCCACAATGTGTATGAACAAGGAGCCTTTGTGGTAGATTTTTAACGTTCTTTAGAAGGTACTTTTGCAGATTGGTAGGAGGCAGATAGAAAAATATCCGTAACTTTGTACTTCAAAACCATTCGCCTTCAAATAATAAGAACAACATGTCAAAAACAGATTTATTTCAGCGAGTAGAAGATTCTTTGAATTCCATTCGCCCTCATTTAGAAGCAGATGGTGGAAATGTAGAAGTAGTAGGGATTACCGAAGACCATACGGTACAGATTCGATGGCTTGGCAATTGCGAGGGGTGTCGTATGAGTTTTATGACCATGAAAGCAGGTGTTGAGCAAGCGATTCGGACGGCTGTGCCTATTATCAAAGAAGTCGTGGCAGTAAATTGAAGTGACAACAGATACAATATTTTACCAACAATGAAACAAATAAAATTCCATCACTTATTTTTGTTATGCCTTTTTGGTCTGATGGCTTGCACCAATAATCCACAAAACCAAACCAATGTTTCTTCAAAAAGTACCGATCTGATTCCTTCAATTGAAGTCAAAAAAGTTGTTCCTGCCTTTCAACACCTTTTGGACAGTGCAGACATACAAGGTGTTCTATTGATTTACGATATTGCAGCTAAAACCTACTATTCCAATGACTTCAATCGTTGTGAAAAAGGTTGCCTCCCCGCTTCTACCTTCAAAATTCCGAATTCCATTATCGCTCTTGAAACAGGTGTAGTCGAAAGTGACAGTACCCTCTTCAAGTGGGATGGTGAGAAAAGATTGTTCAAGGTTTGGGAACAAGATTTGATTTTTAGAGATGCTTTCCATGTTTCTTGTGTCCCTTGTTACCAAGAAATCGCTCGAAAAATTGGTGTAGAAAGGATGAATGAATACCTCCAAAAATTAGGCTACGCCAATGGAAACATGCAGGTAGATTCCGCCAATATTGACCTCTTTTGGCTTGAAGGCAACTCCAAAATCGCCCCATTTGAACAAATAAACTTTCTCTCCCAATTTTACAACCTCCAATTGCCCATCAAAGAAAGAACATCCTCTATCATGAAACGCCTAATGGTTATTGAAGAAAATGAAGATTACAAACTCAGTGGCAAAACGGGTTGGGTGATGAATGACAACACAAATGATATCGGTTGGTTTGTAGGGTATTTGGAAGCAAAAGGAAAGGTATATTTCTTTGCGACCAATGTTACACCGAATGAAACGTTTGATATGCAGTTGTTTCCTAAGATTCGACGAGAGCTCACTATGAAGGCGTTTGAGGCTTTGGGCTTGATTGCTGCAAAATAAGCGTTAGATAAGGTTCGATTTTTCATATAGTAAAAGTTGAATCTACAAGAACAGCCAAAGAACCAAATTGTCCTTATCTTTGTCATTAGAGAATGCCATCCTCTAATCTTATTTAAAAAATTAGTTAAAAACATGAGTGTGCAAACAGAAAGAATCAAATGTTTGATATTAGGTACAGGCCCTGCGGGTTATACGGCTGCAATTTATGCGGCAAGAGCAGATTTGAAGCCCGTTATTTACACGGGACCGCTTCAAGGTGGGCAGTTGATGGAAACAACTGACGTAGAAAATTACCCTGGCTATCCCGATGGCATTGGAGGAATTCCGATGATGGAAGATTTTAGGAAGCAAGCCGAAAGAATGGGAACAGAAATTCGCTTTGGTTTGGCCACTTCGGTTGATTTTAATGGAGAATTACACAAAGTAATCATTGACGGTGAAAAGGAAATATTAGCAGATACAGTGATTGTTGCGACAGGTGCTTCTGCCAAATGGTTGGGCCTGCCTTCTGAAGAAAGATTGAGAATGAATGGTGGTGGTGTCTCGGCTTGTGCAGTGTGTGATGGTGCATTTTACCGTGGCTTAGACGTTGCAGTAGTTGGCGCAGGTGATACGGCAGCAGAAGAAGCTTTGTACCTTGCCAATCTTTGCCCCAAAGTGCATTTGTTGGTGCGCCGTGACGAAATGCGGGCTTCCAAGGTAATGCAAAAAAGGGTGATGACCAACAAAAACATCATCATTCATTGGCATACGGAAACCAAAGAAGTGCTTGGTGAAGAAGAAGTTACGGGTGTTAGAGTAGTTCAAAATCAAACAGGAGCGGAATCGGTTATTCCTGTTCAAGGTTTTTTTGTAGCGATTGGTCACAAACCCAATACCGACTTTTTGAAAGGTTGGCTGGATATGGACGAATTGGGCTATTTGGTCACCAAACCTGATAGCACCAAAACCAATGTTAAAGGCGTTTTTGCTTGTGGCGATGCCCAAGACAATATTTACCGACAAGCGGTGACAGCAGCTGGAACAGGCTGTATGGCTGCATTGGATGCAGAGCGTTATTTATCTGCAAAGGAATTTGCGGAATCAGAAACGGCTGAGGAAATTGTTGAAGCATAGGGAAATTTAAAGTGCAGATTCAATTGTTATTGATTTTGATTGTCAGGCCTTTACATGAATTATGTAAAGGCTTTTTGTTTGTAAAAACATCACTTATTTATGGTTATTTTCAATTATTTAATTGGTGAAATTAGGGTGAAATATAACTAATTTGAAACATATTTCTTTAGACTTTAACTTAAAGCCTTTTTGTACAAAAAAAATATTTCAGTACATTATTAAGTAATTTCATCAAATGCTGTTATATTTGCTTAAAATATAGATTTAACAAACAACTATCTAAAATACTATTGAATTCCAAAGAAAAAATACGAAAGAAACTGCAAATTATTCTGGAAGAAGACCCTGATAATGTTGATAGAATTATTCAACTATCTAGTCAATTAGCTTCCCTTGATAAGAATAATGTTCGTTTTTCAGTCGATGCTGGAGTTATTGATCGTTTAGGTAGAGAATTAGTTGCAAGGCAAGAAACCGCAGTTTCAGAATTAGTTAAAAATTCCTATGATGCTGATGCAATATTAGTTAAACTAACTTTTTACAATTCGGATACTATAGGAGGGCGGTTAAAGATTGATGATGATGGACTAGGAATGACAAGAGACCAGTTGGCAAATGGTTTTATGAGAATATCTTCTACTGATAAGATTCACAATCCAACTTCAGAAAGGTATAAAAGGCAACGAGCGGGGCAAAAAGGAATTGGTCGATTTGCGGTTCAAAGGTTAGGAGAAAAACTTACTATTATTACACAAACCTTAAATGGTGACAAAGCGCTCAAGCTTTCTATTAATTGGGATGATTATAAAGGGGATATCAATTTAAACTCAATATCTAATTCTTTAGAAGAAGTTAATAAGCAAAGAGAAGAAGGAACAACATTAATTATTGATGGATTACGGGATAGATGGTCTAAGGCTGCAATTCGTAGAATATACAGATATGTTTCAGACATACTTCAACCTTTTCCACTTTTTAAAGGTAAAAAATCGAAGCCAAATAGTAAAATAGTTTCTATTTTAGAAGAGCCAGGTTTTAACGTAAAGTTCTTTAAAACAGAAACAGGCAAAAAAATTGAAACTATTGCCGATAATCAATCAATGATTTATGATTATGCGTTAGCAACTATTAGTGGATATATAGATGATAAAGGACTTGGTATCTATTCTATTGAAAGCAAAAAACTAGAAATTGATGAAATTGGGGAAATTGGTAACGACCCTGATGATAATCAGATTCCTTTTAATGAATTGAATAATATTCAATTTATTGCATATTATTTTGTGTATAATTCTGGATACATTCCTAAAATGCAGGAGGGTAGTATAAAAAAATTAGCTCATACTAAAGGAGGTATTAGATTGTATAGAAACGGGTTTAGAGTTTTACCTTATGCAGAACCAGGAAATGATTGGTTAAAATTAGATGAATCTGTAAAAAGAAGGTCAATCCTTCCTGTTCATGGGAATCAGAACTTTTTCGGTTTTGTTGACATTTCTGATGATAGTAATATATTTAATGAAACATCTAGCAGAGAAGGGTTAGTTAATAATGAGTCATTAATTCAACTTCAAAACTTTATTTATAGAACTTTAATAACTGGCATTATTAAGGTTGCTCAAGTCCGAAAAGTAAAATTAACTACTAATCAAAAGAAAAATGATAAAAATGAGTGGGATTATGAAAGTATCGAAGTAAGAATTAAAAATATAGCTTTTACCTTAGATAAGTTAGATGAAGAATTAGAGAAAGAAGAAGGCAGTATTCAAGCTAAAAAGAAAAGAAAGAAGAAAATTAAAGAAATTAAAAAGAAAGTAGATGAATTACAGGAGATTCAGAAATCAGAGCAAGAGAAGTACATAAAAGAAAAGTCAATGCTTAGGGTTCTAAGTAGTGTTGGATTATCAATAGCTCAATTTATACATGAGATAAAATATTATATGAAGAATATCAGTCATGATATAAAATTTCTAATTCAACATCTGAAAGACAATAAGATACTTCTCGACAGAGCATTAATTATAGAAAAAAACTTTGCTTCCTTTCATATATATACATCCTATTTTGATACGGTAGTTTCTCAAAACGTAGTTAGAGATTTGATTCCCATAGAAATACGAAATGTAGTTAGACCCTTTGTTAACTCTATTAAAAATGATGCGGAGAAAGCAGGTATTCAAATAAAAGACCCTGTATTTAACGGCTACCTGCTTTATTTAAAACCTATGCATCCTTCTGAATGGTCGTCTATTTTATTCAATTTTTATACAAACTCTAAAAAAGCCATTAAAAGGACAAATAGGCAAGGGGAAATATTAATTGAGTGTGGAATAGAAGAAGATAAAATTTATTTAGAATTTTCTGATAATGGAGATGGTATTCCGAAAGATATTGAGGATAAAATATTTGATGAATTTTTCACCACTACATCTGCTAAAGATTTCGATATTTCATTAGATTTCACTGAAATTGCAGGAACAGGCTTAGGATTAAAAATTGTAAAAGATATAATCTCTAGTTATAGAGGCAGTATAAAAGTTGTTTCTCCAAAAGAAAATTACTATACATGTATTAGAGTGGAAATTAACAAAGCAACTAATAAAGAATTACAAAAATATGGCTTATAAGGTATTGTATGTAGAAGATTTAGAACCTGATACTATTATTAGTGAATTAAAAGCACAAGGGATAGAAACTATTCATAATGACCCAAAAACTCTTGAAAAAATTCTATATAGCATCAATAGTGATATAAGTGCATTAATCTTAGATTTTAGATTAACTAGTAAAGAGGCTAAGTTCGATGCACCTACTATTGCTCAAACACTTAGAACAAAAAACTCTCATACTTATAGAAATATACCCATTATCTTATTATCAAGTGAAGATAATATTACAGGGTATTATGAAGATTATTCTAGTCAGGATTTATTCGATTTTTCTGTTACTAAAGAAGCATTTAGAGCCAATCCTGGTAAATACTCAAACAGAATAAAAAGCTTTATTGAAGCATATAAAATAGTTCAAGAATCAAACTTTGACTATAGTAAAATATTAGGTTTAACTGTTGAAGAGTATGAAAAAATAGATTATAGAATATGCTCATTTTTAAATCATTCAAATATAAAAAACCACACATACGCTGTAGCATTATTTATTAATCAAAATATTATTCAACCGACAGGACTTTTAATAAATGAAAATATATTGTCTGCACGTTTAGGAGTCTGCAAAAACTCTCCTGATTGGAGTAATCTAATAAACAAATTAGAATCAGCTTCTTATTCAGGTATTCTTAAAGACGTATTTCCTAGATGGTGGATGACTAAGATTGAAAATTGGTGGGGAAGCATTAATTCCACTCCTACATCTATAAGGAGATTAAATGCTATACAAAGAATAGAAATTATAAAACAGAATACAGAGCTCTGTAATTTAACCCCTCTTGAACCTACTCCACATTCTAAAAGTAAAAAGTTTTGGACAGTGTGTATAGATACTAATAAAGCTATCGACCCAATAGATGGATTGGAATTATATAGAAGAGAATTATTTCCTTGGCAGGATAAGGAATATATCTCTATCAACGCAGGTTTGGAAGCCACTAAATCATTGCCTTTTGTAAAGCCAGCAGGTAAGAATAGATTAAAATTAATAGGAGAACAAATTAATCAAAATGGATAAATACTCAATTACTATAATCTCACAAGATTTGTCAATATTAGTTAAATTAATCGAGAAATACGATATTCCAGGTGACTACAAAGCTTTAATAAATTTAGAAGCGACTATCGACTTTATTAATGATAATAAAATAGAAGTTGAAAACATTGAATTTTTTATAGAAAAAAAAATATCTGGTACTAACCCATGTACTATTGAAAATATTGCTGTTTTCTTTCAAAATATATGTAAATTTACTCCTGAAAACCTTACTCATAATAAAGATGTCATTACTGAATATTCATTTCAGATAGATATAGATGGGTATGATGAGGAGGCAAATGAATATAAAAGTTGTTGGCATTTAGATAAAAATATTCCTTCTACTCCTCCCAAATTTACACATCCATATTATCATTTTCAATTTGGTGGGAATACACTTGAAACGTGTAATGCGGGAGAACTGATTATTTTAGGCTCTCCAAGATTACCTCACCCGCCAATGGATTTATTTCTTGGATTTCATTTTATCATAAATAATTTTTTTAGCTCAAAAGATTATACTTTTGTCAACGAATTATTAAATGACGATGAGTATCAATCAATAATTAAAAGGGCACAGGAAAGAATGTGGACTCCATATTTTAATGCGTTTGGTAGTACTGGTAATTTGGATTATACATTGAATAATATATTCCCTTTGTATATAGAGTAAAAATTAATGACGAGCAAAATTTATAGCTTTTTGAGGAAGTATTCTACAGAACCTACCAAAATAAATAGGTTAATAGTTTCAACTTTTCTATCATTGAACAACTTAAATGTTGCTAATAACTTACTTCTAAAATCCTTGACTATAAATAAAGAAAGCCAAGAAGAGTATGCTTATTTCCTAAATTTTCAAGCACTATTCCAGGAATATGACATATTATTTACCTTCGAAAGATTAATTGAAATTTTTGAATTTGTCATATCTCCATCAGATAAAATAGTTAACGGAGCAGTTTATACCCCTCCATACATTCGTGAATTTATAGTTAAATCCTGTTATAATAAGTTAGATATCAAGTCTAAAATCAGTGATATTTCATGTGGTTGTGGTGGTTTTTTGTTTGATTTTGCAAAAAAACTAAAAACAAAATATGGAAAAACTTTTTATGAAATTTTTAAAGAAAATATTTACGGTGTTGACATCACAAATTATAGCATAATAAGGACCAAAATACTATTATCTATTTTAGCACTTAGCAAAGGAGAAGATATTCCATCCTTTAAATTTAATCTATTTGTAAAAAATTCATTAGAATTTAATTGGTTTGAAGAAGTTGAAGATATAAGAAATAATAATGGATTTGATATTATTGTTGGAAATCCACCCTATGTAGGAGCAAATCATATTGATGAAATTTCGAAAAAATTATTGAAAAGTTGGTCTGTAGCATCAATAGGTAAAGCAGATTTGTACATACCTTTTTTTCAGATAGGGCTAAAATGGTTAAAACCAAAGGGATTTTTAGGATATATTACAGTAAATAATTTTTACAGAAGTTTAAATGGACGTAAATTAAGGTGTTATCTAAATGGGCAAGATATTACCCTAATTGATTTTGGAGCAGAACAAGTTTTTAAAGGTAAAAATACATATACTTGTATTTGTCTGATTAATAAGCGAAAAGGGAATATGAAGTATTCTAAATGCCCTAGCTCTTCTATTCATTTATTACAAGAAACTGACTTTATTAATATTAATTATGAATCACTTGATAATGAAGAAGGATGGTTATTAGATAATTATAGCGTGAAGTCTAACATGTCCAAAATAGAAAATATTGGAGAAAAATTAGGTGATAAATATGCTATTAGAAATGGATTAGCAACGCTTAGAAATGAGATTTATATATTTAAACCAATTAAGGAGATACCAAGATTTTTCTTTTTAACACGAAATGGAAAATCATATAAAATAGAAAAAAGCATTTGCAGAAATGTGATAAAACCTAATGTATTAAAAAAAGAAAATGAAATAGAAATACTAAAAGAAAAAATCATTTTCCCTTATAAGGAAATATCAGAAGCTGATATATTTGGTAATAAAACAAAAAAAAATATAGTAATTACAGAGAGTGAATTTACAAAAAAATATCCTCATGCATATAATTACTTAACAGAACATAAAAATGAATTATCAAAAAGAGATAAAGGCAAGAAAAAGTATGAAAATTGGTTTGCTTTTGGCCGTACTCAAGCTTTAAATATACAGGGGCAAAAGCTTTTCCTACCATACATGTCTAATAGACCTTATTTTGTTTATTCTAGTGAAGAAAACTTACTTTTTTATAATGGGTATGCAATTATTTCTGATAATGAAAAAGATTTGCTGTTCATAAAAAAGATTCTATTATCTAATGTGTTTTGGTATTATGTTAAACATAAAAGCAAGCCATATACAGGAGGGTATTTCTCCTTAGCTAAAAATTATATTAAGAATTTTGGCATTCCTGATTTTACTACACAGGAAAGAACCCAATTTATGAGGTTGAAGAAAGAAAGTTCTATCAATAATTTTTTAATGAAAAAATACAAAATAATTATTTAATGATTTTATACTTTGTTTGAGTCTTCATCCGATGAATTTGATTTTCATTATCTACTTCTGCACCTCCAAAAACCCCTTTTGCACCACATCTTTCCCCACAATCGTCAATACATAAAAGTACGTACCATCAGGCACTGATTCGCCAGCACCTTCATAGCGACCATCCCAAAAATTGTTTGGGCCATAATTTTCAGCACGAAAAACTTCATCCCCCCAACGGTTGAAAACCACCAATTCGTTTTGGTCATTGCCATCGCAGTCCAGTCCAGCTATTGCAAACCGTTCATTCTTACCATCTCCATTAGGAGTCATTGCCGCATACACCTTTATTTCGCAGACCACCACCACATCTCTCTGCTTCACTTCGATTGTCACCGTAGCTGTCACACACAAATCGTCCGCATTGCAGACCTCATAGGTAAAACTTTCGATTCCCAGAAATCCTGCATTGGGTGTGTAGGTAATCGTACCATTTGTATTGATAACTGCATTTCCATTGATAGGTAGATTCACAATTCTACTCAAAAACAAACCATCTCCCGTATCGTTGGATAAAACGGACACTACAACAGATTCACCTTCAAAAGTTTCCGAATTGTCGTTTGCAGCTGTTGGAGGAATCAAAGCTTTTGTTACTTCAATCACAACAATAGCCTTATCTAAACCTCTTTCTGGATAAAAAATCGAATATTCAAATGTATCCCTTCCAATGAAATTGACATTTGGGAAATAGGTGACAACATAGGTAGTTTGATTCAAAATCAATGCCCCATTGGATACCCCATCTACAATAGATACGTCTAATGCATCCACATTCGGAAAAGCATCATTGCCTAAGATTGAAATATCTAGAGATGGAGGAGGAGAGGTTTGCACCACACTTGCAAAATCGTTGATGGCTTCCAAAAGATTTTCAACTTCAATGCTCACTGTAGCCTGTTCGCAACCAACAATTGGAAGACAAATTTCATACACAAAACTTTCGTTTCCTACAAAATTAGTATTGGGTGTATAGGTAAACGTTTTGTTGGCATTTACTACTACGCTGCCATTTGAAGGTGGTGAAACAATGTTGATGGTCAAATTATTTATGTTCGTAAAAACATCATTTTGAATGAAATTGGCAGTCAATTGATTGTTGTCTTCCACATTGAAGCTGTCATTGTTGGCAGACAAAACATCCGTTACCACATAGTTAATAGTTACAGTCGTACATGCTCCCAAAATATCACAAATTTGAAGCACCACATTGTCCGAACCTACAAAATTTCCTGTGGGCGAATAAATGACACAATTGCCTGAAATGCTTGCTGTACCATTGTTTGCTCCTCCAATAACGTTAATGGTTGTGACATCTCCTTCTGGTTCTGTAATCGTCAGGCAAGTCGTTGCAGTCGCTCCCTGCGCCACTTCCACATTGGTCTGTTCGGGTACTACATTTGGAGCTGTATTGATTTGAAACTGAATCACAATGGGAGTACAAAGTTGTGGATTTTGGTCGTCGCATACATTTACTGTCACGCTGACTGTTCCACTTCCAACATTGGGTGCAAAAAATGTAACACAGTTGTCATTGACATTCACTGCCCCCAAATTTGGGTTAATAGCAGCCAATTGATAGGTCAAATCGTCGCCATTCACATCTGTTGCTTCAATACAAACCTCCGATGTTTCACTCAAATTCAACCTAATAGGCGCAATGGGTGTTACATTGGGCGCAATATTTCCAGCAGGTACCACGATATAAGTCACTGTAATCGTGGTGCAATTGTTGTTTTCATCACAGACTTCGGCGGAAAAGTCAATCTCTCCAAAAAAACCAGGCGGAGAGGTATATTCAAAACAATTTTTATCTAATACATTAGGGGAATCTAATATTCCTACAAAAGCAATCGAATAATCATCACCATTTAGTTCTTCAATATCCAAACAGACGATTGTGGAAGTCATAGAAAAAATAGTGACCGTTGTGTCACTTACCACAGGGGGTAAATCTTGGCTCGGCGAAACCGAAATCACACCCCATGCCGTTACACAATTTCCTTTGGGGTCGCAAAACTGTACCTGCAAACTGTCCACACCAAAAAAGTTTGGATTCGATACATAAATCACACAAGTATCGCTGACGATCAAGGCATCACCGTTTAGTGGGGTGGTGATGATAGTTGCCTCTAATTCATCGTTTTCGGGATCATCAGGGTCAAAACAAAATGTAACCGCCGAATTGCTAATCGTTGAAGCTGTCACATCGTCGACCGTTGGCGGCAAATTGATTGGCTCTAATACATTGATGGTGAGCGTAATATTGGTACAATTGTTCAAAACATCACACACTGCAATGTCGATATTTTCAACATAGGCAAACTCAGATGTCGGTGTATAGAACAGGCAGCTATCGTTTTGAATTTCGATATTTCCATTTATGGGTGCACTCAATAGACTCAAATCAAAAGATTCTCCATTGGGTTCTTCAATGTTCAAACAAACACTTATCGGTGCATCATAATTCGTCGTTACGGTGGTATCTGCAACAATTGGAGGGTCGAATGGAGCTGGAACGGTGATCGTTACAACTGCTGTATCACAGGCATTGCAGGCATCACACGCTACAAAAACCATTGTATCTTGACCATAAAAATTATCATTTGGGGTATAAAATGCACAGTTCAAAGTTGCAGCCTCTAAAGTGCCATTTGCAGGTGATTCTAAGACAGTGATGGTTATGGGGTCGTTGTCAGCGTCTTGCACTTCAATGCAGATAATATCCTGTGTTTCATAAGGAATGATCATATTTAAGTCAACCGCAACGGGTGCACTATTGGGGGTAACATTCAATCGTACCGTCAAATTTGCACAATCATTGAAAGGATATAATTGGTCACAAACCGTCACTACAATATTTTCTGTACCCGAAAACCCTACATTGGATACATAATTCAGCACAAAACCATCAAGTGTTACCGTACCATTTGTAGGTGGTGTGCTGATAGAAATGGTCAACGAATCTTCTGCTCCATCGGCATCTGTGGGTTGCGGCAATTGCACCTTATACAATCCTTCACTGCAAGTATTTCGCTGAATAAAATCAACAGGCCATTTGGGGGCATTATCGCAGTGAATAAGTATTGCAGTTGTGGTATCACATTGCAGACTATTTTCGGTACATACTTGAATTTCAATGGTATCAGTACGAGCTACTGCAAAAGCAGATTCGTAAGTAAAACAATTTCCATCCAACTGTACTATATTACTGCTTAGTTGTGTCAAAACATTGAAATTGAGTGCTTCACAACCATCATAGTCCAAATCCAGACAAATCTGCACAGGCGTTAGTGGTTGAGCGCATACAATCCTTGCATCGGGACTCAAAATGGTTGGCTGAGCTTCGTCTTTGACTGTAATTGTCACATCTTCAATGGATTCACATTGAGTAGAGGCATTGAAGATTCGGACGGTGTAAGTTGTAGTTTCATCAGGAAAAGCAGTTGGGGTAGCAATCGTAGAATCCGACAAAGTTTCGGTAGGGAACCACTCAAAAATATTTCCTCCAAAAGCATTGATTTGGATCGAATCCCCCCGACAAATTGTTTCGTCATCACTAACTCCGCTGGGGCCTCTTTCGTTCACAAAAACAGTGATTTCATCATTTGTTGTACACTGCCCTGTTTGATTAATGTAGGTTGCAATGACTACGTAAGTTGTTGTTATCGATGGAGAAGCGATTGGATTACGGATTGTATTATTGTTTAGTCCTTCTAATGGTAGCCATTGGTAGGCAACTGCACCCGTTGATACATTCAATTGTACCGAACCACCTTCGCAAATAGATACATCTGGACCAGCATTGGGTACTTGGTTCACATCTACTTCAATAGATACATTGCCTTCACAGCCGTTTTTGTCTGTAAAAAACAGGGTGTAAATGAGGTCAAAAGGTGTGGAAATAATGGTATTACGGGTAGAATCGGAGGATAAATTGAGTGAAGGTTCCCAACGGTATGCAACGGCATCAAAAGGTGCTCCCAATGTTCCCAAAATGATGTCATTGACGAAAAAGTCATCTCCTTCACAAATCACAATGTTGGTCGTATCTTGGATGTATGTTTTCCCTGCTGCTACGATAAGGCTCTCCGTACTACTACAACTTGTTTGAGAATTACTGACTGTCACCGACAGGTTAAGCGTTGTATTGGGGCTATATACATAAGGGTCAGCAATCGTAGCATCCGAAACCGCTTCGGCTGGTTCCCATGCAAATACATCACCTCCCGAAGCACTAACCCGCATCGAATCACCTGCACAAATAAACAAACTGTCCACATCTATTGTGGCAATGGGCAGTGGATTTACCTTCAATTTCACCGAATCCGTGATGCTGCAACTCGTCGCAGTATCTGTAATGTTCACATAAAAAGTAGTGGTCGTATCGGTCAAAGTAATCGGATTGGGTGTATTGGAATTGACCAACAATCCAGAAGGCGACCATTGAATCACATAATCTCCCGCTGCTGACAATTCCACCAACAGTTGTGTGTTTCCTCCCTTACAAATATTCGGATTTACGCTAATCGTATCAATTTGGGGCAAAGGTTTTACAACAACATTCACAGAGTCTGTCACTCTGCAATTACCATTTTGACCTACAAAAATATAAGTAGAATTGCTCGAAGGGCTAACGGTTAGTTCATCACCTGCTGCAATCACATTCAGCGGCTTGTTGGCATTGACCCAATACATTTCGCAAGTATTGCTGCTTCCAGTCAGAGTAACGGTTTCACCCTTGCAGATTTCCATATCTTCTACTGTACTGATTTCCATCGGTACTACCGACACATCATCAATGTAGTAGTAGGCAAAACCCGTTGGATTGAAGTCCCCGATAGATTGAACTTCTTGGGTATTCAACACATTTTTGAAGTTGCCAATCGTCAAAAAGCGGTAATTTTGATCTACCGTAAACGTTCCCGATATCTCTACCCAATTGAGCGTATCTGCAATGATGCGGTCTATTCTATTGACCACTTGTGGCGTGACGTTCACCAAATTAGTTCCAGTTGGATTGACCACTGTAAAATAGAAACCTAAGGAACTGATGGCGAAATCACTCGTATCTGCCAAACTCACAAACATACTCACACAATAAGTCGAGCCAATTTCTAAATTACTGCCCAACTGGTTCGTAATGAATTGTTGCTCAGAAGGGGTTATACTATACGCCTTGATACCAGCATACGAAATATCGGTGCGGGGTTCTTGTGTACCAAATCTATTTTCAGGAACGCCCACTATATTATCGGGATTGCAGTCGTCAAACAAACTCGCTCTGTCTTCTAATTCTGGACTGATCCAAAAAGCTGCACGGTCTATTTGGCCTGTAAAATCGGGACAAATCCCTTCTTCAAAACTGGAATTGGATACAAAATTGTTTTCGGCATTGCAGGGATCACATATATCTTCAATGATCAATATCTGAGCTGCCGAAGCCGTACACCCTGTTGGGTTGGTAATCGTCAATTGAACTGTATAAGTACCAGGCTGTTCATACAAATTGGTAACATTGGTAAGCCCTTGTATACCATTGCCATCTCCAAAATTCCAGTTGTACAAAGCTCCTTCTTCCACCCCAGTTGAAGTATCTACCAAAATACTAACAGCTCCCGCACAATTGGGGGTCAAATCAAAACTTACTTGTGGAAATGGCTCAAAGTCAATACTGATGGTGTCTGTCAATATACATCCTCCAAAATCTGCCAAGACTACAAATTTTTGCAACCCTTTTTGTGTACTCTTCAACGAGGCATTGGCTTGAGAACTCAATATTTCGTTTGGTTTGTTTGCATTTATCCATTTGAAATTGCAGTAATTTCCTACGGCTTGAACTGGTATTTTTTCACCAACACAAACGGTTGGTGTGGTAAAAGGCTGACCATTTCCGTTTAGGACTGCCAATGCAGGCATTTCTATAACCGATACATTGTCAAGATAATAGTATGCCGAGTTATCGAACAAAAAGGTGCTATCCAAGTCTAATACCTCGCTATTGCTATTATCTTTGAAGTTTCCAATTGTGAGCCAGTTTGTAGCATTGGTGGCTTTGTAAATGCCTGATATTGTTGTCCAATTGTTTTTGTCTGCAATTGTATTTCCTGAATTGTTAGCGATTTGGGGTGGAAAACCAAATAGCGGTGCTTGTGTATTGACTGCAATAGGATTTGCCGATAAATGTGCTCCTAAATTGCTGATTGCCTTACCCGAACTGTCTGCTAAACTCACATCAAAACGCACACAATAGTTTTTACCGACTTCCAAGGGTTGCAAAATCGGCACACTTGCATACTCCCGATAATCGTTTGCTGCATAGCCAAAAAAGCCTAAATATCCCTCTCCATCCGAAGGCATTTGATTGCCGTATAGATTTGAAGGCACAGTATTGGCGCAAGTGTGGAGGTAATCGGTGCTTCCGTTGGTCGGTGCTTTCCATTGGCTTGCCCCCCCAATTTCTCCCAAATCATTGGGGCAATCGTGGTAGTATTCTATAGAGGGATTGGCGGCTAAATTGCGAAAACCATCCATACAAGGTTGACAATTTTGCTGCAAATCTACCAAGAGTGTATCGCTTGCGCTGCAATTCTCTAAATTATTAACTATCAGTATCACACTGTCAATCAGTATATTGAAAACCTCTGCCCCCCCTCTTGTACTATCCGTAGCTACGATATTGCCGTTTTGATAAAAATCCCATTGATACGTTGCCGCTTCTACAATGCCAGTTCCCAACTCCGTAAATTGCAGATTGTAACCTTCACAAGTGGCTTCAAATCCTATTTCAACTTGTGGCATTGGTCTTACTTCAATAGTAAAAATGTATTCCCGCACACAATTGAAGTCAGTTGTCTGCAAAATGAAACTTTGGGTAGTCATTGTAGCAAAAGCCAAGGTATCGGCATCACTCAAGACTGTAAAAGGGTCGTTCAAACTAAACCATTCATAGCTCTCTGCTCCTGTTGCAGTCAATGTTTGAACATCTCCTTCGCACAATACAGCCGTTTCGGGCTGTGCCAAAATATTCATGTCTTGCATTACTACACTTACAGTTTCCAAAGCAACTACCGAAATGCTATCTATGTAATAATATCCCAACTCTGTAAACCCCGTTTCGCCACCGACTGCCAAGTTTTCAGCATTGGTATTGGCGTTGTTGTAAAAGTTGCCTATTGTAAGCCATTGAAGGGGAGATTGGGCAGTGAAAGTACCGCTGATGCGCTGCCATTCGTTTTTATTTTTTAATACACCTTCTCGGTTTTCAACTTGCGGAACGAAGCCCAAAGGCAGCCCGTTGTTGTTGGGAACAGCATTTTCTGAGAAATATGCGCCAATGTTTTCTACTGCAAAATAACTAAGGTCTGCCAAACTCACATAAAACTCCACACAATATTCGGTATCAGGCTGCAATGCCTCGCTCAACTGAATGGTGATGTAATCCCGTTGTGAAGGCGTGCCTGTGGTATAGGCGGTAAATCCTGCATAAGCTACTCCAGAAAAAGGATTTTGCACACCAAATACATTGTCAGGCACATCTGCCCCGCCGCCATCTTCTACACAAGTATGAAAATGGTTGGGAATTCCTACCTCTTCCCATTCTAAAGCTGTATTGCTCAGAAATCCCAAACCTGATGGACAGGAAAGGGTGTCTTCAAAACTGGGATTGGGTACAAGATTGGTTTGGGCTTGGAGTGAAGTGGTAATAGATACAATAAGTAGTAAAAAATACAAACTGACTGTGTTCGCAAGTGTTACGATGGTTTTTTGTCGTTTCATGGTAGTAGCGTATGCGTTTTTTTGAAGAGGTAAAATTAACAAATATTATCAAATAACATTTTAGATTTACGATAGGTAGTTTAATAGGGTAGCTAATGGTAGATGTAGATGGATGATATATTTTTCAAAGAATTAAAGATTTACTTTTTTTTCAAAAAAAATCTCCCTTCAATAGTGGTAACTCTTTCTTACCTTGTCACTATTTATAAAAGCACGACATTTCAATCAATCAATGGACACATCTATCGAGCATATCATCATTCGCCATCTGAGCAGAACAGCTTCTAAAGAAGAAGAACTACAGTTGCATATATGGCGAGAAGAATCGGAGGCGAATCAAAAAGAATTTGAAGCGACTCAAAAACTATGGCAGTTGACTGAAGGGATTCACAAAGAAGTTGATTTTGATACAGAAGCGGAATGGGAAGATTTTCAAGCAACAATTGGAGCTGAGCCTGTCATTAGAGAACTGCAAACGTCAAAACGACCTTTGTTCAAAGATTTTCTGAGGATTGCAGCCGTATTTTTACTCATGATAGGTGGCGTATGGTTGGCCAAACAAGTTATTCAACCTTCAGGAGCCATCGTTGAATCTGTACAAATTGAAACCCTTCGCAATATGCAAAGAGAGGTGAAATTGGAGGATGGATCGAAAGTTTGGATGAATGAATACACTGTTTTGACTTTTCCCGAAAAATTTGACAGTACAGAGCGCAAGGTTCGACTGGTGGGAGAAGCTTTTTTTGAAGTGGCGAGAGATGAAAACCGCCCTTTCGTCATCCTCAATAAAAACACAGAAACCCGAGTGTTGGGAACTTCCTTCAATCTTCGCACAACGGAAGAAAATGTAGAAGTGACAGTTAGAACGGGTAAGGTCAGTTTGGCTTCAAGAGCCGATAATGCACAATCGGTTACATTGGAGGCGGGTGAAAAAGGAGTATTTGATGTGGAAACTAAAGTTTTGAATAAAGTGAAAGTGGAGGATGAAAATGATTGGTCTTGGCAGACAGAACGATTGGTTTTTACGGATACACCACTGAGTCGGGTGATGAGGGTGCTGTCCAAACACTACAATATCCGCATGGATGCCCGCAACAAAATGCTATTGAATTGCCTGTTTACCAGTGAATTTGAAGCCGCTACACTGGAGGAAGTAATGGAAGTATTGGCTACTTCTCTGCAAGTTAAAATAAAGTTGGAAGCGGGAACGTATTGGATTGAAGGAAAAGGTTGTTGAAATACTAAAGAATTACGAGATTGAAGAAAATACTACTTTTTTGTTGGCTACTTTCTGCAATAACTGTGTTTTTGAACGCCAAAAACAACGGTAAGGAAGAAGGTTTGCTCAATAAAAAGGTAACAGTGAATCAATCCAATGTGTCCATTGAAGAGGTCTTGAAAGAACTGAGCAAAAGGTACAATATTCGGTTTTCGTATAGTAAAAATTTGGTGGCGGTAGAACAAAAAGTAGATATTGACTTCAAAAATAAGCCTCTTCGATTGGTATTGGAGGAATTACTGCAATCCATTGACGCAGACTACAAAATTTTAGGAAAACGAATCATATTGAAGCCGTTACCTAAAAAAAATATACCAACATCTACACCCAAAACACCTGCAAAAAAAGCCATTTTGAAGCAGACAATCCGAGGACGGGTGATTGACCAAAGTACTCAATTGCCGATTGTTGGGGCAAATGTTGTGGTGAAAGATTCTCAACCTTTTATGGGAGCAAGTACAGATTTGGAAGGTAATTTTAGGTTTCCAGATATAGCTGTTGGGCGACATACCTTGTTGGTGTCTTACATTGGATATGAAGGAAAAACGCTTTCCAATGTGTTGATTGGTACAGGCAAAGAGTTGGTTTTGGAGGTTGGTTTAGAAGAATCTTTAAACGAGTTGGATGTGATTGAAGTCAATGCGAGCGCACAAAAAGCCAAACCTATCAATGAGATGGCATTGATCAGTGCATGGTCTGTTTCGGTTGAGGAAACCAAAAGATTTGCAGCAGGAGTAAGTGACCCTGCAAGGACGGTGACGGCTTATGCAGGGGTGATGAGCAATGGGGATTTGGAGGAAAATGCGGTCATTATTAGGGGCAATTCACCAAGAGGAGTTTTGTGGCGATTGGAAGGTGTAGAAATCCCTAATCCCAATCATTTTACTTCGGAAGGTAGCTCAAATGGTGCGATTGGAATACTGAGTACCAATGTGATAGGGAAATCAGATTTTTATACAGGTGCTTTTCCATCAGAGTTTGGAAATGCCCTTTCTGGTGTATTTGATTTGCAACTTAGAAATGGAAATAACGAAAAGAGAGAATATACACTGCAATTGGGGATGTTGGGGCTTGAAGCGGCGATGGAAGGCCCTTTGGTGGAAAAAGGTGGAGCCTCTTATTTAGTGAATTACCGTTATTCAACTTTGGCGATGCTCAATCATCTGGGCATTAATATTGGAGGAAATGGCGATGAAACGAGCTATCAAGATGTGGCATTCAAGTTTCATTTTCCCAATCAAAAAGGGTATTTTTCGTTGTTCGGAATAGGAGGAGTAAGTAGTCATTGGGAACAATTTGAACGGATTGAAGATAATGAAAATGAAAAAATGGGGATTGTAGGGCTGTCTAATTTGCACATTTTCAATGAAAAAACCTATTTGAAGACTTCATTGTCACTTTCTGGAACGAAAATCAAAGATTTAGAAAAAGTTAGTATTGAAGTACCTACTGCAAATTATGATGAAAATTTGAAGAAGACTTTTGGAAAGGCAAAAGTGGCATTGAATTCCAAAATCAATTCACAGCAAAGCATCGAAACGGGCTTGATTTATACCCATTGGTGGTATAACTTCAATACACGTATAAAAAACGATTTATCTGAACCTCCTTACGATGATTTTATGCTTTTTAAAAGTAAGGAAACGACCACTATGTTGCAGGCTTATGGAAGTTGGAAATACCGTTTGGCAAAAAATTGGACTATGGTAAGTGGACTTCACGCTTTGTATTTTGGACTAAATGGAAAGGTGAGTGTAGAACCTCGTGCTTCACTGCAATGGCAATACAATGAGCAAAGTAAGCTTAGTTTTGGATATGGTTTGCACAGTCGAATAGAGTCTTTGGAATATTATTTGGCGAATTATACGTTACCTGATGGCAGTTTGGTACAACAAAATCATGATTTGGATTTGACCAAATCCCATCATCTGGTTTTGGGTTATGATCATTATTTTAGCCCTAAATTGCATTTGAAGGTAGAAACCTATTACCAAAAAATATTCAATGCGCCTGTGTCGGAAGATCCTTCAAGTATTTTTTCCGCCCTTATTTTAGAACAAGGTTTAACGAATAGAAGTTTGCTAAATGATGGTAAAGGAACTAATTACGGTTTAGAGTTTACATTAGAACGTTTTTTTGCAGACAATTACTACTTTCTGACAAATGCTTCTTTATTTCAGTCGAGCTACAAATCATCGGACGGAGTACGCCGCAAGACTCCTTTTGATAGTGGACGCAACTTCAATGTATTGGTAGGCAAGGAGTTGGTAATCGGCTCTAACCAGCAAAATATTTTGGGGCTAAATCTAAGAGGAACTTGGTCGGGCGGCAAACGATACACGCCGATAGATTTAGAATATTCACGTCTCTACAAAGAAGAGGTGAGAGATTTTGCCCATGCTTATGAGCGCATAATGCCCGATTACAAACGCTTGGATGTTCAACTGAGTTACCGCCATAACAAAAGAAAACTGACTGTTGAATGGCGGCTGGATTTGCTGAACGTTACTGGAAATAGGAATATATTGCAGAAGTATTATGATGTAGAAAGTCAGCAAATTGTGGACTATAAAGGCAATAGCATTGTTCCTGTATTAAGTTGGAGATGCGAATTTTAAAGAAAAATTGTAACAATCAAAATACCTAATAAATCAATTAAATATGAAGAATTTTATTTTTATCATGGCGGGTTTTCTATGCCTATACCTCAACGATGAAACGTTGGCACAAAATAGCCAATTGCATCAAACCATTCGTGGAACAGTCATTGACCATGATACCCAAATTCCCATCATTGGCGCAAATGTGGTGGTAGTGGATTCTGATCCGTTTTTGGGTGCAAGTACGGATGTGAATGGCAACTTCAAAATCGAAAAAGCTCCTGTCGGACGACATACTTTGACAATTTCTTTTTTGGGCTACGAAAGCCAAAGCTTACCCAATGTATTGTTGGGGGTAGGGAAAGAATTGGTTATCAATATAGAATTGATAGAGTCAGTGGTCGAAATGAATGAAATCGTAGTGAAGGCAACTCAAAACAAAGCACAGGTTTTGAACGAAATGGCGACGGTAAGCGCACAATCTTTTTCGGTGGAAGAAACCAAACGTTATGCCGCAAGTGTCAGCGATCCTGCACGCATGGTATCGGCTTTTGCAGGAGTTAGTAGTAACGGAGGTGATGACCAAAATGCCATTATCATTCGAGGCAATTCACCAAGAGGTTTGTTGTGGCGAATGGAGGGCGTGGAAATTCCAAACCCTAATCATTTTGCTTCGGAGGGAGCTTCAAGTGGAGGGATTAGCATTTTGAGTGCCAATGTATTGAGTAAGTCTGATTTTTATACAGGAGCTTTTCCGTCAGAGTTTGGCAATGCACTTTCGGGTGTATTTGATTTGAAGTTGCGGAATGGTAATAATGAAAAAAATGAATACACTTTGCAGGCAGGTATTTTGGGGATGGAAGCCGCAGCCGAAGGGCCTTTGAAGAAAGGTAGTGGAGCTTCTTTTTTGGTGAATTACCGCTATTCAACTTTGGCCTTGTTGAACGATTTGGGCGTAGGAATTGTCGGTGACGAGGATGTGACAACTTACCAAGATGTTTCCTTCAAACTGCATATTCCTACCCAAAAAATGGGTACTTTTTCGCTTTGGGGAATCGGCGGTTTGAGTAAAAATACCTACCAACCCAAAGATATTGACTATTCGGATGTCGAAAAAGCAAATATGGGGGCAATGGGTTTGTCGCATCTGGCAATTTTGGGTGATAAAACCTATCTCAAAACTACTTTGTCTTTATCTGCAACGAGCATTGGAGAAGATGAGGAGGACAATGAAGGAACTTATCAAGGGACTTATAAAGAACAATTTAACAAAACCTATGCCCGTGCTTCTATGCGTTTCAATACCAAGTTGAATCGCCAGCATATTGTAGAAAGCGGATTGACCTATACCGCTTTGGGTTACAATTTTTTAGAAAGTTTTCAGTTTCCGAGCATTGAACCACCTTTCAACAATTTTGAACGCTTCAATGAGAAAGGCAATGCCAGTACTTTACAAGCTTATACAAGTTGGAAATTTCGACTCACCGAAAGTTTATCGTGGGTAAATGGAGTCCATTTCCTTCGATTTGGCTTGAATGAAAGTACAGCCGTTGAGCCACGTTCTGCATTGAAGTGGCAATTGCAGCCCAATCAATCTTTGAGTTTTGGTTTTGGAATTCATAGCAAAGTGGAATCATTGGAGTATTATTTGGCGAATCAGTTGTTGGAGGATGGCACAAAATTGCAGCCTAACCGAAACTTGGATTTTTCCAAAGCGCAGCATTATGTTTTGGGCTACGATGTATCGGTCAATAACCAATGGTATTTCAAGACAGAAGCCTACTTTCAAAGGCTTTACAACCTACCAATTAGTTCGGTTGTAGGTTCTATTTTTTCACCGATTTTGTTGGAGGAAGGTTTCAGTACTCAGGATTTGATGAATGAAGGAACAGGACGAAACTATGGGCTGGAATTTACGGCACAGCGATTTTTCTCCAAAGGTTTTTACCTGCTAACGACTGCTTCGCTTTATGAAGCCAAATTTACGGCTTTGGATGGAAAAGAAAGAAACACACCCTTCAATGGAAACTTCAACTTCAATGTGTTGTCAGGAAAGGAATTCAAAGTCGGAAAGCGCAAACAAAATTTGATTGGAGTGAATATGCGGGGAACTTGGGGTGGAAACAGCCGTTTTATACCTATTGATTTAGAACATTCTCGCCAAAATGGAGAAACTGTTCGGAATATTGACGGAGCTTACGAAGAGCGTTATCCCGATTTCATGAAGTTTGACCTACAATTGAGTTACCGCAAAAACAAACGCAGCAAAACAACAGAATGGCGTTTGGATTTGCTCAATGCCTTGAATCGTGAAAATATTTGGGGGGATTATTACAATGTCAATTCACAGACTATTGAGTATGATTATCAAACAGGTTTGATTCCTGTATTAAGTTATCGAGTAGAGTTTTAGATGACACAATAAAAAATGGATATTAGGGATAAGAAGTTGTTGATAGCTTCACTTCTCTAATATCCATCTTTTCGTTGCTAATTATGTGAAAGTCCAAAGTCAAAAGTAGTAGGAGGAACATCTAATTTGCTACGGAGTCGGTCAATCTTCTCAATAATATGGATTATTTCATCTACAATGGTATCATTGTAAGACTTGGTAGAAGACTCAGCAGCATAATGCAACAAGGTTAATTGCAAAATCTCGTTTACTTCAAAAAGAGTATTGGAAAGCATGGCATTAACATTTAGTAAAGAAAATAATCGCTTACATATATAAATAAAAATATTTTTTTAAATGATTTTTATTTTTTGTCAAATTATATTGTTTAAGCCTATTACATTAGCAAAAACGCAACTTGACCGAATAAAAGTTTTAATGAAAATCAGCAATAGAAAAGAAAGGTGAGTTTGAGAGTAGAACAATAGGAGATCAATAATCTTATATCAAAGACGATTTCAGCTTCTTTATGTCACCTGTAAATGTATTATTTTGCAGTGTTTATTTGACTCATGGATATTTTTAGTGGAGTAGTTAAAGACTTTTGTAGTTTCCTTTTGTAGAGCATACTGATTTTCAAACATTCCATATCTTTAAGAATAAACTACAAAAATCTGATTCCACTAAAATCTTCGATGAGCCGTTTATTTTTTTTAAGCATACAAACTTATTTTTGATCTGCAATGCCAGAAAGTCACCTCACATGGAAAACTGCTTTAGTAGAGTTCAAAGCTTATTTGCAGTTGGAACGCTCATTAGCCATAAATTCAGTCGAAGCCTATATGCGTGATATAGAAAAATTGAAGTTATTTGTAATTCAAAGTGAATTAGAATTGCTACCCCAAACCTTAGAGCCAAAACACTGCGAACTTTTCCTCCAAACCTTGACCGAAACGGGCATCAGCATTCGATCACAAGCCCGTATCTTATCGGGAATCAAGGCTTTTTATAAGTTTCTGATGCTCGAAGAATGGATCAAACGCAATCCTGTAAAGCATTTAGAGAGTCCCAAAATAGGAACCAAAGTACCTACTATATTAAGTGTCGAAGAAATCAATCAAATGATTGCAGCCATAGACCTTAGCAAACCTGAAGGCGAACGCAACAAGGCAATTATTGAAGTATTGTATGGTTGTGGGTTGCGTGCATCTGAGCTCACCAGCCTCAAAATTTCCAACCTTTATTTGCAAGCAGGTTTCGTCAGGATTATTGGCAAAAGCAACAAAGAACGACTGGTTCCCATCAATCAATCTGCACTAAAACAAGTTCTTATCTACAAAGAACAAGTACGGGTTCATCAACCCATCAAGCCCAAAATGGAAGATTTTTTGTTTCTAAATCGAAGGGGAAAAAATTTAAGTAGGGTCATGATTTTCAACATTGTGAAACAAGCTGCAAAAGAGGCAGGCATCCAAAAGGTAGTCAGCCCACATACGTTTCGCCACACGTTTGCAACACACCTCTATGAAGGAGGAGCAGATTTAAGAGCAATTCAAGAAATGCTTGGACATGAATCCATTACAACCACCGAAATCTATTCCAAAATTGACCAAAGTTATTTGAGAGATACCTTGATACAATTTCATCCAAGGTTTGGGTAAAAAAAAGCCCGCGATGTTGCATCGCAGGCTCTATTTGCATGAATATGAAAAAAATACGAATTGTTATTGCAGTAACTACAAAGCAACGCCCACGGTGATTTCACCTCTATAGTCCATGTTCTTCAATTTGATGCTGCTCGTTTCTCCAGGGCTGAGATTCTTCAAAACTTCTTTATTGAAGCTATTAAAGCCCGTATTGAATTCAAAACCTATTCGCAATATCTTGAAAAGCGAAAGGTTGGCACCTGCCAACACATTGAAGCCTGTTTTTACGCTGCTATTGTCAATACTATTGTTGTTTACAGTATCATCACCATCGAAGGTAATCGGCACATTCACACCCAAGTAGGGATTGAGCGGTAAACGAAAATGTTTTTCCAAGCCAACATTGACAAAAAAGCTTTCTCGATTCACATCATAACTTGTATTCAACGTGCCATCTTGAAATTTATACTCCAAATCTTTCACACCCGCACCCAAACGAATTGCCCAGAGATTTTGGTCGTAAAAGCGAAGATTTAGGGAAGCAGTTGTGGTATTTTCGTCCAGTACATTGACATTTTCACCTTCCACCCTGTCATTTTCGATAACACTGAAATTGCTGGTTACAGACACTCTTTGTGCGAATACATGACTGGTAGCGAAAAAACTTAAAATAAAAATAATCAAAGGGATTCTATTCAAAATGTTTTTCATGAATTGACTTTTTTAATGATTGTTTTAAATTGAATTAACAAAGTAAAGCGTTTCCTCATGCCTAAATAAGTTATCTAATGTAAATTGAAAATGTTAATAAAAGTCATTAAGTTTTTAACGTTTTTCAATAGTAGTTTGACTTTTGTATCTTGCAAACGTATAATCTAAAGGCAAAAAATAACCTAAAAGTTGCATCAATCATGACAAAAAACAACACAGAAAAGAGAATTACTTCAAAAGACCTATACGATATCCAACTGATTAGCACTTGTGCTTTATCACCCGATGGTCAAACTGTGGTGTATCCTGTGCATTGGGTAGAGGAAAAAACCGAAAAAAAATATGCCAATCTGTGGTCAGTGGATACGAATACTGCAAAAGCCAGACAAATCACTTTTGGCAAACAAATGGATACCAATCCTCAATGGTCACCTGATGGTAAATCCATTGCTTTTACCTCCAATCGTGAAGAAGAAACACAGCTATACATCATACAGTTTGGAGGAGGAGAAGCCGAGAAAATGACAGATGTGAAAGGCTCTATTGGTTATTTTGAGTGGTCGCCCGATGGCAAAAAAATTGTCTTCAATCTGCAAAGAAAAAGCAAAGAATCCATTGAACAGGAAACAGACGAACAAAAAAAGAAATTGGGTGTCGTAGCACGACATTACACCAAAGCTTCCTACAAATTTGACGGAATGGGCTACAAAACTGACACACATTGGGGAATCAGTGTTTTGACAGTGAAAGGCAAAAAAGTGGAAGACCTCACCAAAGGCAAAAAACACGATGAAAACCATCCTACTTGGTCTCCCGATGGCAAAAAAATAGCCTACACCAGCAATATCAGTGATGATGCTCATTTGGCGACCGAGGCAGAGGACTTGTTCGTGATGGAGATAAAAACCAAGAAAAAGCAGAAAATTAGTACACAAGCTGGTCAGCTTCAATTGCCTTCGTGGTCACCCGATGGAGAGTGGATTGCCTATCTTGCCAAAGACGGATTGGAGTGGTATCGAAACAACAACCTGTGGCGGGTAAAGGCAGACGGTTCTTCCGAACCCGAAAACCTCACCAAACAATACGATCTCAACCTCGATACCTACACGACTAATGACACAATGGGCGTACCCGCTCACTCTGCACCTGTATGGTCGAAAGACAGCCAATCCATTACCTTTCAAATCGCCAAACACGGACGGGCCTCTATTCACAATTTGCAGCTTTCGGACAAATCATTGTCCACCGTTTTGGATGAAAAAGGCGTAGCAGGGCCTATCAGTTATGATGCCGAGCAAAACATATTGGCAGTCGTTTTGGGGACAATGACTGATCCTTGCCAAATTGCAGTAAAAAAAGGAAAGAAAGTCAAGGTATTGACGAATTTAAACCATAAACTGCTGCAAAAACGGAATTTGGGTGAAATTGAAGAAGTTTGGTTCAAAGGCGCAGACGAGAACGACCTACAAGGTTGGATAGTGAAACCGCCTAACTTCAATCCTAAGAAAAAATATCCTTCCATTCTACAAATTCACGGCGGCCCTTTGCTGCAATATGGCGAAGCATTTACCCACGAGTTTTACTATTTGGCTGCAAAAGGTTATGTCGTGTATTTTTGCAATCCGAGAGGTGGGCAGGGCTATGGTGAAAATCACGCAAAGGCAATCTGGAACGATTGGGGTGGAGCAGACTACAAAGATTTGATGGCTTGGACAGATTACATGACCAAACTACCCTATATTGATATCAAACGAATGGGCGTGACAGGAGGTAGTTACGGTGGATATATGACCAATTGGATTATTGGGCATACGGATCGCTTCAAAGCAGGAGTAACCCAACGTTGTGTCAGTAATCTGGTGAGTATGTGGGGTTCAAGTGATGGCAATTGGATTTTCCAACAGTGTTTTGGCGACAAACCTCCTTTTGAAGACATGGAAAATTTTTGGCGAATGTCACCCATCAAATACATCGGAAATGCCAAAACGCCTACTTTGGTGATTCACAGCGAAAAAGATTACCGATGCAATTTGGAACAGGGAGAGCAAGTCTATATTGCCTTGAAGAAATTGGGAGTAGATACAGAATTGGTGATTTTTCCCGATGAATCACATGGATTGTCACGCATTGGGCGAACAGATAGAAGAGTAGTGCGTTTAGAACACATTGGACGTTGGTTCGACAAATATCTGGCAAAATAATATTCGATAAACAAAAAAGGTTCTCTGACAATTTTTGTGGAGGTGGCAAAGACTTTGGAAGTTTTGTTTTCCAAAACGTTAAATGAATACCTAAAATAACCCTATTGTTTTTCAATATCTAAACTTCCGAAGTCTATTTTCACAGATTTTGTCTGAGAACCACAAAAAATAACCATCAAAACATGGCAGCAACAGAAACTGTATCCGTAGAATTGGGTTTTGAAGCCCCTGATTTCAATTTATTCGACACCATTTCAGGTGAATACAAAAGCCTTACAGACATCAAAGGTGAAAAAGCAACCGTAGTGATGTTCACCTGCAATCACTGCCCGTTTGTGCTTCACGTCAATGAACAGTTGGTACAATTGGCAAACGATTATATGCCGCAGGGAGTTGGATTTGTAGCCATCAGCTGCAATGACATTGAAAAATACCCACAAGACAGTCCCGAAAAAATGACCGAATTGGCTGCAAAAGTAGGCTATCCTTTTCCCTATCTTTTTGACGAAACACAAGATGTCGCAAAAGCCTACAAAGCTGTTTGTACGCCCGACTTCTCCATTTTTGATGCCGATTTGAAGTGCGTTTACCGAGGTCAATTGGATGCTTCAAGACCAGGCAATGGCAAACCTGTGACGGGAAAAGATATTCGTGCGGCATTAGATGCGACCGTAGCAGGGGAGGAGGTCAATGCTCGTCAAATTCCGAGCATTGGCTGCAATGTCAAATGGAAAGGAGGTATTTTTCCAGACTATGCCTAACTGAAAAATTTAGTATAGCTTCATGTTTATATAATCAGGATAAGTTTTGGCTTGTAGTCAAATTGAATAAATTTGCTGCCTCAAATTTTATCAAAAAATTGTAATTTAAAACATGAAGAAAATATTGACCCTTGGCTTAGGGAAAGTGGGAACATTGGTCGCTACCTTGTTGAGCAAAGATTTTGAAGTGACAGGAATGGACAAAGACGCTCCGCATTATGATTATGACCTACCTTTCACGGTATTGAAGGGAGATGTGAGCGATGGAGAATTTATGGAAAAAATGATTCAAGACTTTGATGCAGTGGTATCTGCATTGCCTTTTTTCCTCAACAAGCCGATTGCAGCACTTGCACACAAACACAGCAAGCACTATTTTGACCTAACCGAAGATGTCGAAACCACCAACTATATTCGTTCATTGAGCGAAACGGCAACATCGGTCATGGCTCCTCAATGTGGTTTGGCTCCAGGTTTGATTGGCATTATTGGGGCTGATTTGACTAAAAGTTTCACCAAAGTTCGGGACATTGAGCTCAGAGTAGGCGCATTGCCTCGTTATCCGAATGGTTTATTGGCCTATTCGTTCACTTGGTCACCTGCGGGAGTCATCAATGAATACTTGAACGATGCAGAGGCAATTCACAATGGAGTCCGCAAAATGATGCCTTCCTTGAATGGTATCGAATACATCAATATTGAAGGTCAAGAATTTGAAGCTTTTACTACTTCTGGCGGTTTGGGAACGATGTGTGAAACCTTTGAAGGAAAAGTAGATACCTTGAACTACAAAACGATGCGTTATCCTGGTCATGCCAAATTGATGCGGTTTTTGATGTATGAATTGATCATGAAGAACGACATACAACAGTTGGAGAATATTTTGAAAAACGCTAAACCTCCTGTTAAAGAGGATGTTGTGTATGTCTATGCAGTTGTTGAAGGTTGGCAAGGTGATAAATTGTTTAGAAATGAATACTACCGTGCATTTCATCCCATCGAAATAGACGGTCAGCATTGGCGGGCGATTTCTTGGACGACGGCTGCAAGTTTGGTGGCGGTGATTGAAATGGTGGCAAATGGTACATTGCCTAACAAAGGTTTTATCAAACAAGAAGAGATTCCTTTTGATGCGTTTTTGGAAACCAAAAATGGTGGTTACTTCAAATCTTAATTTACGGTTTGAAGCATAAAATGTGATTTTGGTTTTTACTTAAATTTTTAGCATTAGACTGAATTGATAAGTTTTTAGTATATAAACGAGCCATCCAAAGTCTTGCAGAGGTCACATGAAAAATCGTCTAAATAAAACAATTTGAATAATTTATTTAGGTATGTTTTTTTGATATAAAAAAATATACGAAATTGCACCCACAACCTCATGTAAAGCACTTGCTGCTAAGGAGTATTCTCCATTAAGAAAGAAAGATAACCACAGACAAACAAAGTGTGTGCAATTTTGTGTATGTAGTGTTGTGAGCAGTGCTTTTTGCCTTATGAGAGGAATGATATAAATTCCAATAGGCGAAGTCTGTGTCCAACGTTTTCGGGCTTGACGAAAGGGGCGATTTTCATCACTGATGCAGACAACCAATGTTTGAATAATGACAAACTATCTGCGGAGTACTGAACCGCCACTTTTGCCAAATCCGTTTTAGCAGCAAATTCTCATTTGTTTGTCAGTTTGAGATTGTTAAGTATTGTATAAACAATTGCTATTCTTGAGTTATCAAAGCTAATGGCACGATTGACATCATTTAATTTCTCGGTGTCTATTAGAACACAATTAGTAAAATAATAAACATTGTCTTTTGTCTCAACATAGCCAACATACCAACCAACGTCTTTGTTGCCATGCTCTCCCCAACCGGTTTTACCTCTTACTACATAATCCAATGTATCCTTTGCAATCATTATGTTCTTTACAATTTCCATTGAGCGTTGGGAAAAAGGCAGGTTATTGTTGCGAAGTTGTTTTAGAAAGTCTATTTGCTGTTCGGGTGAAATATGAAGTCCTCCAGTTAGCCAAAACTTGTCTATGCCGCCCGAAGTGTCTGCATTGCCGTAGTTTGCTTTGTCAAGCCAGTAATTCATACGTTGCCCGCCAACCCTTCTTGCAAGCTCTTGATAATACCAAACTGTTGAGTTTGCAAATGCTGTTTTCATATCGTGGTCTTGGTCCCATAAAGGATTTCTGACTACACTGTCCCAGGGAATAACAAATTTCTCGTCTTTTATTACCCCAGTCTCCAGGCCGATAAGTGAATTGCAAATTTTAAAAGTTGAAGCAGGAGAAAAGACCTGTTTGAATTGGTCTTGATTGTAAAAAGTGTATTTATCCTGTTGTTGGTCGTAAAGAGCAAAAGAACCCTCAACTTGAAATTGGTCATAATATTTCTTGAAGTCATCACGGATTTCAGTCACATGTTTTTGCTTACAAGCAATCAGACCACAAACTGCCAAAGTCAAAACTAATATAGTCTGTTTCGTTGTCATATTTGTTGCTGCTAAAAGAGCGAGTGTACACGCAATTGCACCTACAACTATGTGTAGCGAAAACTCGCTGCTAAGATAAATATATTTAAATACTTTACAGAGTGTAAAGAAGGGGTGGCCTGAACTAAGGACAATCCTAAAGTTCTAACGGAGCAAATGAGATCGAAAACAACCTCACTTATGTCGTTGGACGTTCGCTTTCTTTTTTAATTAATTGGTAATTTCAATTCACTTGTTTTCCAATTTGTTTTTTCTTCCATTTTATTGGTGAATTCCTTCAACCCTACTAAGTGTTGGTGAATTGTAATTATTTTGTTTAAACCTCTTATTTTCAGATACCCTGAGAACGGATTGAATTTGATTTCATTTATTTCGCCCCAGGTAATTTCTTCAACTTTTTTTCTCCAATTTTGAACAATTATTCTTTCATCGTTGAATTGCAGCTTGTGATTTTGATAATACATCAAACAAGGTATTCCTAATCCTCCAAATAAAAAAAGCATCAAAACTCCTATTATATACAATTCTTTTTCTTGGTAATACAATGCTGTTATTACAAATATTGAGGCAAAACATATACTTACATACCCTAAAATTTGATAGAGCTTATTCATTCTCAACTCTATTTCACCATTCATATTTTTAGCAATTTCTTGGCTTGCTCCTTTATTCATATAATTCATTGTCAAGCTAACTGCTAAGCCAATTAATCCGTATAATATAACTTTCTCCCAATCCATTGATTTTTCCTTTTTTCTTAGTGAAGCCCAACTCAAAGGAATGTCTGCGCTCACCAAGCATTCGGCTAATCGCTCCACTTTGATAGTGCAGACATTTCTTTGAACGAAATCGGTGTATAGGGAAGAGGTTCTTGAGTTTGACTGCCTTCCCTACTTTGTAAATATAGCCAAATTCTGTTTTTGGTCAAAAAAAGTAGATAGCAGAATTGTATTGTAGTTTCTGATTTTTAAGCGGTCGTCTATTGTTTCAGTGATAGAGCTACAGCCTAATAATTTGCACACACCAGTTTGATCTGATTGTGTACACCAAACTACAATAGTTTAAACGATTCACGCCAAAAAACTTTTACATCATCTCCAGATTTATTAAAAATAAATATAAATTGTGCAGATTGCTATTTCGCCAAGAAAATACAAGGAGGTGAAAATCAATCAAAAGATTGTGGAAAACAAATTGTAGTAGTAATGATGTAGTCAAAACAAATTGTAGAAAACAAATTGCAGTAGTGATGATGTAGTCAAAAAAGCACAAAATTTGGTTCAATTGTAGTATTGTTGCGCAAATATGTTATTTTTAGCTTTAAGCAAACAATTTCATTATCCATAGAACTTTGCTTGAAATTTGCCCAAAGTTGAAAGTTGTTCCAATAAAAACCTTGATAACCTATTTAAAGGATTATCAATTATTGTTGAGTACGATACTTAGTCAGGGTACACTCTACAATATTCGTAGAGCAAGCTATGAGGCAATCCGTAGCATGTTTACCTAATCACAATGTTCTTCAAAGTTTAATTAGTAATGTTTTGTTTTAGAAATATTGGTTTCCGCATTGATTGTTTATATTACTTAAACCCACCCCTTACCCCTCCCAAGAGGGGAATTTCCCACTTGGTACAAGTATTCCCCTCCTTGGAGGGGCAGGGGTGGGTTGCGATTTATTCCTTTTTAATGCGAAGACCTATAATTACTGTAAATCTAATTTATCATCAACATAAACCAAAATCATTATGATAAAACTGAAACTAGCAATAATTGCTATCATAATTCTAAGCTCACTCAATGCTTTTTCGCAAACCAAGACGATAAGTGGTATTGTGACGGATGCATCTGGGGCCTCACTACCAGGTGCGAGTATTGTTGTGCAAAACACCAATAAAGGTACGGTAACAGATATTGACGGTAATTATACGCTTCAAGATGTCAATGCCTCCGATCAACTGGTATTTAGCTTTATAGGAATGACTCCTCAAGTAGTTGTAGTAGGAGAGCAAACAACCATAAACATCACGCTTCAAGAATCTTCTGAATATTTAGATGAAGTAACCGTAGTAGGTTATGGAACAAGAAAGAAAAGTAATGTAGTTGGAGCCGTTACCAGCGTGAACCTTGAAGAAGCTACTGCTTTGCCTACGACCAATGTTTCAGAGATGCTGAGGGGAAGAGCGGCGGGCGTACAGGTAAACCTTGCTGATGCCAGACCGGGAGGTAGCTCCAATATTGTGATTAGGGGAAATGTATCGGTTGCTCCTAATGGAAATTCTCCATTAATCATAGTTGATGGTTTGCCTTTCGACAACCTCAATGATGTGGCTCCAGATGATATTGCCAATATTGAGATTCTTAAAGATGCTTCTTCAACTGCAATCTATGGTTCAAGGGCTTCAAATGGAGTTATACTTGTCACCACAAAATCGGGTAAAGCAGGTCAAATAAACCTCAATTATCACGGGTTTACGACTACTCAGACGATTACAAGAAACTTTAATCAATACGACGGACAGCAGTATATTGACCTAAAAAGAGAAGCCAATAGAAATCGTTTTACAGGAGAGTACCTCAATGACCTAAACGTTTTTTCACCTTTTGAATTAGATGCTATTGCCAACCAAGAATTTGTAGATTGGGAGGACTTAATATTGGATAATGCACTGCTACAAAGCCATGCCCTTAGCCTTTCTGCTGGTAGTGAAAAAACCAAGGTATTTTCAAGTATAAATTATTTTGACCAAGACGGTATTATTCCCAATTCTGGCTATCGCAGAGCTGCTTTCAAGCTAAATCTCGATCAGCAAATTACGGATAGATTGAGTCTAAAAGGTATTTTCAATTACCAAAATGCCAATCAAGATCAGGAAACAGGTGACTTGAATTTTACAAATATTACTCCTTTGGCAAAACCGTTTGATGAAAATGGAGAGTTGGTGAAATTTTACTTAGGGCCTAATAATACAGCCGTTAGCCCTTTGTGGAACCAAAGAGAATCCGTTGATGAAACCAAAATAAACCTGACGGATGTCAATATTACTCTGAATTATCAAATCTTCCCTGGACTTTCTTATTCACTAAGAACATTTCAGCGAAACAGAAATACCAATAGGGGATTGTATCGAACCTCTCTACATTCGGCAGGAGATGAAGGTGTAGGTGGTTTTGCACAAATCGAAAATACCTTGTTCAGACAATCATTAATTGAAAATATTGTGACCTATGCTCCTGAAATTGGAGAGAATCACTCTATTGATTTTACAGCGGTTCAAGCGTTTGACGAACAAAAGAAAGAGTTTAATCAAATTCAAAAATCAGGCTTCACCAATGATGCCTTAGCTTATAATGGAGATGCAACTAACTTGTTGAGTAATGCCAGAGATGTTTCCAAGCGAAGATTACTTTCCTATTTGGGTAGGGTGCGTTATGACTATTTGGATCGTTATTTATTGGAACTTACTGCAAGAGCAGACGGTGCTTCTGTATTTTCTGAAGACAATAAATGGGGCTTTTTTCCTGCTGCATCTGCTGCTTGGAAAGCTCATTTAGAACCATTTATGGCAGATGTAACCGCAGTCGATGAATTAAAAATTCGCCTTAGTTATGGTGCAACGGGTAACCAAGGGATTAATTCTTTGGAAACCCTTGGGAAAGCCGATGACATACCTTATGTATTTGGTAGTGGAACAGTAAGTGGTGCTACTGCTTCTTCAAGATTGCCGAACCCTAACCTAAAATGGGAAACTACCAGAACCTTCAATATAGGAACGGATTTCAGATTGTTCAATAATTTATTTGAAGGAACGATTGAGTATTATCATGCCAAAACAAGTGATTTGCTATTGGATAGAGCGATTGCAGGAACGACTGGTTTTAATGTCATTCGATTCAACGTAGGTGAGTTGGAAAACAAAGGATTAGAAGCGAGTCTGACAACTAATCTGATTAGAGGAAGTGAATTTAGTTGGTCTGTCGGTACGATTTTCTCCAAGAACAGGAATAAAATTCTTGCCCTTACAGGAGAAGTTGATGATGAAGGAAACCCGATTGACATTACAGGTACGGATGGACGGCGTTTGTCAGTTGGACAATCTATCAACAATATATGGCTACCACAATACGATGGAATTTATCAAGAAGGAGATGATATTGCTGGGAGTGGAAACCCGTTGGCTTCACCTGGCGATATTCGTGTAGTGGATCAAGATGGAAATGGTCAAATTGATAATAGAGACAATGTCTTTACCAATACAGACCCAGATTGGTATGGCTCTATCAACTCAAACATAAGTTACAAAGGATTTAGCTTGTTTGTGGATGTATTTATCGTACAAGGTGCTACAAAATTGAATAACGTGCTGGCAAATGGTGAGTTGTGGAAAGGTGCTCTCAATGGTATTAGGGCTAAGTATTATACTCCCGAATTTCCTTCAACGGAGTATCCTCGCCCCAAGCCAGATACGCACTTACATTTGTTTCCTTTTGCAGTAAGAGATGCCTCTTATGTTCGATTGAGGACAGTAACTTTAGGCTATACTTTTCCAGCGAAGATGTTGGATAATATAGGAATCAGCAATGTGAATATATATTTTACTGGAACTAATCTATTGACAGCCACTGATTTTCGTTCTTACAGTCCTGAACAAGATTTGGTTCAAAACAATGATGATGGAGGAACATTTACTGGTTTCCCAGAAACTCGAAATTTGACCTTCGGTCTTAAATTGGGATTTTAGTCACAACTATTTAGTAGAAGACAGAGGGCAGACCATTTCATTGTCAGAAGTCAAAAAAAGTCATCTGCCTTCCATGTTCTAAAAAGAAAGCAGTCTAACTTGTAAAAAAAATACTTAAAAAAATAAACATGTACATATATACTCAAATAAATTTTAAGAAAAGCATTTGGATGCTGTTCATTGCATTAATTTTCACCTCCTGTGGCGATGATTTTCTGAAAGATGAATTACTTTCTGATACCTCTGTAGATTTCTTATACACTACAGCAGAAGGACTGGAATCGGCTGTAGTTGGTTTATACACGCTTAATCGCCAAATCTATGAAGACAATAGTTTGAATGGGGCCTATCCACTTATTCTTCAGGCTAAAAGTGACCTTGGAGTAGGAGTTACGGGAGAAGTTTCCCTGTATAGTCGCCTACTTTGGGGCGCAAGTATCGGAGATTTTGGGACGGAATCAGGGATCAACAAATACTGGGTTCATTTTTACAAAATTGTGGATCGTTCGAATGCGATTATTCAAGCAGCAGAAAATTTGGACGGAATTGATGAAGATAGAAAAAATCAGATTCTATCAGAAGCAAAGTGTATGAGAGCCAACTCGTTTTTCGTACTATACCGTCTTTTTAACAACATATTTGTAACGACCGAACCTACAACTCCAGAGAATGCTTTTGATGTACCTCAAAATAAATCTTCTAAAGAAGAAATATTTGCTTTAATAACCAGCGATTTGGATTTTGCTATCCAAAATTTAGACTATACAACACCTCAATTTGGGAGATTTACGCAAGGTGCGGCAAGACACATTCGAGCAAAGGTAGCTATGTGGCAAGAAGATTGGGCAACAGCAGCAGCGCAAACAGATGCTGTTATTGAAAGTGGCAGCCATAGCTTGGTGCCGACAACAAAAGAAGTTTTTGCAGGAGATATAAACCATTCCGAAACATTGTTTGCAGCCTTGTTTGCAAGAGAAACGATTGGAGGTGGTGGAGAACATATTTTAAATTGGAATATTGTTTCGCAATACCATGCAGCTCCTGGTCTTGTTCATTCTGTAGAGAATGGAGGAGCTGGAGTAGGGTTTTTGTCTCTAAACAATTATATGATAAACCTCTTAAATGAAGATCCAAACGATGATAGAAAAAATGGTACTTACTACATTTTTGAGTACTTGTATAATGATGAAGAAACATTACCCGCAGGAAAAAATATTGGTGACCCGCTCGATTTGTATGTAAATGATCCAACCGATCAAAACGAGTTTTTGACCTATTATCTTAGACAAAATCCAGGAGTGATTAAATTTTTGGATGAAAATGCAGAACCAACAGATAGAAATCATTATAAAAATATCATGGTCTATCGTTTGGCTGAGACGTATCTAATTGGAGCAGAAGCTCACATGATGTTGGGAGAAACTGCTAAAGCTTTAGAATACCTTAATGCGGTGAGAAACCGAGCAAATGCAGCTTCCAAAACCACTATAGATTTACAAACTATTTTGGACGAAAGAGCAAGAGAATTGGCTTTTGAAGGGCAGCGATGGTACACCCTCAAGAGAACAGGTAAATTATACGAATTTCTTTTGGATCACATGAATAATGACAACATGAATGAGTCTTATCCCGAAGGAAATCCAAAAGTTATCCTCAGAGAATATATGGAAAACTGGCCTATCCCTCCACAACAGATAGACCTATTGGGACCATCATATCCTCAAAATGAGGGGTACAATTGATGGTTAGATGGTTAGATGGTTATACAAGACAACAATATCCAGTGAGCAACAGTTCAACAATCAAACCATCAGCGAAGCGAAACCATTGAGCCATCTACTTAAATTTTAAAAAATAAATCATAAAATTCAAACGATGAAAAACAAAAATATATATATTAAAAAAGCAAATAACGTTCCTGTTTTGCTCATGCTGGTACTTTTCAGTATGACAATTGTATTCTTTGCCTCCTGTAACAAAGAAGATGACATACCCCCACCTTCAGCTTATATAGCTCCTGTGCCAGATACTACTGGAGCCTGCGTTTTTTTAACAGGTAGATCTCCTGAGTTGAATGGAGATGAGGCAATAGATTTTGAATGTGAAGGGCCAGATTACACATTTTTTGGAGAGAAAGATGGAGCTATTACTATCGAATATGTTGAGAATCCTGCAAAAGGAGGTATCAATACTTCTGAAAAAGTGGTGCAAGTAACTCAAACTGCGGGAATAGAACCTTGGGCAGGATTTTTCTTTGATTTATCTTCAAAGATAGATTTTTCAACTTATCAAGGTGTCAAAATCAAATTTTATTCCCCATCTGTAGGTCAGATGATGACCTTAAAATTGGAAGATAGTGCCGACGGAGATATCAATTCAGAAATATCACTTCCTACTACGGTTGCAAATGAATGGGAAGAATTGACCTATACGTTCTCTTCAGGTGATACGGATAAATTTGATCGGGTTGTCTTGTTTTTTGATTACCAAGGCCCCAAAGATGCAGAAACTATCCATTATTTTGATGACATTATACTTGGAGAAGGTGAGATTATCGTTCCTCCAACAGAACCAACTACTGCTGCGCCGACTCCAACTGTTGCAGAGGTAGATGTAATCTCTCTATTTAGTGATGCTTACACCAATGTTGAAGGAACGGATTTTAATCCTAATTGGGGACAAGGTACGGTAGTGACACAAGTTGATATTGCAGGAAACAACACCTTGAAATATGAGAACCTAAATTATCAGGGAATTGTATTGGAAAACTCAATAGACGTTTCTGGAATGTCTTTTTTACATGTTGATTACTGGACGGAAAATTCAACAGGATTTAATGGTTTTCTTATAAGCTCTGGGCCTGCAGAAACACCACATGCTTTTGAGGTAACTATAAGAGAGTGGGTAAGTATTGATATTCCTTTGTCAGAATTTTCGAGCGTAGTAGATTTAATGGATGTTATCCAAATGAAGTTTGATGGTAATGGAACCATTTATTTAGATAATATTTATTTCCATAAAGAACCAACGGGACCAAGCACTGCTGCGCCAACTCCAACTGTTGCAGAATCAGATGTGATTTCTCTATTTAGTGATGCTTACACCAATGTTGAAGGAACAGATTTTAACCCTAATTGGGGACAAGGTACGGTAGTAACACAAGTTGATATTGCAGGAAACAACACCTTAAAATATGAGAATCTAAATTACCAAGGAATTGCATTGGCAAGTTCAATAGACGTTTCAGGAATGAATTTTCTACATGTTGATTATTGGACTCCAAATTCAACAGGATTTAATGGTTTCCTTATCAGCACTGGCCCTGCAGAAACTCCTCATGCTTTTGCAGTAACTACTGGAGAATGGGTAAGTGTGAACATTCCTTTAGAAGAATTTTCAAGTGTGGTAGATCTAACGGATGTCATTCAAATGAAGTTTGACGGCAACGGAACGATTTATTTAGACAATATTTATTTCCATAGAGGACAAGCAACAGAACCTTTTACCGCTGCACCAACGCCAACTGTTCTTGAATCAGATGTAATCTCTGTATTTAGTGATGCTTACTCCAATGTTGAAGGAACAGATTTTAATCCTAATTGGGGACAAGGTACAGTAGTGACACAAGAAAATATTGCAGGAAACAAGGTCTTAAAATATGAGAATCTAAATTATCAAGGAACGCAATTTGCATCTGCATTGGATGTATCAGGAATGAGTATGCTGCATATTGATTATTGGACTGCAAATTCAACAGGATTTAATGGCTTTCTAATCAGTACAGGTCCTGCAGAAACGTTACATACTTTTGAGGTGACAACTGGACAATGGGTAAGTGTGGATATTCCTTTGTCAACATTTTCAAGTGTGGTAAATTTAATGGATGTCATTCAACTGAAGTTTGATGGTGATGGAACGATTTATTTAGACAATATTTATTTCCATAAATAGTTAATTTAAAAACAAAAAATCCCCTTCAATATAGATTTTGGATTCAAAAGAAGGGGATTTTCTAATAATTAACTTTCAGGAATTATTACATGTATTGCAGCTGCAATAAATCCAAAATACCATCTATTCAAAACCGTTCACCTATTCCCTTTCCACCATCACCGCATCCACTTCCTTCTCTCTCTCTCCATCTGATTAAAAGCAGGAATATCCTTCTCCACAATCGCATACCAAGCCGCCAATTGTTCGTCAATCTTAACCGTCACCTCCTTGAAAAAAGCAAGCGTTTGGTCAGTTGGTTGGTAGTCACCGATGCTTGTCGGCAAATCCAAGAATCAAATAAATGCTACCTCTTTAATCTATCCATGACACTATTTTTTCGGTAAAAGGATTGTAAACAATTATTTTCGCTTGAATACGCTATTTTTTTATATTTTTATAGATTCGGTTGTCCAAAGCTTAGGTAATGATACGACTATCAATCTCAAACGATTAGAAGCAGAGGATTATGAAAGTTTGGTGAACTACTATCACCGCATTAGGCATCAATAACGAACCGCCGTATACGAGACCCGTATGTACGGTGGTGTTAGAGGTACTCCCGTAGGCGTTCAATGCCTATGGGCTACCTACTCGATTATGTGCATTTATCTAAATCTTTTAATTACCTTATGAAGATTATCTAATCTAATAAGATTATAACTATCTACCTCCAAGTTTTCTATTAATACATCCAAATCTATTTTTTCGTTTTCATCATTATTTAAAGGTTTATCAATAGAAGTAAAAATTATAATTTGCTTTTCTGTAATTTCTGAACAAACTCTAAATAATTCTTTCAAACTACTAAGATTTGTCCTATGCTGACCTGGTTCGTCAAACATAACAACACCTGGATGATTCGCACCTTTATTCAACAACGCTAGAGTGTAAGCCCAAATGTTGCGTACAAAATCAGAAGCGGAAGAATTTATTCTGATAGATTGTGGAACTTTATCATATTTATGATTCTTATAAACAGGAAAGTATTTAAAAGGTTCTTTCCTGTTCAGAGAGATTTGATATTTCTCATTGCTTTCATAACCAAAATCAAAAAGGAAATTTTTATACTGAGATTCAAATTCTTTTATTCTCTTTTCATCTTCTTCCTCCGATTCTCCCAAATTACTTATTTCTATGTCATTATTATGATATTTATTAGCCAGTACCACTAACTCTTCTTTCAATTCTGCAATTGACTCTCTAAGAATTCTTAAGTTTTCAATTTCGCCCTCAAGCTGCAGTTTTTTCACAACCTCTGATTCAGAAAAAGCTCTATCATCAGAAATCAAATCTTTAGATATAGACTTAATTAGTACTTCTTTTTTCCGTAAACTGTTTTTAAAATACGATAAAAGAATGTTTTTTTCTTTTAGTGTTCCTCTAAGGCTATTAATAGAAGATTCTATTATTCTTTTTTGGCTTTTCAAAAAGCTCGTATTTTCTTCTAACGTTAATTGTGGTATATGTATATTTCTTGTAGAAATGAGATTTGTAGTCACCTCTTGAGCACATGTAGGACATTGATTAGCACCACGCTCATTTATGATATTCTCACTAAAAACTTTACGTAAATTTATGTGGTCTTTTATTTCTGATTCGACTATACTTAGTTGATTAGTGAGGTTGATCAATTGCTGATTATCTACACGTAATTTACTTTCAAATTTTTCAACATAATCTTTTAATTCAGAGTACTCTTTTTTTTGGCTACTGAATTCCAAAATTGTTTGTTCTCTATTTTCTTTTATCCTTGAAACTGGCCTGTTTTCCAATTCTTTCGCTTGCTCTTCTTTGTCCAATAAAAATTGGTTAAATGTAATTTTATCGCCTTCAGCTGTAGAAAACAAAACTGTAATTTTATCAATCGCTATTTTTTCGGTAGTTAGTTCCTGTGGAATATTAACAATAGTTGAATTTGTTTGCTTTTCTAAGTAGGAGAATGCCTTGATTTTTGTTTTCCAATCTTCTGTTATACGATTCTTCTCTTTATTCAATACATCTTTCTTCGTAGAAAGCCGAATTTCATTAAGCTCTAGGAGAAATTCTACAATTTTTTCTTTTGCTCTTGTGATACCAAAAAATGGCATGGTAGCGAAAAAATCTGACCATCCTTTTGTTTGTTCTATAAATAAGGCCGAAAATATAGTTTGTAAATATAAAGGGCTATAATTGCCAGATCGAGAATTATTGCTGACTTGAGGTAGCTCTATATTAATAAAATTACTTAACCAATTATAAAACCCGTTAGGGTCTTCATTATTTCCCCTTGAGTTAACAAAATATATGTCTTTATTAACTTCATCAGTTAATAAATCTAATGATGCTAAATAAACAGTAATATTAGTTGTTTTTACGCTTTCTGAATTAGGAGTAATATATCTTTCTAAACAAACAATTTCATTGTTTTCATTTTCAATTTCTAAAAAAATTTTTGAAGATTGCACTCTATAATTAACCCCTTTTTCGTCATTTTCATTGAGCTTAATTGTAAATTCTTTTTTAAGAGCTTTGTCTAGAGCTTTTTCATTATGAGCACCAAGAAGTTCTTCCATGCCTAAACCGTAATAGACACAAGTATTAATCGTAGTTTTCCCTCTTGAGTTTGGTCCTGCTATTATGTTCAGACCTTTATCAAAGTGAATTTCAAATCCATATAAATCAGTTATATCTTCACTTCTATCTGATAGAATTTCCGTCTTTAGCTTGTTTATCCAGAACATCTTTTTCTATATTAATGACCAATTTTTGTTTGCAAAAATCAATCTCGATTTAGGTATTATTCCCAATGTTTTAATTCTCCCTATTTCGTCTTGGAATAAGTTAAATTTATTAATTGAATCTATCGTATCAACCCCCTTCTTTGTCACTTTAACTTCGAGAGTGTTGCTTACTATGATACGCTCTAGGTAATCATTAATAAAACCTAACGCTAAGACTTCATCAATACCATATTCAAATGTCCATGGTATCAAGCTATTCCTTTTCTGATTTGAGAAATCAAGTAGAACATTATAATTTTCTTCATTCCGTAAGCTCCAAAAAACAATGTGAATAAGTTCTAAATTTGCCTTTTTGCCATACCCACAATACCTTATTATTGCCAACAATAACACAATTTTATAGTAACCATTGTATCTTATAGATATAGAAGTTGGTTTTTGATATAGTTCAACATTAATCATTTGTAGTGAAATTTAATGTGCATATTCCAAGCCATTCAATTATTTGATAATCAGATAGGTCTAAGTTAGTAATATCAGGTAAAATTTCAAGTTCATCCTTTAACTGAGACTGAAGCTGAAGCTTTAGATTGAGTGCTTCACTACTTTCTTTTACGCTTCTTGAATAATCATCTTCTACTTGGTCTACAAACCGCTTAACAATGCTCTTGAATTGTGAATAAAGAATAGGGTAATCGTTTTCAATTGTTCTAATATTCTCTTTCATCGCTAGAAACTTTCGTATTTGTTTTGCAGTCACCCTGTCTATTTTTTCAGAATCAGAATATAGTACATGATTTTTTTTATAAAGTAAGTCGAAGAAATCGCTATTCTCTTCTTTAAATGCCTCTATTTCTCTATCTGTTCTTTCATTTTCTAAATTTTCATTCCATTTAATTAAATTATCAAAATCAGATAAATCTACATATTCTGAAATGTATTCTTTAATGTGTCTTATAGAACAACATTCAATATCATCATTCCAAGCTTTATCTGTAATAACAGATTTTAATATTCCAATTAAAAATGGTGAATTATGTCTATAAATAAACACACCACTTCCTGACAATCCTTTCGCAATAAATTGGCCAGATTCTCCACCTTGATCAAAAGTAATATCTTGTAAAGTGATCTTAAACTGACCTTGATCTTCGCTAATTGATAACACCTTTCCTTCAAAAGGCCTATATTGATCTATGTTGATGCCTTGATAACCGCAAAATTTTATGCCATTTTCTGCTAATACACCTCCACCTAATTTATAGGTATAAAGCATTTTTTGCTCGTTCTCAAAATCTATTTCAATAAGGGCAAAATCATGAATTTTATTGAACTCTATAATTTTTATACTTGTAATTTCTTTAAAACTACAGGTGTAATCATTTTGTTTTTCTATTATGATATCCTTTATGTCAGGCTTGCTATCACCTAAACAATGAGCGGCCGTAAATACATAAAAAGTTTCATCCCCTGGAATAAGCACCCCACTCCCTGTATGTCCATTGCTTTTAATTCGAACACAATATTTTTCAACTTGATTATGTATTCTCATAAACTATAAAATCTATTTTGATTATCAGCACTCCAATTACCATGCTTTAGATCGTTATCATTAATAAAATGGCCTATTCTGTTCTTTAAATCAACAAGGTCGTAATTAAAATAAATTTTCAATTCTTTTTCAGACCTATTGGAATTATAAACTATCCGCGCAATAGTTTCTCTTGCTGGATGTTTATTATTGGCCGTACCTCCATTAGTTGAGATTAAGTAATTATTGCAATTAATCAAACTTAGTAGCTCCTGGGAAGTATTATTCGAACTTCCATGGTGTGAAACCTTTACATAATCAACAATTAAAGGTTTTTTTTCGTTAAAGCCAAGCTCTCTTAGTTTTTTGGATATAATTTCTGGTCTTGAATCAGCAAGCAGCAATAATGAAGTATCTGGGCATTTTAACAAAAATGAAATAGATGATGCATTTAAAACATCATTATCAATATTTTTATCAGGGGTAAAATGTTTTTTACTAAGTTCTTCTAAAGACTGAATATCATTTTTCTTATCTGAAGAAATTTTCGCCTCTATTACTGGTTTATTTACACCCCTTAACAACTCCCATTTCTCATAAAGTTTATTTACAATTTCAGGAGTTGGCGACAAAAATGTAAATTCAATTCCAAGTTTATTTATTTTTCTTTTTTCCGTTGAAATTTGATGAATTTTGACTGCTGGTTTTTTTTCTAGAATAAGTTCTTTTAAACTATCTCCTTGCTTCACACTAATTAGATTACCAGTATTAACTTCGACCAAATCGGGGTTGTTCATCCATATTTCGTCGATATCAATAATCTCTATTAAGCTATTATTAAAGAAACTAATCAAGCCTGCAATATGGTCAGAGTCTATATGACTAAGAACTAGCAGGTTGATACGAGAAATGTTTTTTAATTCATCTCTTAATGAATACCTAAATGTTTGAGCAGTTCCTCCATCAACAAGTATTATAAATTCTTTAGAATCCTCATCAAAAGTTTTAATAAGAATTGAATCACCATGAAAGGCTTTAAGCATTGTTATTTCTGTAGTTGTTCTGGTCAAACTATTTATAATTAAAGCTTTTATAATCAAAAACTAACATCTATTAGTCTTCAAATTTATAACTAATTTATATATTTTTAGTAATAGTTTTCATCTGTCTTTTAAAAGAGTCGAATATTTAACCAATAGGCAAGTCCTATCGAATTGCACACAACTCAAAGGAATGTCTGCGCCTCCTACCCCTTCCAACAATACTCCAAGCTTCCTTAGCGCAGACATTTCAGTTGAACGAAATTGGTGTATAGGGGAAAGGCTCTTAGTTCGGACTGCCTTTTATACTTCGTAAATATAGCCAAATTTTGTTTTGGGGCAAAAAAATGTATGGAGAAATTGCTTTATTTTTAGAATTGGAGGTAAGGACTGGATAAATAGAGCTTTATCAAGTGGTTTGTGAGGTTGTTTGGTGCTTTTGGGGTGCTACTTTTCCATTAGCAATAGTATTGCTTTTCTCCAATGGGTTATTGGAGCAAGATTTTCTTATGTCGTGTTTTTTGGGTGAGGCTCTTGGATTGAAGTTTCTGATGTTTTTAGCCAACCATTCGTGGTCGGGTTTTTCGATGTTTTTTTCGAATTCGACTGCTCCACATTGCTCACAGGCTAAAAGTTCTATGCCTAATAAGGCTCGTATGATTTGCAGGGTTGTGCGAACTGTTGCGCCATTTCTTTTGAGCTTTTGGGGGATTTGGTCTTTGATTTTTGTTTGTTTTATGCTGGCATGTAAGCCATAATATCGCAGCCGCTGAAAGTGTCGGGGTGGGAGGTGTTGTAGGAATTGATGGATGAAATTGAGGGGGTCAAAGGTTTTGATTTTTTTTGGGGCTGCTTGTCCTGTGATTTGATTGCGGTAGTCGTTGTGGATTAATTCTACTTGTTCAACGTCCCGTATAGCTGACGTTGCCAGCTTTTGCTGCCAATGAACGCTGATGCTTTGTGGTGCGCCTTGAATGGTAAATATAACGAAGATTTAGCTTATTGCCTAAAGAATCGTTTGATTTTGTGAAGAGAAAGCAAAATGTCCAGAGAGTGAAAGTCTCTTACAGGCGGGTGTGACGACTCGAACTGTTAGCAAGCTGCAAGGCGGTTTGGGGCGACCCAAGCACTGAAGTAAGCAGGACTGCAAAGGTCGGTACTGACGAATAGTGAACGAAGAAGAGTTTCTGAAAGAAACCAAAGACATAGATATGTCTTTGTCGAAGAGAAGAGCAAAGCGGTAGGATAAGAGGCTGTATAGGTCGGGTAAGGTAGCACATCATACTAACGCCCAAAACGTTGCGGAAGCAATGAGTACCTATACAGTAGATTCAGCAGGGATTGACCGAAGGATATTTACCTTACCGAGGGAGGTCTGTAATTGTAAAGACGGAGGCAACGCATCAGCCGAAGAGCAAACACCGCTTGGTAACAAGCAAGGTGGCAATTGCAGAAGTCAGCAGAGGTCATAGTAGCCGAGTATTGATTGCTCATGGCGAAGGACTGAATCTTACCCTTTTGGAAATTCGATAGGGAGCTATGTTGTCATCCATTGCTGTAAAAGCATAGACAGATAGTAGCCCTATGTTAAAGTACAAAATAGCTGGTGATGGTGAAAAGAGCATCATCGGAGATGGGTAGGAAACCGCCGTATACGAGACCCGTATGTACGGTGGTGTGAGAGGTACTCCCGTAGGCAAGCCGCTTACGGGCTACCTACTCGATTGGCAGTAGTTATTATTATTCTTCCATCCAAAATTCTTTCCATAGTTCCAGTTTTCCAGTTTTTCTGTCGTAAAAGAATTCAAATGGAATTTTTATTTTATGTTTTGGCAAATCGAGATAGGAAATATTTATAGGTTTCAAAGCTTTCTTTATTGTTTTCCTACATTTTCTATCATCTGTCATATTCCACCACCAATCATCAATTTTTTCTCTAAAAGTTTCTCCTTCCCAGTCAACCAAACCTTCTTTAGTTTTCCTTTTCTGTTGTATGTTAAAATATATTTTTCGGCACATAGGTCATACCAAGGTGTAGCAATCGTGTCCCAATCAATTTTCATTTTGACTTGGTAAAAAAGAGTGTCTTGAACTTTTTTTGCAATCTGCATTTGTTTTTTCTCGAGTTCAATCTTATTTGCTATTTTTTCGTTTGAAACAGTTCTTTCGTTTATTTGTAATCCATTTTTAAATGAAATATGAAGTTCCCTATAGATTGAAGCATAGCCCATATGAATGTATTGAATTTGATTTCCTTGAGGGATTACAATTTTTCCAGTAAACCAATTTGCAAATACGGCATCTGTTCCAAACATTTTCTTCAAGTCGGCATTCTTAATTTCAAGTCCACAGTCTTTATGACAACTTGTAATCTGTCTTAAAAATAAACTGTCATTTTTGAGTTCCCAAATCGCTTTATAACCGCGCCAACAAGCTGTTGAGCCACAACCCACAAAGTCTATAAGTTCTCTTTTTCCAATCTGTTCAAAATATTGCTCTAATGGATTTGAAAAAATTGCTACTGTATCACCTTTGTAAATCATATAATCTGGAACTTGCCCTGTTGCAAAAACAGAATTTCCGATTAATAGTCCGAATATGATTGTTATGATGTGTTTCATTCTAATTACTGCCAACGTCCTCGCATAGCCGCCGTAGCCAGCTTTTGCTGGCAATTGCCGACTGCACTTTGTGTGCGCCTTGAATGGTAAATATAACGAAGATTTAGCTTATTGCCTAAATAATCGTTTGATTTTGTGAAGTGAAAGCAAAATGTCCAGAGAGTGAAAGTCTCTTACAGGCGGGTGTGACGACTCGAACTGTTAGCAAGCTGCAAGGTGGTTTGGGGCGACCCATGCACTGAAGTAAGCAGGACTGCAAAGGTTGGTACTGACGAACAGAAACTGGATACGAGGCTGTATAGGTCGGGTAAGGTAGCACATCATACTAACGCCCAAAACGTTGCGGAAGCAATGAGTACCTATACAGTAGATTCAGCAGGGATTGACCGAAGGATATTTACCTTACCGAGGGAGGTCTGTAATTGTAAAGACGGAGGCAACGCATCAGCCTAAGAGCAAACACCGCTTGGTAACAAGCAAGGTGGCAATTGCAGAAGTCAGCAGAGGTCATAGTAGCCGAGCATTGATTGCTCATGGCGAAGGACTGAATCTTACCCTTTTGGAAATTGGATAGGGAGCTATGTTGTTATCCATTGCTGTAAAAGCATAGACAGATAGTAGCCCTATGTTAAAGTACAAAATAGCTGGTGATGGTGAAAAGAGCATCATCGGAGATGGGTAGGAAACCGCCGTATACGAGACCCGTATGTACGGTGGTGTGAGAGGTACTCCCGTAGGCAAGCCGCTTACGGGCTACCTACTCGATGGTGCGCCTTGAATGGTAAATATAACGAAGATTTAGCTTATTGCCTAAATAATCGTTTGATTTTGTGAAGTGAAAGCAAAATGTCCAGAGAGTGAAAGTCTCTTACAGGCGGGTGTGACGACTCGAACTGTTAGCAAGCTGCAAGGTGGTTTGGGGCGACCCAAGCACTGAAGTAAGCAGGACTGCAAAGGTCGGTACTGACGAACAGAAACTGGATATGAGGCTGTATAGGTCGGGTAAGGTAGCCACGCATACTAACGCCCTAAACATCAATTATTTGATGCTGTACTTATACAGTAGATTCAGCAGGGATTGACCGAAGGATATTTACCTTACCGAGGGAGGTCTGTAATTGTAAAGACGGAGGCAACGCATCAGCCGAAGAGCAAACACCGCTTGGTAACAAGCAAGGTGGCAATTGCAGAAGTCAGCAGAGGTCATAGTAGCCGAGTATTGATTGCTCATGGCGAAGGACTGAATCTTACCCTTTTGGAAATTGGATAGGGAGCTATGTTGTCATCCATTGCTGTAAAAGCATAGACAGATAGTAGCCCTATGTTAAAGTACAAAATAGCTGGTGATGGTGAAAAGAGCATCATCGGAGATGGGTAGGAAACCGCCGTATACGAGACCCGTATGTACGGTGGTGTGAGAGGTACTCCCGTAGGCAAACCGCTTACGGGCTACCTACTCGATTGCGCCTTGAATGGTAAATATAACGAAGATTTAGCTTATTGCCTAAATAATCGTTTGATTTTGTGAAGTGAAAGCAAAATGTCCAGAGAGTGAAAGTCTCTTACAGGCGGGTGTGACGACAAAGTCCAGTTCCTTATCTTCGAACTGTTAGCAAGCTGCAAGGTGGTTTGGGGCGACCCATGCACTGGAAGTAAGCAGGACTGCAAAGGTTGGTACTGACGAACAGAAACTGGATACGAGGCTGTATAGGTCGGGTAAGGTAGCACATCATACTAACGCCCAAAACGTTGCGGAAGCAATGAGTACCTATACAGTAGATTCAGCAGGGATTGACCGAAGGATATTTACCTTACCGAGGGAGGTCTGTAATTGTAAAGACGGAGGCAACGCATCAGCCGAAGAGCAAACACCGCTTGGTAACAAGCAAGGTGGCAATTGCAGAAGTCAGCAGAGGTCATAGTAGCCGAGTATTGATTGCTCATGGCGAAGGACTGAATCTTACCCTTTTGGAAATTGGATAGGGAGCTATGTTGTCATCCATTGCTGTAAAAGCATAGACAGATAGTAGCCCTATGTTAAAGTACAAAATAGCTGGTGATGGTGAAAAGAGCATCATCGAGATGGGTAGGAAACCGCCGTATACGAGACCCGTATGTACGGTGGTGTGAGAGGTACTCCCGTAGGCAAACCGCTTACGGGCTACCTACTCGATTGCGCCTTGAATGGTAAATATAACGAAGATTTAGCTTATTGCCTAAAGAATCGTTTGATTTTGTGAAGAGAAAGCAAAATGTCCAGAGAGTGAAAGTCTCTTACAGGCGGGTGTGACGACTCGAACTGTTAGCAAGCTGCAAGGTGGTTTCTCGTGAGGGATGCACTGAAGTAAGCAGGACTGCAAAGGTCGGTACTGACGAACAGAAACTGGATACGAGGCTGTGTAGGTCGGGTAAGGTAGCACATCATACTAATGCCCAAAACGTTGCGGAAGCAATGAGTACCTATACAGTAGATTCAGCAGGGATTGACCGAAGGATATTTACCTTACCGAGGGAGGTCTGTAATTGTAAAGACGGAGGCAACGCATCAGCCTAAGAGCAAACACCGCTTGGTAACAAGCAAGGTGGCAATTGCAGAAGTCAGCAGAGGTCATAGTAGCCGAGTATTGATTGCTCATGGCGAAGGACTGAATCTTACCCTTTTGGAAATTGGATAGGGAGCTATGTTGTCATCCATTGCTGTAAAAGCATAGACAGATAGTAGCCCTATGTTAAAGTACAAAATAGCTGGTGATGGTGAAAAGAGCATCATCGGAGATGGGTAGGAAACCGCCGAGTACGAGACCCGTATGTACGCTCGGTGGTGTGAGAGGTACTCCCGTAGGCAAACCGCTTACGGGCTACCTACTCGATTGCGCCTTGAATGGTAAATATAACGAAGATTTAGCTTATTGCCTAAATAATCGTTTGATTTTGTGAAGTGAAAGCAAAATGTCCAGAGAGTGAAAGTCTCTTACAGGCGGGTGTGACGACTCGAACTGTTAGCAAGCTGCAAGGTGGTTTGGGGCGACCCATGCACTGGAAGTAAGCAGGACTGCAAAGGTTGGTACTGACGAACAGAAACTGGATACGAGGCTGTATAGGTCGGGTAAGGTAGCACATCATACTAACGCCCAAAACGTTGCGGAAGCAATGAGTACCTATACAGTAGATTCAGCAGGGATTGACCGAAGGATATTTACCTTACCGAGGGAGGTCTGTAACTATGGAGACGGAAGCAATGCATCAGCCGAAGAGAAAACACTACTTGGTAACAAGTAAGGTGGTAGTTACAGAAGTCAGCAGAGGTCATAGTAGCCGAGTATTGATTGCTCATGGCGAAGGACTGAATCTTACCCTTTTGGAAATTGGATAGGGAGCTATGTTGTCATCCATTGCTGTAAAAGCATAGACAGATAGTAGCCCTATGTTAAAGTACAAAATAGCTGGTGATGGTGAAAAGAGCATCATCGGAGATGGGTAGGAAACCGCCGTATACGAGACCCGTATGTACGGTGGTGTGAGAGGTACTCCCGTAGGCAAGCCGCTTACGGGCTACCTACTCGATTGTGTTTTCGTGCTTTATTTTTCATACTCAATTATATTTTGAAATACTTGATGTTCTTTAAAAGGATGAGTTGTAAAAAAATCTTGCCTTCTTTCATTCGTTTTAAACCTAACGTCTCTTTCACCCCAAATTGCCCAAACGAATCTTAATTTCTTTTCGCTTAAAAATTTGTTAAGTAAGTCTTTTCGCAAATAAACCAAACTGTGATTATTATTGTAATCATCATGATAATTAATATTGATTGACGCTTTATTTCCATTGGATTCAAACAAGTCAAAAGTTTGTGGCTGATTGAGTAGTTTTAAATGATTCGCAACTTCCTTAGCAACAACAGTTGAATGCCCTGCATCATTGAGGTGACTATGATAACTCTCCCAATTATATTCCATTACTGGCATTAAAGCATAAAACTCTTTTATCTCTGAAACTTCTTTTTCAATTTCATCTGGAAATTCTTTTCGCAAACCTAATTTTTCGTCTTCCATGTCAAAAAACACTGAGGGAAAATAGCCAGGGTCGCCTCTTTTAATTTTGATTTTCTTTTTAGCAGTTATGAATTCCAGAGTTGTGTCGTTTTCATAAGTCGAATCTTTGCAATAATATAACTCACCTGCATAAGTATAATAATTTTCTCGCTTTTCACTTATCCATCTTCCACCTAAATTTTGTTTCTTTAAAAAAACGATTGCCTCATCATATTCTTCTTCTTTTATAAGTAAACTTCTGATAAAAGTGAATCTATGTCTTTCAGCAGGTACATCTTCTTGACATACGTATGCATCTAAGCAAATCCATTCTCCATTATTTCCTGCTACATCTTTCATTGAAAGATAATCTTCAATGAAAGGCATACCACCGTTCTCATACCAATCAACAAGTGGGGTTGCTCTATCCCCTAATAAATCATCTTTGATGAATAATTCTCCTTTTGGCTTTGAAGGGAAACTTGGGTCAATGTCTGCACCTGAAATTCTGAATCTATCCCAATCCCTATCCATTAATCCTAAGTCGTCTCTTAGTCCTGCATTTTCAAAATATGCAATCCATGAATACTTTTTTCCATACCGTTCAATCTTGGCTCTTTCTGTTCTTCCTCTGTTGTAATAGTTGTCATTACCAAGAGCATTTTCTGCGTCTTTAAACAGTTCAGCGTTCCAACCCAAGTCATAAATTCTCCAATAGATTTGTCTGCGAACTTTAATTTTTTCTGGCGGATTAGAATATGAACCACCATCTTTCACGATGTGCCCCAATGTATAATTGCTAAAGTCCATTCGTATCGGACCTGAATAATCATAGTCATTTTCACCATAGTTATGCTCTCCTAAATCTCTTATTCCTCCAAATGAATACGGTGGTCTGACATTTTTAATTTCGTCTTGAGCAAGTGAGGTTGGATTGTGAAGAAGGCAAATTTCAATTGTCCTTCTCGCATAGTCCCTCGCCAAAATATGTGTAGTTGAAAACAGTGCGTTCTCTTTGAAAATTAAATTATAAATACTCTTGCAAATTTCAGGTAGCAAAATATTTCTGAACTTGTCCGACTTAAAGGAGTTATGTTCTGCCATAGTCACTCCATATAAAGCAGCTAAAGTTCTCTCCCAAACATAAGGGTCATTAATTTTCAAAGAATCATAAACCAATGAAGAAAACTCATTCGGGAATTTTCTTCCGTAGTAATAAAGTGCTCTTGTAGCATCGTCTCGCAAAGCCCTGTTTGTGCTTGTCAAAAACCATAAAATTATTTTTGAGAGAACATGTTGCTTCTGAGTTACAATAACAGATTCTTCATTGATGTTCTTACACTGGACTTCAAACTCTGAAATAAAACTTTCAAGGTCATGCGACTTCTTTCTTATGTATTCTGTCCAACTTATATCTCTTTGATTCATTGGCATTGATTCCAAAACCTTTGAAATAAAGAGTGCATTCAAAGGGTGCTTAATATCTCCGAGTGTTTTAAAAGAAAGGTCAAAGAAAATTTTCTTTTTTTGATGAGAACCAAAGAAAAGGTTAGCTACTAAATTTTTGTCTTCGCTTTTTACATATTGAGCAGGTAACTTATACAGTGAAATAATTGATTTACCAAATGCAGAATTCGCAAATGAAATTCGTTTTGAAAATTGGTTGGTAATAATTTTAGGCAAATACTTAAATACCTTGCTTCTTGTAAACTTTACTTTTTTATCTCTTTCAATAAGTTCATGAACAGAAATTCGTTTTAACTGAGGCAACAATAAACAAAGAGAAGAAATTACATCTTCAAAAAATGGATGCTGTCCAGTGTCTTGAATAATTTTTTCAATAAACTCTGTGCTTGTGAAATATTGTAGATTCTGATTCTTGTGGATTAAGTTCTCACTAATCATGTATCCAGCAAGAATATCGTAAGTAAAACTTACATACTCTTGTTTGTCTCTCATGTCACGGGTAACTACAAGCCCTTCGTTAATTAGAATCTCTGCTTTTGATTTATCCTTTTCGTATGGCTTGTTGCTGTCAATTAGACTGTAAAAGTCTTTTACAGGAATTTCCCTTAAGTTATTTTTCCACAAATGATTTGAGAGGACAGCAAGACTTTCAGAGATGAAAGACTCACCTGTTTTTAATAGATGATTGTTTTGTGTAACTCTTTTATTTACTTGGTTCAAGTATTCATTGAATACATCGTAGGTGGATTCTTCTTCAATGTTTACTCCAACTTCATCGCTTGTTTTCCAATTCGGGTTTTTTATTTCACAGAATATTTTAAGAAATATTGGGTCACTAAATTTTTCTAATGGTGCAAAGAATAAATCAGCTTTCAATTTGTACTTTTTGAAATATTTATTTACCGCTTCAAGAATTGTTTCATAATCTTCAAAGCCATATAGGAAATTAAATATTTTATCTGTTGTTTCATTCCAAATTCTTCCTGTGTAAGAACTTCGACAAGTAGTTACAATAATTAAATTATTTGTCTGTGAAATTTTAGAAATCAAACTTCCTAAATGATTCTTCCAGATTGGAGAGAAGAAGCGATTGAAAGTTGTTTCATTTAATCCGTCAATAACAATTGGAATTTTACAGTTCACAATTGAACCGTAAATGTCAAGTGCCTGAATAAATTCATCAAGGGTGAACTCCTGATTAATGTCAAGAATCTGTTTTAATGCTTCGGATAAATTTGTTTCGTCTGTAAACTTATCTCCAGTGATGAATATGCCTGGCTTATCTTCTTTAATCTTTTTGTAAACAATATCACATGAGATATGCGTTTTCCCCTTGGCTGCACCAGCTAAGAAGTGAAGTTCTTTTTGCTTTTCGTGAAAGTAATTTCTAAAGAACTGATTGTAGATGTTTCCAAAGTCTGAAATCAAATAAGAAATACTCGAAGCATCTTTGAATGCTCTTGATTTTTCTTCAAACACTGTATAGTCAATCTTACTGAAGTGCTCAAAGAAATTTTCTCTTATTTCCTTAATATCAAAATTTGAAATAAGGTCTTCAGAATAATTTTTGAAACAGTTGGAAACAAACTCAACTCTTTCAAAAACATAAGCAATGTGATTTTTAAATTCTTTGCAGAGGAGGAAATAATTCTCTCGTTGAACTACTTCCTTTTCACTAATCATTTTTTCATCACGAAAATCTTTTAGGGCAACCTCAATTTGATTTGACTTTTCAAGAAGGTCTTTTTTTAATAGTTCAATGTGTTTGCAATAATTTGAATCAAAGAGTAAGAAGTCTATTTTTGATTGTGTGTATTTGTCAATGCTGTGTAAGTCTGGGTCGTATTTATCTTTTACCTTTTCAAAGTTTTCATCAAATATTTTCTTAAACCACTCATTGGAGAATTCAAGTTCCCCGAAAAAGAAACTCCGAATTCCAATATGTTTTAAATCTTTTAGGAACAAAATGAAAGATGATTCACCCCAATGTTCAAGTTTAATTGTTCTTCCTGTTGGAATCTTGTTTGGTAATTCATTCTCAAACCAGTTTCTTTCACCCTTGCTAAATTTCCCTTTGCTTGAAAGACTATCTGTTGTCAAATCAGTTTTTAAACACAAAAACCATTTCGTTAGGTCTGTATGATTTCTACAAGCTGTTTCCAAAGAATTTTCAATTGCAGAATCTCTTGAACTAATATTCAATCTACCGTTATCTCCAAAAAACTTACATTGCCAGCCCCATTTTTCACCATTTGGTAGATGTAAATAAAATTCAACGCCTCCATCTCCGCCAGCACCATCAATTGGAGTGAAGGTTCCTAAATGTCCAAATTCTTTTTGAGCAATTTGATAGCATAAATGCTCAAAACATTTTTTTGAATCACCCCCATATGGTTTGAGTTTTGTAAAATCTATTTTATCAATTGTTACCATTTTTAATTTAATGTCAGAGATGCCTATGAGCAAACTATTTTGAAAACTGACTAATTTGCTTTCGTTATGAAATTAGTTATCTGCGTTTTTTTTGCATGAAACACAACGGTTGAAATATATGTAGTAAAAATTTTTTAATTTTTATTATCATATATTTCGTTGTTCCAAGCAGTTTTAACTCCTCTCGGAGTTGACTTTCAGTAATTTCATTTCTTTCAGTTATTTAATAAAAATCGAAATGAAATAAATGTCCATATATGGTTGATATATGACTGTTTATTTCTGGTTTTTTCACTACCTTAGCGTTCCCCTGAAACTCATTTCGATGTTCCGCTAAGGTAGTGAAAAAATCGTATTTTTTATAATAACGCCAACCAAATTGCTTGAAGTCAATATTTTATATATTATAATTGATTGGAACTCGTCAATATGTACACCAAGGTGCACATATATCGCAAGTCATTTTTGAATAATTTAGTTGATATTTGTTAGGTACTTTCTTGACAACCAGAAACATCAATAAAAATAAATGAGAAAAAGCCTCAAATAGTTGATATTTCTATATGTCCAAACCCAACCCCGTTCAAAACTACCCATTCCCCACTAAAAATCCAAATTAAATCTAAATTATACCGCAAATATCTGTCCTTGCAGCCTAAGAAAGCCCTCCAAAAACATTTCACCACCAATACCCGCTTTTACCCTATCTTTGTATTCCAAAACAAAACAACCCCTACAATATGTTAGATAAAATCCTCAATCAGTTCAACTCTCCCAATATCCAAGCCATATCAGGTTTAGATGCCACCTTTTTGTATGGCGAAACCCCCACCAGCCCCATGCACGTAGGCAGTGTAGTCGTCATTGAAGGCTCTCTAAAATTTGAGACTTTCCGACAAATCATCCTTTCACGCATCCACCAAATCCCCAAAATGCGCCAGCGATTGGTCTCTGTGCCATTGAGCATGGACTATCCCTATTGGGTTGACGACCCCGAATTTGACATAGATATGCACCTCAGTCACATCGCCTTGCCCCAGCCAGGCGGCTGGCAAGAACTGCGAGATACTGCCTCCCAAATATTCAGCGAACATCTCGACCGTTCCCGTCCCTTGTGGTCTTTTACTTTCGTTGAAGGACTCGACAGTGTTTCGCAAGTGCCAAAAGGTTCGGTGGCGGTCATTTCGAAGATACACCATGTAGCCATTGACGGAGTAGCAGGAGCAGGAATTTTGAGTGTTTTGTACGATATAAGCCCCAAACTAAAAGAAATTCCTGCGCCAAAACCCTATAATCCAGCACCCTTGCCGAATGAATTGGCATTGATAGCAAAAAGTACGGTGAGTTTTGCCACCAATCCCCTCAAGTTTCCCAAGCTGATAACCAATACTTTATCTGCAACCCTCAAAGCGGGTGTATTGTCTCGTGTCCAAAGACTCGATCCTCCTCCAAGTCCATTTAGTGCCCCTTCTACGCCTCTGAATGGCATCATTTCGTCCAGACGCAAATGGAACGCTTCTATTTTGTCATTGGAACGCATCAAGGCATTGAAGAACATCATGGGTACTACGCTAAACGATGTCATATTGGCAATTTGTGCAGGAGCATTGCGGCGGTATTTGTTGGAAAAGAAGAAGTTACCGAAAAAATCTCTGGTAGCCCTTGTCCCCGTTTCTACCCGAACAGAGGCAGAAGCGAATAATGCGGGCAATCAAATTTCTTCCATGTTATTGCAGTTGGCAACTCATATTGAAGATCCGATCGAACGTTTGGAGGTGATTCACGAAAATGCTATGCGTGGAAAAGCCTACCAAAAAGCCCTCGGTGCAAAAACGCTGGCAAATATGGCGGAAGCCGTTCCTTTTGGTTTGGCCAATCAAGCAGCACGTTTGTACTCCCGATTTCATTTGGCAGAAAACCACAAGCCAGTCTTCAATGTTTTGATTACCAATGTACCTGGCCCCAATTTCCCATT